>MSXO01000037.1:0-87841 GCA_002083615.1 Proteobacteria bacterium ST_bin11 | reverse complement strand
AAGCGGCATCCGGGTGTCTTTTCTTTTGGATACTTTTCTTTGGACAAGCAAAGAAAAGTATCTCGGCTGTCGGGCCGAGACCCGACATTAAAATAGGTCGTGGCAGCCTCATGCTTACGATTCCGCTTTCACTAATCGTTCCTAAGAGGACTATTCTGTTTTTGTTTCCAAGAACTCAATTTCACTTTATGGCCTTGAAGTCCAACAAATTCAGAGACAACTTTTGCGCGCTCCTCTTCGGTTTGGACGTATATAAATTTTATATCTGAAAACTCAAACTTCAGCGGATATTGTCGAAGACGCTTATTGTACTTTTCTCGGTCTTTGTCATATGAAGAGAAATTTTCTGAAATTCGATTACCGCCAATCTGGCTTATACTTGGAACAAATCTCCACTCGTTTTCAGCTTTGAAATCAAAGTTTTCCTCACCAAAGTTGCTATTAAACCCATAGACATGTTTAGTGAAACACTTTAGCTGCATTACCGGCAAACGAAGGGAACTAGGCAATGATCCACGTTGACGGGCTTTGAGCAAACAAATGAGACCTTGTGCAGCAGGTGAGTTTTTTTCAACATAATTAACAGGGCTTAAGCCATTTTCTAAAGCCCAACTTTTATTCAAAGCTAGGCCATAGCCGCCATAAGTCACCTGTTTTTTAGGTAATTCATCATCACCGTAGTCGCTAAAAGACACCATCGGATGCGCGGCTCTTGAGATAACCTTGCCAGTCCTATCACCAAAATACTCACCACAGTAACTTAGCCAAAAGGATCGTGAAGAAAGGATCGAGTTTAAGCGACCGAACTCATTCGTGAAATGAATTATCACTCCTTACCCTCAAAAACATAATGAGTAATTAAATGGCTGCCGTATATCACCACAACAATCCCCTATACCACTAACCTCGGCACCGCCGACAACAACCTCTGAGTATAAGCATGCTCCGGCGCCCCACAAACCTTCGCAGTCAAACCTTCTTCTACAATCTTCCCCTTATACATCACCACCGTCCGATCACTGAGATACTCCACCACCCCAATATTATGCGTAATAAACAACAAGGTCAGATTCCGCCGCCGGCGAATATCCAGCAGCAATTGCAAAATTTCCGCTTGCACCGACACATCCAACGCGCTGGTGATTTCGTCGCACACCACAAACTCCGGATTTAGCGCCAAAGCCCGCGCCAGACCGATGCGTTGCCGTTGGCCGCCGGAAAATTCGTGCGGGTAGCGCCACAGCGATTCGCGGCTAAGTTGCATGTCTTCCAACAATTGCCCGGCCAGTTCGATACGCTGCTCTTGATTGGCGCCAATGCCATGCACTTTCATCGGTTCGGTCAGGGTGGTTTCCACCAGCAAACGCGGATTGAGCGAGGATTGCGGGTCTTGAAAGGCAATCTGCATCTTGCGCCGCAGCGGCCGCAGTTCGCGCGCGGACAGGCCGGTAAGTTCCTGGCCGTCGATGCGAATGCTGCCGGCAGTCGGCAGTTCCAATTGCAAGACCGCGCGGCCCAAGGTGGTTTTGCCGCAGCCGGACTCACCTACCAAGGCAACGATTTCGCCGCGCGGAATATCCAGCGATACTTCATCCACGGCTTTGACGTAATCGACGGTTTGCCGGAACAAACCTTTTTTGATGGGGAACCAGACTTTCAAGTCGCGGATTTGCAGTAGCGGCTCGCGCTGCTTCGTCACTATTTGAGCGGAACTCTTATGACTATCCCCATCTATCCGAGCCGAGCTGGTAGTCCCCTCTCCCTCCGGGAGAGGGCTAGGGTGAGGGGAGTTCATCGAAACGTTTTGCGTTGACTGTAGCCTTAAGCCGGCGCGCTCCAGTACGGAAAGCAGTTTTTTATCGCTCTTACTCAGCAACTCATCCGACAGAGGGGGCGAGTAAGGTGAAGCATTGATTTGCATCCCCTCACCCTGCCCTCTCCCGAGGGGAGAGGGTTCTGCTCTCGCTATTACCACGGACTCCTTTGACATAGTTAGATTTTCCGCGCTTGGCGATTCGGCGGTTTCGGGAACAGAAGGATTGACACCTAGGGCCGCCCTGCCCGGCTTGGCGAGATTTTCAGGCACGGCGGCTAGCAATTGTTGGGTGTAGGGATGTTGAGGATTACGCAATACTGCTTGGCACGCGCCGACTTCCACCAGTTTGCCCTGCTGCATCACCCCCACCCAATGCGCCATCTGCGCCACGACGCCGAAATCGTGGGTGATGAACAGCATGCTCATGCCGGTGTCGTCCTGGAGTTTGCGCATCAGGCGCAAAATCTCGGCTTGCACGGTCACATCCAGTGCGGTGGTCGGCTCGTCAGCGATCAGCAATTGCGGCTGGCAGGCCAGCGCCATCGCGATCATCACCCGCTGGCGTTGACCGCCGGAGAGTTGGTGTGGGTAGTCGGCAAAACGGCTGGAAGCATTGGGGATCTGCACCTGTTCCAAGGCCTTGATGGTACGTTCCATGGCTTCCGCGTCGTCCATATTGGCATGATGCAATTGCAGCGCTTCTGTGATTTGTTCGCCTATGCTCATGACCGGATTTAAGGAGGTCATCGGCTCCTGGAAAATCATGGCGATTTGTAAGCCGCGCACAGCACGGATACCTGGATCGTCCAGGGTTAACAAGTCCTGCCCGTTCAGAAAAATCTCGCCGCTGGGATGCGAAGCCACGCCGTCCGGCAATAAGCGAATCACCGACAAGGCGCTAACCGACTTGCCGCTGCCCGATTCGCCGACCAAGCAAAAGGTTTCGCCTTTGGGGATGCTGAAACTGATGTCGTCCACCGCCCGCACTTCGCCGCCGCCGGACCTTAAATAAGTACGCAGATTGCGCACCTCCAATAAGGCTTGGCTCATGATTTAACCCCGGCCTTGTCCGACAAGCGCGGGTCAATCGCGTCCCGAAACGCTTCGCCGATCAGGTTGTAGGCAAACACCGTCATGAAAATCGAGCCGCCGGGAAACACCGCCATCCACCAGTTAAAGGTCGAGGATTTGACGGCTTGATCCAGCATAGCGCCCCAGGATGGCGCATCGACCACGCCCAAGCCCAAAAAGCTTAAGGTTGCTTCCGACAGAATCGCCCCGGCCACGCCAAAGCTGACCGCCACCAATAAAGGCGCGACGCCGTTAGGCAGCATGTGGCGGAATAGGATTGAGGTTAAGGGCAAACCACTGGCGACCGCCGCCTGCACGTAATCTTGTTTGCGCAGTTTCAAAAATTCCTGGCGCACGTAACGCGCATACCCGGACCAGCCGGTAACGCCGATGATCACCATCATCATGTACAAACTGCGGCCAAAGAAGGCCACGAAAGTCAGCAGTAGAAACAGCGTGGGAATGTCTTCGAAAATCTCCACCAGCCGCATGCCCAGCATGTCGACGATGCCCGAGAAATAGCCCATCAAACCGCCGACCACGATCCCGATAGCCAAAGCAATACCGGAGGCAATCAGGCCGATGCTCAAGGAAATCCGGCAGGCATGGATCATTCGGCTTAACACGTCGGCGCCGTTTTCTTCGGTGCCCATCCAATGGGTATGACCTTCCGTAGCAAACGGCGCTTCCAGGCCTTTGCTGCCCAAATCGCGCAGATAATCGACCGGCGCATAGGGGATGGGCGGCATGATTTTCCAATCCACTTGCGTGTAAGCGGTGCTGCGGAAGTCGTCGTAGATAATCAAGGCCGGTGGTTTGACGAACATATTAACCGCTAAGGCAGCCAAGGCACTGCCCAGTAAAAATAACAAAATCTGCTTGCCGCCAGCCAGACTAAGTCGATAAACCGCCAAAGCGATAAAAAAGCTGGCCAAAATCCAGGCATCTTCGACGCTGAGGTACTCCAAAACCGGCGCGGAAATCACGCCATCTTTACTCATTAGCAGCGGCATGGAGTTGGCCAGAAACGGCGCAAATACCGCGCAGAACACTAACAGCGCCACCCAGCCCAAGCCAAATTTGACGCCGACGCCAGCCAGCGTTTTGCGCCAGATACGCGCAGAAAAAGAGTCGCGGCTGATCGCGGGCTTAGTCATAACTCACCCGCGGATCGGCCAGGGTGTAACAGAAATCGGCGATCAAATAGCCAATCAGGGTCAAAAAGCCACTGATCCAGGTAATCGACAACACCAACTCCCGGTCACGGCCTTTCACCGCTTCTACTGCCAATTGGCCCATACCATTGATGCTGAAAATATTTTCGACGATCAAGGAGCCGGCCAGCAAACTGGGTAACAAACCGGCAGAGACAGTAATCAAGGGCAGCAGGCTGTTGCGGAACACGTGCTTCCAGAGTACATCGCTCTCGGCCAAACCTTTGGCGCGCGCGGTTCGGGCATAATCGGCATGCAGGTTTTCCAGAATTGAGGTGCGGGTCAATTTGGTCAGCGCGGCAAAACCGCCGTAGGAGAGACAAATCACCGGCAAAATCAAATGCCAGATTCTGTCCAACAAGAAACCTCGGACAAATCCGCCCTCCTCCCAATGCGGCAGGAAGGGCATATCTTGGGCTTCAAGACTACTGATGCCGGCGGTGGGGAACCATTGAAAATGCTGGATATTGGCAAAAAATCCTAGCAGCAACACCCCGGCCAGCATGGTCGGAATCGACCACAATGCCAGCATCGACATACCCGCGCCTACATCGAATGCACTACCGCGTTGGGTAGCCGCCTTCATGCCCACCATGATGGCGATGATATAGGTAAGCGGCAAGGTGACCAGATTGAGCAGCAAGGTGATCGGAATCCGTTCTGCCAGAATGTCCGACACCGGCCGACCGTATTGAAAGCTGGTACCCAGATCCATGCCCTTGCTAAATGAAAATTCGCCGCGCTGGCCTTGGGCGTCGGTAACAAAACCAATCGGTGAGACATTATTCAACCAACGCAGATATTGCACCGGTGCCGGTTTATCCAGGCCATAGCGCTTGTTGTAATAATCCAGCAGCGCCTGCTTTTCCTGCGGCTTCATGTCCATGCCGCCGATCAAAGTCTGCGCGCTTATGCCGCCGGGCGACATGGCCATGACGCTGAACACCAGCACGGTAATCCCCAACAAGGTGGGGATCATCAACAGCAAGCGCCGCAGGAGATATGTCAACATCGGCGAATCCTTGGCCTATTGGGTGTATTTTTGCTGCGCCAGCGGCACGTAATTTTCCAGCGGCATGGAACCGAAGTTTAATCCCAGTTTGGTCATTTGCAGATTGTGGACACGCTTGTCGACGAACAACAGGCTCTTGCGGCGCATCAAAAAGGTGTAAGGCTGGTCTTCGTAAAGAATATGCTCGGCCTGCTGCCACAGTGGCATGCGTTTGCTTTCATCGACAGTGCGGCGGGCGTCGTCGATTAACTTATCCAACGCCGGATTTTTATAATTGACGTAGTTATCGCCTTTGCTGACGGCTTGCGAGCTATGGAAGATTTGGTACAAATCGGTTTCGATGCCGCTGGTCCAACCCAGGGTAATCGCGTCGAAATCTTTTTTATCCAGATTTTCCAACATCACCGGCCATTCCTGCGGGGTTGGAATCAGCTTGACGCCAGCGCGGGCGTACAAGTCTTTCAACAACAGCACCATGCGTTTGGTGTCTTCGTTGGCTTGAAAGTAGGTCAGTTTAAATTCAAAGGGGGTGCCGGCCTTATCTTCCAATACGCCGTCGCCATTTTTATCCTGATAACCAGCGTCTTTTAGCAAGGCTTTGGCTTTATCCAAATCCGCTTGATACGGCTGCAAGGCCACATCATGCTGCTTGCTGGTTTTACTGAACGGACTAACCGCAGGCTCGGCGTAATCCAACATCACATCCTTGATCACCCGGCTGACGTCGGTCAGGTAAGTCATGGCTTGGCGCACGCGCTTGTCGGCAAAACGGGTTGGCTTACCGCCGCGCTCTTGGTTCCAGCCAATGTAGCTGTAGCCTACGACCGGTGGCATGTATTCGAAGTTTTGGCTCTTGGCCTGGATTTGCGGGTCTTTTTTCAGCTCTTGATACTCGACCGGTCTAGCGGAGTAAGAGTCGATATCGCCATTGCGAAAGGTAGTTAAGCGGGCGCTATCGTTTTGGATAATTTTCCAGAGAATCCGATGGTAAGACGGTTGCACGTCGCCCCAGTAACGCTCGTTACGGACCAGCTCAATATTGCCTTTGTCCGGCGTCCAGTTTTTCGGGTCGTTCAATCGATAAGGACCGCTGCCCAACAACAAACCTTTGGACTCGTTAAATTTTTGCGGCTCTTTTAAATACGGCTCGTAAAAATGCTTAGGCAGGATGCCGATGCCACCGGCCAAAGACAGCGCTTCGAAGTACGGCTCTTTGAAGGTAAACACCACTTCGTATTTGCCGTTGGCTTTGACGCTTTTGACTTTTTCCAGGTAAGCCCGTTCGCGCGGGGCTTGGATGGCATCGGTCATGATGAAATCGAAGCTGAACACCACATCGTCGGCAGTCAGCGGTAGACCGTCCGAGAAACTGACGTCCTCGCGCATCCGGAAGCTAATCACCAAGCCGTCTTCGCTGATGATCCAGTCCTTAGCCACCAAACCTTCCCATTCCAAGGTGTCTGGGTTACGGGTAATCAGACTCTCCAGCACATAACTTTGCACATTGGAGGCATAAGCATCACTGGACACCAGCGGCGTGATGGTTTTTAGGTTGGTGCCGAAGGCTTCCACGCTCCAGTCGCCCTGGGCGTAATCCGGCATACGACTCGCAGCATGCGCGCGTTGAAATGCTTGAGAAACCTCACCACTCGCGGTGGCGTTAGCGGGCGAGTTGACGGCGGCAATCGCGCCAGAGGCAATCGCCCCGCGCAGTTCGCGCATATCCTTGGCTTGCTCGGACAGCGCGGCTTGCATCTCGCTCAATTTCAGCCATTGCCGGTCGATTTGATACATCGCCAACACGATCAGCAAGATAGTCAAACTAAGTAGCGAGTAGAGAATCCAGTCTCGGGTAGTTGATTGTGTTTGCATGTTTCCAGTGTTTCACAGAAATTAAACAGAAACTTGAGCGACGTTTTTACTTGTGGCTAGCACTATCGGCATCGGTTTGGGGGTTCGCCGATAACGCCGCCTTTGCAAAAACGTCAGGTGTCCTTCCTCTTAAACCCGGTGGGTCGCCGCACTAGCCACCGGGGTAATCTTTATAGCAAGTTGGCGATAGGTGCCTCGGGATTGACGTCGGCGTCGTAATCCACCCCGTCTACCTCGAAACCGAACAACTTCAGGAACTCGTGTTTGTAACCGGCAAAATCGCTCAATTCGTTGATATTGTCATTGTTGATTTGTTCCCACAAAGCCGTGACCTTGTCTTGCACTTGCGGCTGCAATTCTTTCAAATCGGCGCGCAGGCGACCAGTATCGTCCAGGCTGGGATTGGCACCGTAAAGACTGTCGCGAAACAAGCCGTTGACCTGTTCGATACAACCTTCGTGGGTTCCCTCCGCCTTCATGGTTTTGAACAGCAAAGCCAGATACAAAGGCATCACCGGAATCGCCGCGCTGGCTTGGGTAACCACGGCTTTTAGTACCGACACCCTAGCGTCACCACCCAAAGCAGCTAACTTGCTGCGGATATCGATGACACGTTTGTCCAAATCTTTTTTGGCCGCACCGATGGTGCCGTCCCAATAAATATCCCAAGTTATTTTTTCGCCCAGATAGGTGTAAGCGGTGGTTTTGGCACCTTCCGCTAAGACGTCGGCATCGGCTAACGCATCGATCCACATTTGCCAGTCTTCACCGCCCATCACCGCAACGGTGTTGGCGATTTCTTCCTCGGTGGCCGCCGGCAGGGTAAATTCCTTGATGATCTCTTTGTCGGTGTCGATACCGTTTTGCACCAAATCCTTGCCGATTGGTTTTAGCGTGGAGTTGTGGGTGAAACCGGTTTTAGGATTGGTGCGGCGCGGGGCGGCCAGACTGTAAATCACCAAGTCGACTTTGCCCAAATCTTGTTTGATGGCGTCTATGGTTTTTTGTTTGATCTCGTCGGAAAACGCATCGCCGTTGATGCTTTTGGCATACAGGCCTTCCGCTTCGGCAAACTTATGAAACGCTGCGGAATTGTACCAACCTGGGGTGCCCGGCTTATCGGCGGTACCTTCGCGCTCGAAAAACACGCCCAGGGTTTTCGCGCCTGAACCGAAACCAGAGACAATCCGCGATGCCAAACCGTAACCGGTGGAAGCGCCCAGAATCAGAACGTTCTTCGGGCCGTCCGGAATGGTGCCGAAGCTTTTGACGTAGTCGATTTGCTGTTTGACATTGGCTTCGCAGCCGACTGGGTGGGTGGTGACGCACATAAATCCGCGTACGCGAGGTTTGATAATCATGTTGATCCTTACTTCGAGCTAATAAAAATTAAGACGGGAGCGGCTTCAGCAAGCTTTTTTAGTTATAGATTTTAAAGTTTATCCCATGAGTTGACCGAACAGGAAAATAATATCGATACGTTCCAGATCGAAAAAACTCCGTATTCGGCTTTCTGCGGCTATGTTAATAAACGTCAGCCTAAAAGCCAATCCGTGTTGGACGCTGCTAGCTATTGCCGCATGGGGCAACGGTAATAGCGGGACGTCTCAGGAACCCTAACTAAAATCAGTAACAAAATCACCTGAGGTAATCAACTAACCGCTTAAACATGCAAAAAAAAGGGAGCTTGAAGCTCCCTTTTTGCCGGTCCGTTTTACGGTTTACTGTTTTTGCGTATTGATAACAATCTCGGCTTTAGTCTGCAACGCATTCAATACTGCTTCCATCTGCGCCTTACCGAAGGCAGTAGAGATGTTTTTGGCAATCAAGGCTTGTTTGCTCTTGTCGCTGTCCGACATCACACCCTCGTTTACACTATTGATGCTAACCACTAATTTACCGCCCTTCGCTTCGTCGATTACCGCAACGCTAGGCTGACCGGCTTTGGGTTTGGCCGTTCTAAAAATCTCCTGCGTGACTGGCGCCGGCAAATCGTTGGCGGTGCGCGTCAAACCAGTAATTTTTTTGGTTTGCAAATGTTGCGCTTGGGCAATTTCTGTAAGCCCTTTACCGCCAACCAATTCCTGCTTAACTTTATCGGCAGTGGCGATGGCCTGTTGTTTTGCTTTATCTTGCTGGATGGCGGCAATTACCGGTGCTTTAACATCCTTGAGTTCCCGACTGGCTGCCGGTTGATGCGATAACATCCGCAACACCACCACTTTGTCACCGCCAATTTCCAGCGGCTCGCTGTTGCTGCCTTTTAAGACATCTTCGGAAAATGCAGCCGCTCGAACTTTCTCGTCTGCAGCGACGCCTTCCCCAGCGGCGAGAGTAAATGCCTCGGTCTTGCTGGTTGTTCCGCCCAATAGTTGCGCAACCGCTACCAGACTATCCGGATTTTCATAACTGACTTCGGCAACCTTCTCAGCCAAAGTGTTAAATTTGGCTTCGGCCTGGGCTTTTTGATACGCCTTGCTGACTTCTACTTTTACCGCTTCGTAGGGCTTTACGTCACCCGGTATCAACTCGGTGACTTTAATCAAATGATAACCAAAAGCCGATTTAACAGGTTCGGAGACTTCGCCAAGTTTTAAACTGCTAGCAGCATCTTCAAAGGCTTTTTCCATCACGCCGACATTGAATAAACCCAAGTCCCCGCCATTTTTAGCGGTTAATTTATCGTCTGACACTTCTGCAGCTAGGACCGCGAAATCCTTGCTTTTCAAATCTTGTTTAGCCTTCAGAGCTTTTTGCAAAGCAAACTCGTCGGCAGTTTTATCCTTGCTGAAAGCAAACAGGATATGGCTGATTTTTCTGCGCTCTTTCGTGGTGAATTGGACTTTTTGCTCTTCGTAGAAGGCTTTTAACTGATCTTCGCTGGCGCTGACCTCGGCGGCCAGTTTATCCAAGGTTAATTCCACGTACTCGATAGCCACCTGCTCGGGAGTCTGATAGGCGTCCTGATGCTGCTGATAATAAGCGGTAATTTCTTCTTCGCTAGGCTGCTGGGTGACTGGCGCTAATGGCACCATCACATATTCCACATCGCGGGTTTGGTTCTGGATTTTAAAGAAATTATTGATTTCTGCCGGGGTAACGAAGCTACTATCCACCACCGCACGCTGGAACTGCTCCATCACCAAAGCTTTTTTGATGCGATTGACAAACTCGGCTGAAGACATGCCTTGCGAACCAAGCATGGTCTGGTACTGCGTCTTATCAAACTTGCCGTCTTTTTGGAAATACTCCAGCGTTTGTATGAAATCCCTCGCCGTATCGTCGCTGACCAACAGGTTTTGGTCTTGCACATACTGTAACAAGACTTCGTCGCGAACCAGCTTTTCCAACGCCTGCTTTTTAAGCGTCTCTTCGTCGAACTTCATACCTGCCAGATTCTGCGCATATTGCTGGTAGGCCTGATTTACATCACGCTGATAAAACTCTTTATCTCCTACAGATACAACTGGTGCTTCTTTACCGCCACCAAGATAGTTTTGAATGCCCCACAATCCGAAAAGCACACAAATCAGTGTCAATATGATCGATGCAAACAGACCGTGCACCTTTTCTCTAATCTCTAAAAGCATAAACGCTGTCCTTAAACAGTATTAAACCCGATCGCTTCAGGCCATAAAATTAACAGGCAAAAAAAAACCTCGGACCATACGGCCCGAGGTTTCTGTTTTGGCGGAGCGGACGGGGCTCGAACCCGCGACCCCCGGCGTGACAGGCCGGTATTCTAACCAACTGAACTACCGCTCCAAAGTCTGGTGGGTGCTGAGGGGTTCGAACCCCCGACCCTCGCCTTGTAAGGGCGATGCTCTCCCAGCTGAGCTAAGCACCCGACTAAAGAGCGGCTAGTTTACAGCATCTTTTAAAGATTTGTCAGCTTTAAATGATGGGATCTTCGCGGCTTTAATAGTGATCTCTTCGCCTGTTTGCGGATTACGGCCTTTACGCTCTGCTCTTTCTTTCACATCGAATGTGCCAAAGCCAACCAAGGCAACGGAATCGCCTTGTTTTAACGCGTCTTCTACTGATTTGATGAAGCCATCCAAAGCCCGACCTGCATCGGCTTTAGTTAACTGGGACGCACTGGCGATTGCATCGATAAGTTCCGATTTATTCATTTATTTCCCCTTAGGATGTCGTTTTATTAATTATACCCAGCAAACAAAGCCTGGATTTGCCAACCAACCGGTTTTTCACCAACCCGATTTACTGCCTCTCCTGGTGCGGGAGGCCGACATTTATAACAATCGCCTGCAAGCGATGTCAAGCACTGAAGTCGGCGGAAGCCATGATATTGATGGTTTCCACCGATTCGGCTCTACTTTCAGTGCGCGACAACACCCGGCTTTTTTACCTCTGCCTTGGTGGCGGCAGTTTCGCTTATTTCAGTCACCGGAATCGCCGCAATTGGGGTTGGCATATGCTGTAGGGCTAAGTCCAAAACTTCATCTATCCAACGGACACACTTAATCGCCAAGTTGCGTTTGATGTTTTCGGGGATCTCCGCAAGATCCTTTTCGTTTTCTGCGGGAATGACTACGGTCGCGATACCCCCGCGATGCGCCGCCAACAACTTTTCTTTCAGTCCGCCGATCGGCAGCACTTCGCCGCGCAGGGTTATCTCCCCGGTCATGGCAACATCCGCGCGTACCGGAATTTTGGTCAGAGCGGAAATAATGGCGGTACACATGCCAATACCCGCGCTAGGCCCGTCTTTCGGGGTAGCGCCTTCCGGAACGTGGATATGGATGTCATTTTTCTGAAACACATCACTGTCGATGCCCAAAATATCAGCGCGGCTCCGGACGACTGTGACTGCAGCCTCGATAGACTCTTTCATTACATCGCCGAGCTTACCGGTCGCTAATTGTTTGCCTTTACCCGGCATTACTGCGGTTTCGATAGTTAGCAACTCACCGCCTACCTCAGTCCATGCCAGACCAGTGACTTGCCCGATTTGATCGTTGTCTTCGGCCATACCATAACTAAACCGCCTCACACCTAGATACTTATCCAGGGTTTTTTCGGTAACAGCAGTGCGGCTTTTACGGGTTTTCAACAACAGATCTTTCACGACTTTCCGGCAAATTTTCGATATTTCCCGCTCCAGTCCGCGCACACCCGCTTCACGTGTGTAATATCTGACAATATCCTTAACTGCAGCTTCTGAAATAGAAATCTCTGACTCCGCTAGGCCATTATTTTTGACCTGTTTCGGGATCAAAAAGCGCAAGGCGATGTTGATTTTTTCATCTTCGGTGTAGCCGGCCAAACGAATAATTTCCATCCTATCCATCAGGGCAGGCGGGATATTCATCGTGTTCGCAGTGGCCACAAACATTACATCGGACAAATCAAAATCGACCTCTAGATAGTGATCCGAGAAGGTATGATTTTGCTCCGGATCCAGTACCTCTAATAGCGCAGACGCCGGATCTCCGCGAAAATCCGCAGCCATTTTGTCAATTTCATCCAGTAAAAACATGGGATTACGGGTTTTGATCTTGGACAAATTCTGCAAAATTTTACCGGGCATCGAACCAATATAGGTACGTCTATGCCCACGAATTTCCGCTTCATCTCTAACCCCACCTAAAGCCATCCGAACGTACTTACGGTTGGTGGCCCGCGCAATCGACTGACCAAGAGAGGTTTTACCAACCCCCGGAGGGCCGACCAAGCAGAGAATAGGCCCTTTCAACGCTTTGACACGCTGTTGCACAGCAAGGTATTCGAGTATCCGCTCTTTTACCTTATCCAACCCGTAATGTTCGGCTTCCAAAACCTCTTCGGCGACTTTTAAATCATGGCGTACTTTGGTTTTCTTTTTCCAAGGCACGTTGACCATCCAGTCGATGTAGTTGCGTACCACTGTGGCTTCCGCCGACATCGGCGACATCATTTTCAGTTTATTTAACTCGGCTGTTGCCTTAGTTTTCGCTTCTACCGACATACCAGCCGCGGCAATTTTCCGTTCCAGCTCTTCGATCTCGTTACTGGCTTCGTCCATCTCACCCAGCTCTTTTTGAATAGCCTTCATTTGCTCATTCAAATAGTATTCGCGTTGATTTTTTTCCATCTGCTTCTTAACGCGACCACGAATTTTCTTTTCCATCTCTAGAATGTCGACTTCACCTTCCATCAAAGTCATCAAATTCTCCAAACGCTTCGCGACATCGACCATTTCCAACATCAACTGCTTTTCTTCGACCTTTAAGGCCATATGTGCAGCCATGGTATCGGCTAAGCGACTGGGGTCGTCAATTCCGGCCAGCGAATTTAAAACTTCGGGCGGTATTTTGCTGTTCAATTTCACATACTGATCGAATGAATTAATCGCGGTGCGCTGTAATACCTCCGCTTCCTGCTCGGAAATATTCAATTCGTCGCTCAACTCGACCACGCTGGCTGCGCAATAATTGTCAATTTCTTGGTATTTGGTGACCGAGCAGCGCTGACTACCTTCAACCAACACTTTTACAGTGCCGTCAGGTAATTTCAACAATTGCAGAATATTGGCCAAGGTACCGACCGTATACAAATCATCAAAACCCGGCTCGTCAACATCGGCCTGCTTCTGGGCGATCAGCAAGACTTGCTTGTCTTGTTTGATGGCGGCATCAAGAGCATCAATCGACATGCCTCGACCGACAAACAATGGAATCACCATATGCGGATAGACCACCACGTCCCTTAACGGCAAGACGGGAATTAATTCATCTTTGGTTTTTAAATCGGTCATTTCATTTGCTCCCTTGAGCAGCTCAAAACATTAGATGCCATCCTATATGAGGATGAACTCCCAGAAAACAAGTATCTTTAATCTCAGGCAAAAAAAAGGGGGCTTTATCAAAAAAGCCCCCTCCAATTTAATTAAGACGCCGGAACAGCGCCAAGATGGTTTAACAGCCCATGCTTAGGAAGCGTCCGAAGCCACCAGTTTCTGTTCGGCTTCGTATACCAAAATCGGTTCAGCATTACCCTGAATGACGTTCTCATCAATCACGACTTTCGAGATTTTGTCATTTGACGGCAATTCGTACATGGTATCTAACAACACGTTCTCGACTATGGTACGCAACCCTCTGGCACCGGTTTTTCGCTCCATCGACTTACGCGCAATCGCCGCCAGCGAATCGTCCCTAAACTCCAATTCCGCACCTTCCATTTCGAATAAATGCTTGTATTGTTTGATCAAGGCGTTTTTAGGCTGCGTTAAAATCTGAATCAGAGCGGCTTCGTCCAACTCATCCAGAGTAGCGATTACAGGCAACCGACCGACAAACTCCGGAATCAATCCGTATTTGATTAAATCCTCCGAACGCACGTCAGCAAAAATCTCGCCCACGTTGCGCTTGTCGTCCCGAGCTTTGACTTCTGCGGAAAAACCAATGCCGCCCTTCTCTGTGCGATGTTTGATGACTTTATCTAAACCCGCAAACGCCCCGCCGACTATGAACAAGATATTTGCAGTATTAACCTGCAAAAAATCCTGCTGCGGATGCTTGCGACCACCTTGCGGCGGTACGGAAGCTACTGTGCCTTCAATCAACTTAAGCAAGGCTTGTTGCACGCCTTCCCCAGACACATCGCGAGTGATGGACGGATTATCGGATTTGCGAGAAATTTTATCTATTTCGTCGATATAAACGATGCCTGTCTCCGCCTTTTCCACATCATAATCGCATTTTTGCAAAATCTTCAAAATGATGTTTTCAACATCTTCACCGACATAACCGGCTTCGGTCAGCGTGGTGGCGTCTGCTATGGTAAAAGGCACATCCAGCAACCTAGCCAAGGTTTCGGCTAACAAAGTTTTGCCAGAACCGGTAGGCCCGATCAGCAAGATATTGCTTTTCGCCAGCTCGACTTCGTTCTTTTTACTGTTGCTACGCAAGCGCTTGTAGTGGTTATAAACAGCGACGGCCAGTATTTTTTTTGCATTTTCCTGACCGATAACATAAGCGTCCAGCTCTTGCTTGATTTCCTTCGGCTTAGGCAAAGCGCCGCTCGCCACAGACATTTCGTCTTCTAGCAACTCATCCCTGATAATGTCGTTGCACAATTCCACGCATTCGTCGCAAACATAAACGGATGGTCCTGCAATCAGCTTCCTGACTTCATTTTGACTTTTACCGCAAAAAGAACAGTAAAGAAGTTTTTCATCGTCTTTACCTTTCTTGTCTCTACTCATAGACAGACTCCACCTTGATACATTGCCTCGTCATGGCGATGAAATATATCAAAAACCAACATTCAAATCTCGTAGCACTCTCGAGGAATGCTACGCGACACTTATCAAACAGTACGACTAGTCAGTACCTTATCGATCAAACCGTAATCAACCGCTTGCTGAGAACTGAGAAAGTTATCTCTATCGGTATCTTGCTGGATATTTTCCAGCGGTTGACCAGTATGATGAGCCAGGATCTTGTTCAACCGATCGCGGATAGCCAAAATCTCCCGAGCATGAATATCAAAATCCGATGCCTGACCTTGAAACCCACCCAGGGGTTGATGAATCATCACCCTAGAATGCGGCAAGCAGTAACGTTTGCCATTCGCACCACCCGCCAACAATAAAGCCCCCATACTGGCAGCCTGACCGATGCACATGGTGCTGACATCCGGCTTGATAAATTGCATAGTGTCATAAATTGACATCCCCGCCGTCACCGAACCGCCTGGAGAATTGATATACAAATGTATGTCTTTATCCGGATTTTCAGACTCTAAGAACAATAATTGCGCTACCACCAGATTGGCCGAGTAGTCTTCCACTTGGCCGACCAAAAAAATTACTCGCTCTTTAAGCAACCGGGAATAAATATCGAACGATCTTTCCCCACGGGCTGTTTGTTCAACCACTATAGGCACTAGACCGCCCGCCGCTTGCGGCGCCATCATTTCGCTCATCACATTTTGGTTAAACACGTTTAGCCCTCATTCGTTACTGTTTTTCCATGACATCATCAAAACCAACGGTTACGTCGGTGATTTTAGCCTGACTGACAATCCATGCAACAGCTTGGTCCTCTAACACCATCTGCTGCACGTCATTGAGACGGGCCTTGTCGGCATAATACCAGTTCACAACGTCTTCGGGGCGCTCATAGCTCTTGGCCATATCATCAATTACCGTACGAACTTTGTCGGCATCGACCTTGATCTCATTTTTTTGAATGATTTCCCCCAAAATCAAGCCCAGAGCCACTCGGCGCTTGGCCTGACCTTCAAACGCATCCCTAGGCAAATTCAGGTCTTCTAGCTTTAAACGCATGTTTTTCGCGCGTTCGGCATAAGGCTTCATTAGTGCTTGAATTTCTTGATCAATCAGTGCGTTAGGCATAGCAATAACGATGTTTTCGTACAACGCATCCATCACCGCATTTTTTAACTTGTTTTTTAGGCCTTGGTTCAGCTCTCGCTCCATGTTGGCGCGAACATCGTTACGAAAACTGGCCGCATCGCCGTCTTCTACACCGTAGGCTTTGATAAACTCGGCATCCACGACCGGCAACACAGGTTCTTCAACACTAACCAACTCGACCTCAAATTCGGCGAGCTTACCGGCTAATTTTTCGCTGTTGTATTGCTCTGGAAATGTCACTGAAAAGGTTTTGGTGGCTCCCGCTACCAGCCCCTTCAATTCCTCTTCAAAACCGGGGATCATTTGTTTGCCGCCGATTTCCACCTGGTAATTTTCTACCTTACCATCGGTGAAATTTTCGCCATCGGCCACACCTGAGAAATGAATAGTGACCCGATCAGCCTCCTGTGAAGCGCGCTCGACAGCATTCCAGGTTTTCTTTTGCTGACGCAATTTTTCGATCATGTTATCAACATCAGCCTCTTCGACCGTTGCGAAAGGACGATTTACTTTCAACTCGCTGACGCCATCCAGAACGATCTCAGGATAGACTTCAAACTCAGCGACATATTCAAAACCTTCGGTTTTCTCGGTCGGATGAATATGCGGCTGACCGGCCGGATTTAGATCTTGTTGTTGCAGTGCTTCGAAATAAGTGGATTGAATCAAATCACCGGTTACTTCGTTCCTAACCCTATCACCGTAAAGCTTCTTGACCATGCTAGCAGGCACTTTGCCAGGGCGAAAACCATCCACTTTGACTTCGCGGGCGAGCTTTTTAAAGCGAGTTTCCATTTTTTCCTGAACAACGGTATCAGGGATACTAACGGTCATTTTTCGGCTTAACTCTGATGTCTTCTCGACAGAAACTTGCATTGCATTACCTCAAAAAATTAAAAATACGGTTTTATATTTTGGGAGACCGACCGGCGATGTTTAAACCTGGGGGGCTTAAGGTCGTATCGTTACGAATAACGCAGAAATGGTGCGAGCGGGGAGACTCGAACTCCCACGGGGTTACCACTGGAACCTAAATCCAGCGCGTCTACCAATTTCGCCACGCTCGCTAAATAATTGAACGCGGCATTATAATCAGCCGCCTCGGCAATGACAACCTTATATTCCTGACATCCCACATGCATCATTTTGCTTTCCGCTCTAATTTCCTTATGTTTCCCCTTCTAATACTCATTAGCCAGAGCGTTTCGGCGAATGCGTTTACCGAGTTCAAGCAGCCGATCACGTTTGTAGAACAACAACGTATTGTCTACGCCGCAGTTGCCTCCAGCGAAAACGAGCGGGAATACGGCTTGATGTTTCAGACGAAACTTGCCGAAGACCAAAGCATGTTATTTATCTATCCCGACCAGGCCGAGCGCGCCATGTGGATGAAAAACACCTTATTGGCATTGGATGTGGTGTTTTTATCGAGTGACGGTCGGTTTGTAGCGTTGTTAAAGGATCTACAACCCTGCCTCAAGGACCCTTGCAGGATATACAAATCCAAAGTACCAGCCAAGTTCATGCTGGAACTGCCCGCAGGCGCTATCGACAAATATGCAATCAAGGTCGGACAAACGGCGACATTACCTTAAAAACTCAGGCCGGCCCGTTTGCGTCGTCTGGATCTCCCTCATAAGGCGTGGCGTATTTGCATTCTTTCTGCGGACAAACTTTTTCGGTGCCGCGCCGCTTAGTGGTTTTCAATGTCAAAATCGGCCAATTGCAATCAGGGCAACTTTCCTTAATTGGCGCGTCCCACAGGGCGTAATCGCACTTTGGGTATTCGGAACAGGAGTAGAAAATTTTCCCGCTGCGCGCTTTGCGCTTCAAAATCGCGCCTTGTTTGCATTGCGGACATTCCACACCGGTATCGGCCGGCTTCTCTAAGGGTTCGATATGCTTACATTTGGGATAAGCACTGCAACCAACGAATTTGCCATAGCGCCCGGTTTTAATGACCAGCGTCGATTCGCATTTCGGACACACCCGCCCTTCCACCACTTCTGGCTCTGCCGAAGCCGTTGCCGTATTGTCATCACCCAAATTTCGAGTGTAAGAACAAGTCGGGTAATTGGTACAGCCGATGAACCGACCATTGCGACCCAAACGAATCGACAGCGGACTCCCGCAATCCGGGCATTTTTCGTCGATGCTTTCCTGAGTGACATCCTTGCGCTGTACGCTCTCTTCTTTCTCGTTAATCAACTTCGTGAACGGTCGCCAGAAGTCGTTCATCAAGGGAATCCAATCCTTCTCGCCGCGCGACACGGCGTCCAGATCGTCTTCCAGATTGGCGGTAAAGCTGTAATCAACGTATTTGGTAAAGTGCTCCGTCAAGAATTTGTTAACGATACGTCCGACATCGGTTGGATAAAACCGTTTGTTGTCGATGGTCACATATTCTCTGTTTTGCAAGGTCGAGATAATGGTCGCGTAAGTGGACGGCCGGCCTATGCCGTGCTCTTCCAACGCCTTGACCAAACTCGCTTCGCTGTAGCGCGGTGGCGGCTCGGTAAAATGCTGATTAGCTGCAATTTCATTCAACACGACTGGCCGCCCTTCTTCCATTGGCGGCAACAAGCTGTCCTGATCGTCGGCAGCTTCTTTGCTATCGTCCACGCCTTCCAGATACACTTTCATGAAGCCGGGGTTAGTCACCGTGGAACCCGTAGCGCGAAATACATTCGCGTCGCTGCCGCAATTCAGATCGACGGCGACTTGATTCAAGGTGGCATGGATCATCTGACAGGCGACTGTACGCTTCCAGATCAAATCATAGAGTTTGAATTGCTCGGCACTGAGTCGACCTTTTACCTGATCGGGCAAGCGCTCCACCGACGTAGGTCGTATCGCCTCATGCGCTTCCTGCGCATTTTTAGACTTAGTCTTGAACCGGCGCGGCTCTTTTGGAACATCGTCGGCACCGTATTTTTCGGCGATCAGTTTACGAATATCGGCAAGCGCCTCTTCCGCCAGATTGACCGAATCGGTACGCATATAGGAAATCAAGCCGACGGTTTCGCCGCCCAGATCAATGCCTTCGTACAACTGTTGCGCGACCATCATCGTCCGCTTGGTGGTAAACCCCAACTTGCGGGCTGCTTCCTGCTGCAATGTCGAGGTGATAAAGGGCGGTGCTGGGTTTTTGCTGCGTTGCTTTTTCTCTAGTTTGGCGACGATCAATTGGCCGTCGGCAGCATCCAGTAAACTTTGTTTTACCTGATGGGCTTGGACTTCGTCGGTGAAACTGAACTGATTCAGTTTCTCGCCATTGAAATGGGTAAGCTTTGCTTTGAACGGCAGGCCCTGGGCACTGGCTTCGGCGGTGTGCGACCAATATTCACGAGTTTTGAACGCCTCGATTTCCATCTCGCGCTCGACTATCATGCGCAAAGCCGGGCTTTGCACCCGACCGGCAGATAAGCCTCTGCGAATTTTCTTCCACAACAACGGCGATAAATTGAAACCGACTAAATAGTCGAGGGCCCGCCGGGCTTGTTGGGCATTGACCAGATTATTGGATAATTCAGTGGGATGAGCGATGGCCTCGGTGACGGCTTTTTTGGTAATCTCATGAAACACCACTCGCAGGACTTCTTTGTTTTTGAGCAGTTTTTTTTCCTTGAGGTGTTCGAACACATGCCAGGAAATGGCCTCGCCCTCCCGATCCGGGTCAGTGGCCAAATAGAGCGTATCCACGTTTTTGATGGCTTTGCCAATCTCTTGCAAGTGCCGCTGATTGCGATCGATGACCTGATATTTCATCGCAAAACCGTTTTCTGGATCGACCGCCCCCTCTTTAGGAATCAAATCCCGAACGTGACCGTACGAGGCGAGTACCTGGAAATCCTTACCGAGATACTTCTCTATGGTTTTGCATTTTGCCGGTGACTCTACAATGACTAAACTTTTGCTCATGCTATCCGTAGAAAAATCAATGTAAAGACGTGGGTATCAAATCGTAAACTATATCTTCCATTCGGGAAAAAGCGGCACTATCGCCGGGTTGACTCAATAACACCATCAATACAATCCATTTCAACTTGTCCAGGGTAATGTTTTCATCTTTCAAGGCCATCGCCCGATCAATGGCTATCTCACGGTTAATCGGCGTCAGAATGCCGCTATGCTCAAGATACATTAAGAAATTGCGGCACTCCATATCGAAAACAGCAATCTCTTGGCCGCTAAAAATACGGAACGATGAAGAAACTGCAGGGGTGATACTCTCAATCTCGGCCAAAGACTCCAACCAGTCGAACGCCTTGTTGACATCGGGCTGCTGAAAACCCGCATCCAGCAACTCGCTGGCAATCACGGCAGTATCTGGATAGTTATCGCTGTCGCCATCCAGGTAATTTTCAAACAGATAAATGAGCACATCGAAAATATCTTCTTTCATTAGAACCTTTATTTGATTCGGAGGTAGCCGCCACCGGCAAGCGCGGCAATGTAGCCCTGCAACTCCATTACCAACAGAGTCGATGAAACTTCTTCCGCCGACCAACCGCTTTCACGGACCAGAGTATCGACCGTTGTGGGACTGTACGGAATCAATTTCAATAGATTTTGCTGCTCCAGGTCAAGCGAAGTCTGCGGCAATTCTGACTCAGCTCGCATATACCCTTGATTATAATGACCTAATTCCTCAAAAATATCTTGCGCGGTTTCTACTAATTTGGCGCCCTGGCGAATTAATGCATTGCAACCACGAGCCAAAGGGTTATGAATCGAACCGGGAATCGCAAAAACTTCCCGATTCTGTTCAAGAGCCAAGCGCGCCGTAATCAAAGACCCGCTTTGCTGAGCGGCCTCCACCACCAGGAGGCCGACACACAAACCACTTATGATCCGATTTCGCCTGGGAAAGTGATTGGCTTTGGCATTGGTGCCGGGCGGAAATTCGGAGACCAACGCGCCATGTTCGACTATTTGAGTCGCCAAGTGCTTATGGCAAGCCGGATAGACTCGATCCAAACCGGTGCCAGCCACGGCTATGGTCAGTCCGTTTATATTTAAAGCGCCTTGATGGCTCGCAGCGTCAATACCCAAGGCCAAACCGCTGGTCACAATAAAGCCGGCTTCGGCTAAAGCTTCGGCAAATTGAATCGCGGTGCTCACACCAACCGGCGAAGGATTGCGACTACCAACCATAGCCAATTGAGGCTTCAGCAGTAATGACGGATTGCCTTTGACAAACAAGATTGGGGGTGGACTTGCTATTTCTCTCAGTTGCGCCGGATAGTGAGCGTCACCCAAAGTCAAGGCATAATTTCCAGCTTGCGCCAACCATGCAAGATCCTCGTCGACTTTTTGCCAATCCGGCTGCTGCAAGGCGTCTATCAACTTTTCGGAGAAACCCAAGCAAGCTAAAGCGGCTCGCGACGCCGAAAATATCTGCTCGGGTTCAAAATGCGCTAGCAAGCGCTGAATGGCCTGACTGCCGACGCCGGGACTGCGCAGCATCGCCAGCCAATATTTGATTTGCGGATTGAGTGCGGATTCCAAAACAGGTTAAAAGGCAATCCAGAGCGAATTAAAACATCTTGGCGGCAGACAAACCATTAAGGCGTCTGCACTCTATCCAGAGTATGCATCGCGGCAGTGGCCTGCATCACCAAAGCATAGCTCACTCGCTCGAAGGGTCGAAACACCATCAATACCCCCGCTAGCTCGTCTGGCATCTTCACCGCCATCGCTTCCTGTGATTGATATCTATCCACTATAACGTGGCCCTTCCGGTAAACGTCCAGCGTATGTCCCACCTCCAAACCGTCCGCGGTGCCTTTATCGATGACAACCACATCGTGTTGACCGATCTGGGATACGCCGCCCTTTACCTGAATTATGCTACCAACCACTTGATGCTTAGGCGGTCTTGGAAAATAGTTCAATGCCAGTTCCCCCTCAGAGGTAGGCATCAAGCGATCGCCGCGTTGAATTTCCATGTCGGATTTATTGATCACCAATGTGGCCGGATCGCCGGGCTCCTGCAGCGTGGTATCGGCGATATATTGCGCTTCATAGCCCAATATCTCCTTGGTTACCGGGCTGAGATAAGCCTTGCCCGCTCGATAAATGGTGTACCCCAGTCCTGGCGGGTTTTCAATTGCGCGAACATAAACACCGTCGCCCGCCCCGGCAATCAAGTGTTCGCCGACAAAACCAATCACGTACGGTGCGTGCTGCAACTCATCCGCAGAAACCACTTTCGGCGAGTTCAAGAATTGCACAATCGCATCGCTGGGTATCATTTTAAGGGCTTGATCAAGTTCCGACTCGCGCACTCGCGGCAACAACTTCTCGTCATTGCCGTCCGGTGACAAACTTAGTCGCGGCATACCGTTCACGTAAGAAAAATATAAAGTGTCGCCCGGATAAATCCAGTGCGGATCTTTAATGTGGGAGTTGTTATGCCACAGTTGGGGCCATTCCCAAGGGTTACGCAAAAATTTTCCGGAAATATCCCATAAGGTATCGCCTTTTACTACCGTGTACTGATCGGGATGATTGGGGTTTACTTTCAGCTCATCGGCCCATGCCACAGCGGCAAAAACCAGCGGTATCACTATTCCCAGTATCGCGCGAAAAAACATAATTTATCCTGCCAGAGCTTATAAAACCGTTCAAAATCCGCTAGACGAACCGTCTAAACGCAAGATTGGCGAGAGCTAAAACATCGTAAATCCCGCTTAGCCCAATTTGAAACAAATACGTAAAAACCAACAATCGGTTTGCGGCACAGTTTAGATTAATTCGGGGATTATGCCAGCACGCCCCGCTCCCGCCTAACCGAAGCCGGCTGTGCCAAGCGCTTTGACAAGCCACTCGCCTAAACCGCCCACATTTAGTCTGCACGTTCAAACCCGAGGCAATTTCAGATAAAATTGCACCATTACATTGAGCAAGTGGAGTGATGGGTGAGTATTCTTACAATTCTGGAGTTTCCCGATAAACGGCTGCGCACGGTTGCCGCTGAGGTGGACACAGTCGATGACGGCATCAAGACATTGGTCGATAACATGATAGAAACCATGTATGCCGCAAAGGGAGTAGGCTTGGCGGCAACGCAGGTTAATGTGCATAAACGAGTGATTGTGATGGATGTCAGCGAAAACAAAGACGAGCCGATCTGTCTGATCAATCCAACCATTATCGAACGCGATGGCGTTGAAGAATCCGAAGAAGGCTGCCTGTCGGTACCCGGTTTTTTTGAAAAAGTTAGCCGAGCGGAGCGCATTAAAGTTAGGGCGCTAAACCGGGAAGGCACAAACTTTGAAATGGAAGCGAGTGATTTGTTGGCTGTATGCATTCAGCACGAAATGGATCATCTGGACGGCAAGTTATTCGTCGATTATCTTTCCGCCTTCAAACGCAACCGTATCAAAGCCAAGCTGGATAAAATTCACAAGATGCAAGGCTAACCAGGACATCCCATGAAAATCGTGTTCGCTGGTACGCCGGATTTTGCGGTTCCAACCTTGCAGACCCTGCTCAAAACCCCGCATCAAGTGTGCGGGGTGTATACTCAGCCCGACCGACCCGCTGGACGCGGTCGCAAGCTGAGTGCAAGCCCGGTCAAAGCGTTGGCCTTGTCAGCCGAGATCCCTGTCTATCAACCTGAAAATTTCAAAAGTGCCGAAGCGATTCAGCAACTGGCGGCACTCGATGCAGATTTGATGGTGGTTGTGGCTTACGGCCTGATTTTACCGCAAGCGGTATTAGATATTCCCAAACATGGCTGCGTCAACGTGCATGGCTCCCTGCTGCCGCGCTGGCGAGGCGCTGCTCCGATTCACCGGGCCGTGATGGCCGGCGATACTAAAACCGGCATCACTATCATGAAAGTGGTTAAAAAATTAGATGCTGGCGACATGCTTTATAAAATCGAATGTCCGATCACCGCCGACACCACCTCCAGCAGCCTGCATGATCAATTGGCACAAATGGGTGCCGAGGGCCTGGTGAAAGTTGTCGAACAGATAGCCAACGGCTCCCTGCAAGCGGAACCGCAAGACGAAAATCTAGTCACTTACGCCCAAAAGCTGGAAAAACAGGAATCGAACTTGGACTGGCAAAACTCCGCCTTAGAGTTGGATCGGAAAATAAGGGGCCTAAATGCTTGGCCGGTCGCGCAGACCTCGTTTCGCGGCCAAGTGCTGCGGATTTGGCGGAGCCAAATCTTAGAAAAAGCAGCAGAGCAAGCCCCTGGCACCATAAGTTGCGCGGAACACGCACTCGATGTTGCCACCGGCGAGGGCGTATTGCGCCTTTTGGAAGTGCAACTTCCTGGCGGTAAACGCATAGCCGGCAAGGATTTTATGAATGCTCACCCCGCCGATCAGGCTATCCTCGGCGTATGAACCTGCGCGGCTGTTCGGCTCAGATACTCTCGCACGTCCTCAACGACGGCCAATCGCTAACCGCTGCACTAGCGCATGGTCTACCCAAACTCAAAGACAGCAAAGACCGGGCTTTCGTGCAAGCCTTGTGTTACGGCGTGATCCGCCATTATTTTGCATTAGATTTTATGCTGAGCCGCCTGCTCAGCAAGGCCCTCAAACAAAAGGACGGTGACATTAAAGCCTTATTGCTGATCGGCCTGTATCAACTGCTGCACATGCGGGTTAAATCGCACGCCGCCGTATCGGAAACAGTGGCCGCTACCAGTCATAAACCTTGGGCTCGGTCCTTGGTTAACGCGATACTAAGACAATACTTACGCGACGCGGAGACACTGCAACAAGCCTGCGCCAGCGACAACCAGGCTCACTACAACCACCCAAGCTGGATAGTGGATCTGCTCAGGCACGACTGGCCGGAACATTACGAAAAAATTCTGCATGCCAACGATCAAGCACCGCCGATGGCTTTGCGCGTCAATCTGCTGCAAGGTAGCCGAGCCGCCTACGTAGATGATCTGACCTCGCAAGGTATCGCTGCGCAATTGGTAGACTGCTGCGAGACCGCGATCAGGCTGGACCAAGCCTTGGCCGTGGAGCAATTGCCGGCGTTTGCCCAAGGCAGAGTGTCGGTCCAGGATAGTGCCGCGCAACTTGCAGCGGAGCTGCTCGAGGTACTGCCCGGTCAGCAGGTTTTGGATTTGTGTGCGGCACCGGGCGGTAAGACCGCAGCCATTTTGGAGCGACAACCTGCGTTGGCCGGCCTGCTAGCGGTCGATGTCGATCAGCAACGCTTGCAACGCGTGACGGAGAATTTGCAGCGCTTACACGTGCATGCCGATATCCTGGCCGCCGACGCCAGCCAAGCGGCGGCGTGGGCTGGCAACCGCCAATTTGAAAGGATACTGCTGGACGCCCCCTGCTCGGGCTTCGGTGTGATCCGCCGCCATCCCGACATCAAGTTGTTACGCCGCGCCGACGACATTGCCGTCCTGCAGGCCCTACAAACCAGGATTCTTGATAATGCCTGGCAATTGCTTAAACCTGGCGGCATCTTACTGTACGCCACCTGCTCGGTGTTAAAACAAGAGAACGAGGCGCAGATTGCCGCATTCCTTGCCCGACACAGTGATGCCAGCGAGATTCGCATCGACGCGCACTGGGGCATATCGCGCCCTTATGGTCGGCAAATCATCACCGGCGACCGGCAGATGGACGGGTTTTATTATGCCAAGCTCACTAAAGCCATTTAGGTTCGGACTGTTGATGCTCTGCCTGCAAATAGCTCCAGGCATTGCGAAAGCTGGCGATTATGCCGCAAAAATCGAGTACGCCGAGTTACAACGAGTCGATCGCGGTTATGTCGTGAAAGCCTTTATCGATTATCGGCTTAGCCCGACCGCCAAGGAAGCCTTGCATAAAGGGGTACGACTGACCTGGGATGTAATGACCGAGCTGCGCCAGCCGGGCATGCTCTGGGATACTGTAATCCACCACAGCAAGCTTACTTACAGCCTACAGTTCCACGCGTTGCTTAATCAATATGTGGTGCAAACCCCGCAAGAGCACAGCGAAATGTTTTTAACGTTAAGCGCCGCGACGAATTTTATGGCGGCTGTAAGCAGCAACCCGCCAATCCCGGCTGATCGCTTAGCGGCAGGCACCGCTTATCGAATGGCGTTAAAAACCCAGTTTAACCGTGAACTTCTGCCTATTCCGTTACGTCCGGTCGCCTATCTGGATAACGATTGGTTTCTCTCTAGCGACTGGCACTCATGGTCAATTCAAGAATAAAATTACCGGCCAGCGCCACCATCGTTATTCTGTTCGGCTTCGTATTGCTATCGTTGCAATTGATGAGCAGCGCCACCCAGGAATCCTCCGAACTCGGGGAAATGTATTCTTGGCTTTTGGTAATCAATACCTTGGGCTCGGTAATCCTGCTCGGTTTAGTCGCCTTCAATGCTTATTCGTTGGTTAGGGAGCTTAAGAAGAAAGAAGCCGGCTCCCGGCTCACGACGCGCATGGTATCCCTATTTGTCTTGCTGGCCTTGGCGCCCGCAGCCATCGTGTTTTATTTCTCCGTACAATTCCTGCATCAAGGCATAGACAGTTGGTTTAACGTCGAAATCGACCGCGCCATGGACGACGCACTGGAGTTGAGCCAATCTTCCCTGAATCAGCGAATGAATTGGCATACCAAGCAAACCAAGCAAATGGCCGATCAACTCCGCAACAAATCGGAAGCATTGATCGCAATGGAAGTGGGTTCATTGTGGGCAGAATCAGGGGCGCTTGAGATAGCAGTATTTTCCAATCAGGGTCGGGTTTTGGCTTCCAGCAGCATCAATCCCAGCGATATTTTGCCGCATCTACCCGACGAACAAATCTGGCTGCTGCTGCGGCAGAATAAGGAGTATTTTGCTTTCGACCCCGGCGATAACGATGAAATGCTGGTGCGGATCATCGTCGCGATCGAGGCCGATCAAAGCCGGTTTTTGCAAGTTTTGTTTCCTATTCCGCTCCGGGTAACCGACTTGGCCGACTCCATAGAGTTTGCCTTCATCCGTTACCAGGAAATGAACTTCCTACGCGACTCGCTGAAAACCAGCTTCTCCCTGATCCTGTTGCTGGTGTTACTGCTCAGCCTGCTGGCAGCGATTTGGGTAGCGTTTATCAGTATCCGAAACATCGTCGCGCCGGTCAAAGAGCTGGTAAAAGGCACGCAGGCGGTGGCCGATGGCGATTATCAGCAGCAGTTGCCGGTAATGAATCAGGACGACTTGGGCTTCTTAGTAGAATCCTTCAACCAAATGACCCGCCGCATTGCCCGTTCCCGGGACGAAACGCGCGCCGCTGGCCTGGAGGTGGAAAACCAACGCGCCTATCTGGAAACCATTCTCGCCAATCTGACCGCTGGAGTAATCAGTTTCGACGCGGCTTATTACATCCGCACAGCCAACCAAGCCGCCTACCGGATTTTACACATTCCGGTCAGCCATTTCGTCGGTGAGACCTTGCCAACCCTAGCGACCATGCACAGCGAACTTGCCGACGTACTGACGGCAATCCAATCTCTGCTGGAAAAAGCCGACGACATTTGGGAGCAACGCATCGTGTTTCTAGGCCCCAATGGCCGTCAGGAGTTGCTATGCAGGGGCACGCCGCTTTTTTCGCAAGATGGTGCTCGGACCGGTGCAGTAGTGGTATTCGACGACGTTACCGACCTGATTCAAGCGCAAAAAAACGCGGCCTGGGGTGAAGTAGCGCGCCGTCTTGCGCATGAAATTAAAAATCCGTTGACCCCGATTCAACTCTCAGCCGAACGCTTACAGCACAAGCTTTCTAAGGAATTGCAAGACGGTTCTGCCGAGTTTCTGCAGCGGGGCACCCGCACCATCGTCCAGCAGGTGGAAGCGATGAAACGTATGGTGGACGATTTCTCGGAGTACGCCCGCCCTTCCAAAAAACAGGTAGAAAAAGTCAATCTGGTGGATCTGATTCAGGAAGTCATGGCTTTGTATTTGCCTTCCGGCATCATATTCAGCACAGCATTCGCCAACGACTCGGTGCTAGTCGAGGCCGATCCAGTCAGCTTGCGCCAAGTACTGCTCAATCTGATCAAAAACGCGCAAGAAGCCACTTCCACGCCTTGTCGGATCGAAATCAAAATATCCAAAGTCAGCCGCAACAACACTGATTATGTCGAATTGGGCATTTACGACAACGGCAACGGCCTAAATGCAGAACAGCTAGAAACCATTTTCGATCCCTATGTGACCAGTAAAGCCAAAGGTACCGGATTGGGCTTGGCCATCGTCAAAAAAATCGTCGAAGAACATGGCGGGGTGATTTGGGTGGATACGTCTTATAATGGCGGTGCGGGGTTCTTACTCCAGTTGCCGGTTTTTGAATTTAGGAACTTTAAATGAATAAGCAAGCACCTTACATATTGGTGGTCGACGACGAGCAGGATATTCGTCAACTGGTGTCGGAAATTCTCGAAGATGAAGGTTACGATGTGGCCATGGCCGAAAACGCCACAGAGGCTAAGGCCCTGAAAAATCAGCGCCAGCCTAATTTAATCCTGCTGGATATCTGGATGCCCGATAGCGACGGCATCACCTTACTCAGGGAATGGGTCAATGAAGACGATGCACTGTGTCCGGTGATTATGATGTCCGGGCACGCCTCGGTGGAATCGGCAGTGGAAGCCACTCGACTTGGTGCTTACGACTTTTTGGAAAAGCCGCTATCCCTGGCTAAGTTATTATTGATTGTCGAGCGTGCGCTGGAGACCAGCTCATTACAACGCGAAAACGCCGGTTTGAAGCAACAGCTGATGATAGGCGTGGATCCGGTCGGTAAAAGCGCGGTAGTGGAGCGCACAAAGGACAAATTGAAACGACTGGCGCAACATGACGCCAGAGTTTTATTCGTCGGCGAAGCCGGGGTCGGTAAGGAAATGTTCGCTCGCTATTTGCACAACAATAGTTCGCGGCGCGATGGCTCGTTTGTTGATGTGTCGGTCGGCAGTATCTCCCCGGAGAACTCAGCGGTGGAGTTCTTTGGTCGCGAAGATAACGGTCGGGTTTATCGCGGCCTGTTAGAGCAAGCCCATCGCGGCACGCTGTTTCTGGGCGAAATCGGCGGCATGGACCCGGAAACCCAAACCCGTTTGCTTAGCGCGCTTGAATCCAGCTCCTTTCTGCGAGTGGGCGGCAGTCAAGCCGTGCGCGTTGATGTGCGCGTTGTCGCTTCGACCCGGATGTCTCTGGAAGAAGAAGTCAACAGCGGTCGCTTCCGGCAGGATCTGTATTATTTGTTGAACGTGGTGACACTAGAGATTCCGCCGTTGCGCGAACACAGCGAAGACGTACCCAGCCTGTTGAATTTTTACGTCGATCATTTCGTTACCCAAGAAAAGCTGCCTTTCCGGCGTTTCTCGATGGCGGCGCAAAATTATTTGCGTAATTACAGCTGGCCGGGTAATGTGCGCGAACTGCGTAATTTGGTACAGCGTCTGATGATACTGGGTGCAGGCGACGATATTGAACTGGACGAGGTAA
This sequence comes from Proteobacteria bacterium ST_bin11, assembly GCA_002083615.1. Taxonomy (GTDB): domain Bacteria; phylum Pseudomonadota; class Gammaproteobacteria; order Methylococcales; family Methylomonadaceae; genus Methylomonas. The sequence continues at coordinate 57,997 of MSXO01000037.1, read as the reverse complement.
AAACCGCACTTGGATCGATTGCCGAGCAACCCAAGCTGGGCCTAAATGTGCCGGAATTTTTCAATTTGCCGCTAAAGGAAGCCCGCGACCATTTTGAAAAATCGTATCTGGAATATCATTTCGAAAAAACCGGCGGCAGTGTCGCCAAACTGGCATCAGCGATCGGTATGGAACGTACGCATTTGTACCGAAAACTTCATTCCCTGAAAATTAAGCTTTAATTTGACTTGAAGTTATAAGCCCTATTAAGTACAATTCACGGTTTTTATAGCCTCAACAGACTAAAAAGCAAAGATGAAAACATTTAGTGCAAAGCCCGCAGAAGTTAAGCGCGATTGGTACGTGATTGATGCAGAAGGAAAGACACTTGGTCGCCTTGCTACTGAAATTGCACGACGTCTTCGCGGAAAACACAAACCCGAATTTACACCACACGTTGACACCGGCGATTACATTATCGTGATCAACGCTGAGAAAATTGGTGTTACAGGCAACAAAGAAAAAGACAAAATGTACTATCGCCATACAGGTTATGTCGGCAACATGAAGTCAGCCTCTTTGGGTAAGTTAAGACAAACTTTTCCGGACAGAATCATCACCACAGCCGTACAAGGTATGCTGCCCAAAAATCCATTGGGTCGCGCCATGTTCAAAAAATTGAAAGTTTACGCAGGTTCTGAGCATAATCATCAATCTCAGCAACCTAAAGTTTTAGAATTCTAAGCAGGTAGATAGTTTATGGCAGCTCAATACTACGGAACAGGTCGTCGCAAAAGCGCAATCGCTCGCGTCTACGCCACCATTGGTTCAGGAAAATTCACTATCAACAAACAACCTGTTGAACAATATTTTGGCCGCAAAACCGACGAAATGATTGCCAGACAACCGCTTGAGTTGTTGGGTAAAACCACAGATTTCGACATCAACATTATCGTGACCGGCGGCGGCCCATCAGGCCAAGCTGGCGCGATTCGTCACGGCCTGACCCGTGCGCTCATGGTTTTCGACGAAACCTTGAGACCATCATTGAGAAAAGCCGGTTACGTCACTCGCGACGCTCGTGAAGTTGAACGTAAAAAAGTCGGTTTGCACAAAGCCAGAAAACGTCCTCAATACTCAAAACGTTAAGCGTTTCTCATTGGGAACGAAGAAAAGCCGCTTCACAGCGGCTTTTTTTATGTCTGTCGCAACCGCCGAACTACTTAACGCTATCCGCGGCAAGCGTAGCCCTGATCTTTCCAGCCAAGCTGGCGATACCATGCTGGGTAACCTTTTGATGACTCCCCTTCAACTCGATGTCGTAACGCGCTACCGCCGCTCGCTTCTTCACATCGATCAAATACACCCACAGATACGAAAATAAAAAGCTCGGTTTGCTGTGCTGACTAACCAGCACCCAATCCACCCCCTGCTGCAGACCTAAATCCGCTGCCAAATCGTGAAACCGGAACAAATAGCCGAAACTGGCGTTGGCGGCTTTCTGGGTAGCGGCATCGACAAACGCGATTTGATAAGCACCCGACGGGCTTAAGGCTTTCATCAACATAGGCGCCATACTGGAAGTACGGGCTATTTCCGCTGGTGTGTTCGGCAGCGAGGTGATGTCGTTCAATTCAAACTCCAAAACGGCTATCAGCGGCACGGCATTGGCCGCCGTAGAGAAAATAGCTGCAGCCAACGACAGGCAATTGATGGATCGGACGCTAGTCATAAAGCCTGCGACGCCGAACTTGACGTCGCTGACTCCAGCAAATCCCGCTCCAATCCAGCCACGCCATCGGTTATAGCTAGACGCACAAAATCGAGCAACTCCTGGCTTACAAGCTCCGCTTCAATCTCCACCATCCATTCCACCACGCTACCGCCATCAACCGTTTCCCCAACCTCCACCGTGCCCAGATAATGACTCACCCCGAACGGCGATTCGATGCGGTTGTATTTAAAACGCCGGCGACCGTGATCGATTAGCTCGATCCTGTCCGTCATTTCCCCGCCCGCCGCCAACGTCAAAATTCGTAGGGCGCCGACGCCATCCCCTATAACACGACAAGCAGCAATCACTGGAAACCATCGTTCCAGACCGCCAATACCGGCTATCGCCGACCACACTGTTTCAGCCGGCATAGCCATGGTTTTGCTTATAGTCACTGTTTTAAGCATCTTTGATCTCCCAATTAAACTGATTTAGAAGGTCTCAGCTTAAGCAAGCCGCCGCAGCCGGTCAGCCGAAATTTGCCCGGCAAACTCGGGCAAATTGCCCGCCTCTCACCATCGCGCTATTCAGCACCATCCCAACTACCTAAAATGCCTTCCAAACAGGACTAAGCGACTTTTCAGCGTGCGACGAACCGATCATGAATCTAAAACTGTATTTGTTAACCCGCATCACGGCGGTAGCCTTACTGTGTTTGTTCGCCACGCTGACTTATGTCTTGCCACGCAGCGCCCATCAATCGGCAGCGCAAGCGCAAAACACCTTGGCGGCGCTTGGCAAACAACTGGAGTTTCAGTTATTGAAAGTAAGCGCTGGGGAAAAACCGGCCAACCCCTTCCCGGACTTTGATCTGTGGAAACAGACCGGCAGCGAGCCAGGCATTTGCGCCAGTTATCTCGCCAATGACGGCGAAACGATGCGTAACTACTGCAAAGGCATCGACCTCTCGACTCATCAATACCCTCAGCATTTTGCTCAGCTATACCGACAAATTTTCAGGCCGAACTTCGACTGGCAGCGGCCAATAACCTACAACGGCCAGGGTTACGGCGTATTGACCGTTTCGGTTAGCGCCGAGTTATCGATAGCCCGCGCTTGGGATGACGTCCGGGATTTACTGGCATTGTCGGCAGCAACCATCACGGCGGTGTGCCTGCTGGTTTATTTAGCCGTCAGCCGCGCCCTGCTACCAGCTCAGGCTATTGTGGCAGGACTAAACCGGCTCAGCTCGGGCGATTTGGCGTTCCGGCTACCGAATTTCGACTTACTGGAATGGCGGCAAACCGCGACGGCAATCAACCAACTCGCCGACAACCAGCAACAACTCTTAGCTGAAAGACAAAAACTGGCGGTGATGCTGATGAACTTACAGGAAGAGGAACGCCGCTATCTGGCGCGGGAACTTCACGACGAATTAGGCCAATGTCTGACTGCAATCCACGCGGTCGCGACCAGCATCGCACAGACCGCTCAGCAAAATTGTCCCGAGCTAATCACCGAAGCTGAGCAAATCAGCCGCTTTACCCAAGCCATGCAACAAAGCGTACGGGATTTATTGACGCGCTTACGACCGGCGGAACTGGAGGAATTAGGTCTGGACGCCAGCCTGCGTAGCCTGATAGCAAGCTGGAACCGTCTAGGCAAGACGCAGTATAACCTGCACATCGTCGGCGATTGCAGAACGCTAACGGAGCCAATGGCGATCAGCCTGTTTCGCATCACCCAGGAAGCTGTCAGTAATATCGCCAAACACGCGTTTGCCAGCCAGGCCGATATTACGCTGGCAGTCGACAAAACAGAAGCCTTGCTCACCATACAAGACGACGGCAGCGCCATCGCCCTGCCGCTTGCCACGGACCATGGCATAGGTTTGCTGGGCATGCGCGAACGCATAGCCGCCTTAAACGGCCGCTTTGCTTTGCACTTAGCCAAGCCGCATGGCCTGATAATCCAAGCCAGCTTGCAATTGGAGTAACCGCAGAGCACCCAATGACTAAGCAAACCACTATCAATATTTTGCTGGTAGACGATCACGCCATCGTCCGGGAAGGCTACCGTTCGTTAATCAGCAAACAAGCAGACCTAAAGGTCATTGCCGAAGCCGCGAACGGCGCTGATGCCTATCGCCTCTACAAAGAATACCAACCCGACGTGGTAGTTACCGATTTAACCATGCCCGGCTTAAGTGGCCTGGAATTGATAGGCCGCCTCAAACAGCGCGACCGCCAAGCCAGGATACTGGTGTTCAGCATGCATCAAAACCCCAGCTTTGCCCGCCAAGCCTGCCGCGCCGGCGCTTTGGGTTATGTCAGCAAAAGCAGCGCTCCGGACATATTGCTGCGGGCGATACGAGATGTCTACCTTGGCAGGCACATTCTCAGCGCCGACATTGCCCAAGCGTTGGCTTTGGAAAAACTCGGCAACGAAACCACGGCTCTGAATAGCTTAACTGCCAGAGAATTCGAAATTCTGCGCCTGCTGGTCGAGGCCAACACACAGGACCAAATCGCCAAAACTCTGAACATTAGCCCCAAAACCGTCGGCAACTGCCATTACCTGATCAAAAACAAGCTGGGGGTGAACAGCGACATCGAGTTGACGCGGTTAGCGATCAAACTAAATGTGGTTAGCCTGCTGGATTTGGCAGATCCGACTTAAGCCGCACTCAAATTAGCAACAAACAAACTCAATCATCGTTTAATTGATCGCATATTGCTCACTTGCCCCCAGCGCTTCCACCAACGCCAAATGCCCCATCGCATCGAACAATATGCGCTGTTCGCTGAAAAACTCGGTTGCGGCGTCAATGGCATCCAGCATCACCGCGACCACAAAGCGCTCGGCGTGGGTAGAGGCCACCATTTTTTCCGGTACGGCGCATTCTACGCGCAAAGTCTGCGAGGTTTTATCGAACGAATGCAGTCGCAAGCCCTCGAAATCGGCTTTTTCCTGGCGACTGGGTAATAAAAATATCAAGTCCAAAATCGGCGCCCGTTTTTGTATCGACTCCTCGCGGAATCTTGCCAAATCGACGGCAGTTTTGATAATGGCTTTGGCGATTGCGCTCTCGTCAAGCGCGCGGTCCGGCATCATGGATGCAATGTGTATTGTCATATCAACCTCTCTAAGTAACCCGTTTTTAGGCTACTCAGCAAATCCCGTTCCAAGATACTGATTTACAACAGCTAAGCCTGCATTCAGCTTTTAATGACTAATACAGCGCAATGCGTGGCTTAGCAAATGAGATTATTGGGCTGGGAGCGTTAAGAATGGGAACGGGTATTTGTTGTAAACCCAACATATCCGGCAAATGCAACAACATCGAAAGGACAAACGCGATAGATCAGACAGTGGCATTACGGCAATTGGATTTTGGATATCTGCAGCCGAAAGGAGCTTGCGAACACCTCAATCGGCTGACAGCGCCAAACGCCGCAAATCGTAGCTGCAAGCCGGCGTAACAAGTGCAGCGCAGCTATTGTTGATCCGGCCCTGAAATTCCCCAAAGTCATCATTCCCACGAAAAACGGAACCTAGTTCAGTAACCGAACTCCTGCCTACGCCGGAACGACAAAGATCAAGGGCCGGATTAACAGCATCACCGACATCCAATTCGTGAACCAGCCAAGCACTGGCCGGACCGTACTCATCCGGAATAGCCAACAACTGCCCACCAGTATCCAATTCAAATTCACATTGCTCAATTCCCAAAGCAATCCCCCGCCCGACCGCCTTGACGAAGGCCTCTTTCTTGGTCCACAACCGATAAAACGCTTCCGCCTGCGACTCCGTCGGCAGTTCGTACCAGCCCTGATACTCGCGTTCGGAAAAGCAACGCTGCGCCAAACTTGCAAAATTGCGCCGCAGCTTAACCGCCTCTATATCAATCCCGATATCGGGAAAATTAGCGATAGCCATTAACAAAGAGTCAGCCGTATGCGAAATATTGAAATGCAAAGCCCCATCAATCAGCGCCGGCTTGCCGTATGGGCCGGCCCCGAATTTTAAGGTCGCCGGATCGACCGCCGAATAGCTGGCCAGGGCTTCCCTAAGCACGCCGCGCGCGGCGATGTAGCGATCGCGTAAAGCCGGTAACTTGAACGCTTGCGCCTTCAGCGTTTCCTCCTCCGACAATCGCGACGCCAGACGCGCTAATGTGTCGGCAGATAGGCTCAAGCCCCCCTGCCAAACATCCACGAAATGCTTACTCACAGTTGCGCCCCACCGCCGCAAGCGGGAACCGAATTCAATGCCGCCAGCCGTTCCGACAATAACGCAAAACCGACATACTCCTGTTCCAGCCGCACGCCACGTCCATAGCGGTTATCCCTTAATGCGTCATACAACGCAGCCTCCTCAGTAGTTAAATAAACCAACTCGGCGTTAATCGGGCTAGCTTCCACAACCCATTGCGAGCGATGCGCGATTAAAGTCGCTTCGTCCATCAACAACGGGCGGGTCCGCGGAAAGTGCCGGCGAAACTGGTTCAAAATCGCGAAACCGTGCGTATCTATATCGCCCCAATAATGGATTTCCTTGTCTTGCAGCCAGACGGCCCGCGCCAAGGACTCGAAGCCGTAACCGCGCCCAAAAATCATCATGCCGCCTTCAAGCAACGGAAACGCCAGACCATTCACATCGTTTTCGGTAACGAACACCCTGGTTACCGGCAGATCCAACTTGGCAAATTCATCGACGGTAACGCTTAGATCGGTCAAACCGGCGATAGCCAGCCGGCTGTCCAATAAACGGAAACGAATCAGTTGCGGTTTGGCAAGAAAGCCGTATCGGCGTTCGAAACCACCCACCCCGTTAAAATGACCATCAATGGCTGACTCGGGCAACAGTAAATCCAGCCATTCGGACAGTAGTTTTTTGTGCTGTTCGATAAATTTGGTATCAACGCCGGGCAAGCTGAGTTGGCGTAGATAAATACCTGGACGCGGGTGCTCCACTACCCATCCGACCACCGCCAACAATTTGGGCCATGACTCGACATGTTCCAGCAGCCGTATCGGGTATCTACGTAACCAGTCGCGCAAGCACCCAAATTCAATAGGCAGAGCCTCCGCCATCTCGACGAAGCGCGCCAGTTCCCTGGTTTTTTTAAGATAGCGGGCGGCGTCGACCACAGTCGCAAACACCACGGTCGCCGGCAAGCGATTACGACCGAGGCTGCGATGCACGATCTCCCTCCACTCGATCGAAAAATGCGTGCCGTCGGCCGCTTGCCAGCTTTCCACCCAGGCCCTGGCAGCGGCAAAATCGTCACTAATCTGCCCGGTGCTCGGTTGCTTTAATCCAATGCGCAGCGGAAACAATCCACTATCCGCCAGCGCTTCAGCCAAAATTTGCCCGCGCTGCCAGCGCTTTTCAAACTCGGCGCGCAGTTCGGCCGGGCTGGTCCAGTTTGGCCGGGTCACGCCCGCGCCGCACGTTCGGCGCGGTATTCTTCGATGCTGAGATTACGCAATTTGGAATCCCGGCCAGCCTCGTTATGCACGAAGCCAACCGCCGCCACGTAAGGCTCGATAATGTGGATTTTTTGCAGGGGCGTAACAATCAATAATTGCAGATTCAGCTTTTCGAACAAGCGCAAACCGTATTGCGCCGATTCGTCCGAACCGCGGCCAAAGGCCTCGTCTATCACCACGAAGCGAAACGAACGCGAACGTACCGCGCCCCATTCCAAACCGAATTGATAAGCGAGGCTGGCGGCCAAAATCGTGTAGGCCAATTTTTCTTTCTGACCGCCGGACTTACCGCCGGAATCGGAATAGTGCTCGTATTCGCTGCCGTCCTCCCGCCAACGCTCGCTGGCGCCGAAGGTAAACCAGTTGCGCACGTCGCTGACCTTGTTGGTCCAGCGTTTGTCCAGATCGGACTGGCCTTCGCGGCCGCGGAAGCGCTCGATGATGGCCTTGACCTGCAAAAACTTGGCTTCCGAATATTGCGCATCCTCGGACCCTGTCAGCGCCCCCTCGGTGCAGGCGCGCAGTTCGGATTGAAAATCCCGCACATCGGCGTCAAGCGCAGTCTGGGCCTCCATCACGATGTAGCGACTGGTGTTGTAATCGATCTGCGTCAGCGACTCGTTGATGCAAGCGATGCGTTCCTTGATGGTCTCGCGCTCACGAGCCAATTGCGACTGGAAGTTAGCGACCTCGCGGATGGTGTTTTCGTTGAGCAGTTCCTTGAAGCGCGCCTCAAAGCGCGGCAAATCGTCGGCTTGCAGCTTATCCAGCATTTCGCGATATTCACCCGCGGCATCAATAGCCACATCGACTTCCTGGGTATCGAGCGGAAACGCCGCGCAATAGCCGCGCATCGCGTCGATGATTTTATCGCGCAGGCGGTCCAGTTTCTTGATCTCGGCGTCTATCCTAGCCTGCAACCAGGCGCGGTAGTCTTGTTCGCGATTATCGCAAGATTCGACCGACAACTGCCGCTCGCCCAATGCCTCAATCCGCATTCCGTCCAGCTCGGAATAACGGGCGGCGTGCGTGTCGCCGGCATCGACCAAGACATCCAAGGTCTGTTGCAGTAAAGCTTCGGCTGCCTGTTTACGTTGCTCGGTACCGCCCAATTCCTTGGTTTTTTCGCCGTGCAAACGCTCGGTTTCCTGCAGGTCCGTTTGCAACGCTTCCAGGCGCTCAGTCAACTGCTTGAGAAGATCGGAAGCCGATTCTAACTGACGCTTCTCATCTTCCAATCTGGCGATCTCGCCAGCCAGCGGTCGCCAATCCAACTCCCGAAAATCACGGTACTCGTCCAGTTTGGATAAGGTATCCAATTGGGTCTTGACCGCTTTTTGCACCTTGTCAATCTCGGCCAGTTTGCCAGCCAATTCCGCTAAACGCTTTTCCATCATACCCGCCTTGGCTTCCAACGCGGCAATCTTGGCGGCGTTCGACCAGCCCAGCACATAACGGCTGCGGTCCTCCAAACGGTGGCGGTCGTCTTTTTCGTGGCGTTCGCCCGGTGCCTTGATTTGCCCGGCGCGGGTGATGGCTTTTTGCTCACGGCGAAACTGTTCGGGCGTCGCGCAACAAGCCACATCAAAACGATGGGCAATCTCCCGCTCCAACCAGTCGTAAAATTCCGAATCCGGCTTCACCGCCAATTTGTGGGCTAAAGAATCGAGGTGCAGGCTGGGCAATTCGGCGCGCTGGCCGGGCCGCACCCGGAAATACACTAGCCGGCCTTTTAAATGAGTCCGATCCACCCAATCCGCCACCGCTGCATAATGCTGATCCGGCACCAGCAGCGACAGCCCAAAGCTGCGTAATAAACGCTCGGCGGCACCTTCCCAGTCTTGATCCGTGTCGCGCACCTGGATCAACTCGCCGGCGAAGGGCATGTCGTCTTCGGCCAAGCCCAAGGCTAGGCACAAGGCTTGCCGGAGCCTGATTTGCGTATCTTCTATATTGCTGCGCCGCGCCTTCAGGCTGGTCAACTCGATTTGCAGTTCTTGATGCTCCTGCCTTCCCTGAGCAAAGGCCACGCCGGCTTCGCTGGCCTGATTCTGCAACTCGGCCTCGCGCGCGCCGGCTTTGTCCAACAAGTCAGCGAATTGCTTTTGCTGGGCCAGAAAGCCGTCGACGTCCTCTGGCGGAGTTAGATCCAAGGCCCCCAACAGCTGGGCGTGACGCTCGGCCTTACTGCGGCGGCGGGCCATTTCCTCTTGATGCTGGCGAATGTCATTGGCGATGTCGGCGATACGATTACCGCCATTCTCGGCAATGCTTTGCCGTAGCGCGTGTTCTTCGCTTTGCTGTTGCTGCCTGCGCTCGGTCAAGCGCTGCACCTGAGCGGTTTGTTTGGCCAGTTCTTCATCCAAGCCGGCCAGACGTTTTTCCAGCAAACCTTTTTTAAGGCCGGCAAAATAAGGCCGTAGCGCCTCGCGGCACGCGCGTAAAGCCTCACTTTGTAAAATCAACTGGGAGTGCTTATCGCAATCGGCGACCAGCGGCGTCAGCAAATTTACCTGGCGTTTAGCCTTTTGCACGGCGTCGTGCGCACGATTAAGGTCGTCGAAATGGTTAATCAGTGCGGTAATTCTTGGCGCCACATCGGACGGCTCCAGCATATGGCTGCGCACAAAATCGGTCAGATTACCGACCGACTTCATCGACACGGTTTGATGAAACAATTCCAGCGCTTGCTCGTTATCGATACCAAAACGCCGGCGAAACCAGGCGCCGTAAGGCGGAAAGCTGTCGTGCAACTCAGCGCCCAAGCCGCGCAGTTTTTTGCGTAACAGGCTTATGTCGCTGCCGAAATCGGCAAAGTCGCGACTGATACTCAGATCGCGTTCGGCGCCGACGAATATCCGTGCCGGCTGACCCTGGCGGTCACTGATCCAAAACACCTGCGCCAACGTCACCGTCTGGTCGTAACCGGCATTGTGGAATACGCCTAGAATCACTGAATAGCTGGTGTCATCGCGCAAGGCCACCGGCTTGGCGCTGCCACTGACTTCGTTACGCTCGGATTTGTAATGGCCCAGCACATAGGAACGTAGACTGCGCTCCTTGTTGTCGGCACCGGCCGCCTTGTTGTAAGCAATGCGATGGGCCGGCACCAGCAATGTAGTCACCGCATCGACCAAGGTCGATTTGCCGGAACCGATGTCGCCGGTTAGTAGGGCGTTGCGACCATTGAGATGCAAGCTCCACACCCGACCGTCGAAAGTGCCCCAGTTGTAGACTTCCAGGCGTTGCAGGCGGAAGCCGGATAAGGCATCGTCTTCGACGAAATCCAGGGATAATTGCAGGTCGTTACGGGTATTCATGGCGTTACAATTTTTGGTTTTACGGTAACCCTACCCGGCTTTTTTTCAGGAGAGGAACCGCACAAATCAAAATGTAGGGTGGATAAGCAAAACACATCCACCTGTCGAAGTTTAAGTTTGGCGGATGCGCTGCTCAGATCCGCCCTACCGCCTTGCCGGAGCGCGGCCCTCATAATCGAATAAATCATTCGCCGCCCTCCGCGCCGCCGACCAGTTGCAGTTGATATTCCGCCAGCCGATTGTCGAACTCCGACAGCCACTGCGCATCGACGAAGGCCTTGAGTATCCGCCTAACTTCAAAGGTCGCGGCCTGGCTAGAGCTAGTCTTGAGCTTACGCAAAAAGCCCAGCTCAACGATTTTGTTGATGTGCGTTTCAATCTGATCAATCAGCCGCGCCTCGTTGCTACTTTGCGGCAGAAACACCCGGATCAACTCGACAATATCCTCGCGAGATAACACCAAGCGGGTATCGCCGCCACCTCTATCGAACTCGGCCAAGCGCTTGCGTAGCAAAGCCAGCAATAAACTGACCGGAAACGACAAAGGCCGGCGAGCAATCAACCGCGGCAGTTTGGGCTCCACCTCGTCCGGGTCACCGGCAACTTGCCGCGAGCGTAGGAAGGCATAGCCCTCCGCCTCATCCAGCACCAATTCCAAACCCAATACCGCAATATAGTCCCGCACCCTGGCTTGTAGAGCCATTAACGCGCCCCATAATGCGCTGTCGGCTTCCTGGTAAATCACGCCTTTCAGTAATGGTATTACTACTGCAGACAGGTCGTATTGCGGCGCTATCTCTAGGTCGGTTTCGGTCATGGTTATTTCGTTTGATAGAGCAGACGTTGAATTGGGCGTATTTTAGGGTAAAACCATAGCCGATAGAGACAATCTGCTTTTTGGCTTTGGATGCTACTATTGCTTGCCGAATGGAAAAGCCGAATTTTACGAAATTAACAAACTAAGCCTTATGACTCGGAATCAGGCATTAGAGCTACTGAGAAAACTCAACCCCGTTGTCGCGCAACGGTTTGGTGTCACGCAACTGGCGTTATTCGGCTCCACCGCGCGCGACGAAGCCGGGGACAAGAGCGACGTGGACATTTTGGTCGGCTTCGATGGCCCGGCGACCTCCGCCCGTTATTTCGGGGTAGATTTTTATCTGGAAGATCAATTGGGGTGCCGGGTGGATTTGGTTAGCGACAAAGCCTTGCGTCCGGAATTGCGGCCGTTTATTGAAAGGGAAGCCATTGATGTCTGAAACCGCCGCGCGGGAAAATAGCTAGCCAGGCGGATTATTCAACTGACGTTTGCATTTATATAAAAATAGCGTTGAAACGTTTAGGACGGGGAATATTCTCCGCCCCGCTCAGAGCTCATATGATCTCAGATATGAACGGGGCATGAAAATCCACATATGGTAATCGATAATTGTCCTATTCTTAAGAGAAGAGAAACGGATATGGAGCGTTTATGAAGAGCACGATATTTTTAGCACTAGTTCTTATTGCAGAGCCGGTTTTTGCTGTCACTAAATGTATTGTGGATGGCAAAACTGTCTATCAACAAGGTCGCTGTATGAAAGGCGAAGAAAAGCCGATTTCAGTAAAAAGCGTTAGCATTCTAGGGACTTCAGGTCTTAGAGATGAAATTGAGCGAGATAATGTCGAGTACGTCGAACAACTTAAGCGTGACGCTAAAATGCGACCAAACAGTTCAACTGATTTTGCTGACTATGGAGCGATTAAACAACGCCGCGTTGATGCCCAAGAAAAGCTCAAGGAGATGGGTTTGAGAGATAAGCAAGATGACATTTTAGAAAAGCTTGAAACTATCGACCGAAAAGCGAGTGCTGCGGCGGCCAATTCGGCCAACACAGCAAATAGGCAGAAGCCAGTTGGCTGGGTGCCTATGCAGTGAATGAGTAGAAAGAGCAAACTTATTTACTGAGAAATTAAATATTGTTCGTATTTGGTTTTTTGTCCCATGGGACACTCGGTGAAAAATAGAGGTAGCAAGCGACAAACAGGCTAAAGATTGATTCAATAGTTATTGTTTGTTGCAATATCTTGCCTGTTATTGAATTCAAGGCATTAATTGCAATGGTCAAAAACAGTCGGACAATGATTTTGTGCAAACGACGACTGACAAACCGAAAGCCATCGTTTAGCACTCTAGATCGCAGAGTAACGGTTTTGATGAATCAGCGGTGTTATATATATTACATGCTTTCCCATTCAACATCGAGAATTACGTCAATTTCAGGTTTGTACTCTGGCTTGGTATAAATTGGAATCCTTTTTAAGCCAAGTTCTTTGGCAATTGCATATCGGTGATGACCACCATTAAAAATAACCTCTCCAGTATCCAGTGGCTTGACCAATGGTGGAGAAATTTTCCGGTTCTCAGATAGGTAAACTATTAGGAATGCTAATTTAGCACTACAACCGACTTCCCATAGCTCACCGTGATTTCTACGACTGTAATGACATAACTTTGCATCGAAATTTTCGATAAATACATGCCCAAGAAGAAAGCCTTCTGGATAATTTTCCGCGAAATCTTTCTGGTTTGTGGCATCTAATGAATGGCGTTGCCCATTCTTTGAAACATCCCAATTGAAAAATATTTTTGGCCATTCCGAAGATGGTCTGCCAATATATTTTTTTGATTGCTCAGATATTCGCATACCCTGGGCTTTTCCCTTTCGATATTCTTCGATGCTTTGGCCTGCTTCATCCGCATGAATCTGGTCAATTGCATTATTTAGATCAAAATTTTGATGTCCCATTTGTCTGCTGAACGATGGCCGTAACCGGCGTATTTATTCTGCGCACAGAGAACGAGAAATGTGTCCGATTTTACGGCTTATTTAACACTCCGCTGCGCCACAATATTCCCAAAACATGATTTTCGAAAGTTTTACCAACTGTTCTTCCCCTGAAGCTCTAGACAATTAAATTTCTCTAATTTCAGGAAAGAAGCCATTAGGGACCGGATACGAGGAAAAAGGATTTGACAAGTATCTGTGATTTCCACTATTCGCATCAAAAACCAAAACGCCTGATATTGCCGTATTTCCGTTTTTAGTTACTGCTGCGTTTCCTCTCGGCAAATGCCTAGCATCTCCCCGATTTCCATTTGAGATTGCAAAGCCAACGTCGCCGAGCATCGCTTGGGCTACCGTAAAAGCAGTGAAAAAACTGCTTGAGAAATTCATTGTTACCAAAACCACTGGTTCTTGAGGTTTCACATTTTTAAACTTCTTTCTGAGTTTACAAATATCATCCCTAATATGTTCATATGCATCAATTTTACTTCCAAAATCTGAACTTGAATCCCGGACTTCTTTTACGTCGCAAAAAACGACAGATGGGAATTCAATCATAAAATCAACATTCTTGTCTCCAGATACGCGATAGTGCCTTGTGTAAGCCATCTCGTACTTATCCAAGTACGTAGCAAATAAGCCCTCTGATATTTCTGCATCCATCTTATTGCCTTAGTAATTAGAAAGTGGCCGGAAATGATTAAATTGCTGCTATTGAATCTGGTTAAACTATAGACCGTAACGGGTCGCTCTTGCCAATCAACTTCATATCAAGAGTTATCGCGGTTTAAGCCAACTTTCACTAAAATTGTCACACCTGAATCCAAAGGTCTTTTTCGAATCAAGGACTCTCCATACTTATGCACCAAGACATCCGCTGGAAACAGCGCTTCGCCAATTATCAAAACGCTTTGGCACAGTTGACCAAGTTCATCGACAAGGGCGAACTCAACGAATTGGAAGAACAAGGCCTGATCCAGGCCTTTGAATATACCCATGAACTGGCCTGGAACGAGTTACGCGATTATTTGCTGGAAAAAGGCCATTAGGATATTTACGGCTCGCGGGAGGCCACTCGCCTGGCATTCAAGCTGGGTTTGATCAATGACGGTGACAGCTGGATGGATATGATTCGCGACCGGAATCGCACCAGCTATACGTAAAATCAGGAAACCGCTCAAGCAATAGCCGAGAATATCATGCAACGTTTTTTCGACTTATTCGTTCAGTTACAACAAAAGCTACGGACTTTGCCGGATGGCGGCGATTAGCCCCGAAGCCCGCGACCGATTTGGTTTAAAGCCGCACACCATCAGCGCGATTCAATGCGTATTTGCCAAACATCCACAGGTTGAATGCGCGGTTTTGTAAGGTTCGCGGGCCAAGGGTAACTATCGCCCCGGTTCCGACATCGATTTGACGCTATTCGGCGAGAGTTTAACTTATGCCGACCTTTGCCGGATCGAAACGGAAATCGACGACTTGCTGCTGCCGTACACGCTAGATTTATCGTTTTACGCGCAGATTGATACGCCGATTTACGCGAGCATATTCGGCGCGTAGGGCAAGAGTTCTATTCGTCCTGAATAGGTAGTTTGCTTACCTGACAAATATCACCCTCGGCAACCGCGCCTGCCGGCTTAATTCGCGTCCCTCGCCATCCGACGTTTGCCACACGATCAGGTCTTCGGCACCTTCATCAACCGTGGTTTTAAAGCTGTCGCCGCCAAGTTGCAAGTAAGCGACGAGTTCGGCCAGGCCGTGTTGTAGTGGTCTGGAGCGGCAGAGTTCGGCTAGGGTGATTTGCGCTTTGTCTTGCAGAGTGTGGCGGATGTGATGGGCCAATTGGGCTTTGTCGATGACGACTTGCGAGAATAGCGCGGCGGCGTCTATGTCATCCGCGCCATCCGCCAAGACCATATCGGCGATCTTTGGTTTGACCGTCGGCGTATGTAGCGGCCGCTCCATCGGCAGTTCGATGTCGGCAGCAGCTGCGGCGATGCTCATCACCTCGCCGGCCGGCTGGCTGTCGCGCAAGGCCACGGCCTTGGCTTCTATGCCGTGCAGTATTTCCATGATGCGCCGGTTTTCCAGCCAGGCTTGGTCATCCAGGAAGCGACGTAGTTGTCGGCTTAATTCGGCTACGGTGCGCTGAGTATGTTCGCCGGCCTCCAACCAATCGTAATGAATGCGGCGCAGCCGCGCATCGGGCTTGAGTTCGGCGACAGGCTCCAGGGTAAGCACCCTTTCCAACAGCGCTGATAGTTCTTCCTGGCGGCGGCTGGACATCAGAAAGTCCCAAAAAGCACGGAAGCTGCGGCCCTGGTCGGAATCGGCAATCGCATCGCGTTCGCCCATGATTTCCTCCAAAAGCTTGCCTTTGCCGCCTTCCCACAGCGCGATGCGTTCGCGGACCCTGCGGTCCAGGCCACGAAAGTTATGCTCGACTTCGCGAAAATCGCTGAGCAGTTCGCGGGCTAGATTGGTGAATTGTTGAAAGCGGTCTTTCAGTGCGGTGTCGTCCAGCAGAGCCAAGTCGCCAGTTTCGATGCGGGCGATTTCGAAGTCGATGTCGGCGCGGCGCTTGCGCAATTCAGCGATGCGGGTTTCCGGGTCGGTTTCGCTGCCTTCGCTGATTTGCTTGAGCAATTCGAACAGGGTCAACAGCCGCGATTCAGTGCCGACAAAGCTGCGTTCGGTCAGGCTATTCAGCCAGGCAATGGCTTTTTCGGTGGCCGGGGTCAGGTCGAAGTAAGGCTCGTCGGAGCCTTGGCGGTAGAATTTGCGTAACCAGCCTTTGTCGTTGCCGGCCCAATCGTTGAGGTAGTCCAACGCCGACTTCGGAAAGATGTCGTTTCCCAATTGCTCACGCAGGCCGAACAATTCGTCTTCCAATGCCTCGGCAAGATCGGCTTGCCCAATCAAACGCTGGTTTGGCATGACAAAGGCCCGATGCAGAAAACCGGCAAGCAGCGGCGCATGCGGCGAATTAAGCAGACGCCAAGCCGGATGATTTTGTTTGAGCAGATCGAGAGTGAAGTAATCCAGCTTAAATATCCTTTATATGCTCGCCAACGCTTGTCGTGGCGTAAACTGTTAATCAATGCCTTTGCTCTGAGCGGCAATTTTTCGTTCGGGCCGAATTGCTGACGGCAAAACCGTTCAATAGACAACAAAACCCAAGTGAAACCCTTGGTTTTTCCTTGACGAGAAGGGCCAAAAACAGTAGCTTATCCAACCTTTTTTGTAAAATCTGCATTTCCCCGATCGATTAGTTTTTTGAGGACGTAAAATTGGAACTCAGTGGCGGACATATTATTGTCCAATGTCTTAAAGATGAAGGTGTCGAATTTGTATTTGGCTATCCGGGTGGCTCTGTCTTGCACATCTATGATGCCATTTTCCATCAAGACGAAGTGAAACATATCCTGGTCAGACACGAGCAAGCGGCAGCCCACGCGGCCGACGCTTATGCCCGTGCGACGGGCAAACCAGGGGTGGTGCTGGTCACCTCGGGGCCAGGCGCAACCAATGCCGTCACCGGTATTGCCACAGCCTATATGGATTCGATCCCGATGGTGATTATCTCGGGACAAGTACCGTCGCCGGTCATAGGCAGCGATGCGTTTCAGGAAGTCGATACGGTGGGGATCACCCGACCCTGCGTGAAGCACAACTTCCTGGTCAAAGACGTCAACGACCTGGCCGAGACCATGAAAAAAGCCTTTTACGTGGCGACCACAGGGCGTCCTGGCCCGGTGTTGGTCGACGTGCCTAAGGACATGACCGACCCGAAGATCAAGGTACCTTACAAATACCCGAAAAAAATCAGCATGCGCTCTTACAACCCGGTAGTCACAGGTCATAAAGGCCAGATCAAGCGGGCGGTGGAGATGCTGGTAACCGCGCAGCGACCGATGATTTATTCGGGCGGCGGCGTGATTCTGGGTGAAGCGCATAAGGAACTGACGGAGTTAACTCAATTGCTCGGCTATCCGATTACCAATACCTTAATGGGTTTGGGCGGTTATCCAGCCACTGATAAACTGTTTGTCGGCATGCTCGGCATGCACGGCACCTACGAAGCCAACATGGGCATGCACGAAGCCGATGTGATTCTGGCCGTTGGCGCTCGCTTCGATGATCGGGTCACCGGTAAACTAGCCGAGTTTTGTCCTTACGCGAAAATCATCCATATCGACGTCGATCCGGCCTCAATATCCAAAACCGTTAAGGTCGATGTCCCCATCGTCGGCGAAGTCAAGCCTGTGCTGGAGCTGATGATAGAACTGATCAAAGACAGTAAAATCAAGCCATCCAAGGCAGCATTGGAGTCCTGGTGGCAGCTAATTCAAAGCTGGCGAGATGTGCATTGCCTGGAATACGACCGCAGCAGCGCAGTAATCAAACCGCAATATGTGGTGGAGCAGTTGTATCAGGTCACTCATGGCCAAGCTTATGTCACATCGGATGTAGGTCAACACCAAATGTATGCAGCCCAGTATTATCACTTCGATAAGCCACGGCGCTGGATCAACTCCGGTGGTTTAGGCACCATGGGCTTTGGTTTACCAGCTGCGATCGGGGTAAAACTGGCCTTCCCTGAATCCCATGTTGCCTGTATTACTGGCGAAGCCAGCATCCAAATGTGTATTCAGGAACTGTCTACCGCCTTGCAATACCATGCACCGGTAAAAATTATTAACCTGAACAACCGTTACATGGGTATGGTGCGGCAGTGGCAGGAGTTTTCTTACGAAAGCCGCTATTCGCAGTCTTATATGGACACCATCCCCGACTTCGTCAAACTGGCTGAGGCGTACGGCCATGTCGGCATGCTGATCGAAAAGCCGGAAGATGTGCGCGGCGCTCTGGAAGAAGCATTTGCCTTAAAAGATAGAACCGTCTTCCTGGATTTCATCACCGACCGTACCGAAAACGTTTACCCCATGATAGAAGCAGGCAAAGGCCACCACGACATGAAATTGCGCGTCGCACCCGGCACCCCGGTAGACAGGGAGTTGTCATAATGAGGCACATAATTTCTATCCTGATCGAAAACGAATCCGGCGCCTTGTCGCGCGTGGCGGGCTTGTTTTCCGCGCGCGGCTATAACATTGAGTCCTTGACTGTGGCGCCGACCGAAGACCCAAGTCTGTCGCGGATGACATTGGTCACCAGCGGCAGCGACGAAATCATCGAACAAATCACCAAGCAACTAAACAAGTTAATAGACGTGGTGAAGTTGATCGATTTGGCGGAATCTGCGCACATCGAACGCGAGTTGATGCTGGTAAAAATCAAAACCAGCCATGACACGCGCGAGGAAGTAAAGCGCATGGTCGACATCTTCCGCGGCAAAATCATCGACGTTACCGCCAACAGTTATGTGGTGGAAATGACCGGTCAATCCAGCAAACTAGACGCCTTTGTCCATGGCTTTGAAGAAGGCAGCATCATAGAAGTGGTGCGTTCCGGCCCGACCGGCATCTCCCGTGGCGAAAAAGGCTTACATCTGTAACATTTATTATTTACCCAGCAACGAGAAAACCTATGCAAGTTTATTACGATAAAGACGCCGACCTTTCTGTTATTAGAGCCAAAAAAGTAGCGATTATCGGCTACGGCTCACAAGGCCACGCGCACGCCAACAATCTGAAAGACTCAGGCGTTGACGTCGTCGTCGGCTTGCGCGCCAGCTCAGCGTCAGTCGCCAAAGCCCAAGCCAGCGGCTTGACCGTAAAAGACGTTCCGGAAGCCATCGCCGGCGCCGACGTAGTTATGATCCTGACCCCAGACGAGTTTCAATCCAAGTTATACAAAGAAGAAATCGAGCCCAACATCAAACAAGGCGCTGCTTTGGCATTCGCGCACGGCTTCGCGATTTTGTATAACCAAGTCGTGCCCCGCAAGGACCTGGACGTGATCATGATCGCCCCAAAAGCGCCAGGCCACACTGTGCGTTCAGAGTTCGTCAAAGGCGGCGGTATTCCTGATTTGATCGCGATTCACCAAGATGCGTCCGGCATGGCCAAAGCCATCTGCTTATCTTATGCATCAGCCATTGGCGGCGGCCGCTCTGGCATCATCGAAACTACTTTCCGTGACGAAACCGAAACCGATTTATTCGGCGAACAAGCGGTATTGTGCGGTGGCGCGGTGGAACTGGTAAAAGCCGGTTTTGAGACCCTGACCGAAGCGGGCTACCCACCTGAAATGGCCTATTTCGAGTGCTTGCACGAATTGAAATTGATCGTGGACTTGATGTACGAAGGTGGCATCGCCAACATGAACTACTCGATCTCTAACAACGCGGAATATGGCGAATACGTCACCGGCCCGAAAGTGATCAACGAAGAAAGCCGTTGGGCAATGAAACAAGCCCTGGAAGACATTCAACAAGGCAAATACGCTAAACAATTTATCCTGGAAGGCCAAACCGGCTACCCTGAGATGACTGCACGCCGCCGTCTGAATGCCGAGCATCCTATCGAAGTCGTTGGCGCGAAATTGCGGGGCATGATGCCTTGGATCAAAGCTAACCAAATCGTCGATAAAAGCAAAAACTAAGCTTATCGGCTAGGATTAAAGCCCATCTTCACGATGGGCTTTTTTTTGCCTCTTGGTTTACCCAATGCCCGATACCTATCGCTTAATCCGGCTTTGTCTCGGGCTCATAACCGCGACCTTGGCACCCAAGTGCTCTGCTGAGTTTTTACAATGGAGCAACAGCGAGATTCAATATCTCCATGGCAGCAATTACACCGAACCTTTCAATCCAGAGAACGTTAGCCAGTCGATCATTACCCTAACCCATGCCCACGGCTGGACGTATGGTCGCAATTTTTTCTTTATGGATACGCTGTTTACCGAGTCCGGCCAGCCAGCGCAAACCAACCTGTACGGTGAGGTTTATAGTACGTTTAGCCTCAGCAAAATCAGCGGTCTGGATTTGGCATTGGGTTTAATCAAAGACCTTGGCATAACCGGCGGCGTCAATCTCGGGGAAAACCTGAACAGCGGCCAAAGTGGTTTCCGAGCCTGGCTTTATGGGGTATCCGTGGATTTCGATCTTCCGGGCTTTGCTTATTTCAATGTCGATTTTCTGCGGCAACGAGTCACCGAACCTGACGACATCGGCACCTCCTGGCAAATTACGCCGGTGTGGCAGTTGCCGTTTGAAATCGCCGGCAGCAAATGGAGTTTTGAAGGTTTCGCCGACTTTATCGGTAAGAAAGGCGATCGCGCCGCCCGTCAAGCCTTGGCACAGCCGCAGTTAAGACTGGACATTGGCGACTTATGGGGCAATAGTGACCATCTGTACCTGGGTATCGAATACCAATACTGGCACAACAAATACGGCATTAAGGGCTTGCGTGACTCCGTGCCACAGGTCGTACTTTTGTGGAAATTTTGAAACCAATTGCCCGGTATTTAGTTAAGCAGCTGTCATATTCAGCATGTACAATGCCGCCAACTTTTCAACCTTTGTAGAGACATTATGATCAAGAAGCAACCGCTTACGCGTCATCGTGGCATTTACTTACTGCCCAATCTGTTTACCACGGGGGCTATGTTTGCCGGGTTTTATGCGATCACGTCAGCGATTAACGGCCGATTCGAAACTGCAGCAATCTCCATGTTCATCGCCATGGTGCTGGACGGTCTAGACGGTAGGGTTGCCCGACTAACCAACACTCAAAGCGAATTCGGCGTGCAGTACGATAGTTTGTCCGACATGGTCTCGTTTGGCGCCGCACCGGCGATTGTGATGTACCTTTGGACCCTGTCCAGCATGGGCCAAGCCGGTCTATTCGCTGCGTTTGTGCACATGGCTGGCGGTGCTCTGCGCTTGGCGCGCTTTAATACGCAGGTGGAAGTGGCGGATAAACGTTATTTTCAAGGTCTGCCCAGTCCGGCGGCGGCGGCTATTCTGGCGGGCGGATTGTGGTTCTGCGTGGAAAACGAGTACAACGTCGAAAACATCAAATATTTAGTGCTGCTGACAACAATTAGCACCGGCTTACTGATGGTCAGCAATTTTCGCTATTCCAGTTTTAAAGAAATCGATTTCAAAAACAAAGTGCCGTTCATAGTGGCCATCATTGCCATGCTGGTGATTAGTTTCGTTTTAGCGCAACCACAGCGCATGCTTTTTTTGTTATCGGTTGGCTACGCGGTATCAGGCCCCATCGTTACCTTGGTTTTGCGTAAGCGTAAGCTACAAAGTCGCAAAAGTTAGCTGATGCATAATATTGGCGGCAAGCCACTGTTAGATGCGCTGGAAAAGCACTGGCGCCAATATCGCAAACGCTTGAAAGCCTGCCGCCAAACTGCCAATGAAGATAACGTCCACGAATTACGTGTCAGTACCCGGCGGTTGTTGGCCCTTATCGAGTTACTGCATACCCTGGCGCCGCAGGCCATCCTGCTGATAATCCGCAAATCCCTGAAAAAGCAACTCGACGGTTTCGACCAATTGCGCGACACTCAAGTCATGCTGTTCGAAGCAGCCAAGACCCTGCCTATACTCCCTGAATTGGAGCCATTTTTAGCCCAGATGCATCGTTGCGAGCAGAGCTTGCTATCGGAAAATCAGTGTTTTATTACCGGTTTGTATCAACCCAAATTGCGGCGAAAACTCAAAAAAGCAGCCAAGCACTTCAAAACTCAAACAACCCACACCGATCTAACGCAGGCATTGCCCAAGGCTATTGATGACATATACGGTACGGTCATCAATCGCTATGAAGCATTGGATCCAGCCAACCCTGAGAGTATTCACCATCTGCGCATCGCCGTTAAGAAACTGCGCTACACCTTATTGGCTATAGAATCTCTAGATTTAGCCTTGGCGAAAATAGACTCGAGCAAGCTGAAAAGCCATTTAACCTCTATGGGCATTATTCAGAACTCGGTGGTTATGCTGCAAGCACTGACGCTTTTTTTTGAGTATCAAATACCTGAAGAAATAGAACTTTATTATCGGAAACAACAGCAAGATTTAATCGGCGCATTCATGAATTGCTCTGCTGAGGTTTTGCACCTTCAGCAAGAACACGAATAAATGCAGAATGTCAGCTTTAAATCCGGCTAGTTGAATGTTTAGTTTAATCTCAAATGAATAGGTAGTGGCAGGCTAGTGATATATTGATTGAAACGTAATCAAATTTTTGAATATATTGATCGATCAATCCTGTGGCTTACAGACTGGATTTCAATGCAGAATCGACGTTATTGTGACTTTAGCAAACTTGGGAGTATATGACCGCCCAAAACGGGTGACCCACTTTACTAAATGGGAATCTGCATTAACAGAATTTTCAAAATAAGTATTTATCTATCTGCTGAGCGGCTAAGCTGGTCTATAGTACTTCTCGTTATTGAACTTAAAAAATACTTAACTCGACCAATCAAACCATGAGTTGCTTAGTTACCATCATTATACCCACCCACAATCGCCCCGATCTTTTACACGAAGCTATTAGCAGCGTAGTTGATCAAACCTTATTCGATTGGGAGTTGATTGTCGTCGATGATTATTCAAGCCCACCAGTAGATCAGACAGAACTTCAAGAAAAATTTGGATCTAAAATCAGAGTGCTGCGGCACGTCAATTCTCGAGGAGGCGCTGCGGCAAAAAACACCGGCATCAAAGCTGCCAGTGGGAAATATATCGCCTTCCTTGATGATGATGACCTCTATGCTAGCCGTTACTTAGAAAGTGCTGTCTCAACACTACAAATATATCCGCAAATTAGCACGCTGTTCATGGGCGTTGCTTGGTTTGGCCCAAATTCAAAATGGACGCACGAATACTATACTGAGGCCATGAACAAAATATTGGCCGATGTGGCAGGCACACCGATCACAGAAACCCTGCTGGAATTCGACGAAGATCGACTTTTCAAAGCCCTGCTAAAACGGGTTCCAATGGCTTTTCAACGTCCGGTGACCAGCCTTGAACATCTTAAGCGAATCGGTTTATACCAGGAAGACTGTCTTCTTTGGGATTGCGACTGGGCCTTGCGCGCTGCGCTAATCGGTCGCTGCGGATTACTGACTGAGGGCTTGTACCGTCAGCGAAGCGCCGGCCAAGGATACTCATCTCAGCCTCGTCGTCGCCTGGATCACTCGCTATCCAATCTGGAAATTAAAGGACAACTGATTAACAGGAATACCAGACCGGAACTGGCCAAACTTCTCAGACGCAACTACATTCAGTCCGCTCAAGACTTAAGTTGGGAATATATCAATCAAAACCAAGGCATGTTAGCGCTTAAGACGATGCTGAACAGTTTGCGTTACGGTTTGACTTTTCTTCAGCTTAAGTTTTTAGCGCATGCTGCTTATAGCTGTGGATTGAGTTTTTTTGCCAAGAAAAAAAAATAGCCTGTCGATATTGCGGATCACACTAATCACCGAACAACGAATATGCCACAACATCACCATAAGCTTGAGCCGCACTCGGCATTCAAGTATAGTTTCTGACCATGAACAATCAGACGATCATTTTTTATAAAATATTAGATTCCATGCCAGCCATTGGCAGATGCTTGTTCGGCCTGTCCCTGAGATTGCTGCCCTGAGGGGCGCACTCTATCTTCACCTAAACAATACAACCCTTTTCTGTTTTCTCGGCCTAAGCGCCGAACATTTCATGAACGGAGTTCTCATGAAAGACAAATTAATCATATTCGACACCACTTTGCGCGATGGCGAGCAAAGTCCCGGCGCATCAATGACGCGCGATGAAAAAGTTCGTATTGCTCGCGCCCTAGAGCGCATGAGAGTCGACGTAATCGAAGCCGGCTTCCCGGCAGCCAGCCAAGGCGATTTCGAAGCGGTGCAAGCGGTGGCCGATGCAATCAAGGACAGCACAGTTTGTGGTTTGGCACGCGCGCTGGATAAAGATATCGACCGGGCTGGCGAAGCGTTGAAAGGTGCGAAAAGCTCGCGCATTCACACCTTTATTGCCACGTCACCGATTCACATGCAAAAGAAGCTGAATATGCAGCCGGATCAGGTGATCGAATATGCGGTTCGCGCAGTAAAGCGCGCCCGCCAGTACACCGATAATGTCGAGTTCTCACCGGAAGATGCAGGTCGTTCAGAAGAAGACTTCTTGTGCCGAATTTTGGAAGCAGTGATCGATGCCGGCGCGACCACGCTGAACATCCCCGACACGGTGGGCTACAGCATGCCGCAACAGTTCGGCGCGACCATCGCTAATTTGATCAAACGCATCCCCAACGCCGACAAGGCGATTTTCTCCGTGCACTGCCACAACGATTTGGGCTTAGCTGTTGCGAATTCTTTGTCGGCGGTAATGAACGGCGCGCGTCAAGTCGAGTGTACGATTAACGGTTTGGGCGAACGTGCCGGCAATGCCTCTTTGGAGGAAGTGGTGATGGCTGTGCGCACTCGGCAAGATTTTTTCGGTTGCGATACCGACCTGGATGCGCGAGAGATTGTCACCTGCTCGAAGCTGGTGTCATCTATCACTGGTTTTCCGGTGCAGCCCAACAAAGCCATCGTCGGCGCAAACGCCTTTGCCCACGAATCCGGGATTCACCAAGACGGCGTGCTTAAAAATCGTGAAACTTACGAGATCATGCGTGCCGAAGATGTGGGTTGGACAACCAACCGCATGGTGCTCGGTAAACACTCCGGACGCAACGCCTTCAAAACCCGAATGGCAGAATTGGGCGTAGACTTTGCCAGCGAAGCGGATTTGAACGATGCGTTTTTCCGCTTCAAACAACTCGCGGACAAAAAGCACGATATTTTCGACGAAGACTTACAGGCCTTGATATCCGAGCAAGGTTTCGAATCCGAAGACGAACACATTAAATTAGTAGCCTTAAAAGTCTGCTCAGAAACCGGCGAAGTACCCAATGCTACCGTTACCATACGCGTTGACGGCAAGGAAGTGACCGGCTCCGGCCAAGGCGGCGGGGCGGTGGATGCCAGTTTGAAAGCCATCGAAAGCTTGGTGAAAACCGGGGCGACTTTGGCGTTGTACTCGGTAAACAACATTACCACTGGCACCGATGCCCAAGGCGAAGTAACGGTGCGATTGGAAAACGCAGGCAGGATTGTCAATGGCTCAGGCGCCGACACCGACATCGTGATCGCCTCGGCCAAGGCTTACATCAATGCAGTAAACAAACTGCAAACACCAGACCAACGCCAGCATCCGCAAAAAGGCGACGTTTGATTGTTGAGCCACCATGGATAACGCGACCGGCTTGCAATATCTGGAGGCGATGGGCATTGATGTCTGGGTAACTAGGCATCAACCTGTCGCTATTGGGCAAGCAACCGATCATCCTGAGAATACGTTCGAAAGCGGAGGATGGGCTGAACACCCCGAAGCCTATCAAGAACAGCATTCGATGCAAACGGCAGCAAACGCCATGGAAACCGTTAGCGCTGATTTTCCGCGCCATTCGGCTGCATCGCAATTTGCCCACGCCAACGACCCCATCTGGAAAGACCTTCAACACGAGGTATCATTGTGCAGAGCCTGCTCGCTCTGCGAAACTCGCACCCAGACAGTATTCGGCGTAGGCAATAAACAGGCAAGCTGGATGCTGATTGGCGAAGCGCCCGGCCAGAATGAAGATTTACAGGGCGAGCCATTCGTCGGCAAGGCCGGTCAGTTGTTAACCGAGATGTTACGAGCCATAAACTTAAAGCGGGAAGACGTCTACATAGCCAATATGTTGAAGTGCCGACCGCCCAACAACCGCGACCCACAAGCGGAAGAGATCGCTGCCTGCAACCACTTTTTGCAACAGCAAATCGATTTGATACAGCCAAAAATAATTTTAGCTGTGGGCCGCATTGCCGCGCAAAACTTGCTGAACACCCAGCGGCCTCTGGCACAATTGCGCGGTGTCGAGCATCAACTTGGCAACGTGCCTTTAATTGTCATCCATCACCCGGCTTACTTGTTACGTTCCTTGCTGGAAAAAGCCAAAGCTTGGAGCGATTTACAGTTTGCCCTAAGGGTCTACCAAAAACTAAAGACATAACCACATGTGGAAACTGTTACATAAAATAAAAGATGCCTTCATTTACGATGCAGACCGCGAGTTTTACGCAAAAGTGTTTCCCGATTCCTTAGATAGCAAAGACTTAATGCGTTTACGTAAAATGGATCACGCCGATTTGCCCAGCGTGCTGAAGATCGAAGCATCAAACTACGAATTTCCCTGGTCGGAAGGCATATTTAAGGATTGTTTCCGCACCATGACTTATACCTGCTGGGTATGCGAAGCGCCCGATGACTGCATAGTAGGCTATTGCATCATCAATGTAGCGGCGGGCGAAGCGCACATCATGAACATTAGCGTCAACCCGGACTTTCAACGTCAAGGTGCCGGTCGAAAAATGTTGCAACACCTCATCGAATACGCTCGTCCCCGCGCCGAAAAGATTTTTTTGGAAGTCCGGCCCAGCAATCCCGGCGCGATTCAACTTTACCGAAAAACCGGCTTCCGAGAGATCGGCATCCGCAAAAACTATTATCCGGCGAAGAACGGTAAAGAAGACGCCATTATGTTCGAGTTGGATTTGGTGCCGATGCTGTAGCGAGCTAATGTTTGCTCACTGAGCACTTGAAGCACTTACTAACACAATCGGATATTTTTTTGATTTGTTGTGTAATTGTTGAATATCTTGCTTTAACCAATTTGCCGTTTCGACTCGACGATCAATTTCATAAAGATAAATTGGGTTTGCTTGAAAGCCCGCGTTACGGTTTTTAAATGCGTTGGATTTGCCGAATTTACTAATCATCGTAATACCCTAATGTGCAGTTTATCTGTAAAAGCAAGAGGCTTGGTCAAATTGCATAAGCAATTGAAACCGTAAACTTACAATCAGTGATTAGTCCGACATTGTCCCGAACCAGAAAGTATGTCAACCTCACTTGACAGCTGTTACAAAGCAAACTTCGCACCACGTTAAGGGGAATAGAATTTCTTTCACCGCTGCAATCGCCACGTCCAGAATGACAATTTTTGTCAGCCTAGTAGTGCCAGAATTGGCAGTTACCTGACATTTTTGGTCAGCAATGGCAGGCATCGCTCATCTGTGGCGGTAATCCTCTCTTCACCAAAGCCAAATGTTAATCTGTTCGCCATCGCGTCAAGACCTTAGCCGATTTGAGATGGTGCAGGTGCCAGACTGCCATCCAATTCAAAACGCTATTGAGTTGGAGACAACAGAAAAACGGCACACGGGAGTTTGTAGAGCGCGTTTTAGAAATAAATTCCCCATTCATATTAATAGGAATTAACCATAGTTTTGCATCATTCTTGTTCGGAATAATCCAGGGATTGGCTAAGTTTGGGGTTGATGCACGGCGGAATGTTGAGACGTAAAATCAGGCTGATTCAATCAAGCAACAAGACTTGAATTCTTCAAACACTATTATATAAAGATCGGATAAATAGAGCCGGGATAACGCCCGGCTTTTTATGTTTTATGCACTTGGATTTCGGTTTTTTGGTAATGCCTAAACTATAAATACAGGCAATCTTAACGGCGACATAGTTTTTGGCGGCATAGTGTGATGAACGGGTGCCGTCTGCCGAGTCGCGGAAGTAGATAACAGACGCCCACATTCCATACAAATAAAATTTCCGGTTGGCGAGCCGTAGGCGAATTCCATGGTCAAACTCGCATGGTCGCAGCAAGTATCATCAGTATTGTTGGTTATTGGTATCGATTTTGTATTGTCCATAATTTTTCCTTATAACAGCCTAATCTGAATAGTTAGGTTCTTTTGTGTGTAGTTACTTTATTCACCCTTTCTTAAATCTACATTACGAGTAAATTAAGATTGGATTATTACTGGGCTAAGCAATCGGCTCGGCCGTATTGCAATTTGCCATGATTTTTTAAAATTGCGATACGACGCTGATATAGTGCGCACGCGTGCCATTGGGCGCCACTACATAGTCGAAATAAAAAAGCTGCTGAATGCTTTTGCCTTGTTATGGGCTGACAATCCTAATTTCAAGGTTGGTCAATGCTTACCGACCTGCCTCGAATTTCAATGCATGTGCCATGACGTGATAGATATAACTTTGCTCTTGTACGCCATGAAACAGATGCGCTTTGGGACCAAACGCGAAAATCGCTACATCTTCGGCACCATGTGTTTCGCTGGCTAGAGGCACCAGTGCCTCCTGCAGAAAATCGGGATGAGTGGTATCAATAGCGCTTAGATCGGGACGACCATTTTGGCCTCGATAGCCAGGTCCATTAGCATATCCCAGAGTGGCATAAGGCAGACCATTACTGTCCTTGGCAAAACCGGTTTCACCCGGTTGTTTAACCAACCCCATAATGGGATTGCCCCGTTCCGGATAGCCGGCGATAGTAAATGTATGACTGTGATCAGCAGTAACGATGATTAATGTATCTTTAGGATTGGTTTTTTCCAGCGCCCTGCGCACTGCGTTGGATAGCTCCACCGTTTCCGTCAAAGCTCTAAACGCATTCCCGGCATGATGAGCATGATCGATACGACCGGCCTCCACCATCAGCACAAAGCCTTTTTTATTTTTTGACAAAATATCGATGGCCTTTTCAGTCATCTCGGTCAACGAAGGCTCCCCTCCTTTATCGTTCGGCCTATCATGCTCGTATTCCATGTGAGAACGCTCGAACAAGCCCAGCAAATGCTCGGTCTGCTTTGGATCTACGGCCTCGAACCCGGCCTTGTTATAAACGTAGGCAGATTTCGGGTATTGGGTTAACCACCGCTGTGTCAAATCTAGACCATCACTACGGCCACCAAACTTGCCACTATCTTCCGGGTCCGGCGTGGTATTAGGCAAAAACATGCCGCGCCCGCCGCCTAAAGCCACTTCCAGGCCATTACCGTAGCCAAATTCCAATAATTGCTTGGCAATATCCCTGACAGTCGCCCCAGCCGGAACTTGCGCATCGGACTCCCAATCACGTTCCGAGCTATGTGCATAACAGGCCGCCGGGGTCGCATGAGTGAGACGCGCTGTAGAGACTACGCCAGTTGATAAGCCTTTTTCCTCAGCTTGTTCCAGTAAGGTTTTAACTTTGTAGGTATTAATAATATTGGCGCTTTTTTCCCGGCGAGCCACCTGCATGCCAACAGACAATTCGCCATCGTTGGTTTTTACACCCGTAATAATGGCCGACATAGTCGGCGCTGAATCCGGTGTTTGTTGATTGACACTATAGGTTTTCGCTAAGGCGACATAAGGCGCCGCTTCGAAACTCAAGGCGTTTTCCTCTCCGCCGCGATTGTCGGGCTTGCGCTGCCCTTCCAAAATACGCGCCGCCGTAATAGTCGCAATGCCCATCCCGTCGCCGACGAACAGCACCACGTTTTTGGCAAATGCGTTGTTGACTGTAAGTCGCTCCGCGGTCTTGACGCTGTTTTGCCCTGACTCCAACCAGAACGCAGGCGTTTCTAAAAGCGTTTCAGACTCAGAATTACCGGAGGCCAAGAGCAACGCTCCCGCCAGAACTCCAGATTTGCACTGCTTATAAGCCATAAATATTCCACTGACGGATGTTTGCAAAATCAATCGCCGCGATGGTGAACGGCTTCAGCCCGCTGTTTGAAAATGCCCGCATTCAAGCAACGATTGCCGGCATAAGTCGCCAGCAGCAATAGCACCAACAGCCCAAAGAAACCTTTATCCCCCAGCATCACATAAGGCGTCCGACCGGTCATTGGCACGATATAGTCGGTCAATGTTGTGGTTTGGAATAAGGGCGCTTGCTTACGCAATCCACCATCAGGACCGACAAATCCAGTGACACCGGTGTTGGTGGCGCGCACTAAATAGCGGCCTGTCTCCAGCGCACGCATTTGGGCCATTTGCATATGTTGATGCGGCTGCGACGAGTCGCCGAACCACGCATCGTTGGTCATATTCACTATATAACCGGCATCTGCAACTTGCCGGGCAACCAACTCGCCAAAAGCATCTTCATAGCATATTGTGGTTACAAAGGCGTGACCGCCCGCCCGCAATAAAGTTTGCCGGTCGCCCCCAGCGGCAAAATCGCCGAGCGGAATTTGCAATTTATCCAATACCCAGCCGGATAAAGGCTGAAGCGGCAAATATTCACCGAAGGGCAGCAGATGGTTTTTGTGATAGAGCGCCTGCTTTTCACCCAAGGTCATTACGCTGTTGTAGTAATCCTTACCCCGCCCGCTGCTCGGCAGTCCAACGACCAAATCAACACCACGGGTCTGCGCAGCAGTTTGGAGAGGATCAATGTAGAGTTCTTTAACTTGGGATAGAAAGGCCGGAATCGAGGTTTCCGGCCAGATGATCACATCTGAATCCCAATGCTGTTCGGTAAGCTCTTGATAAAGTCTAAGTGTGTTGAGCTTCTGATTTTTTTGCCATTTCTGATCCTGGCCTATATTGCCTTGCACCAATGTCACTTTGATCGGCGCGCCAGCGGCTTGCGTCCATGACAGGGTTTGCAGATAGGCACCGCCAGCCCAAATTAATCCTAAAACCATCAGCCCCGGCAAGATCCGCAATTTGCCACACAGCATGTCCACCACCGAGAACGCCGACAAAGCCAAAAAAAAACCAATGCCATAAACCCCGACTAATGGCGCGTAGCCAGCCAACGGTGTCGACAACTGGCTGTAGGCAATCTGTAACCAAGGAAAACCGTTTAACAACCAATAACCGCGAAAATACTCTATGCCTACCCACGTTGCAGCGGCTGAGGCTAGCCGCATCCATGCCCCGGACTGTCTCAAAGTTTTGGCGATAAACCAGCCGGTTAAAGCCGGGAATAAAGCCCAAACCGCCACTAATAAAGCGGTCAGCGCAATTGAACTGTACGGGTCGCCACCGCCGAAATCGTGAATACTGATATACGTCCACCAAATGCCGGAACCGAACAAGCCCAAACCAAACAAATAGCCACTGAGCGCCGCTCGATTTGGCGCTTGCTGCTGCCAAACCCAATAAATGAAAATCAGTGCGACGACTGCGCCGTAGGCAAAATCGTAGGGTGCAAAGGCCATGGTGAGCAGTGCCCCAAAAACCGGCGCGGCGAGTTCCCACTTAAAATCCAATATTCGCTTCATTACTTCGCTGTGTTTATTCGATGGAATCGGCATTTTATGCAGCTGCGGGGTTTTCGTAAAATTGGCAACTGCCGTTAGGATCATTCTGAACTAAACTGAGCTCATGTTTTCAACACAACTTAACTCGCAAGTCCATGACCGATAACGCATCGCTGCCTTTTGAGCTCTCAACCCAATCCCTCGCTGGATGGATTAGTTCATTAAGCGCGCTACCGGCGGCGAACGCCGCAAACCTGTTGAATCAAGTTCTAAAGCAATTGACCCGCTACCATGGCACAGCGGCAAACGTACTGCCGATCCTCATCAATTTAACGCCTCTGACATTACACTTATCCAATGGCCTGACCAACGTGGCGCGCGCCGAAGCAGACATAGCTACGAACACTAAAGCGCTTAAAATTGCGAAACTAGCTATCCAATTACTTAGGCATTTGAGTCTGGCTTTTTGCCATACTGTCGAGACCAAGCAACTCGATACATTGCAAAACCAACAAGCGATATTTTACGCATTGCAACTCGTGGGATACTGTCTGCGCAGCACTGCGCTATTCTATGAAATGCCGTCCGCCACCTTATGGAAGAAGAGCGGCCTGCTCTACTCGATAGCCGAAGAATTACAACTCTTAAAAAAGCCGATCTCGTCCAAACAGCAAGAGTTCAAGTTACAAAACAGCATCGAAGCAGTCGTCAAGCGCAACCTGTTATTTGCGCTCTGTGCCCCGAACCGTTATCCGTCGCTGGAGATTACTCAATTGTTTCAACTGGCGAATCGCCATCAGGATCGCCTGGTCATCGGTAAAAGCCCCAGCTCTGACAGCGGTTTTTTTTGGAATCTAGGCAGCGAACCAAACCCGGTGCCGCGCACAAACGCTAATTTGCCGCGCGGATCGGTGTATATCAGCAGCCTGAGTTTAGGCCAGGCCTTGCAACTGGGCGAGTTGGAGACCGAGCTGAATTCAAACGTGCAGTCCAAGGTTGCCTTACAATTGAACGGATACAGCAACATTTTTGCATCGGTAGTTATTGGACCGCCGATGCCGGCGCACTTACTCGAAGGCTTCGTTGCAGTGAGCGCACATCTGCAAGGCGAAGAAAAATTATCGAAAATCATGAACCTTAGTTCGCAGTCATCGCGCGGTAGGTCACTAGCTCGCGATATGTCTTTGGTGCCCCTTGAACATGAAAAAAGCTTCTATAAACCACTCAATGCCAGCATTGTCAGTTTTCCCGAACACGGCACGAGCCTGAGTCTGCTGCGCAACGTCAGCAAACAATTCCTGGTAGCCGAAAGTCCAACGCCCAATTGTTCAACCGGCGATATCGGTTTGCTTTGTCGCGAGCAGCAAGCAGCGAGACTGGTTATCGTTCGCCAGCAAACCCGACACGAAGATGTGACGCTAATCTTGCTGGAGCCCGTTCTCGGCAATGTGGCAATCTTCGACATCGAAAATGCCAGCAACAGCGGCCAAAAAGCGATAGTCATAGGGATGGAAACCGATCACCCCGAGATATTATTAGCCAACGGCAAATATGTGGTAGGCGGTAAAATCAGTTTGCTTTACGGTAACACCCTGTATTTAAAAGCCTGTGTGGAAAACACACCCTGGTTAGTGCGCTTTAGGGTTGGTGTTGATTTGTAACACCGTGAGGGACGTGGGCGGCAGCGATTTGATGCGACTCCGCGGAATCGCAATGGCCCTTTTGGTCATCGAAGAAAATATCGGCCCCAAACGCTTTTAAAAACGCCCCTTTGGGCATCCCGCCTAAAAACAAGGCTTCGTCTATTCTGATTCCCCAGGCTCGCAAGGTTCTCACTACTCGCTCGTGCGCAGGCGCAGCCCGGGCAGTGACCAAAGCCGTGCGGATTGGCGACAACTCCTGATCAAAATGGGTCTGAATGCGGTGCAAAGCACTTAAAAACTCCTTCAATGGTCCGTCGGACAGCGGCCTATGTGCTTCACTGCGCTCGTTGGCTGCAAACGCAGCCAAACCGTGTTGTTGATATATCCGCTCCGATTCGTCGGAAAATAACACAGCATCACCGTCAAAAGCGATGCGCAATTGCGGCGACGGATTAGCTACCGCTCCTGACACAATGGTGGCTGCAGCATAGCCGGCTGCCAAGGCTTTTCTGACATCGTCGCCGTTGGCGGATAAAAACAGGTGCGCCCCGAAAGCCGGAATGTATTCGTAAGGCGACACGCCACTGGTAAAGGCCGCCCGGCTAATTGCCAGTTCGTAATGATTAATGGAGTTAAAGATGCGCAAGCCGGTATCCGCGCTATTTTGTGACAGCAGAATAATCTCCACCAGCGGCGCCCCAGGAAAAGCTTTGTTAATATCCAGAAACTTCTTCACCAAGGAAAAGCCGAAACCGGGTGGCAGAATTTCGTTTTCGTGCTCGATCTGATAACGACAAAACGCTTCCTTGCCCTGGGTTTCGAAAATAGCATGCGATTCGTCCAGGTTGAATAAGGCCCTGGACGATACTGCAACCACAAGCTTCTGATTATCCATTTGGCTAGTCTTTATTGCGGGTGACCCAGACCGAATCAAGATTGAGGGTTTTCTTGATTTTCGCCGCATAAGCGGCGGCTTCGTATTGAGTTTTAAACCCGTCGACGAACAATCGATACCAGTTTTCGCCCTTGGATTCGGTTTTGATCACCTTGGCCGGCACGCCCTTACCCGCAAACTCTTGGGCTTTACTCTTGGCATACCAATCTTGTTTAAACGCAATCAAATTGACCGCCCAATTTTCCTCGACCGGTTCGGGCTTTTTCTTCTCTGGCTTAGGTGCCGGCGCAGCAGACACGGCCCGGCCTTTTTCCAATGCACTGACCTTATTTTGCAAAGTTTCTATCGCCGCGCCGATTTGCATAATTTGACTGCCGAGTTCGGCGGGGAGCTTAGCCTGATCGCCGCCGGCTTTTGCGGCACCCGCATCAGGGTGCCCGGCCTTACTCAATTCCGCGATCTGAGTGGCCATCACTCCATTGCTCACAGCCAATTCGTCCAACTGTTTGCGTAACATTTCCTTGTCGGCTGCATCGTTAGTCGGCGCCGTGTTCGCCTGCTCCTGTAGCTTACCGATGATAGTCACCAATTCGCCTACTTGCGATTTGGCAATCATGCCCTGTATACCCAATCCGGTACCCACTAGCAATGCAGCAACCGCAATACCATTTGCCACATAAGCGGCTACCGGCTTTTTAGCCGATAAGGCCTCCAAGGCTCGCTTGGTTTTTTTCTGTTCGGTCTGCGTGCCTTCCAGTCTATCCAAACAACCAAGCAACTCATTTTTACCCGCTACCTCGGTCAGATCGTGTCGAATTTGCTGTTGATGCTTCTTGAGGTCGACAATACTTCGATTCAATGCGGCGATTTCGCTACTATGGTCGATTACTTGTATCGCCGGTACCGGGGCCACCTGAGTTCGCTCGACCGCTTCTGCGACCGGCGCTACTTCCAGTTCATCACCAGGTGCGATGACTAATTCGTCATCGTTATCCTGTTCGTTGACCGCTTCTGCAACTATCTGATCCAAATCCAGCTCAGTCTCAGGCTCGGAAGGACTTAGTTGGTCGTTAGCACTTGGTTCTGCCAAATCGGCAAAATCATCTACAGCTTCGGCTGGGGGCGCGTAGTCATCATCAGCCGAGATATCGAAATCAGCAATCAGAAAGTCAGCATTGCCGCCGGCTAATTCAGCGTCATCGGAAAACTCATCGATCTCGGCCATATTTTCCAGCTCGTCCACGACAGTTCCCGGCACACCTGCTGCGACGGCCTCGGTATCTTGGGCGAATTCTTCAATTTGACCAACCTGCTCCAGATCGGTAATTTCTTCAAACACATCGGTAACCGCCAACTCCAAAGAATCTTCGCGATTTTCGGCATCAAGGATATCGGCAAAATCATCGTCCGTCACTTGCTGCTCGTGTCCGGGGTTAATGGCGATATCGGCGTCAAAATCGTCGCCAAACTCGTCAAGATCGGCAGCTAAACCCGTTGCTCCACCTGACTGATTCGCATTTAGCAATTCATCGATATCGGCAAACTCGTCTATTTCTTGTTGAGCATCCGGCTCGAATTTTTCGTCTCCTACCAGTAAACGATCTATGGCTTCATCGTCGTCTATTTCTCCAACCTGTTGCTCCTCGGGATCACTGATATTAAGCATGGCATCCAAATCGTCGGCGAATGCATCCAAAGTTTTTTTGTTTCTACTACCAGTCGATTCAGCCATATTTTTTCCCGTTTGAGCTGCACAGAGTTCAGCAAATCCTGATTCGCCGAGCACCGCAAAGTATCATTTAACTGCAGTTACCAAGGCATTGACCTCCATCCGCTGCAGCAATTCGATCTCTCGAAAACCAGCCTCAGCCATCTGTGTCAACGCGACCGATTCGCGCATGACGTGGTTCTCTGACTCATCGTTAAACAAATGGACGATCCAGTGTTCAAGTAAGTCCAGTCGGTTGATTTCGGCCAACACTTTAAAATAGCCGCCGACCTCTCGCTGGGTATTACGGGTATGCGCGGTAATATCGTCCAATGCATAACGATCGCCGTCGACAAACTTTCCATCCGGTTTTAACACCCTATAGATTTCTGCGAGCACCAAGCGCCGGTAGTCAGCATGAAAGTTATGCAAGGTATATGCCGACGCCAAAATATCGATAGTGTCGCTCGCTAAACCCTGTAATGCGCTCAAGGCATCATGGCCGGAAAAACTCAACCTGCCGGCGGCCACCCAATCCCGCAAATTCTGCTTCGCCTGATTTTGCATGGTGGGCTCGTTATCAATACTCAATACCTTCAAATGCTCAGACGCGGACAGGATCGCCAGTGTGGTGATACCTGTGCCGCCCCCGAGTTCGACCCCCGTCAACGGAATGTTTTGCGTCTGACAATAAGCGCCCACAACTTCACCAACCAAACGACTCATTTCCGTTGCAACGGGGCATATCAACTTTAGCATTTGATAGTCTTGACCGATCACGCTGGAGAACATCGCATCGAAGGGTTTATCGGCCATCATGATTACTCTTTTAATGTTTGTTTTGCATTGTAAGCCGCCATCTGCTCCGGCGAGGCTTCGCGTTGATATTTATCTTTCCATTCGCTGTAAGGCATACCATAGACAATTTCCCGAGCTTGCTCGTAATCGATTGCAATTTCGCGCTCGGCCGCGGCCGCGGCATACCACTTCGCTAGGCAATTGCGGCAAAAGTCGGCCAGCACCATCAGTTCGATATTTTGCACTTCGGTGTGCTGCTGTAAATGGGCGAGTAATTGTCTGAAAGCTGCAGCTTCCAACTCAACGTTATTGGACTGAACCATGAAATCCTCCTTTAAAACCGGCATTTTAGCAGCAAAGCCGCCAGGCTCATGTACAATTGCTGTCAAAGATTCTACAATGAAACAATTGATACTTAGGCTCTAACCGCGCTTCGTGAACACAATACATAGTTCATCCCTAGCTTTTTATCCGGTCGGCTATAATCAGCCTCGAACCGCGCGGGCGGATAACAATTATGAGCAAAAGCCAAATAGCGACGAAACCGGACTACCTCGGCAAACCTCTGATTTACCTAAAGCCTCGTCAACCGCTCAAATAAAAGCGGCTTTGGCAGACAATGGGTTAACGGTAAGCAATAACGACCAACCAAACAACTCGCGTACGTTGAAAGCGTTGAACGCTTACACAGAAAACCGCAACCAAGCGGCCAAAAGCCGGGTTTCCGAGATCATTTCCGGTATCGACTTTTACGTCTAATCATCCTGTCCATCCTTAACCGTCAATCATGAAACCGCTTTTAGAGTTTTTCCCTATCATTCTATTTTTTGTCGCCTATAAGCTTTACGACATATATATTGCCACCGCGGTAGTAATCGCGGCCACGGCTATACAGGTCATCTGCTATTGGCTACTGTATCGCAAAGTCGAAACCATGCAGTGGATTACGCTAGGGTTGATTTTGGTGATGGGTGGTGCAACGCTGTATTTACAGGACGAACAATTTATTAAATGGAAGTTGACCATCATTGAGTGGCTATTCGGCGGTGCATTTTTGGTTAGCCAATTCGTCGGCAAAAAAACCTTTATTGAACGCATGATGGGCGCAAATCTTGAATTGCCGGATCGTATCTGGAAACGCCTCAATATCAGCTGGTCTCTTTTCTTTATTGGGGTCGGCTGCTTAAACTTATACGTAATGGCAAACTACAGCACAGACGATTGGGTAAGTTTCAAAACTTTCGGCGTACCAGGCCTGATGCTTATTTTTATTGCCGTACAAATAGTGTTCTTGTATAAGTTTATTCCCACACCGGAAGCCAAAGAATAATGTTATACGCCATCATTGCCGAAGATGCTCCTGACAGCTTAAGCAAACGCATGAGCGTCCGACTAGACCACTTGCAACGGTTGCATCAATTGCAAGACCAAGGCCGATTAGTATTGGCTGGCCCGCATCCGGCGATAGATAGCGACAACCCCGGCGATGCCGGATTTAGTGGCAGCCTGATTGTTGCCGAATTTCACTGTCAGCAAGATGCCCAAAACTGGGCCGATGCAGACCCTTATATTGCTGCGGGCGTCTATGCTCGCGTTACCGTTAAACCTTTCAAACAAGTATTTCCCCAATGACAGCCGACAATATCAGACAGAAGCTGGAAGAAGCTTTTAAGCCAGAATTAATCGAAATCATCGATCATAGCGCCGCGCATGCCGGCCACGCCGGTAACAAAGGTGGCGGCCACTTCCACGTCACCCTAGTATCTACTCAATTCGAAGGTAAATCCTTGGTGCAAAGGCATCAACTGGTTTATCAGGCTTTGGGCGACATGATGAAGGATGAAATCCATGCCCTCGGCATTAACGCTTTAACCCCCTCTGAAAACAGCTAAAGGAAATTCTTAAGATGAAACTGAAACTTATCCCTCTGATACTAGCCAGTAGCATACTGTTACCCGGTTGCTTCGAAGAAAAAACCAAAGAAGCAGCCCCGCAAGCGGCACCGACTGTCAGCAAAGAGGACGCAGTTGCCTCAGTGAATGGCACCTACATCAGCAAAAAAACCTTGGAAACCTTGGAAAAAGAAATTGCGGAACGCAGCCAAGGCCAGACATTTCCTAAAGAACAGCTGCTGGAAGAGTTGATCCAACGTGAATTACTCATTCAGCAAGCCGTACAAAAACAGTTGGATAAATCGCCGGAAGTGATTGAACGCATGGCGACCGTTAGAAACTCGCTATTGTCCCAAGCGGCCTTACAGGATTACCTGAAAGCCAATCCTGTCACTGACGAGGAAATCAAAACCGAGTACGATTCCAAGATGGCCAATATGGGCAGCGAATATAAAGCGCGCCACATTTTGGTTAAGACCGAAGACGAAGCAAAAAAACTGATAGCCGAACTTGAAAAAGGTGGCGATTTTACTGCGCTGGCTAAAAAACATTCCATCGACCCGATGGGCTCTGAAGGCGGAGATTTAGGCTGGTTTACCGCCGACCGCATGGTCCCGCCCTTCTCGGAAGCCGTTGTTGCGTTGGAAAACGGCAAGTTCAGCAAACAACCGGTGCAAACTCAGTTTGGCTGGCATGTGATTCTTCGAGAAGAATCCAGAGCCCTGACACCGCCTCCATTCGACTCCGTTAAAGAACAAATTCGCCCGATGTTACAGCGCCAAAAAGCGCAAGCAATGATAGAAAATTTGCGTAAAAACGCGAAAGTTGAAGTATTGCTGCCGCCGACACCGCCAAAGCAAGAAGAAGCTCAACCGGCAGTAACGGCTGACCCTGCTGCGCCGGTACCTGCAGATGAACCAGCTCCTGCCGAACCTGCCAGCGCTGCACCAAACGCGGATATAAAACCCGCCGAACCTGCGACTGCCCCAAAATAATCTTTATTCGCAAAACAGGGCGGTTGATCCGCCCTGTTTTGTGTAACTAAAGCTATAAGCTTAACTCAAACCAAACCTAAGCAGCGTGAGCCTCCATCCCCCGATTCTGGGTATTTTCGTTCAGTAACGCCTTAAGACTGGCAGCGCATTTACCACACACACCGCCCGCGCCCGTGCATTGCATCAGCTCCCTGCGATTGCACGCACCTTGGCTAATTGCTTGCGTAACCTGTCTATCGGTGACCGCTTTACATACACACACGTACATAACATCCTCTCTTAAATCACATACGCAATAATGATAACAATTATCATTTAAAAGTAAAGCATCCTCCATCACATTTTTTCAAGCCGAACTTCCCAAACCAAACTGAGTCCGAGCACATATTTACCGTGCTTTGCTGAGGAAATACGCGGGATTGAGCCACGAACCCGAATTGCAAATCAAGGTTTGTTCATGATTAAATACGACGATAACTTTTTCGTCATCTATTACAGAGCCAATGATGCAAGACTATCAAACCCAAAAACCCACAGTGTTGGAAATATTGAACACTCATGAAGCAATGCCGGGTAATCTGTTGCCGATTTTGCATGGTATTCAGGACACCCTGGGCTACATTCCACCTGCCGCCGTAGTTGACATTGCCAAGTCACTCAATCTTTCCCAAGCGGAAGTTCACGGGGTTATTAGTTTTTATCATTATTTTCGCGAGACGCCGCCTGGAGTGCATACGATACGTATTTGTCGAGCGGAATCTTGCCAAGCGATGAACGGAAAGTCCCTTGAAAGCCATGCTAAACAACAACTTGGCATAGATTTTCACGAAACCACAGCAGACGGATATTTTTCGCTAGAGCCAGTATATTGTTTGGGTAACTGCGCTTGTTCGCCATCAATCACTATTGACGACGAGGTGATTGGCCGCGTCACAACTGAAAAATTCGATCGATTGCTAGCCACTTATAAAGGTGCCAAATAATGACACGCGTATTTATTTCCCGCGATTCCACCGCGCTTTCCTTAGGTGCCGAGCAAGTTGCAAAGGTCTTGAAAGAACAAGCTGCCAGCAAAGGTTTATCTGTAGAAATCGTCCGCAACGGCTCTCGCGGAATGTTCTGGCTGGAACCCCTCGTAGAAGTAGAAACCAGCCAAGGGAGGGTAAGCTATGGTCCCGTGCAAGCAGAAGACTTAGCCTCACTGCTTGATGCCGGCTTGTTGGAGGGCAAGGAACACCCGCTTTATTTGGGTAACATTGAAGAAATAGCTTATTTCAAAAATCAAAACCGTCTTACCTTTGCACGCGTCGGCTTGACCGACCCAGTTAACATCCAAGATTATTTGGCTCACGATGGTTATTGCGGCTTAAAGAACGCTTTGGCGTTGCAGCCAGGCGACATCGTCAAGCAAGTCACTGACTCGGGTTTGCGTGGCCGAGGGGGCGCTGCGTTTCCAACAGGCATCAAGTGGAACACGGTGTTAAACGCCCCAGCAGATCAAAAATACATCGTCTGTAACGCGGACGAAGGCGACTCCGGGACATTTTCCGACAGAATGGTCATGGAAGGCGATCCTTTCGTGTTGATCGAAGGGATGACTATCGCCGGGCTAGCCGTAGGTGCTACCCAAGGCTATATTTATCTGCGCATCGAATACCCTCACGCCAAAATTGCCTTAAACCAAGCCATCGAAGCGGCCTATAAAAACGGTTACTTGGGCGAAAACATCCAAAACAGCGGCAAAACCTTCCACCTGGAGGTACGTAGCGGAGCCGGTGCCTACATTTGTGGCGAAGAAACCTCGCTGCTGGAAAGCTTGGAAGGCAAACGCGGCCTAGTTCGATTCAAGCCGCCGCTACCGGCCATAGTGGGGCTATTCGGCAAACCAACCATAGTGAACAATGTAATTTCACTCGCTTCGATCCCGGTCATTTTGGATAAGGGCGGCGAGTATTACAAAAATTATGGTATGGGTCGTTCTCGCGGGACTCTGCCGCTGCAGCTGGCCGGAAATATCAAGCACCCTGGCCTGTTTGAAGTTGCTTTCGGCATGACTTTACGTGAATTACTTTATGACTACGGCGGCGGCTCGGCTAGCGGCAGACCGATACGGGCAGTGCAGGTAGGCGGACCGCTTGGGGCCTATTTACACGAAGGCCAGTTCGACACACCACTTGATTACGAAGCCTTCGCAGCAATCTCTGCAGTGTTGGGACACGGTGGCATAGTGGTACATGACGACACCGTCAACATGGCCGATATGGCGCGTTATGCAATGGAATTCTGCGTGGAAGAATCCTGCGGCAAATGCACACCTTGCCGGATAGGATCAGTACGTGGAGTGGAAGTAATAGATCGCATAATCGAGGGGGTGCAAAAGGATAAAAACGCCGTGTTGTTGCGAGATTTATGCGACACCATGACTTACGGATCGTTGTGTGCAATGGGCGGCATGACACCTATTCCGGTGTTGAGCGCGCTGAATCATTTCCCTGAAGACTTTGGTATGCAACCCACCAAAGCCTGATCGCGAGTACCAGGAGATAAATATGTCTGCCAATAACGAAACAGATTACGGAACTCCCGCAAGTTCAGCTGCAACTCAAGTCACGCTGGAAATCGACGGACATAAGGTCACAGTCAACGCGGGCAGTTCCGTCATGCGCGCTGCCGCGGAAGCCGGGATCAGCATACCGAAATTGTGCGCGACCGATAGCCTGGATCCTTTCGGTTCTTGCCGGATGTGTCTGGTACAAATCGAAGGTGCACGTGGCTACCCCGCTTCTTGC
The DNA here is from genome assembly GCA_002083615.1 of Proteobacteria bacterium ST_bin11. GTDB lineage: Bacteria > Pseudomonadota > Gammaproteobacteria > Methylococcales > Methylomonadaceae > Methylomonas. The sequence goes on along the minus strand of MSXO01000037.1, from coordinate 15,838 downwards.
ACCACGCCGGTTGCCGACGGCATGAAAGTCTGCACCCAAAACGATAAATTGGCTAGTATCAGACGCGGCATTGCCGAATTGTACATCTCCGATCATCCATTGGACTGCCTAACCTGTGCCGCCAACGGCGATTGCGAATTGCAAGATACCGTCGGCCAGGTAGGCTTACGCGAAGTGCGGTATGGCTTTGACGGCGAGAATCACTTGAATGCCGAAAAAGACACCAGCAACCCTTATTTCAGTTTCGACCCGGCAAAATGCATCGTTTGCTCACGTTGTGTGCGTGCTTGCGAAGAGGTGCAAGGCACCTTCGCATTGACTATCGACGGCCGCGGTTTCGACTCTAAAGTCTCTCCTGGGCAAAACCAGCCCTTCATGGAATCGGAGTGCGTGTCCTGCGGCGCTTGCGTGCAAGCCTGCCCCACCGCAACCCTGATGGAAAAGTCGGTGATCGACAACGGGATACCGGAGCACAGCACCATCACCACATGCGCCTATTGCGGTGTCGGTTGCTCATTCAAAGCAGAAATGAAAGGCGAGCAACTAGTGCGGATGGTGCCCGACAAAAACGGCCAGGCGAACCATGGTCACTCCTGCGTAAAAGGCCGTTTTGCATTCGGATATGCAACACATAAAGACCGCATCACCACTCCTATGGTCCGGGAAAAAATCTCCGACCCATGGAGAGAAGTCAGCTGGGAGGAAGCAATCGGTTTCGCCGCCAACAAATTGAAAGACATCCAAGCCAAATATGGCAAAGATTCAATCGGCGGCATCACCTCGTCACGCTGCACCAACGAAGAAACCTATCTGGTGCAGAAACTAATTCGCGCAGGCTTCGGTAACAATAATGTCGATACCTGCGCCCGCGTTTGCCACTCACCTACCGGCTACGGCTTGAAAAGTACCTTTGGCGAGTCATCAGGTACGCAGACCTTCGATTCCGTCGAAAAGTCAGATGTAATTGTGCTGATAGGTGCCAACCCAACCGATGGTCACCCGGTTTTCGGTTCGTTGATGAAGCGCCGCTTACGCCAAGGTGCGAAACTGATCGTCGTAGACCCCCGCAGTATCGATTTGGTCAGCAATAGCCCGCATGTAAAAGCCGACTATCATCTTAAACTCCGCCCCGGTACTAACGTGGCTGTCGTGACAGCTTTGGCTCATGTCATCGTCACCGAAGGCTTAGCAGATGAAAAGTTCGCGTTGGAACGTTGTGATGTCGAATCGTTTACCAAATGGAAAACCTTCGTCGCCCTCCCCCAACATTCACCGGAATCCGTCGCCGAAATCACCGGCGTACCCGCCGAAACCATGCGCGCGGCGGCTCGCCTTTATGCAACAGGCGGTAATGGCGCGATCTACTATGGCTTGGGCGTCACAGAACATAGCCAAGGCTCCACAATGGTCATCGGAATCGCTAATCTGGCAATGGCAACCGGCAATATTGGCCGAGACGGTGTTGGCGTCAACCCTTTACGCGGACAAAACAATGTTCAAGGCTCTTGCGACATGGGGTCTTTCCCCCATGAATTCGTCGGCTACCGCCACGTTTCTGACACCCAAACCCGCCTTGAGTTCGAGAAAGCCTGGGGTGCAGCATTGTCATCAGAGCCGGGTCTGCGTATTCCGAATATGTTTTCAGCGGCTGTGGATGGCAGCTTCAAAGGCTTATACGTGCAAGGCGAAGACATTGCACAGTCAGACCCGGACATCACGCATGTGCATCACGCTCTGCGCGCGTTAGAGTGTTTGGTGGTTCAAGACATATTCCTAAATGAAACCGCCAAATTTGCGCATGTGTTTTTGCCAGGCTCCTCCTTTTTGGAAAAAAACGGCACGTTTACTAATGCTGAGCGTCGGATATCCCCGGTTCGCAAAGTGATGACACCTCTGGGCGGCAAAGAAGATTGGGAGGTGACCCAGGATCTCTCCAACGCGCTGGGTTACCCGATGAACTACAGCCATCCATCGGAAATCATGGACGAAATTGCCGCGTTGACCCCTCAATTTGCGGGAGTCAGTTACCAAAAAATTGATGAAATGGGCAGTATTCAATGGCCTTGTAACGATGAAACACCAGAAGGCACGCCAATTATGCATGCTGACCAGTTCGTGCGGGGCAAAGGGTATTTTATGCTGACCGAATACATCGCTACCGAAGAGCGCACTAGCAGCAAATTTCCGTTGATTCTGACTACCGGACGAATATTGTCGCAGTATAACGTCGGAGCCCAAACCCGCCGCACGGAAAACGTCGCCTGGCACGAGGAAGATCGTTTGGAATTACATCCTCACGATGCCGAAGTACTGGGAATTAGCGACGGCGACTGGTGCGGGGTAAAAAGCCGTTCCGGGGAGACCGTACTGCGGGCCTTGATTACCGACCGCATGCAACCAGGGGTGGTTTACACCACGTTTCACTTTCCCCACTCGGGTGCCAACGTCATCACTACCGACAACTCGGACTGGGCAACCAACTGCCCAGAATACAAAGTAACAGCAGTGCATGTGGCCAAAGTCGCACAAACTTCGGCATGGCAGCAGCAGTACCAAGACTTTTCGGACAATCAGTTGGCTTTGCTGGAAAACCGCATCGCGGTCAACGAGTAAAAGCACCGCCTCATGGATGCAGTCTCAAGCGAGTTAGGCTGGACCAGCTATCGAACCGGCACGTTCGATAGCTGGCGTGGCCCTGTTCATAGCACTAAGCAAGATTATGTTGCCGAAGAAGTGCCGGTAGTGTTGGTCTACAACACGATTCCCCATGTAGTGATGTTAACGACCCCCCTCAATCTGGAGGACTTTGCGTTGGGATTTAGCCTGACCGAGGACATCATCGGCCATACATCAGAATTGCAATCGGTACGCGTCGTCCAACGTTCCAAAGGCATAGAAGTTCGAATGACGATTCCCGACGCCCGGTTCGAGAAACTGCATGGTAAGGGAAAAAACATGACGGGCAGAACCGGCTGCGGCTTGTGTGGCGCCACCACATTGGAGCAAGCCATCCGCCATCCGCGTCATGTCGGCCAAGGTATCGCACTCAGCGCAGGGCTACTGAGCAGCGGTTTCGACGATATGGCCCAAAAACAAGCGTTGAACTTACTGACCGGTGCGGTCCATGCTGCAGCTTGGCTACATCCTGAGCGCGGCATCGTTACTGTTAGGGAAGATGTTGGTCGACATAATGCATTGGATAAACTGATCGGCGCTTTAGCCAAGGCTAGTTGCGATTTTGAAAATGGCTGGCTACTGGTCACCAGTCGCGCGAGTTATGAAATGGTCCAAAAAGCGGCCAGCGTTGGTATCACCTTGTTGGCAGCAATATCGGCGCCAACGGCTTTAGCGATTCAATTGGCTGACGAGTGCGGGCTGACTTTAGTCGGTTTTGCCCGGCACGAAAACCACATGATCTACACCCACCCTCATCGTATACAACATTACCAAGAATCAGCCGCATAAAACATGGATACCCACAATCTCATTAAAATGGCCAATAACATTGGCGCATTTTTTAAATCAGAGCCCGACCGGGAACTTGCCATAAAAGGCATAGAGCAACACATCAGAAACTTCTGGGAACCAAGGATGCGTAGGGAGATTGTCGAATACGTGCAACAGGGCGGTACGGAATTAATGGATATTGTCTCAGAAGCGGTATTACTGATCGCTAAATAAGCTGCCCATCAATGGTTTTGACTTGTTATATGTTTTGCGTGTTTTGAACTTACTTATCGCGTTGCACTGACTAAAAGAGCATTAACCTAATCCCCAAGATTGTGTTCCGGCTGCTAATACTAAGCCAGGCGAAGCGCGCGAGGCCCACCCTAATTCAGAAAGTGCGTGCCGCATAATTAACGTTCCCCAAATCGGACTTATTTGGGGAACGTCACTAAAAAGCCTTAACTGTTTACCTTAATTGGCTGAGCTGAGAGGTTGCACTTCAGTTGGCAAAGTCGTACCCAAATGTTTATTCAGTTGGCCTTTGCTCGCTAAAATCCGAAACTGCGAAAACAGCTCATCATATTTAGCATTGATATACGAACTTTTGGCGATATAGGCCTCATTGAACGTATCCAACAAATCCAATAGCGTCCGTTGACCGATATTGAATTGCTGCTGATAGGCGCTGATTGTCTTCTCGCTGGAATCCGCATGCTGTTTAAAAAACTCCAACTGGTTCTTGACGATTTGATGTGCCACCCACGACAAGCGCATGCTTTCGATCACCTGCCTATGGGTATTATCGCGAATGTCCTTAGCTTGGCTGATTAATTGCGCAGTTTGTTCGCGCCGCGCAATGTCCTTTCCACCATTAAAAATGTTGTAGCGCATACGCAGCATTGCCGTCATATCCGAGTTGGTACCACGAATCCCATCCAGGTTGTAATTGTGACTGGCACCGGCTTCAATATCGAAACGCGGAAAATAAGGTGCCATAGCCGTAGCATGCTGAGCAAATGCCGATTCAATATCGGAATTGGCCGATTTCAGAATAGGATGGTCGGCCAACGCTTCTTCGACAGCTTGATCCAGTGATTGCGGCAGTGCGCTTCCAGGGGATTGAACCGGCTGAATGCTTTCCGGCAATACACCGATGACCCGCAAGAAACTGGTCTCAGCGTCTTTCAAATTACCGACTTCTGACAATACATTTTTTTCTGCCAACGCTACCCGACCCATCGACTGATCGACGTCGGCCCGTTTTCCCACACCACGTTCACTACGCAATTTTATTTGATCGTTGGTGCCTTGATGCCTTTGCAGGTTCTCTTTGGCAAGGTTTAGCAATTCCTGGCGCCGTAACACCTTGATATAGGCTTCAACACCATCGAGGGCAGTAATTTCCGATTGCCCGAATACCGTATAAGCCCTTGAGTCCGTGCGCGCTTCCTGTCTTTCAACTTCATTCGGCGTGGCCAACCCGTCAAACAGCATTTGTCTGGCGACTATAGCCCCTTCCTCCCTGTGGTAAAAAACCGAGCCGTCACCACGCGTGCGGGTGGTGGGGTTGTTCGACTCTTCCCAGCCGATACCCGCCGTCACATCAACGGTTGGAAAATAACCGGCCTTGGCTTGGCTGATTTCCTCTTCAACCGCGCGGCGTTCTGATTTGGCTGCTTGGATCTGAGGGTTATCATCCAGTACTTTCTGAATAGACTCCTGCAAACTCAGCGCCTGACTTGACGAAACACAGGCCAGATGCATGGCTATTCCTATACCCAATCTCCCGCTGACTCTCATAACATTCCTCTCTGATATTGGTCGATTTCTTTTAACAATATGGCTAGTCTTAATCGGTCGTCGACATTCAATTTCCTGAAAATCGATGACAAATGTGCTTTCACAGTTCGTTCGGAGATATTCATTGACAAGGCAATACGCTTATTGCTTTCGCCTTGACGTATCATGTCCGCCACCTCCACTTCACGCGCCGATAAACTGGCAAGCTTCTTTAGTTTCAGCTCGGTATCGACCGTATTTGGCGCAAGTTGTGGGCGCCTGGCGCTGGTCAATACGCCAATTACTTTGGGGACTAACGCCCTACGAATCCAAATATCCCCCGCCAAAATACAGGCTACCGCCCGCGTTAAAAGCTGCGACGCTTCCGATTGTTCGCAATAACCGGCGGCCCCGTTAATCAGCACCTCTATCTGCCTATTCTCCGGCCAATCGGAGCCCATGACCAAGAACCGAGCTTTTTTATTGGCAAAAACCGATAATAAACTGGCATCGTCGTCCAGCTTTTTCGCATCGAAAATCACCGCATCAGCCGTGTATTCACCACGTATACTATGCAGCATACTTACGTTATATTCCGCGATCAGCGCATGAGTCCACTGCGCAGTCAGCTGAGGATTATTGGAATAAATCAGTATGTTAGCCACAAATATAAATATTGGTTTGAGTTATCGTTCTCTTAAAGCCCTATCCCTGGCTTTCAATATCGGCTTCAAGAGGTAATCAAGCACTGTTTTTTTTCCGGTTAAAATATCCACTTCCGCTGTCATGCCGGCAATAATCTCCAAACGTTCGCCACCCTTTTCCAAATAATTTTTAGCGGTGCGCAAACGAATTAAATAGTAGTTATCCTCGTCTTTCTTCTCGCCAGGTATGCTGTCGGCGCTAATATGCTCCAAAGCGGCATCCAAGCCACCGTATATCGAAAAATCATAGGCACTTAGTTTTACCACAGCTTTCTGCCCAGGGCGAAGAAAAGCGATGTCAGCCGGTCGAATTTTCGCTTCGATCAATAGCTGATCTTCCAGAGGGACGATTTCCAACAAATCCATTCCCGGCTGGATTACTCCGCCGACCGTAGCGACTTTGATTCGCTTAACCGTACCTTTAACCGGGGACAACACTCTGGTACGGCTCACCCTATCTTCCAAAGCCACCGCAGTTTCGGATGTTCGATCCAACTCAGCCTTCACTTCGTTCAACTCTTTCAAGGCTTCGGTTTTATAACGAATTTTAATTTCCGCCAACTTGTTACGCGCCTCATCCAGTGAGGACCGTAGCCTAGGCATCGCCAGATTCGCTGAATTCAAGTCGCCCTTCAAGTCATTGGCGGCACGTTGCAAGCGCAACAACTCTACCTGTGACATCGCCCCATCGGCCACCAGCGGCTCGGACATTTTCACTTCGTCCTGTAATAACTTATAACTGCGCGCCAACTGGTCGCTCTTCGACTGAATTTCAATGATTTCCTGCTCTTTCTGCCGAACTTGCTCGGCAAAAATGTCGCTGTTCGACCTTATTTCGTTTTGCTTGGAAACCAATAATTGCCTAACATTCTCGGCGATTTGCGGTGCATTTTTCAAAACTTCTTCCGGGATCGCCAAGGGAATACCGTTGATCTCGGCGTTCAAGCGCGCGGTATTTGCCAACAACTCGTAATACTTTAACTTGGCTTCCTTAAACGATGAAGCAAAACGGACTTGATCCAATTGCAGCAACACCTGATCCTTGTCCACCAACTGACCTTCTTGAACCAATATTTCCGCGACTATGCCGCCCTCCAGATTCTGGACGACTTGTACCTGACTGGACGGTATGGTTTTACCTTCTCCGCGCGTGACTTCGTCCAAACTGGCAAAGCCGGCCCAAACCAAGGAAACCACAACAAATGCTGCGAAAAACCAGAGGATCAAATGGCTTTGCAAGGGTAACTCGTAAAGATTCGCCGCATTCACATCGCTTAAAAAGCGTTGGTCTTCTGCGCGATACCGATACTCGGCTCGCCAATCGGCTATTTTTTTAAGCATTTTAAACAGCCACCTTGATCTGCCCTTGGCGTAACGCTTCCAGCACATGCTCCTTCGGACCGTCGGCGACCATATGTCCGCCGTCCATCACGATTAGCCTGTCCACCAAACTGAGTAATGACATGCGATGCGTGACCAGAATCAGCGTCTGTCCCTCTAATTGCGCGGCAAAACGCTGTTTAAATGCTTCCTCGCTGCTGTTGTCCATTGCATTGGTCGGCTCGTCCAGAATAAAAATCGGTGGCGATAGTAGTAAAGCCCTAGCCAGCGCGATACTTTGCCGTTGCCCGCCCGATAACGATGCGCCGCGCTCACCCACTTGCAAATCAAAACCTGCCGGATGCTTACTGACGAATTGATCAACACCGGCAATCCCCGCCGCCTTTAACACCGCACTGTCATCGGCAAAACGCGAACCCAAAACAATATTGTCCTTCACGCTGCCGAACATTAAGGAAATATCTTGCGGCACATAGCCGACTTGCCGACGCAAATCGGCGGGGTCAATTTGGCGAATATCGGTACCGTCTATCAATATCGAGCCTTCTTGGGCCTGATACAAACCCAACATCAATTTTTCTAGCGTACTTTTGCCTGAGCCGATGCGACCGATAAAACCTACACGCTCACCAGCCTTGATTTTGAAGGATACGCCATCCAAAGCCTTAACCGGCTGCTGAGGATAGCTGAAGCGAACCTGCTTGAATTCGATCTCGCCGCTAAAGCCTGGCCTATGCAAATATTCCTTACCATTCTCCCGTTCTACGGGTAAGGCCATCATCCGGCTAAAGGACCCCAAGGCTGTCACAGCCTGGTGGTAACGGGTCAATAACCCGGAAACTTGGCCTACCGGTGCCAATGCCCGCGAGGTCAGCATAGTACAAGCCACCAAGCCCCCTGTCGTCAAATCGCCATCGGTAATCCGATAGACACCGGCCACCACCACGAGTACCGACGCCAACTGCTGCAGGAAGGCGGTCAAATTCACGGTTAAGCCGGCATAAAACCGCGACTTCAAGCCCAACCGGGCGATTTCGCCGATATTCTGCTCCCAGCGACGCTGCATCTGCCCTTCTGCACCAGCCGTTTTAATGCTTTCCAGATTGGATAAGGCTTCCACCAACGTGGCGTTTTTTTCGCCGCCGAATTTGAACATGGCGTTTATCGTGTTTTTTAACGGGGCCTGCAAGGCGATGCCGATCAACATTGCCAACGGTAAAATCGCCAATGGAATCAGAGCCAAATTGCCGCCGACACTATAAATGATCAGTAAAAACAAAAATAAAAACGGCAAATCGATCAGTGTCACCAGCGTTGCCGAAGTCAAAAACTCGCGAAAAGACTCGAATTCGCTCAAGTTGTTCGCAAATGCTCCCACCGAGGGCGGTCGGGATTCCATACGAATATTCATTAGTTTTTCGAAAATATTCGCCGACAAAACAATATCGGCGCGTTTGCCGGCTGCATCGATAAAATAGCTCCGCAGCAGTTTCATGGCCAATTCAAAGCCCAACACGATTAATATGCCGACGGTCAGCACCCACAAAGTTTCCAACGCATGATTCGGCACCACGCGGTCGTATACATTCATGAAAAATAAGGGGGCCGCCAAAGCGAATAGATTGATTAGTACCGAGGCCGCCAGAACTTCCGCATAAATAGGCCAGGACTTGTAAATTACATCCCAAAACCAATGTTTGACTTTAGGTATCGCCGATTCGGCAGTACGCCCATCGAAGCGATGCTGTAACTGCAAGAAAAATGCAGAACCCTGATAGTCCGCTTCCAGCGCCGCCACACTAACTGTCTTTTCGCCGCTCTCGGTTTCCGGCAACACGACCGTATAGCTTTTACCATTCTTGGCAACCAGTACACAGGCATTACCGTCTTTGAGCAACAGTACAGCCGGCAGCACCAAATTAGAAATATTCTGTAAAGGTCGGTGCAACAAGCGACTCGTCAAACCTGCCCGTTCAGCAGCGCGCATGAACAAGGCCGGCGTCAACTTATCATCGACTAAGGGCAGTCCGGCTACCAAGGCCGTTGCGGTTTGAGGTATATGCAACAATTTGCAGACCGACAGCAAAGCCAACAATAAAGGATCGTCAAACGTGGAATCTGCTGGTCCGGATATCTGGCCGCTATCAGGCATTTAGGGTGTAAGTAGAAGTTAGAATTTTATAACGCTGTCACGCGCTATTGTACGTAAGTATTACTATATTGATGCGATTACAACCCAAAAAGTATTTTTTTCAAAGCAAATTCAATAAGCGGCGCTAGGTGCATCGCCGATAATTTCCCGTAACAAGGCGGTGGCATAGCTGCCGGCCGGCAGACAAAAGCTCAAATTTACCTGATTATCCAACCACTGCCACGCCATCTCTTGCGGCAATGTGCGCAGGGCCCGACGATCAGCTTCCAGATCAAACGCAAGCAAACCGTCGGCTATGGATGCGTTAGCGGCAATCACGGCATCCTCTATCGCACCGGCCTCAGCCGTGGCAATCTTACCGCCACGGCCCCACATGATCCCAGTGGGATGAATATCACCCTGCTGGACGCGAGCCGACAGACTGGCATCGTTGCTATCGCCGGTAAAACAGCTATTACTGCCCTCAAGCTTAAACACATCGCCATTTAATGATCGATGCCAACTCGCTTGCGCGACGCGCTGCGCCAGGATCAAATTGAACAAATACGAGCGCGCTGCCGATAAATACAGAGATCGTTGTTCCCGCTTGACCTTGGCGCCGGCAAAAATCGCCAATGCCCGATCAATATTTTGGCCGTGATGCCCGAAACGTTGCGGGCCGAAGTAATTGGGAAAACCCTGAGTTTTGATCTGCTGCAACTGCTTTTCGGCGAGTTCTCGGTCGCCCGTCCAATTGCGGATCAGCAACGTAAACCGATTACCGGCCAATACGCCGCGCTTCAGTTTTCGGGCATGCCGGATCGTTTGCAAAATCCGCAACTGGTCGGATTCGATAGCTGACCACTCCGGATCTTCCTTACCCGGCAGCCACACACTAAACCATTGCCGAGTGCGGCCGTGTCTATCCTTCAGACCGGCATAGCTGACATCACGTTGCCTGACACCGGCATGGCGAGCCAACTGCCGCGCGACATATTCGGTGTTTTCGCCGATTTTTTCGATATGCAGGAATATATGCTCGCCGCTGCCTTCGGGCTCGAAAGATAGAATTTCTTCGACGACAAAATCCTCGGGCTCGATTTTGATGTCGCCGGCGCCGGATGGGCCTCCGTAAGCGTAAGGCCATTCGGGTAAGCTAAATTCTGTCATGGGATAGTAAATATCGTAGGCCATATTGTTGCCGCGATACGTCTGCACTGGCGCAGGAGGCAGTGAAATTGTCAGGGAACGCTAAGCGCACCCTGACCGGCATAACTTTGCAGCTAAAAATTTGAGTAAACTTTGAATTAGAGTAAGTTACTTCTCAATTAACACCACAGCCTGCACCGCGATGCCTTCCTTTCGGCCTTCGAAGCCTAATTTTTCAGTCGTGGTCGCTTTGACGTTGATGAAATCGACATCGACAGTTAAGTCTGCAGCGATATTGGCACGCATAGCCGGCACATGCGGCAGCATTTTCGGCGCCTGGGCGATGATAGTGACATCGGCGTTAACCAGCTTGTAACCTTTTTCCTGGACGATTTTATAGACATGTCGCAGCAACACCCGGCTGTCGGCACCTTTGAATTCGGGATCGGTATCCGGAAAATGCTTGCCGATGTCGCCCAACGCTGCCGCGCCGAGAATTGCATCAGCCAAGGCATGCAGCACCACATCGCCGTCGGAATGGGCCTCCAGGCCTTTTTCGTAAGGAATGGTAACGCCACCGAGAATGATGTGGTCGCCTTCATTAAAACGATGGACGTCGTAGCCTTGGCCGACTCGAATCATGTTTGTTGCTCCATATAAAATTGTGCCAAAGCCAGATCTTCGGGCCGGGTGATTTTGATGTTATCGGGGCGGCCTTCGACGATTTTGGGTTTGTAGCCCAAAAGCTCCAATGCACTGGCTTCGTCGGTGACAGCCGGATTGCCTTCGGTTTGCTGCAAGGCGTCGCGCAGCATGCCGTATTTGAACATTTGCGGTGTCAACGCCCGCCAGACATGTTTGCGGTCTATCGTCGCCGTTATTGTGTCGGCGTCGACGTGCTTCAGCGTGTCGTGCGAGGACAAAGCCAAAATACCGCCGACTGCATCGTCTTTTAGCTTATCGATTTGCAGAAGAATGTCGGAGGTGGTCAGACACGGCCGAGCGGCGTCATGCACCAACACCCAGTCGTCTTCGGCGGCTTGTCCTTGCAACGATTTCAGCGCCGATAGTACCGAGTCGGCCCGCTCCTTGCCGCCCGGTGCGGTAATCACATCGGGATGTTTGGATACGGCCAATTCCGGCCAGTACGGATCTTCCAGCGAAATCGCTACCGCGACAGCTTGAAACGCGCCGGATTGTAATAAGCGATTTAAGGTATGTTCAATGACGGTTTTGCCGGCCAGCGGCAGATATTGTTTGGGGCGGTCGGCTTGCATACGTTTGCCGACGCCGGCTGCCGGGACGACTGCCCAGCATCTAAGAATTTGCTTCATGCTCTACTCAAGGACTTGAAAGAAGGTTTCGTTTTCCTTGATCATGCCCAATTCGTAACGAGCGCGTTCTTCGATAGTTTCCAAGCCACGGCGCAAATCCAGTACCTCGGCATACAAGGAATCGTTGCGTTCCTTTTTTTCCTGAGCTTCCTTGGTCAGGGTATCGAGGCGTTCCCGATAATCGCTAATCTGCGAGACGCTGGCATCACCTAGCCACAACCTATATTGGAAGTGAACGATTAATAGGATGATGATGGCGATCAGGGTTTTAATGGCTGCTCTCGATCTGTAAGGTGGGTTGCACCCGGAAGAGTGCAACCCAACAATAAAGCAATCCGTTGGGTTACGGCTTGCGCCTAACCCAACCTACGCATTTTATTTCAGCATTTTAAACGCGCTACGGCCGGCGTATTTGGCTTTGTCGCCCAACTCGTCTTCGATTTTCATCAGACGGTTATATTTAGCAACCCGGTCGGAACGGCTCAATGAACCGGTTTTGATTTGGCCGGTGCCAGTGGCAACCACCAAGTCAGCGATAGTGGTGTCTTCGGTTTCGCCGGAACGGTGAGAAACCACCGCGCTGTAACCCGCAGCAGACGCCATATCGATAGCAGCTAGAGTTTCGGTCAAAGTGCCGATCTGGTTGACTTTGATCAGGATGGAGTTGGCGATGCCTTTCTCGATACCTTCTTTCAGGATAGCAGGGTTGGTCACGAACAAATCGTCGCCGACCAACTGAATTTTACCGCCCAATTTTTCGGTTTGATATTTCCAGCCGTCCCAGTCGTTTTCGTCCAGACCGTCTTCGATGGAGATAATGGGGTATTTATCAACCCACGCTGCCAGGAAATCGACCATTTCTGTGGAGTTGAAACTGCGATTTTCCGCAGACAACACGTATTTACCGTCATCGAAATATTCTGAAGCAGCAGCGTCCATACCCAGATAGATGTCAACGCCTGCTTTGTAACCAGCTTTTTCGATGGCTTCCAGGATCACTTCGATGGCTTCTTCGTTGGAAGACAAGTTAGGCGCAAAGCCGCCTTCGTCGCCCACAGTGGTAGCCAAACCGCGGCTTTTCAATACTTTAGCCAGGTTGTGGAATACTTCGGCACCGTAACGGATCGCTTCGCGGAAGGTTGGCGCACCAACAGGCAAAATCATGAATTCTTGCAAGTCCACGCTATTATCAGCGTGCGAACCGCCGTTGATGATGTTCATCATTGGCACAGGCAGGATGAACTCGCCGGATTTGTTCAGGAATTTGTATAACGGTACGCCGGCTTCTTGAGCGGCAGCGCGAGCGGCAGCCATGGAAACACCCAAAATCGCATTGGCGCCGATGCGGCTTTTGCTTGGGGTACCGTCCAAGGCAATCATTTTTTCGTCTAACGCAGCTTGGTTGTTGGCATCCATACCGATGACCGCTTCGCGAATTTCGGTATTGACGAAGTTAACAGCGTTCAATACACCTTTACCCAAATAGCGAGCTTTGTCACCGTCGCGCAATTCGATTGCTTCGCGTTCGCCGGTGGAGGCACCGGAGGGCACCATCGCACTGCCGATGATGCCGGATGCCAAATACACTTCCGCTTCAACAGTCGGATTACCGCGTGAATCCAGAACTTCTCTTGCCTTTACGTCTACTATTCTTGCCATTATTTTGCCCTATAGAGTGGTTTCAATCAGGCTGGTGGATTTAACAGCCCGGTCTATCGTTACTAACATTTCCAATAATTCTTTCATGCGGTGCAAAGGCCAGGAGTTGGGGCCGTCGCTCAAAGCCTCTTCCGGTTTGGGATGCGATTCCATGAAAAGCCCGGCAATGCCGACCGCAACCGCTGCACGAGCCAGCACAGGCACATGCTCGCGCTGACCACCGGAGACATTGCCTTGCCCACCCGGCAACTGCACAGAATGGGTGGCGTCGAATACCACTGGACAGCCAGTGTCGCGCATCACTGCCAGTGACCGCATGTCAGACACCAAATTATTATACCCAAACGACACGCCGCGCTCGCAAACCATGATTTGCTGGTTGCCGGTAGCTTTGGCTTTAGCAGCGACATTGGCCATATCCCAAGGCGCTAAAAACTGGCCTTTTTTGATATTCACCGGTTTACCCAGCTCGGCAACGCTTTGGATGAAATTGGTCTGGCGACAAAGGAACGCCGGAGTTTGCAGGACATCGACCACCGCCGCAACTTCCGCCAGCGGGGTGTCTTCATGGACGTCGGTCAACACCGGTACATGCAATTGCTGTTTTACTTTTTCCAGGATCTGCAAACCCTTTTCCACACCTGGGCCGCGAAAACTGCCCAATGACGAACGGTTCGCTTTGTCGAATGACGATTTATAAATAAACGGAATATTCAACTCGTCGGCTATTTCTTTCAATTTACCGGCGGTATCCAGTGTCATTTGCTCGCTTTCGATGACACAGGTGCCGGCGATCAGGAAAAACGGCTGATCCAAGCCGACTTCGAAATTACATAATTGCATGTTTAACCTTGTTTCTTGTGTTTGGCGGCCGCTTCGACAAAACCGGAAAAAAGCGGATGGCCGTTACGTGGTGTGGAGGTAAATTCGGGGTGAAATTGACAGGCCAAAAACCAGGGGTGATCCGGCAGCTCTATAATCTCCACCAAACGTCCATCCAGCGATTTACCGGAAAAACGCATACCTGCGGCTTCTAATTGCTTCAAATACTGATTGTTAAATTCGTACCGGTGACGATGCCGCTCGGTGATCACATCTTTTTGGTACAACTCGAACGCCAAGGAATCGGATTTTAGCCGGCATTTTTGCGCACCTAAACGCATGGTGCCCCCAATGTCTGAACCTTCGTCGCGGACGTTTAACTGCCCGGCTTCATCCATCCACTCGGTAATCAAACCGATGATGGGATGCGGACTATTCGGCAAAAACTCGGTGCTATGCGCGCCTTCTAAACCGACCACATCGCGGGCGAACTCGATCACTGCGGACTGCATGCCCAAGCAAATGCCCAGGTAGGGTATCTTGTTTTCGCGGGCGAAACGTACTGTGGAAATCTTACCTTCCACGCCACGTTCGCCAAAGCCACCGGGTACCAAAATGGCATCGACATCTTTCAGCTTTGCCGTACCTTCGGCTTCGATGGTTTCCGAGTCGATATAAGTAATCTGTACTTTGTGGCGAGTATGAATGCCAGCGTGAATCAATGCTTCATTCAGCGATTTATAAGCATCTGTGTGGTCAACATATTTGCCGACGATGGCGATATTGACCTCGTCCGTCGGGTGAGTCAGACCATCAACCACTTTCTCCCATGCCGACAAATCAGCCGGCGGCACATCAAGACGCAACTGGGCTACGACGATGTCGTCCAAACCTTGTTCGCGCAGCAATAGCGGAATGCGATAGATCGTATCGGCGTCAATCGCGGAAATGACCGCTTTCTCGTTAACATTAGTGAACAAGGCGATTTTTTTGCGGTCGCTGGCCGGAATCGGCTGCTCGGACCGGCAAATTAAGATATCAGGCTGGATACCGATGGTACGCAGCTCTTTTACCGAGTGCTGGGTTGGCTTGGTTTTTATCTCGCCGGCAGATTTGATGTAAGGCACTAAGGTCAGATGAATGAAAACAGCCCGGTCGCGGCCCAATTCCACGCCCATTTGCCGGATCGATTCCAGAAACGGCAAGGATTCGATGTCACCAACAGTCCCGCCGACTTCGATCAACGCCACATCGGTCCCTTCCGCACTGGCATAGACTCGGCGCTTGATTTCGTCGGTAATATGCGGAATAACCTGCACCGTCGCGCCCAAATACTCGCCCTTACGCTCGTTGCGTAAGACTTGTTCGTAGACTTGGCCGGTGGTGAAGTTGTTTTTCTTGGCCATCGTGGTTTTTAAAAACCGCTCGTAATGGCCTAGATCCAGATCGGTTTCCGCGCCATCCTCGGTCAC
>MSXO01000036.1 GCA_002083615.1 Proteobacteria bacterium ST_bin11 | reverse complement strand
TGCCGGTCACACTTAAGTTACCAGTACCGCCGATGATCCCAGCCGATTGAATAAAAGTGCCCACAGAGGAATTTCCAGTGGCATTACTAGTTGTGATTGCACCCAGCAAATTCAATCTACCGTCGGTAATAGCGAGTATTTCGTCGCCGCCGTTGGTGTTAATGCTATTCACAGTAAACGGAGTGCCGTTGCTGCGCACAGTAATCGTTTGTGCCCCCGCCACATTAAGTACTGTGTCATCGCCACTGGCTGGTAGTGCCGGATTGGTGCTCCAGTTAGTGTTTGAGTCCCAGAAGCCAGTGGTGCCGACCCAGTTTGCAGTGGCCGCGACACTGAAGCCCGGAGCCAACAAGGAAAGAATTACAGCGCTAAGTTGTGTGCGACGAAAAGGGTTATGCGTGTGCATCGATCTAACTCCTTGGAGGGTCCGGTGATGGAAAACGAATACTGATAAACTAAGCTAGGAACTTTTTATCCGGTGTGGCGACCGTCCAAGCTAGTGATTAAGCTCAGTCATAAGATACTGACAAAATTCGCTAGATGTCAAATCTTTGAGCAACATCACAGATTCGCAGCATTTGAAATTAAAACAGTGCCAATAGCCGTGTTACCAAGCGGCGGTCCAGTCCGCTTTAGCCCGGCTCAGACCTTCGTTTTTCGCATAGAATTTTTGACGCGGCAATAGTGAGACTAATCGGAATAGATAGTCTTAAACAAAAACCTATATTAGCAATCAATCCATTCTTAGACGCTTGGATTGCTGGCTACTGGTGTTTATGTTCGGAAATTTAAATGCAGTGAGGATCCAGAGTAACCGACGCCAAAAGCTTATGGCGCCGGTCGGTTGGCATATGATGAGTGCGGATCTATTTTTCCAACAACGCAAACTTGCCAGGTTTGCCGTTCCATTCGTCAGCATCAGGAAGAGAGCCTTTTACTTCCGTGATAACGGGCCATTGTTTGGCCAATTCCGCATTCAGTGCTGCGAAATGTTCTTGTCCTTCAGGTAATTCGTCTTCGGCGTGGATGGCGTTAGCTGGGCATTCGGGTTCGCACAAGGTGCAATCGATACATTCGTCCGGGTCTATGACCAGAAAATTCGGACCTTCATGAAAGCAATCGACGGGGCAAACGTCAACACAGTCGGTAAATTTGCATTTGATGCAGTTTTCGGTGATTACAAAAGCCATATTGTTCTTCCAAGGTTAGGTAAATGAACAAGTGTCCGTGCATAGCGGAAACTTTATGGTTAAAAATGCACCTGCCGCTTAACGCGGCAGGTGACTGATCGGCAATACTAAGCAGAGTAAGGACCGACAAGGTCAGCCCCTGTGATGCTTATTTGTCTTTGTTACGTTCCTTAACTTCTTTGATCACTTCTTCCGCCACGTTGCGAGGGCAAGCGGTGTAATGCGAGAACTCCATGGAGAACTGGCCGCGACCTGACGTCATGGTGCGCAAATCGCCGATGTAACCGAACATGTCGCTCAGTGGTACGTCGGCTTTGATACGCACACCGGTAATACCTGCATCTTGCGATTTGATCATGCCGCGGCGACGGTTCAAGTCGCCGATCACGTCACCGACGTGCGCATCCGGTGTGAATACGTCAACTTTCATGATCGGTTCCAGCAATTGTGGATTACCTTTCGGGATCGATTGGCGATACGCTGCGCGAGCGGCGATTTCGAAAGCGATGGACGAGGAGTCAACCGCGTGGAAACCACCGTCGGTCAGGATGACTTTGAAGTCCAAGCAAGGGAAGCCAGCCAATACACCTTTGTCGATACTGGCTTTAAAGCCTTTTTCAACCGCAGGCCAGTATTCGCGAGGTACGTTACCGCCGGTAACTTGTGATTCGAATACGAATCCGCTGCCTGCTTCACCTGGCTCGATGACGTAATCGATTTTCGCGTATTGACCGGAACCACCCGATTGTTTTTTGTGGGTGTAGCTGTCTTCGATACGTTGGGTAATGGTTTCACGGTAAGCCACCTGTGGTTTACCCACGTTGACGTCTACACCATGGGTACGGCGCAAGATGTCGACTTTGATGTCCAGATGCAACTCGCCCATGCCTTTGATGATGGTTTCGCCGCTTTCTTGGTCGGTTTCAACGCGGAAAGACGGATCTTCCTGCACCATTTTACCGATCGCGATGCCCATTTTCTCGTTGCTGCCTTTGTCTTTTGGCGAAATCGCAATCGAGATAACTGGATCTGGGAATACCATAGGCTCTAAAGTAGCCGGCTGGTCTGGGTCGCACAGGGTATGACCGGTTTGCACGTTTTTCAGGCCAATCAATGCCACGATGTCCCCGGCTTGCGCGGTTTCGATCTCGTTGCGGTCGTCGGCGTGCATTTCCACCATCCGGCCGATACGCTCGGTTTTACCGGTAAAGGTGTTTAACAGGGTGTCGCCTTTTTTGATGCGGCCTGAGTAAATGCGGACAAAGTTCAAGGCGCCGAAACGGTCGTCCATGATTTTGAAAACCAGTGCGCGCAATGGGCGGTCGGCATCAACAATCGCGTGTTCGCCAGTAGGCACGCCTTCCAGGTCGGTTTCAGGTTGTGGATTAACTTCGGTAGGATTCGGCAAATACTCGATAACGCCGTCCAATACCAATTGCACGCCTTTGTTTTTGAAAGACGAGCCGCAGAAAGTCGGGAAGAAATCCATCGCGATGGTGCCTTTGCGGATGCACTGTTTGATTTCTTCAACGGTAGGCTCTTCACCTTCCAGATATTTCTCCATGATGTCGTCGTCTTGATCCGCCACTTGGTCGATCAATTTCGCGCGCCATTCTTCGACTTGCTCTGCCATATCAGCAGGGACGTCTTTAATTTCGTATTTCAATGGGTCGCCGGAGTTATCCCACACCCAGGCTTTACGGGTCAGCAAATCGACCACGCCGACAAAGTTTTCTTCCTCGCCGATAGGCAGAGTCATTACAACCGGTTTTGCGCCCAATACTTGTTCGACCTGTTTAACAACGCGGTAGAAGTCGGCACCCATTCTGTCCAGTTTGTTGACGTAGATGACGCGAGAGACTTTGGAGTCATTCGCATAACGCCAGTTGGTTTCTGATTGTGGCTCTACACCGCCGGAACCGCAGAATACACCCACCCCGCCGTCCAACACTTTCAAGGAACGATAAACTTCGATAGTAAAGTCAACGTGCCCAGGGGTGTCGATGATATTGAAACGGTGCGGTTGAAATTGGTTGGTACTGCCCGGCCAAAAACAGGTGGTGGCAGCCGATTGAATGGTGATGCCGCGTTCTTGCTCCTGCACCATGAAGTCTGTAGTCGCCGCGCCATCGTGCACTTCGCCGATTTTGTGGATTTTTCCGGTCAGCTTCAAAATCCGCTCGGTGGTAGTGGTTTTACCGGCATCGACGTGAGCGAAGATGCCGATGTTTCTGTAAAGCGATAGATCAGTCATGGTTATACTCTAAAAATGGACATAAAAACTTTTAAACCCCAGCACCATTGCCACGGTTGGTTGTGGATCACATAGCAGCTAGTCTAGCGAAATATGCGGCCGATCTTCGCTTTGCAAGGTCTGAGGCGAAATTCACACGGCTTCTTCAAAGACAAGGTCAATGAAAATCTTCACATTCTAACCGAAAAACAAGAAAAAGCAGAATGTCAATTGCGTGATTCAGTTGAGTTGGCTACTTGAGCTAATTTGCAACTCTCGGAGTTGCATCAATCCATAAAGAGATTGCAGACACGGACAGTCTAAGCCTTGGCGCTGGGCGGCGCGCATTGCATTACCGAGAATGGCCTCGGTTTCCATCGTCTGTCCCCGTTCGTAATCCAGCAGCATGCTGGTTTTGTAGGGCGGCATATCCCGGGTCAGCGCAATATGTTTGTCGACAATATCGGCCGGGAGCGGATGGCCGCAAGCGTTGGCAATATTACAGACTTCCTGCATCACTCGGCGCACAAAATTTTCCTGATTCTGCAATATCGCCTGAGTTGCTAGACCGCCAGACAGCACCGATAGCGGATTGAATGGTGCATTCCAAACGCATTTTTGCCAGCGGCTGGCGATTATATCGTCGCTAAACTCGCATTCGATGCCGGCTTGCCGAAACAAATCGCGCAAATACAGGGTTTTAGGCTCATCACCCGCGGACAGATTACCCAAGATCAACTTACCGTAAGCTAAATGACTAATCTGAGCGGGAGCCAGTCGGTTGCAACAAATAAACGCCAAGCCGCTGATTAATGGATTGTCCGGAAACGCCTGCTGCAGTTCTTGTTCGATCTCGACGCCATTTTGAATCAGCACAATCGCCGTGTGCGGGGTTACCGCATCGCTAATCAGCGCAACCCGATCAATGTCGGCGGTTACCTTGCTGCATAAAATCAGATAATCGGCTTGTCCATCGAAGTCTGCGGCAGCCAGCAATACCTCGCTAGGCATGAATTGCCAGCCGCCCAAGGCATGGCTTTCGATACGGTAACCCTGCTGTTTGACGACTTGATAATCGGAGCGGCATACCACCGAAACATTGGCACCAGCCTTAGCCAGAAGGCCGCCATAAAACCCGCCGATGGCGCCAGTACCCACGATCAATACCTTGTTGTTCATGTTTCGTCGGCCAAAATCTGCTTTAAAAACGGAATGGTTAATTTTCGTTTTGCGGCCAAGGTGGCGCGGTCGATTTTTTCCAGAAGCTGCCAGAGCGCCGCTAAATCGTGAACATAATGATTCAACAAAAACCGCCCTACCGCCGGCGGAATATCAAAACCCAAAAAATGGGCTTTATAGGCCAAGGCGTCGATCAATTGATCTTCACGCAAGGACTGGATTTTTAAGGTCAAACCCCAAGCCATTCGAGTTTTCAGGTCAGGTAAGGCAAAGCCTAAAAACTTCGGTGGGCAATCGGCAGCCAACAATAGTTTGTGGTTATTCTGCCGATGAGAATTGTAAAAAGCGAACAAAGCCTGCTCCCAATCGCTATGCTCGGCAAGCATTTGAATATTGTCGAAACAAACCAGTTCCAGATCTTCCAAACCTTCCAACAAGGAAGGCTGCGGCAGGTTATCCGCATCAAAAGCTAAATAAAACGGATCTTTACCTACTTGCTTGGCTTGCTGACAACAGGCCTGCATTAAATGGCTTTTACCGCTACCGGGATCACCCCAGATAAAAATCTGCTGCTCCAGGCCATGTGCAGCCAAGGCCTGCAACTGAGCAACGATTTCAGCGTTATTGCCAGGAAAAAAACTGGCAAAGGTCTGATCGTTCTGAAACTCGAATTGTAACGGGATTTGCATACCGATTATGTTCAGGCTTTTTCCGCTTTGAAAACATACAGGCCGGCACCGAAGCAGAGCAGTAGGCTGAACAACACTTCCAGCAGCGCATACGGTCGTTCTATCTGATTGACATAAGCTTCGGCGACACCGTGCGCAAAATACGGCAGGCTTAAATAAGTCATCCACGTACAGCTTTTCAGGTCGCGGTTCAATAAGCCTTTAAATGGCAGAAGTAGCGGTCCGACAGAAATTAACAACAACAATGCCGTTGGCAACTGGTTGGATGGGAACAACAACGTGTGCCAAGCCATCATTAACAAAAACAGGCCGAAAAAGCCGGTCAAGGCCGTGTAATAGTAATAGATTCGTTGCATGAGAGCGGCAAATGGCCAAAGTGATGGAGGTAAAGCTGATCTATTATCACAAAGTCTCTGCAATAATGCAGTCCCGCTCACTTTTTATCCTACAAAGGAGATGATCATGATTGGAAAATTAAGTACGGTATCCAGCGCCTGCCTATTGAGTTTTAGCGTGCTAGCCGCTGATAGCTATACCATCGATAGCCGACACACCTTTCCTAGCTTCGAAATCAGCCATTTAGGGTTTTCCACGCAACGCGGTCGTTTTAACGAAACCAGTGGCAAAGTGACCTTGGATGCCGCGGCGGCTAAAGGCAGCATAGACATCAGCGTCAACACTGCGACTATCAGCACCGGTTTAGCTGAGCTAGAAGAGCATTTACGCGGCAAAGACTTTTTCGATAGTACACAGTATCCGGCGATGACCTTCAAATCCGACAAACTTAGTTTTCAAGGTGAGAAACTGGTTAGTGCGGACGGCGTTTTGACCCTGCGCGGCATTAGCAAACCCGTTAGCTTGCATGTCGAACACTTTTACTGCGGGATGAATGTCATCAGGCTGAAGTACACCTGCGGTGCCGATGCCGTCGGCACGATAAAGCGCTCGGCGTTTGGCATAGACAAATATGCGCCAGCGGTGGGTGACGAGGTCAAACTGCTGATTCAGGTTGAGGCAGTAAAAGACTAAGTTGCGACGTTGCCTTAGCGATCAAGCGAACATGAAAATAAGCTTGGCCAGCGAAGCCGATATTCCCCCACTTTGTCATTTATTGAGCGAACTATTCACTCAGGAAGCTGAATTTCAGCCCGATCATGCGACGCAGAGCCGGGGATTGCTGCGCATCTTAGCCGACCCTAACATAGGTCATGTCTTTGTCGCGCGCCATGAAAGTGGAATTGTGGGTATGGTTACTCTGCTTTACACAGTCTCCACCGCTCTGGGCGAGCAGGTGGCGTGGCTGGAAGACATGGTGGTCTTAAGCAATTTTCGTGGCCAAGGGGTTGGCAGCCTGTTGTTGGAACACGCGCTGGACTTTGCTAGGCAAAAGGGTTGCCGTCGGATTACATTGTTGACCGATGCCGATAATCTGGGTGCTCAGCGCTTTTATCGACGGCAGAGCTTTAGGTTATCGGAGATGATGACAATGCGTTTGCTTTTTTGAATGCGGGCGCTTAACTGCGGACAAGGGCGCGGCCACCGCCGCGACCAAAACAAAGCGCCTAGGTTCTTACGCTCATACGCTGCTGAATTTCAGCAAAATGGCGAGCGGCAACTTTTTTCCACCCGCCAGCGACCGTCTCGGCAGCACCATACCGCAGGCGTGCGGGACAGCGCGAAGTTGGCTATCCGCTTTAGTCCAAGCTTAAGGACACCAGCCGCACTTTTTTCTGCACAGGATCAGTCCAGGCGACATACGCTTGCTTGCCGATGCGAGCCATCGCAAGGTACTTGCTGGGCCATTTCGGAAAGCCGCCGCGATACACCGTAGTCTGCCGACTGATCTTGCCGTCAGTGGTCACTTTCGCAAGTCGTAACTCATCTTCGGGCCCAGAGCGGCCGCGCCAACTCACTAGAGCTGAACCGTCATCCAGCAATAAGGCGTTGGCGTAGCCGCTGGAATCGACATCCAACTCGATAGGCTGATTGAAATGTGCGCCACTGTCGGTGGAGAAGGCCAGTTTCACCCGACCTTTGCCATCGGCAGCCGTAAACCAGGCCGCCACGCCAGCGGTTGGCGTCAGATCGACAGATGGCCCGTTGCTGGGGCAACCGCCAATGACCCAACCGTCGGCATGCACATTGACGATTTGCGGATTCCCACTGGCTTGCCAACGTACCGCACTGATATCGCGGATTTCGCCGACGGCATGGTCGCGATAGACCGTAACCAATTGCTCGCCCAAGGCATCGGTATAACTGCGGCAGCAGGAACAGACATCGTTATCCAATATCATTTCCGGGCTGGCGCGCCAATTTTTGTCGATGATGCTGGCCATCAATTGGTAGCGGTTGGCTGTCTTGTCGGCCGCCGGATCTTGGCTGGTGTTACGCATGTCGGTCCAGACCAAGGCCAAGCGTGCATCGGGTAGGGCGGCCAAAGACATTTGCGCGTCGTAAATTCGCGCGTCGTCGCCATACGGGTTTAAAGGCTGGGACCAGGTCAAGCCGCCATCAATCGAACGTGCCAGATAAATATCCGCCGCGTAACGGCTGCTTGCACCTTTGATGTAAGGCATCCAAGCGGCGGCCAGACTGCCGTCGCTCAGTCCAAGCACCACCGGTGGGTCGGCCAGCTTGCCATCAACCTTAACCACCGTTAACGGCATGCTCCAGCCATGCTCTTCCAGGATGGCAAATTTCGCAGTGCTGCTTCCCAAATCGGTTTCCACCCAGCTGAGCAGCAAATGCCCGTCCGCCGTTTGTTCCAGGTGATGCTGTTGGCTAAAGCCAGCGACCGGTAACGCCAACTCACGGAGGGGCAGCGGCTTGGCTTGGGAAATACTGCTAAAGCCAGCGGCCAGTAATAAGCTGGCTATGGAGATTGCAATCCACTTGGTGTTGGGCATGATCGGGTTCTCAAAGGTATCGGAAAATGGCGAAAATTTAAACCGTTTGCGCTTAATACTCCAACCGAATAGTGCCGATGGCGGTCAGCGGGGCGCCCGGATGCACACCTAAACCGGGGGCGACATTAGAATCGGGGTCGGCGGATTCGTAATAGTCCTTATTCAGTATATTGCGGATGTTTAATTGAGCGGTAATTCGGGAGCCGCGAATAATGAAACCGGTGCCCCCGCCCAAATTGGGATTAGCTCGGGCGCCGCTGACGTTTTCCAGTGCGTAATTGATCCTAGTGGTTTTCTGGTTGTCCATCACCGCTCGGGAGACCACTTGCATCAAGGTGGGGTTTTCCATTATCGGCGTATCGGTTTTAGTGGCTGCGAAGGGCTTTGTCACCGCATAGTCCTTGCTGTAAGGGTCGGCGGCGTTGCTGCCGGCGCGAGTACCGGAAACTGTTACCGCTGACAGACTCGATACCTCGTTTGGCGAATCCGGCGCTTTATGCAAGCTGATCGTACCGTTGGCTGTGGCGCTGGAGACTAGGTCGGTACCTGACAATAAACGTTGCAAGGCTTGCTGGGTAGTGAACTGGCCTTTAAACCCTGGCGATTTCAAGCTTTCGGTCAGTGCAGGCGGATAACTCTGTTGGGTTCTGGCGATACCGGCAAAGGAATTCAAGGCCCCACTCAAGCTTTGCGCCGGAATGTCAAACGCGATGTTTTGCTCGGCGGCGATCACGGTTTTGGTGTTCAGCGCGGTGACCAACGACAAAGGCAACACTCTGCGTGGTGCAAGCTTGCCGAAGCATTCGGCTTTGCGGATTGAACGGTACGCCATTAAATTATTCCTAAGAGATCCGAATTGAACCCGGAGACACTCGGGCTTGCAATGAAGACGGTCGGCGGCGATTTTTCCTCAGCTAAACCTTGAAAGTTTTATAGAACTAGGTGGCGCTAGATTGTAAGAACAGTCTATCAGACGACTATTGCTCTTGGTCGAACCTATAAGAAGCATCGCCTCCCAAAACGCCAGCAATAAGCCTGCAAGTGTTCCGGATCGGCTTAGCACCACAACTGAAAAGACATCCGAATTGGAACAGGCTGATATTCGATTATGATTGGCGCTGGGACGCCGGTTTCTGGAAATATAGCGAATAGGATTAATCCCCATACCTCAGTATGTCCCCAATCGACGACCAAAAGGTCCTCCCAGCTGTTTTCGGCAATGGGTTAAGCCTTTGACAATGTGCTTTTCCACCGCACTCTCTGATATATCCAAAAAATGCGCAACTTCGCGATAACTCAAGCCGCGGACTTTATGTAGGATGAACGCATCACGGCAGCGAGACGGCAATCCGGCGATGGTGTTCTGTAACATGGCTTGCCACTGTTGATCGGCTATTTCCTGTTCCACACAGGCCTGAGCAAATTCATCGACTGGTAATACCGTTTCCTGATGCCGTTCGACAATTTTATGGTGGCGCAGATGATCCAACGCCAGATTGCTGGCAGTCCGATATAAAAAACCACGGGGGTAGTCGATGAGGATTTCATTGGCGGTGCGGGCCAAAATCAGATAGCTTTCTTGTAACAAATCTTCAGCGGTTTCTTGGCATTTGACTATCCGCAGTAAATGATGCATCAGTTCCTGACGATGTAGGCGATAAAGCGCGCTTATGTCCAGTTTCATGTTGTGTGAATTCGCTGATACAGGAATTTTGAATCAAAAGGCCAAGCTAGATTCATGCCACACAAAATTTTGCTCACCGAGCCGTTGCTAAGGGTCAGGCCAAGCGGGACTTTTAACTGGTTTTGTGAGTAGACGGCTTGCTTATCAGCAAGCACGGAGCCAAACCTTAAGAAAAAAATAAGGCGCTATGCCACAGTTAGTGCGGCATATCACCTATTTTTGATCGATAGCAGCGCAGTCTTAAACTCGCCAACCGGCTCGCTATCAGCCCCAAAATACTCCGTCACTTCAATATCACCTCTGCAATTGCCACCATGCCTAAGACAAAACTGACTTGATGGCAAAATCCCAACCGTTAGCCAAAGCATGCCTTGGAGGTTCGATTCCATGGATTTAGGCTGTCAATGGCTGTGCGCCTTGCCCGGTGACGGTATTCATAGCAAGCGAAAACTAGTGGTCTGTCAATTTAGTTACCATTGGCGCATCCAATGAAGACTTGGAAGTGACTTAGCGGAATGTAGAAGCGCAGATCGACAAATCAATTCTGAGCATAAGCCATTGAATGATTTGAAATTAGCGCGCATGGTAAGCTGAAGGGGTGTCGTCAGGTCGTCCCTGCCCGGATAAAAGCGATTTTCGGCGCTTTTATCCGGGAATCCCTGGCGTCTTGTTTTCCATGTTCACGGGGGAGAGAACTCAAACATCCCTGACACCATATGTTTACATAACATTATCCGTGCCAAATTCTTATAGCCTTATGGGTCAAGCGATTTCCGATATATTCGTTAGCCGCCAAATCAATTACTATGTTATTTAACGGAATTTAGCTATTTCTTTAGGGCATTACTCGCAAAAACGGCGGTTGATCAATTACTCGTTCAATCATGGATAATAAGCGTCCCAGTCACAACGTCCGCCTAGCCCGTGAAGCACTTCCGCCATCCGGCCCGCTATCGCCCATTCTGGCGCCAAGCCAAAACTGCGTTTTCCGTGCAGCAAGTTTGCAAGCGCGGACTGGTTTACGCTTTGCTATTTTTTGTGCTCAGTTCGCTGGTGCTGGTAGGGGTATTGCGGTTTCTGCCCGCGCCGACGTCGGCATTCATGCTGCATCAGCATGTTGACGATTTGGCGGAAGGCCGCAGCTATAAAGGTATAGACCAGCGCTGGGTAAGCCGCCGGCATATTTCGCCGCACGCCTTTGCCGCGGTGATCGCATCCGAAGATCAATTGTTTTATCAGCATAACGGCTTCGATGTCGACGCCATCACCAAGGCATTTAACCACTATTTGCGCGGCGGCAAACTGCGCGGGGCCAGCACGATTAGTCAGCAAGTGGCGAAGAATTTGTTTTTAAGTCCGGCCAAAAATTTCGGTCGCAAGGCCTTGGAGATTTGGTTTACGCTGTTAATAGAGGCTGTTTGGGACAAACAGCGCATTCTCGAAATGTATTTGAATATTGCCGAGTTCGGCGATCATTTATTTGGCATAGAAGCGGCCAGTCGCCGCTATTTCGGCATTTCCGCCCAGCAACTATCTGCCAGCCAGGCGGCGCTGTTGGCCGCTACGTTGCCCAATCCGATTTTGCTAAAAGCCGATCAGCCCAGCGCTTATTTACATAAACGCCAGAGCTGGATATTGGGCCAGATGCGGGCTTTGGGAAATTGATTTCGTGTTGCTTGTAAGTTAATCCTCTGCATCCTCATGGTCCTGCGTGTCCTCGTCAACGGGTGGCAGGCCGGATGCATCGGCAATCAGTTCTTTCAGATACTTGTATAACAAGCGCGCCGACTTCGGCGGTTTGGCTTCTTTGGCCTCTTTCTGCGCGTTGCGCTGCAACTGGCGCAGGTGCTGACTATCCGCGGCAGGAAATTCTTCGATAAACAGGGTCAATTGCTGATTTCCATTGGCCGCCAGCAGCAGATCGCGCCAGCGCTCGGCCTGATGATGTTCTCTGACCGCATGAGCGCTGCGATTTTTCATCCGCGCCAATTTTTCATGAATCGCGGCGGTATCCAGCTTTCTGAGTTGTGCCGTGATGTATTTCAACAAGCGCTTTCTGGCGGAGTTATGTCCCATCTTGCCGGCATCGCGCATGGCTTGTTCTATGCTCTCAGGTAATTCGAATTCGGCGATATGCGCAGGGGATAGCGCGCAAATTTCCTCGGCCATCGCAAAAATTTCGGCTATTTCTTTTTTGATGCGCGTCTTGTTGGGGCGTACCGCGTAATGATCGGCTTCCTCATCTTCGTTCTCGCCGTCGTCCTCATCCTCGGGTTCGTCGTAATAATCTTCTTCGTATTCTTCTTGGTAATCTTCGTCGTTCATGTCAAACCATTGCTATTAAGAAAAGCACGAACATCACCACCATCAATAACGGCACGATAACGCTGGGCCAGTCGGATGGTGTTTGTTTGCTGCGCGCCAGTGCGGCTTTGATGCCGGGCTGCATCCAGAACAAAAGCAGCAGCGCCAGGGCGCCGAGTATCAGGTTTTCCCAGGTTGACAGCATGATGTGCCCGCTTTGTTGTGAGTGAGGGAAGTCGCTGGGGACTTTGCCATGCGGCATTCTAACAAACCTTGCCATGCAATAAGACATTGCTTGCTGTGACAAATTAAAAGTTATTTCTCGGGATTTATCGCTAAGCGATTATTGCGGCAGGGTAAATTCAGTTATGCACAGAAGCTGTGGATAAGTCTGTGAATTCAATGGCGAAAGCCTCTGTTATTCCCCGGCAGCACTGGGTTGCGGTCAAATTGCGCAAGATTGATTCAAAATTATTAAATTATAATAATCAATGCTTTAGAAATGATTCGTTGTATTTCAACAAGTTATTTTGTCAAGCGTTTTTAAGGCCTTGTCGTAAACAGCTTAGTGTGCATAACTTGTTTACCTGCCAAGCAAATTTACTGCCAAGCTGGATTTTTTGACTAGGCTTTAAGCGGGGTAGCTTATATGGTCTGCGCAAATTTGCGATAATGGCCGGTTTTTAAAAAAGAGTCATTTCATGTGGTTTAAAAATCTTGCCGTCTACCGTTTTTCTGAACCGTTTACTTTGGATGCCGATGCCCTGGAGCAAAAACTGCAACAACAGCCGTTTCGCTCCTGCGGTAGCCACGACGAATTCAGCTTCGGCTGGACTGCTCCGCTAGGCAGGGCCTCGGACGCGCTAGTGCATGCAAATAGCGGTTTCCTGATGCTATGCGGCAAAAAAGAAGAAAAAGTCGTGCCCGCATCGGTAATTAACGAAATGCTGCAAGAGCGCATTAACGAAATCGAGGAGCGCGAAGCCCGCAAATTACCAGGCAAAGAACGCAGTCGCATCAAGGACGAATTGATCTTTGAATTGTTGCCGCGCGCGTTTTCGTTTTCGCGGAAAACTTATGCTTATATCGACCGTCAAGGCGGTTGGCTGGTAGTGGATGCAGCATCTGCCAAAAAAGCCGAAGACATGCTGAGCCAGCTGCGCAAATGCCTGGGTTCTCTACCGATAGTGCCGCTAACTGCCACCGCAAAGCCTGCCAGTGTGATGACGCAATGGTTGATCGACAACACCTCGCCAAAAGATATTTTGATCGAAGACGAATGCGAGCTGCGTTCGCCGGAAGAAGAAGGCTCGATTATTCGTTGCAAACGCCACGACTTGGCCTTGCCGGAAATCAAGAATCATCTGGATAGCGGCAAACAAGTGATTAAGCTGGCAATGAGTTGGGCCGAACGCATTTCGTTTGTGTTGGACGAGAGCCTAGCGGTCAAACGCCTCAAGTTTCTTGATCTCATTCAGGAGCAAGCCGCCGATATCGAAGCATTCGACGAAGTCGAACAGTTCGATGCCGATTTTTCCATTATGACGGCGGAACTTGCTCAGTTTTTGCCGCGTCTGCTTGAAATATTTACTGCTGAGGGCAATGCCTAATGAAAATCCGCTTCTTAACCAGCCTGTTGCTAACTGCCAGTGCATCGGTATCGGCGCTGACCTTGGCGCCACCCGATAGACCTGGCGACAGCTTGATTGGTAATCCACCGCATGAAGTTAAATATGTCGCGGCCAAACATGAAGACACTCTGGTCGACATAGCGGTAAATTTCCGGCTTGGTCAAGATCATATTGTGCTGGCCAACCCTTATGTGGATCGCTGGTTACCCCGCGAAGGTACAAAGGTACGCATCCCCAGTAGCTTTTTGCTGCCAAATGCGCCAAGAGAAGGCATCGTGGTTAATCTGCCGGAAATGCGGATTTATTTTTATGCTGATGCCAGCCGGGTTGTGACTTATGCAATCGGTATCGGCCGGGAAGATAACTGGAAAACCCCGCTGGGTAAAACGAAAATTACCGGTAAAACTGACAAGCCTTCCTGGACACCGCCGCCTTCAATTATTGCCGAGCATTTGGCTGATGGTGATGTGCTAGATCCTTATTACCCGCCAGGCCCGAATAATCCGTTAGGTTTATTTGCGTTTAAATTGGGGATCCCCGGTTATCTGATTCACAGTACTAATGTTGTGAATGGTATTGGCATGCGGGTTAGTCATGGCTGTATGCGGATGTATCCTGCTGACATTGAGCAGTTTTTTCCAATGGTTAAAGTGGGCACCACTGTCAATATTGTTAATCAATCGATCAAGGTGGGCTGGTATCACGATACCTTGTATATGGAAGTGTATCCAGAGTTGGAAGAAACGCCGGCAACCTATGAGCAGCGCTTACATACCGCGTTGAATTTGATAGAACAAGCTAATGGCGGAAAAATGCCGGTAATCAAGGGTTCTGTTTTAAAAGCGGCTGTAGAAAAAGCGACTGGAATTCCTGTGGCTATTTACGAACGCCCTACACAATCGCCACCTGCTGTACAAACTCAGGCCGCGCCGCCGCGTTAAAGACATTAAAAAAGCCCGTGGCCTTGCGGCTCACGGGCTTTTTAAAATCAACAACAGCAATAAAGCTTATTTATGTTGTGATTTTTTGAACATACGGTCCAATTTGCTGTTTGTATCTTGCGCATATTGAGCAGCACGGTTAGCAGCAGCTTCAGCAGCGGCAGCTTTTGCAGCAGCTTCAGCAGCAGCGGCTTTTGCAGAAGCAGCGTCAGCAGATGCAGTAGAAACTTTGCCCTCCAAAGTACCTACTCTTGCGTCCAAAGCTTCCAGGTCTGAAGTGCTTGCGCAACCGGTTGCCAAAGCTGCAATTGCAACAACTGCTGATAATGTCATAGCTCTCATCATGGTTTTCCCCTTGATTGTGGTTTCAAAAAATAATAAATGAAAAACGGTGGTAATTGTCCAACATTTTTTTGGATTATACCAACATTATTTCACTGTTACGAGTGTTCCTTTTTCTACCCATTGACTTAACTGGTCGATTTGATCGTTAGTCAACGCGATACATCCGTGTGTCCAATTCATGGATCTGTGGATGGACAGACTACCGCTGCCCAAGCCATGAATACCGATTTGCCCACCGAGATCGGTATTTTGCGGCGGAATTTGTCCGGCAGAATGCGCTCTGGCAATAGCTTCGTAAGTATCGAGATCGATTTTGCCTTTTTTTAAGGCATTATCGGCATTGTCTACATTGGGATAGGTCAAACCGAAGAATTTGCGGAAAGCGCTTCTTTCATTGATCCAACCGATTCGATAGTTGCCGAGCGGCGTAATGTCATCGCCGCGATGATTTTTTTCCCCCGCGCCGTTACGGCCAATGGCGATATTTTCTAGTACGGCAACTGTCTTGTCGCCTTTCCTGACTTCCATGCTTTGCGTCTGCGTATCTACCAGTAACCAAACATTCTCGGCAGCGAAACTGCATGTCGATAGGCTACAGCCCATCGCAATCAAAACACCTAATAATTTTTTCTTTATCATGGCAATCTGTAAATAATCAAAGTTTTGGTGTAATTTAACCCTTTCGAAACGAGGTATTACTAAAGGGTAGCATATGACAACAACAATCACCAAAACGACTCCCTACGATGATCAAAAACCCGGCACATCGGGCTTGCGCAAAAAAGTCAAAGTCTTTCAACAACCCAAATATCTGGAGAATTTCGTCCAATCCATCTTCGACAGCCTGGAGGATTTTCAGGGTAAAGCCTTGGTGATTGGCGGCGATGGCCGCTACTTTAACCGTAAAGCCATCCAGATTATTATAAAAATGGCGGCTGCCAACGGTTTCGGTGAGCTCATTATAGGCCAAGGAGGGTTGTTGTCCACTCCTGCCGCATCGAATATTATCAGGAAATACAATGCGTTCGGAGGTATTGTTCTATCAGCTAGTCACAATCCTGGCGGTCCGGACGAAGATTTTGGCATTAAATATAATGTCAGCAACGGCGGCCCGGCTCCGGAAAAGTTCACGGACAAGCTTTACGAGAATACCAAAACCATCACCGGCTACAAAAAAGCCCGTTTTGGCGATGTAGACTTAGACGTTATAGGTGAGGTCGAAAAAGGTGGTGTGAAAATTCGGATTATCGATTCGGTAGCCGACTACGCCGAGTTAATGGCCAAAATCTTCGATTTCGATCTACTCAAACAAAGCATTCATAACGGATTCATTACCCTACGCTTCGATGCAATGCACGCCATCACTGGCCCGTACGCCAAGCATATTCTGGAAGATACCTTGGGCGCGGCACCAGGCTCAGTGTTTAATGCGGTACCGCTAGAAGACTTCGGCGGCGGCCATCCCGACCCCAACATGGCACATGCCCACGAGCTCTGTGAAATCATGTTCGGTGCAGACGCTCCCACTTTCGGGGCCGCTTCGGACGGCGATGGCGACCGCAACATGGTCATGGGCGCGAACATATTCGTCACTCCCAGCGATAGCTTAGCGATTATGGCCGCCAACGCCAAGCTGATTCCGGCTTACGCTAAAGGCATCAGCGGCGTGGCCCGCTCCATGCCGACCAGCCAGGCGGTCGATCGGGTTGCCGACAAACTAAGCCTGCCCTGCTACGAGACACCAACCGGCTGGAAATTTTTCGGCAACTTGCTGGACGCCGACAAAATCACCATTTGCGGCGAAGAAAGCTTCGGCTCCGGCTCCAATCATGTCCGTGAAAAAGACGGCCTGTGGGCAGTGCTGTTTTGGTTGAATCTGATCGCGCGTAAACGCGAATCGGTGGAAGATATCGTTCACGAACACTGGCGAAAATACGGTCGCGACATTTACTGCCGTCACGATTATGAAGCGGTTGATTCCGACATTGCTAATGGCATTGTCGAACATCTGCGTAGCCAGTTAAGCAGCCTGCCCGGTAAAAGCTGGGGCGATTACGAAGTTAAATTTGCTGACGAATTCAGTTACACCGATCCGGTCGACGGTAGCGTCAGCAGCAATCAAGGCATCCGCATCGGCTTTGTAAACGGCTCGCGCATTGTGTTCCGCCTGTCCGGCACCGGCACAGTCGGCGCGACCTTACGGATTTATCTGGAACGCTACGAGCGTGATGTCAGCAAGCTCGATCAAGACGCGCAAGTGGCGTTGGCGGAATTGATAACCATCGCCGAGCAGTTGTGCGAAGTCAAAAAACGTACCGGCAGAACCCAGCCTGACGTTATCACTTGATTCATGCGGAGGGAAGGAGGCGCTAGGTCGGGCTTAATGGCTTGGCCTAGGTTTTTTTCCTCCATAGGCATCGCGCAAAATTTCCGCCGCATTGCGACCGCTCTCGGCTAAAACCACTGCCCTAGCAATGGACAAGCCCAAGCCGTGACCGGCGCCGACGCCTACAAATTGCCAAGTCTGATTATCGATAGCTTTTACAGAATCGGGGCAAGAAGGTAGCTTTAATGTGTTACGAAAAATCTCGCAACTTAGCAGTTCTTCGCTGCTTGGATAAAGTAGTCTGATCAACAATTCCCCGTCCTTGCGCCGTTCGCGACGAATGTCGAGAATTTGATTTTCCGCAAACGCTCGGCGTAACTCATCGACTGACAGCTGCCTCTGCCATTGTTGATCACCGCCGTTAGCAAACGGCAGCCAATTCAATCCAGATTCGACCGCCAGCTTATCCAAAAGCTGCATTAATTCGATCTCGACATGACCGCTGCGGCGTGGTTTATCGCCAGGCGGTTCGCCGAGAAAGACCATACAATGCGTCGTATCGCACAGCGAGCTCGACTCGTTGTGTCTATGACTGCCGTGACTGCCATTCCATGCGATAACTGCCCGCATTGCTTCGCGCGCACTGCCAACCAAATTTTGGGCCTCAGCGGCCAAAACGCCATCAACATAGCTATCGACATCCGTTTCCAACACCGTCGGCCCTTGCTCGCCTGATTGCTGGAGAACGCCTCTCACAATTCGCTCGGTTCGGCTCCCGCGTGCCGTGGAAATGATTCTAAATTGCCCGCAAACCGTAAAACGCCGGTATTGGTTAGCCACTAGCGGGCAGTCAGGCTCCACATCCCAACTCCCCGTTTTAGTGGAGGTTAACAAACTAACCCTGACTTTAGCATAACGGCTCGGATAGTCGCGCTGCCAAGTTCTTAACAAGGCGGCGGCTTTGCTCAACACCCCTGCGCCACTAACGCCTCGTTGCCGAAATATCGCCATAAACACTGGATGAGCTGCTGGCCAGGCTAGCATTAAATGCCCCACCAGGGGGCGGCCATCAACGGTAGACACAGTGCCGGTTTTTGCCAGAACCTGGAGTTGGCGCAACAGTTTTATATCTGCTTCGCTTTGCCCCGCTAAAGTTGAGTTGGGCAACAGGCCGTTTTGGCTCAGGCCCCGGAAATAATCGGGTCTGGACAACAAGGCCGCGCGCATTGCTAAAGCCAATTCGGGCAAAGTGGCTTGTAGCGCAAACTCCCCATCAGCGTTACGTTCGCCCAAATAAGCTCGCCAGTTTTGTGGATTGGATAGCTCGAAGTTGGAGGGAAGTTTTTGCTCAGCTATCGGCGACAGCAGCAAGCGATAATGCTCGTCTTGAAATTGCTCTCGACGCTGCAGTAACTTTTCGGTATCGCTGGCCACCAGTTCTGCAGCCAATAAATCCGGATTGACATGTTCCAATGCCGCAGCATAAGGAATTTTCAATAATGAACCTGGGGGTAAGCGACTGACTTGATCCCCAGCGCTTGCTAATACCCGCCCGGACAGCAAGCTTACCAAGCGATATGAACTATCAGTGGCATCCTCGAACGCCCCTCCCAACATGTCATTTAATTGTGTCGACACGGCGCAGGCTTCACTGGGCCACCCGCCGTTAACCACCAAGCGCGCCAAAACCGCTCGGTCGCTGCCGTTTAGCTCGGATCCCTGCCTGACGCGGTTCTTAATATTTTGTAGCTCATACGCACTGGGCCAATCTCCTGGCACAATCCCCGCCAGCTCGCCGCTAAAATACATCGCTCCAGCTTCTTCAGCCCAGGATGATATCTTGCCGGCACAAGTGCGATGACTGGCTTCATGAAATAGTTCGTGACGCAGATAAACCGTTTCGTTCAGCTCGCCTTGCGGTTGTTGCCGCAGATAGATACTACCCGGTCGCCAGCCGCCGGCATGACTGCCGCTGAACGCCCCGTTAGTTAATGCCGGAAACACCCGCACCGGATCATCTTCACTAGGAATGCTGTAGCCTCGCAGCGCGAGTTCACTGAGGGCAATTTTCGCAGCTTGCCGCAATTCAGTTTGCTGCGTTAACGTACCAAAAAACAGAATGGCCGCGCCGACATCATGCAAACACGTGCGCCTGCGGCGTCGTTTAAATGAGGCACCCATTGGAAAGAAGTTAGGGATTTACGCTGAGCATGATTGGTCCTGCGAATATTGCATAGTGAAGATATACCCGGAAGAGCTAAATAACCGATTTTACGATTTAAATTGACAATCAGTCGAATCAGCCTAGAATGACAGCCAGCTAGAAAATACGATTTACCCTTTGTTTACCAGCTCGATGTCTCTTCAGTAGTCCTTCGTCCTTGTTTTTCATTAAGTAATTTCCACATTTACCAGCGTTACCAGCCTTACTTTAGCTAAGGCTTTATCTAAATTTTTATAGGACTTATTATGTCTACAATGACAACCGGCGTCGTAAAATGGTTTAACTCTGACAAAGGCTTCGGCTTTATCGAACAAAAACAAGGCCCTGACGTTTTCGTACATTTCAAAAACATTCTGAACCCAAACAACAGCTACAGAACACTGGATGAAGGTCAGCATGTACAGTTCAAATTGGGCCGTGGTCCTAAAGGCCCACAAGCCGAAGAAGTAACCATCATCTAAATATTTTAGCCTTAGCGACCTGTTGCTCGCCTAAGGCTTTTTTGTTAGATAGAGTGGAAACCAATCGCGGTTTCCGCTCTAATTATTCCCGATTCATTCCCAAATAATTGGCTATAGCTTAAAAGCTTCTAGCAAATCACCCGTCAAACTAAACTTTAATTGTCCGAAATGGTCACAATGCTGTGATCAATATCAATTAAGCAAAGAGGTGAGTTATGACAATAAAAAACGAATTCGAAAGTTTGCTCGTAAACCTGGATTCGGTTCGCGAGGAACTGCAACTAAAGCTGCATCTGGCCTCAATGGATGCTAAGGATGAATTTGAAGAAGCCGAAAAACAGTGGCTGCAAATTAAAAATAAAGCCGCTGAAATTGCCGACGAATCGATTGAAACTTCCGAAGAGTATATCGCCAAGGCCAAAATTGTCGGCGAGGAGTTAAAGGAAGCTTATCAACGAGTTGCCAAGCGATTCAGCGAGTGACTTGCTTAAGCCAAAGGCTAGCACCAGCTACCGTTTCGCAAATTGGTATAAGCCTTGATGTTAGCGCTTGCTGGGGAGATATAAGCTTCACCTCCCTGGTCGGTATAACCTTCGCCGTAGTCGGTGGCCGGCGAATTTGCTGACAACCAGATACCCGGCCCCATCAATTCAGCCCTCAGCATAATCACTAAACCAAACACAAAATATGTTCTGCTTTGCCGGTTGATTAAACTATCGGATTGACATAAGCGGGATTTCAACCGGAAGACTAAGCCACTGTATCGCCGAGCGTCGCGCCGCAATTGTGGCAGTATTGCTGACCAACCGAGACAATCTCTCCACAGGCGGAACACGTATTGGATGTTTGAATTTTATGGCCGCACGCGGCGCAGAACTGCGCGTTTGCGGCAATTGCTGCGCCGCACTGTGGACAAGCTAGTTTTTGTTGCGGAACAAACCTGGATAACATTTCAGCCGATTTGGCAAAGGTATCTACCAAGTAAGCGGCATGGTGATAGGCCCTAACCACAAACCAAATACTGACACTAACGATCAATATGATCGCGCTGCTATGGTAAATCGTTTTACCCAAGCCATCGACAAACGGTGCCAATAACTCCCAAAACAAGGTTTGCACTGTAATGACAATCAGCAGTGCAGTTAGAGGCTCAGCAACGCCTTTGGCAAACGACAATGCACCGCCGCTATTGGGTATGGCCTCGATTACGTAGCTGGCAAAAAAATAAAATAAGATTAATGCCGCTAGCCTGGCCAGAAACCAGACCACGGCGGCTGCTTTAAACACCCCGGCTACTTCCAATTCTGTCATCACCGGCACTAGCGTAATCAACTTGCCTATTAGCAGTATGCTGGCAATGGTGATAAAAAGCTGAGCTGCCCGCCGCCATGCGCCGCTCGATGAGGAAATCAAGGAAAACATAAGCGTTCCAACTCCTTTATTTTAGGGACTGATTCAATCGATAGACGGTTTTACTTGTTCGCCAAACGGTAGTTCTTTAGGTAGTTAGAGATTGATGGTAACTAGAGAATATCACACAAAAGCCAATATCCGAGGCTAACAGAGTAGTGCTCCGAAATTACCGGCTAGCAATCAATCTCGAATAAACAAGCCAGACAGAATCTTTACGCACTTTTCCAATGTTTCGTTAGGCCCTGCTAAGCGATCGCGTCGAAAAACGGTTTTGCCTTATCTAAATCCTTTACGGTACTATCCCACAGCGCTAGTTAATCGATTTTCCCTTCTCCTAAGCAAGATGCCCCCTGAACAGTTCCAAAAAAAGCTCTTAATCTGGTTTGATCATCACGGACGCAAGGATTTGCCTTGGCAACAAAACATAAACCCCTACAGGGTGTGGGTGTCGGAGATTATGTTGCAACAAACGCAAGTAGTCAGCGTGATTGCTTATTTCAATCGCTTCCTCGCCAGATTTCCGACAGTACAAAGCCTAGCGACCGCGGAATTGGACGAAGTATTGCAGCAATGGTCTGGGCTTGGCTATTATGCGCGCGCCAGAAACCTACACAAATCCGCGCAAATCGTTGCCGATAATGCCGGGGTATTTCCGCAAACAGTGGAGGAACTCAGTGCCTTACCAGGTATTGGTCGCTCCACTGCGGGGGCTATACTCAGCATTGCTTGCGGACAAAGCCAGCCTATCTTAGACGGCAATGTCAAGCGAGTGCTGGCGCGGTTTCACGCAGTGCATGGTTGGCCTGGTGACAACAAGGTCGCTGCGCAGCTTTGGCAAATTAGTCAGCGCTATACGCCGGCACAAAGAACCGGAGACTATACGCAGGCGATGATGGACTTGGGGGCCACGCTCTGCACCCGCAGTAAGCCGCTATGCGAAATCTGCCCGGTTGCTGACGGCTGTCAGGCTAGGCAGCAGGGTTTGGTAAAACAATTGCCCGGCTCCAAGCCTCGCAAGGATTTACCGGTCAAACAATTGTACTTTCTGCTGCTATCGGACAACGAAAATCGGATATTGCTGGAAAAGCGGCCGCCGACCGGCATTTGGGGCGGGTTGTGGAGCTTGCCGGAATTTACCGATCCAAAGGCTTGGCAAGACTGGAGTTTACAGCGCAATTACCATATTAAAGGCTCTCAAAACTTGCCCACCCAGCGCCACAGTTTTTCGCATTACCATCTGGATTACATCCCGCTGCTGGCGAAACTGGAAAACCCCATAAACAATGTGATGGAAGGCGAGCGGGCGGTTTGGTATAAAACCGCCGAGATTAAGAGTTTAGGTCTGCCGGCGCCAATCAAACGTCTGCTAAAACAACATTTCACAGAGGATTACAATGACGAGAATGATTAAATGCGTAAAACTGGGCGTGGATGCTGAAGGTTTGGATACCCCGCCATTTCCAGGCGCCAACGGCCAACGCATTTTCG
The DNA here is from genome assembly GCA_002083615.1 of Proteobacteria bacterium ST_bin11. Lineage (GTDB taxonomy): Bacteria > Pseudomonadota > Gammaproteobacteria > Methylococcales > Methylomonadaceae > Methylomonas. Next base: position 8,177 of record MSXO01000036.1, on the reverse strand, counting down.
ACCACGTTTCCAAGCAGGCCTGGAAAGACTGGTTGGCGATGCAAACCATGATAATTAACGAGCAGCGGTTATCCAGTTTCGATCCGGCTGCAAAAAAGATATTGGAAACCGAGCGCGAAAAATTTTTGTTTGCCGGGGGCTTTGAATTGCCGGAAGGTTATGTCCCTAAAAAGGACTAGCGCCGGCTCGGATGTTTAAACCATAGCGGGAGTGAGTTCGATCCACTCCCGCTGTAACCAACGTTTGGTTGTCAGTTGGTTTACTTTTTTACGTACAAGTCTGTGATGGTGCCTTCGATCATCTCTGCAGCAAACGCAAAGGTTTCGGATAGGGTCGGATGCGGATGAATGCTTAGACTAATATCCGTCGCATCTGCACCCATTTCCAACGCCAACACGGCCTCAGCAATCAACTCACCCGCCCCAGGACCGGTAAAGCCCGCACCGAGAATCCGACCACTGGTTTTATCAGTGAGTATTTTGGTAATGCCTTCGCTACGACCCAACGCCAAGGAACGACCACTGGCGGCCCAAGGGAATACGGCTTTGTCGAATTCCACCCCTTGCTGTTGCGCCTGAGTTTCGGTTAAGCCCATCCAAGCGACTTCCGGATCGGTATAGGCCACCGATGGAATGGTCAGCGCATCGAATCCGGCCTTGTGTCCGGCAATTACTTCAGCGGCGATCTTGCCTTCGTGTGTGGCTTTGTGTGCCAACATTGGGTTACCAACGATGTCACCGATCGCGAAAATATTGCTGACGTTGGTTCGGCCTTGCTTGTCCACCGGAATGAAGCCGCGCTCGTCAACATTGACGCCCGCTTTGTCGGCATCTATCAGTTTGCCGTTGGGGCGGCGACCAACAGCCACCAATACCGCATCGAATATCTCTGATTCAGGCGCATCTTTGCCTTCCATGGTGACCTTAATGCCGGCATCCATAGGTTCCATAGCCTTGACACTGGTTTTTAGCCACAGGTTATCGTATTGCTTTTTGATTTTGCGTTGCAGCGGAGTGACTAAGTCTTTGTCGCAACCCGGGATAATCTGGTCCATCAATTCCACGACGCTGATTTTCGAGCCCAATGCGTGGTAAACAGTCGCCATTTCTAACCCAATAATGCCGCCGCCAACGATCAATAATTTTTCCGGGATCGTTTTTAATTCCAACGCATCGGTCGAATCCCAAACGCGCGGATCGTCATGCGGAAAGCTGGGGATCTTGGTTGGCTGCGAACCGGCAGCGATGATGGCGTTGTCGAACGTGATGGTTTGCATGCCGGTTTCGCCGGTCACGGTCAAGCTGTTGGCAGTGGCAAATTTGCCTACGCCGTGAATGACGGTGACTTTGCGTTGCTTAGCCAGCTTACCCAAGCCTTGATTCAAGCTTTGGCTGACGCTTAGTTTCCAGGTTCGGATGTGATCCAAATCAATGCTTGGCTTGCCAAAACTAATACCGTGTTCGGCCATGGCTTCGGCTTCGTGTATCACTTGCGCGGCGTGAAGCAAGGCTTTGGACGGAATACAGCCGACATTCAGGCAAACCCCACCCAACACCGGATAGCGCTCAATCAATACCACTTGTTTGCCCAAATCGGCAGCGCGGAAAGCAGCGGTATAACCACCGGGGCCGCCGCCCAAAACTAATACTTCAGCATGGCTGACATAATCGCTCATATCCCTACTCCTACAATAACAGCCGGCGAATATCGCCCAGATAAGATTTCAATGCTTCCATAAAACGTGCGCCTTCGGCACCGTCTATGACGCGATGGTCGTAAGTAATATCCAGCGGCAACATCAATTTTGGTTCGAAACCAGAACCGTTCCAAACCGGCTGCATCTTGGAGCGGGTTACGCCCAAAATCGCTACTTCCGGCGCGTTGACGATAGGTGTAAACGCGGTGCCGCCGATGCCGCCCAAGCTGGAGATGGTCATGCAGCCGCCTTGCATGTCGGCCGGTTTCAATTTGCCGGTTCTGGCCAATTCGCTTTTCTCCGCCAGTTCGTTGGACAATTGGAAAATACCCTTTTTATCGACATCGCGAATCACCGGCACGACTAAGCCATTCGGCGTATCAACGGCGATACCGATATGGAAGTAATGTTTGAAGATCAGTTTCTCGCCGTCTGGAGACAATGAGCTATTGAAGGACGGGTATTTTTGCATTGCCGCTACCAGTGCCTTCATGATGAAGATTAGGCCGGTGACTTTAACCGCGTCCTTCGCTAAGCCGGCGTTCACCGACTTACGAAACTCTTCCATCGCGTCGATGGCTACTTCGTCGTGATAAGTCACCAAAGGCAAGTTTAACCAGACCCGTGTCAGATTTTGGCCGGTCAGACGCTTGATTTTGCTGAGCGGTTTTTCTTCGATTTCCCCGAATTGGGTGAAATCCACCGCCGGAATGGACGGAATGCCTGCGCCGCTAACGCTCGAACCGCCGGAGGCCATGACTTGCTTGACGAAGTTTTTCACATCGTCTTGCAGGATCCGACCCTTACGACCGCTGCCGTTTTGGATCTTGCTCAGGTCCACACCCAATTCGCGGGCAAAGAGTCTGACGCTAGGCGTGGCGTGCGCTTTAAAGCCTTCGTTACTTGTTGCGACTGGTGCAGCAGGTGCTGGGGCAGGCTTGGTCGGTTCTGCTTTTGGTGCTTCCGCAACCGGAGCAGGGGTTGGTTCGACTGGGACTGGTGCGGCTGCCGGCGCCGGTTCGGCAGGAGCCGCAGCGACTGCTTCGCCAGCTTCAAGGGTGGCGATCAGCGTACCCTCGGAGACTTTATCACCCGGTTTAATGTGTACGGTTTTAATGGTGCCAGCCGCGCTGGACGGTAAATCCATCGTGGCTTTGTCGGTTTCCATTACCGCCAAAGTTTGTTCAACAGCGACCACATCGCCGGGTTTGATCAGTACTTCGACGATGTCGATTTCAGGGACGTTACCGACGTCGGGGACCTTTATTTCAATTACAGAACTCATATGTCGCTTTCCGTTAAATCAACCAAGGAGCGGTTGCGTCAGGGTTGATGTTGTATTTCGCGATTGCCACTTCGACCTTAGCAGCATCGAACTCGCCGGCTTGCGCCAGGCTATGCAATGCGGCGATAGTGACGTGGTGCCGGTCCACTTCAAAGAAACTCCGCAGCTTGGCGCGAGTGTCGGAGCGGCCAAACCCGTCGGTTCCTAGCACGGTGTAAGACGCTTTTACCCAAGGCCGGATTTGTTCGGCAAACGCGCGCATATAATCGGTAGCGGCAATAATCGGACCTTTGCTGTTGTCCAGGCAATGCGCGATATGCGTGATGCGCGGCTTTTCGGTCGGATGTAAGCGGTTCCAACGGTCGCAGGTTTGGCCATCGCGAGCCAGCTCAGTAAAACTTGGGCAGCTCCAAATGTCGGCGTCTACACCCCAGTCATCGTGTAGCAATTTGGCAGCTTCTATCGCTTCGATAAAAATGGTGCCTGAACCCAGTAACTGTACGCGGGGTTTCTTACTGTTCGGGCCTTTTTTAAACAGATACATACCTTTCAAGATGTCGGCTTCCGCGCCTTCCGGTATCGCCGGATGGTCGTAGTTTTCGTTCATCAAGGTGATGTAGTAGAAAATATCTTCCTGCTCGACATACATGCGGCGCAAGCCATCCTGAATGATCACCGCCAATTCACAAGCGAAGGTGGGGTCGTAGGAATAGCAGTTGGGTACGGTAGCCGACATCAAATGGCTATGGCCGTCTTCATGCTGCAAACCTTCGCCGTTCAAGGTGGTTCTACCGGCGGTGCCGCCCAGCAGGAAGCCGCGCGTGCGTTGATCGGCTGCAGCCCAGATCAGGTCGCCGACGCGTTGGAAACCGAACATCGAGTAATAGATGAAGAACGGAATCATCGGTACGCCATGTGTCGAGTAGGCTGTACCGGCTGCGATCCAGTCGCACAGACCGCCTGCTTCGTTAATGCCTTCTTGCAACACTTGACCGTGCTTGTCTTCCTTATAAAACATCAATTGCTCAGCGTCTTGCGGGGTATAGAGCTGGCCAACCTGCGACCAGATTCCCAACTGACGGAACATGCCTTCCATACCAAAGGTGCGTGATTCGTCGGGAACGATAGGCACCACGCGTTTGCCGATTTGTTTGTCCTTGACCAGGATGTTCAGGATACGGACGAAGGCCATGGTGGTGGAGATTTCGTGCCCTTCGCCGGTACCCTCCAACAGACCTTTAAAAGCTGATAAGGCGGGGATTTCCAAGGGATAAGCTTTCGCGCGGCGAGCCGGCAAGTAACCGCCCAGATCAACGCGTCGTTGACGCAGATAATTGAGTTCGGCGGAGTCTTCCGCAAAGCGCAGGTAAGGCAGATTAATCAACTCTTCGTCGCTAACCGGCAATTGATAGCGGTCGCGGATGTATTTGATCGATTCCATGCTCATCTTCTTCTGTTGATGGCTGGTGTTTTGCGCTTGTCCCGAATCGCCCATGCCGTAACCCTTGATGGTCTTCGCCAGAACCACGGTGGGTTGGCCGGTATGGTTGACAGCAGCATTGAATGCGGCGAAAACTTTGATCGGGTCGTGGCCGCCGCGATTCAATTCCCAGATGTCGCGGTCGGTGTAGTCTTTCACCAATTCTTGCAATTCCGGGGTGTTGAAGAATTTTTCCCGGACGTAAGCGCCGTCCTTGGATTTGAAGGTTTGATAATCGCCATCGACGCATTCCATCATGCGTTTAACGATCAAACCGTCCTTGTCGCGAGACAGGATGGCGTCCCAGCGCCGGCCCCAGATCACTTTGATGACGTTCCAGTTCGCGCCGCGGAAGTTGCCTTCCAGTTCTTGTATGATCTTGCCGTTACCGCGTACCGGGCCGTCCAGGCGCTGCAGATTACAGTTCACGACGAAAATCAGGTTGTCCAGTTTTTCCCGACCGGCCATACCGATGGCGCCCAAAGTTTCCGGTTCGTCAGTTTCGCCGTCGCCCAAGAAGGCCCAGACCTTACGGCCGTCGGTGTTGGCAAATCCGCGATTTTGCATGTAGCGCATGAAGCGGGCTTGGTAAATCGCCATGATTGGACCGAGACCCATCGATACCGTGGGGAATTGCCAGAAGTCCGGCATCAACCACGGGTGCGGATAAGAAGACAAACCGTTGCCGCCGACTTCCTGCCTAAAGCCATCCATTTGTTCTTCGCTCAAACGGCTAAGCAAGAAGGCATGAGCATAGGTACCCGGCGCGGAATGACCTTGCGAGAAAATTAGGTCACCACCGTGTTTATCCGAGGGGGCGTTCCAGAAATGATTTTGCCCAACGTCGTATAAAGTAACGGCGGAGGCGAAACTGGCGATATGACCACCAACGTTGGTGTATTTATTAGCGCGTAACACCATCATCATTGCATTCCAGCGCACATAAGAGCGGATCGTGCGCTCAATGTCGGTATTGCCGGGGAATTTGGGTTGTCGATCTATCGGGATGGTGTTGATGTAAGGTGTGTTGGCCGAGAATGGAATGTCCATGCCGGCTTGTCTGGCGGTACTGAGCAGGGTTTCAATCAAAAAGCTGGCGCGATCGCCGCCTTCTTTTTCTATCACCGCTTGCAGTGCCTCCATCCATTCTAGGGTTTCAGCAGGATCAATATCGTGTTTGGCGGCAATATCGGTATTGTTGGTCATTACGGAACCTTGGAAAACGTTGGATTAGCTTAAAAAGGATACCCGAAATGGCCGTTTTCAGCAAGCTTTTTTAGCAGCCCGGCCACGGATAAACCGCTAAAAGTCTGGGTAAAATCGACTGATCGAAAAAAAAGGAAGCCGTTTCAACTGAGAAAACAATTCAAAGACTGAAAACAGGTTGGTTTTAGGATGGTTAATCGAAAACTAGCCCTTAAGTACAGATGGCTTTGCAAGTCGACATGACGTAAAATTTGACACGGTAATCATTTTGAAGGAAATCCAGATGCGAAATCGATTAATAAAATCTCTAGTTGTTTTGTTGCTGACTGCAACTAGCTTGCAGGCTAGTGCCGCGCGATATACATATACGTCTCAAGTATTTCGTCAGAATCAGACCAGCGATGGCCAGCTTTTTGATTTTATTATCAACAACGCACCACTCGCCGATTTAGTCGACGGCTCTTTGTATATTCGCGCTCGTGGCGATTTCAGTGAGGACTCCAATATTGAGAATATGGTCGTAAACATTGATGACGCCACGCAAGGTAATGCATCGCCTTGGGATGGGGGTAGCATAGTCGAAAGTTATCACTTTGACGTTGTGGAATGGAGTCAAGAATTCGTATTGAGCGGTTCCGACTTAGTCAGCTGGACGAATGATCAAAAGATCGTCATTACTCTGGATTTGAGCGAAGACGTCGAATACAACCTTTTTGCCGACGGATTTACAAAGTTATATCCACCATTTGTGGAAGCGACTTTGGTTTATGAAACTTCGGTCATACCTTTGCCGACTGCAACTTGGTTATTCCTGAGTGGACTGATTGGCATTCTAGGTTACGGCAGAAAACGCAAGTCGACGTAAGCCTTATTGTGTGTCCCAAACTACCAATAAAAAACCGGCCTAGGCCGGTTTTTTATTGAGTGCAGAGTACCTGGAGTGGATTTTTAGTGAACCAGGCTATCTGGATGCTGTAATTCAGGAAACACGCTAGTAGTGTTCGTGCTTAACTGCGCCCCAGTATCGACGGTAAAGCTACCAGTAACGCTATCCCCATCACCATCGTTAGCGGCAAATCCAAAATTCAACTTCAAATTCTGTGCACCAAGCTCAGTGTACTTCAAACCAGCTACCCCAAATTTACCCGCAGTCACTTCTATTTTCAGCCTATCGTAACCGCCGGATACATTAATAACTGGGGTAAGGCCGCCATTGGTTGGCGCAACAACATTGGCTCTGCTACCCACCACAACATCGTTTTTATAAGCGGTCCATGTAAACCGATCCGGGCCGGATTGATCTACATTGAATTCGTTGAGTTGAACCCCGTTGACCAAACTACTGAACTTAAAAGTAATCGCTTCCCCTCTATCCAAAACACTATCGTTGTTAACACCTATATGTTTTGAATTAGCGTCGAAAAATAGGTTATTGCCTTCTACAAGCAGGGATCCCACTGAGAATTGCCCCGCAGAAACCCGGCTGGCGCCATCAAAGGCCAGGCTGACTGGCAACTGGGAAGGCATATCTAATACATCATGTAAAACCAGCTTATAAGCTCCATCAACCACCCGATCCGTTGCTGTTGGTAGCAGTGAAAACACCATACGATCACCGGTTAGGTCTTCAAATCTGGTGGTTTGATTGCCCTTATCAACAAAGGCGTATAGCTCATCGAATCCATCACCATTACTATCGAAGATCTTGATGGTAACACTGTCTGATCGAGAGCTTAATCTACCATTCAAATCCTGTAGCTTGACTCCGCCGAAACCGTCAAACCCCAGATTGTAATCAATCAATCCGGACAGAGTTTCACCCGATGAATTTTTAATGCTACCGGTGTTATTACCAACAGTTGGGCCATCGTCGAAAACGCTGACCGTGAAATTGGTATTCGCGGAAATTCCATTCTGATCAGTTAGTGTCGCGGAAAAAGCAAAGTCAATAGCCGGCGATTCCTGTGTCCCAGCATTCGCGTGGGCCAAGGCTTTCTCAAGCGTGAACTTATATTCGCCATTGCCGACTTCCACTTTATATGACCCGTCGTCTGCGAACAAAGTCTGCTTAGAACCGTCCCAAGTTGCACCATTGGCCGACAACGCAATCGAAGAAGGGGCTTGACCGTTTATACGCAGGATGCCTGATTCCGCAGGCGTTAAGCTGGCATCACTTTCGTCCACGATAGCATTAGTGACCGTAACAACTGGAACGTAGCTAATGCTGACGGTCGCCGGATTGGACACCAAGCCCAGATTGTCCGCAACGGTATAGGTGATCGGGGTGGGATTACCGGTAAAGCCGGGGCTAGGCGTAAAGGTAATGGCACCGGTCGTGGTGTCTACGCTCCAGATACCTTGACCGGGGACGCTTAACGGTTGGCCGGGGCCGGTACTGCCGACGATCTGCACACTGGCAGGATTTAGGGTGCCATCCGGATCGTTGTCGTTGCCCAGCACGTTGAGGGTGACGGCGCTGCCGGGGGCGTTATCGTTGGAGCTGTCGGGTG
>MSXO01000004.1:6149-20177 GCA_002083615.1 Proteobacteria bacterium ST_bin11 | reverse complement strand
ACAGGGTAATTGTCGCCGAACAATCTGGCGTTTTTGGATAAATCAGTTGATTCGTGCTTCTTTCGAAAATCATGCGCAGGTTACACCTTCAGGGACTTTTAGCTGATCACCCTGATTGGCGCCAATCAGAGCGTAGCAATTTGCTTACTTAATACAGTTAGCACACCTGAACACATCGTTCGTCATCATGTCGTGGATTATTCACCCAGTCGCTGACTGGCGTGGTCGTCATATCAGTATAGGCAGCATCATCGAGCAACGCGAAGGCTTGTTCAGGATCAGCCGATTTATCCAGCCATTGATGATAATTCTCAGGTGTGATGATCACCGGCATGCGCTCATGTATCGGTTGCATCAACTGGTTGGCTGAAGTAGTAATAATCGTGCAGGAATACAGCGTTTCGGTTTCGTGCTGCCATTGTTCCCAAAGCCCCGCAAAAGCAAACAGTTGTTGATCGGTGCGATGGATGTGGAAAGCCTGTTTGCCGTTAAGGCGCTCCCACTCGAAAAATCCGTTTGCGGGTTCAGGCTGCGGCGATGCTTGAAGGCTGAGCGAAATGACGGCTTTTCTTGCACGGTTTCCATCCGGGCGTTAATCAGGTGCGAACTATTTTTTTGTCTTTGGCCCAGGATGGCACCAATCCCCAAAATAGATTCACGGCTTTACGCGAACCGTCATCCAGTTCAACAATGTTTAAAGTCTTCTGACCGGGAGCAATGTTGTAGCTTGGGTGAAATTTCAACGGGCGCAGCAGTTGAAAGTGCTCAACAATCTGTTCGGCGCTTGCTGTCAAACTATATCGGCCACACATGCAGATCGGCGCTCCAAATTCAAAATAAGAACAAATGCAGAACAAAATCTGGCGGTAGACTAGACACCCCAAGATTTCAGTCTATCGCCCTTATGTCTGTTACGCCATTTTCCATCACTGCTCAGGACATTGTTCTGTCATTCAGCGAGCCTAATCAGCATACAAGGCACTGGCTTTAAGCCAGTGCCTTGTATGCTGTGTTTTGATTGGCAGATTAGTTCTGGTTTTCTTGGTGTTAAGCGCAACAGTAAAATTCGCGCCGAGCGGTCAACACGAAGATTAGATCAATATAACCAACTCTCAAACGCCAAGGGCAGTTTATTCAGAAGATCCCGCTTCTCCCGCCAATTAGGCATGAACTTATCCATGTGGCTGCGAAAACGGTCATTATGTTTGCGTTCTAATAAGTGAACCAACTCATGGACCAGAATGTATTCCAAGCATTCGGGTGGCTTTTTGGCGAGTTCCAAGTTCAACCAGATGCGTTTTGCGCCCACATTGCAGCTACCCCATTTGGTTTTCATCTTCTTGACACTCCAACCAGCAACCTCAACCGCCATGCGTTGTTGCCATTCAGGGATTAGCTTTTCGACCTGCTTTTTGAGCTCTGTCCGATAAAACTCATTCGAGACCAAGGCACGATTTTCAATGGACGTACCGGGATTGACGAATAAATGGATTTTGCCGCCAGATACTTTGACTTCATGCCGACCAACCCGTTCTATCAAGTCCAAACGGTGGCGTTTGCCCCAAAAGTAATGACATTCGCCACTGACCATCTCTCGATCTGACTGCCGAGGTTGTGTGGCAAAGTCGCGTTGCTGCTTTTTAATCCAAGGTATGCGGCTGATCACGGCCATACGAATGGCGGTGTCAGTCATCTGTTCTGGCGCCGCCACACGAATGCGGCCATCGGGCGGCAGCACGCTGATATGCAGGTTTTTAATGGCCTTGCGATTCAGTTGCAGGGATAAGGAGCCAATCAGCATCTGTGGCATTAGTGATAATCCTTCTGCGCTTTAGCCAATTCCATCACGCTGGGAATATCGATGTCATAGCCTGCGGTTTCTTCCCGAATCGCATTGGCAATTTCGCGCTCTTTAAAGCGGTCGCCCACCCAATCGGCTTTCTTGGTAAAGCGAATGGCGCTATCGATTTTGGTAGCCAGCACTTCATCCTGGCCAAAGTTGTCGTAAAAGGCCCGCTTGGCTTGACTATCCAGCGATGACGGATAGCTGGCACTGGCTTGTTCCGGACGAATCACTTTGCGGGATAGTTCGCGAATACGTTCCAAGTATTTCTGATAATCGATGGCCTTTTGTCGACGCTGCTTAATTAACTCATCTAACAACAACGACATGTGTTCGTAGTATTTGGGGTTGACCGGGTTTTCATCAACAATGGTGCGACGGACATTATTTTCGATGGTTTCCGCCATCGCATCCTGATTTTTGCGAATGTTTTCCGGGAGAGATTCCGTGGCTTCTATGCCTTTTTCAACGATCAGTTGGATTAGCCCAAGCTCTTCAAAATCCATCAACTGTTCACTGGTATCAGCACGGATATACATATCCAACAGATGCCGCATAGCCGGTTCAAAGCGTTTCATATCCAGCAAATCACCACTAGCCAACTTCACCTCGTCGCGCACTTTTTCAAAATGCGCCACTTCCGAACGAAGCTGCTCAGCTTCGGCTGAAGCAAATCCAGCCTGCGGCAGTTCATTGGCAATATTGGCAAACGCCCGTATCAGCTTGGCAACGTTTTGATACAGGGTTAGACGCAACGCTTCTTTCTCACTAAGCGCGTCCGGATTAACCCCAGATTCACCGCAAAAGTAATGAATGTAATCCTGGGTCGCGCGCGGCGCTTTGACCGGTTCGCACAAGGCGCGCACCATTTCCAGGGCGTCGTCCAAATCCAGTCGCGCCTGTTCCAGACGGTCTTTCAGCAGTCCGGCCACATCCTCCTGGTCGTAGCCATCAAAAGCCCCTTGGGTGTAGTCGGTAATCGCCTTATCCAGCGAACGGAACAAATCTTTGTAGTCGACGATGTATCCATATTCCTTATCATCGCCGTCCAAGCGATTCACCCGGCAAATGGCCTGGAACAAACTGTGATCCGCCATTTGTTTATCAATGTATAAATAGGTCGCAGAGGGCGCATCGAAACCTGTCAGCAATTTATCCACCACAATCAGCAAACGCATTTGCCCCGGCTCTTCGACAAAACGCTTTTTAACGATTTTCTCGAACTCTTCCACCCGGTTAGCCGCCACGTCTTCCGGCTGTTCAAAGTAATCGGCCAGCATCTTGCGGTAGATGTCGTATTTGAACAGCTTTTCGGTCAAACCCTCGCCGGTTTCCTCGCCTTTGATGCTGGTCGCAGTGGGCTGAAAGCTTGTGACGATGGCTACTTTACCTGCCAAATCCGATTGGCTGAACATTTCATAGGCCTTGCAGGCCTGATAAACACTGGCACAGACCAACATGGCATTGCCGTAGCCATCCATCAGCCTGGGCTTAGTATCCATGTCCAACAGAATGTCATTGACGATCTGCTGCAAGCGCGACTTACTAGATAACACCTTTTGCAAAGTGCCCCATTTTTGCTTGAGCTGGGTTTTGGCGATGTTGGATAAGCCACGGGTTTTAGCTTCAAACCATTCGTCGACTTTCTTTTGCGAAGTAATGTGCTGATCGATGTCGCGTGCCTCGTAGCGCAAATCCAGCACCACGCCATCGGCCACGGCTTCATCAAATTTGTAGGTGTGGATATACGGCCCAAACACCTCCACCGATTTTTTCTTGTCCTTCTTCATCAGAGGTGTACCGGTAAAACCGATAAACAGTGCAGTGGGCAAAATGCTCTTCATGGCCTCGTGCAATTTGCCGGATTGGGTGCGGTGACACTCATCGACAAACACGAACAAATCACCCTTAACCTTGAAATCCTTGGGCAGGGATTTTTTCAACTCTTCGATAAAGGCATCCGTGGCACCTTCATCTTCACCTTCGGATTGCCGACCGAATTTATGCACCAAGGAACACACCAGCCAGGGATTGGGCTGATTGAGCGTAGCCACCAGATCAGCACCGCTTTTGCTGCGGTAAATGGCTTCATCGACACCGGTAAAGACTTTTTCAATCTGCTCATCCAGCTCGGTGCGGTCGGTGACGATCAGCACCCGGCTATCTTTAACATGCTCGCGTATCCACTTGGCCAGCCACACCATAGTCAAGCTTTTGCCCGAACCTTGCGTGTGCCAGATAATGCCGCCTTCACGCCGCGCAATATGCTGCTTGGCGGCTTCGATGCCGAAAAATTGGTTATGGCGGCAGGTTTTCTTGACGCCCGCATCAAACACCATAAAGTCGTGAATGATTTGCAAGAAACGTTGTTTATTGCAGATGCGGCTTAAATGAAAATCCAGCTTGTGCTCATACCCATGAGCCATATCCTCTTTCCATTCCAGATAATACTTTTCCGGAGTTTCAATAGCGCCGTATCGCATGCCCTGCGTGTCGTTACCGGCCATCACCAGTTGCTGGGTAGTAAAGAAATTACGGATGAAATCTTTCTTCTGATTATCCAAATTCTGGCGTATGCCTTCGGCCACCGATACCGAAGACCGCTTCAGTTCCAAAAGACCTAAGGCAATGCCATTGACGTATAACACCAGATCGGGGCGCTTTTTGTTTTCGCCCTTGATAGACACTTCTTCGGCAATGGCAAAATCATTGGCCTCAGGATTGTTCCAATCAATCAACCACACCGTTTGATTCTGCTCGCCCGCGCCTTCTTTATCCTTCACGCCGTAGCGTAACAAGCGATACACATCCTTATTGGCGTAATACAGCTTTTTACCTTCGCCCAGTGCCGCCGCCGTATCCAGTTGGCGGATGGCGCGGGTAATCAGTGCATCACTAACGCCGCGTTTTTGTAGCCAATCGGTCAGTAAGCCGATCTCGATATTTTTATTGCCTTCGCGGTCTTGCCAATCGCCCAGATAACGGTAACCCAGCTGGTTTTGAAAAAAGGCGACAATCCGATTTTGTGTAGCGCGTTCTCGCTGGCCTACCTGACTCACAGCAAACTCCTGTTCAGCTAACGATACAACGTGGTTTTCAGATAATCATCCGTTACCACAAATTCAGGCTCCTTACCGGTCAGAGCCCGAGTCAATGGCACAATTTTAGTTCTCACGCCCATGCCACGAAAATCAACATAACTGTAATCTCTCAATACTTCCATAATCAGAGTGTTTCGTGGCGAACGCTGCCCGGCTTTCATTTTTTCAATGGTCATCGAATTCGGCAGAGCACCGGGGCTAATCACTTCAAAGCGATCGGCATACGAACCAACTTCTATCTCAACGAAGCGAGTCCAGTCCCTGTGAGCCAAGGCATTGATTAAGGCCTCTCTCACGGCCTCTAGTGGATAGAACCACTGGGTTTCTCGCCTTAACCCTTCATCAATCTCGCCTGCTTCCTGTGAGATAAATGGCCCAATCGCATCCATAAAGCGCTCGATAATTCCGCCATCAACTAATCGCTTACCTGAGTCATCAATATCCCAACGGCCAACCAACGGCCCATCTAAAATCTCATCCAGTTCTGCTTGATATTCTTTGTCTTGGGTCTTGAATGCCAGGACACGGAGCCCGGCTTGTTTCAAATATCTGCGTGGATTCTTGCCAAACAATACCAAACCGGCAATGGTGCAACATATATTGCCTGCTGCCTCGGTAAGAAAGCTGAGCCCCAATAACCGAGCCTGCCAGGCTTCGGGTGAGTTTGGAATGTCCGGGTCTCTTAAAATGTCCTTCAAGTAATTGGTTAATCGCGCATCATCCAAGCAACTCATGTCGGTACGGGGTATCGGCAACACTTCCGTATGCAACATGCCACCAAGTTCAAACAAACGCATTTGCTGCTCTCTGGTTGCTAGCCTGGAAGTCGAACCCACACGAATATAAATTTCCTCTTTACCTCTATCACGCACCACGTAAGGTTTCGAAATGCCTTGTGGAAAACTAATGACCGCAACAGTCTTTTCGTCATCCAATTTGATTTCTTCATAAAAAGGCAGAATCAGCGGATGAATTTTGTCTTGCATGACATTCATTACCCACTCTTCAAGATTTGGGCGTTGTGGGCTGGCCTGAATGCCACTCACTACGCCATCATCTTCGACACCCAATATGACTCTACCCCCTTGGAAGTTTGCCATTGCCACCACTTCTTTAGCCAATTGCTCAGGGCGAATATCATCCCGTTTAAACTCCACCCCAGAGTTTTCGCCATTGGCAATAATTTCTAATAGCTCTGTTTTCAGCATTCAATTCCCCTAAGCTGACAAATCCAGCTATTTAAAACCATATTTCTCACGGCGCTGATTGAACGCACTTTTCCCACCTTCCAAAATCTCAGCTGCTAACTGTTGAATTTCAGGGACATCGATAGCGCCTTGTTGATTGGGTAAAATACGGCCCTTGTTGTCGTCAACGCTTAACACACCAATCCATTCGGCATCACCAAACACAGGTATGTTGGCATTATGAGTAGCGAACAAAAACTGCCTAGTAAGCTTGGCTCTTCGCAGTTCAGAAACAATCCGATCAGCAATAAAAGCGTTATCCAAGTTGTCTTCCGGCTGATCAAGAATAAGCGGATCTTGATTATCGAGCAGTAACAGATGCAGAACAGCCGTGCACTGTTGACCTGTTGATAAATCATCAATGGGACGGAAATGCGCTTCTTGCCCGCCATGGGTCACATTGAGTTCAATTGCCATCGTATCCGGCAATAATAGCTCTTCCATCTGTAGCAACTGGTTTTCAGTCATACGGTTTAATGCCTGTGCAACCGATGCTGTAACGCCCCAATCAAGTTGCAACAAACTCAAATCACCATCACGGATGGTTGCAGCTAAATTAGCTGGCGAGAAATCACCTTCATTTACCCAGAGTAATCTTTTAGGTCCAACACCTTCCAAATTACATCCATCCAGGAAACTAAGGAATACTTGACGATTTCCCTCGCTCCGCAATGTTAATCGAACCTTTTGCTCCAACTTGCGATTTAAGCGCTTAACTGATTTTTGCATCGCACTGGATCGTGCACTGGTTTCCTGACTTAATTCCAGTAAAAGTTTCTGACGCTGACTATAAAGTTCGTCGATTTGATTCTGTCTATTTTGTAATGCGATTTGTTTGGGCCCGATCTGTTCAATCTGTTTGAGGAGGGTTTGATACTCAGCACCAATCTCACGACCAGTTTTACCCTGGCTAGCGGGTATCTCTTTAAAGGCATTTTCAAGTGCTAATTCTTCTACAACAATCTCGAGCTCTAGTTGTTCCTGAACTGGCACCAGAGCAGTAGACGCTTTAGTCTTCATTTGTTCCAGATTTGCAATTGCTTCTTTCAAATCCCTGGTTAAATGATCTAACAAATTACGTTGCTGTTTAAGCAAATCAACATGCGGCAATCCATCCAAAGCGGCATCACTAAGAAAAGCCGTATCAGGCAAGCTGTCCTTTAACACAACAATCGCTTCACCAACGCGATTGACTTCTTCAGTTACACGTTCGCCAAGTTGTTTCTCCTTCTCCAGTTTGGGGATAATCTTTAACTTCTCATCTAACCCTAGTGACTGAAATTGCCGTGCCTGATCTCGGAGTTTGGGTAGACGCTCAACATCCGCTTGAATATCGACCTTCAGCTGTATCGCTCGTTTAATGGCCTCTCGATTATCTTTTAGACCGCTCAATAGCTTTTGAATCGAAGAATCAAAATTGGCATGTTCCCCTTCTAAAAAACGCTCAACTAAACGATTTCGGCTTTGGGGATCACGGGTCATCTCATAAATTTCGTTTTGCCCATACAACTCAATTCCCGGCAATAGGTCAATGGGTTTGTAAGGCATTACATTTCCCTGCTCATCGACAACAAATGGCTGATTGCCATACTTACGACTAACTTTGAATCTACGGCCTAGCATTGTGGCGGAGCGCACAATCAATTCCACGGTGCCGCTTTCCTTACCCAAGTTGTTTTTTAAAATCGCCTCATGTTTCGATTTTGCCTCTTTGCCAAAAGGCTCAAGATTAAGCGCAAATCGAATACACTCCAAGAGCGTCGACTTACCAGTACCTCGGCCACCAATTACGGAATTCAGATGTTCCGAAAGCCCAATATCGACACCGTCTAAATAACCTCCGACAAACCGCACTCGCTCGATGGCAGAGGCATAATTCTCCGGCTTGTCAGAATTCAACCGGACCCGTGATCCGGCATCCAGAAAGGCTTGCTTAAACGAAGTAAAGCAAGGCCTAGTCATCTTGATCAAACAAGAGGCGCCTGGGTTTCTAATATCTTCAGGCTTAGCAACATCTGCGGCATTAAGCGCCGCCATTCCGCGTTCACGACGGTAAGCATCTTCTTTATTTGTAAACGCCCGGTAATACAAAACCTCAGAAGCTTCTTTTAAGCCCTCAATAGTGCCGGGTATCTGCGCTGCCAACAATGCCTCGTGTTGCCACACGTGATTCATTTTGCGCTTTAGTACGCCATCATCATTAGTACTATGCGCGGCAAAGATGAAACCGCCGACTTCTTTGACTTTATCAATTAATTGAATCGCCGTGAGATTGGTCGGCAATACGCCATCTTGCGGATCGAGTAAGTCCAAACGTCCCAGTATCCGTTCTAGCTCTTGCGAGGTTTTGCTTTCATCGAACAGACAAACAAAGTGAATTTTCTCGCTGGATGCGATTTCAAAGCCTGGAAAGACCACAATTCGATTGTGAGAAAACAGGTCTCGCAACTTATCAATACCATCCACCGAGCCATGATTAGCCAGACCAACAACTTCAATACCTGCTTCGAGCGCGGCGGTTAGTAGTTGCTGGTTATACTCATCTTCAGATAGCGTCTGTTGTGCTCCGCGATATTTGATGTAGCCAGCCGGATTGACCTGCAAAGCACATTTAAAGAATCGCGCTTTTGTGTAGGTGGCTTGTCCGTTTACTTCAGACATTTGCACTCTCCTTGGGAGCTGGTTTAACCAAGCGTATTTTACCCGTCAGCAACTCCTGCATCATGCCTTGTTTGATTTGGCGGGTTTTACTTAGGCGTTTTTGTAGGGTTTGGATTTCGGCGTCCATGTCGAACAGGATGTTGGCGATGGCGGTTTGTTCATCTTTGGTAGGCTTAACTACCTTTATTTTTAAGCATGCTTGCTTATTCAATTTAGGCTGGGCAGTTCCAGAGTTAAGCAACGAATAGTCGAGACCTTCTAGGAAATCAGTCAAATATCCAATATCAAAATTAGATTTTGGCTTCATGACATGAGCATGATTATTAACCCATAATTTTCCCGAAACTCGAAAAGCCAGGGGTAGATTCCTACTCAAAATATTTTCTCCATCTTCTCCAAGTAGAATCAGATCATCATCGAATATATAGTCATTCACATAATCAACAATTCCAGATGCTCCATAGTACGGATATATACCGCTGATTTTAGCTCTATCACCAGACTTAACGGGTTTTCTTAAGCCATCTAAAAAATCAACAGCATCTTGTAATTCACATATCCCCCAATCCTCCGGAATCTCCCCCAACTCACTCTGCATATAGCCCTTTTGGGTACCTCCTTCGCGCAGGGCGAATTGTGGCAGTCGGGTGCGGCCGGTGAGGAGTTGCTGCATGGTGGCGGTTTTGATGGCCTGTTTTTTGGCAATCAGTTTTTCCAGTTCGTCAATCAGCGCATCGACATCGAACAGGGCGTTGGCTATGGCGGTTTGTTCAGGAATTGGTGGGATCGCTATTTTTTCCTGATGAACATCGTTTCGATTTACACCAGGTACGCCGCTTTTTCCACTATGCGAATCAAAGTCTACAGTTTGTAACAGGTAGTACGCGTATTCGGCAGATGTCTGAATAAATTTCGATACATATAAAGTTGTATTTAAAGGCCAAAAAGGTTCTTGTATATAGAATATTTCACCAATGGTTCCGTATCGACCTGTAACAATTCCAGGAGCACCAACCATTGCTTTATTGTGCTTACCACTCTCACCAGAGGAAGAAATAATTGGGACATTACCCTCGTTACGCAAACGCTGAGGTAAATCGAATCCACGTTGGAGAGTTAGTGCATCACCAAGATTGCAACAATACCAATTCTCTGGGATTGCCCCAACTTCCGTCTGTTTATATCCACCAGGAACAACTTGCCCAGTAGTTTCCGATAAATACTGAGCACTTGCTTCGGCGACTTGATCGCTCGCCGTCATAAAGACCACTCCAAACCCATCGCCTGCAAGTGTCCGGCCACTTTTTCACTCAACACATCAACCGATTGCGTGATGGCAGGTAATGGCTCGGCATAACGCTCTTCCAGCTCTTTTACCCGATTCGCCAATTGCTGGGTGACGCGCTCGATTTCTGCTTGGATATTGGTCCGCAAGCTGGCCAGCCATTTGTCTTCGACGATCAGAGTTTTAATCTCCGCGTCGCTCAAGCTGGAGTAATGTTTGAACACCATCAAATCCAACGCTTCCTGATGTTCTTTCAGGGATTTTTTGGCTTCGGCTTCGGCGTCAAACAGTTTTTGCGCCTGTTGCAGCGCAGCTTTTTCGTCGGGATCTGTCGCCAGTTTTAAACGGGCTTTGACACTGGCCGCAGTAACTTTGTCTTTGTCGTTGAGGGCATCGCTTAGCAAGCCATCGTCACCGCTGTGCTCTTCGAAGTAGCTTTCCAGTTCCTGACTGGCGGCATCCAGATCGGCTTGGATTTGGTCGATGATGGCTTGTTGGGCTTGAAAGTAACGAGCCACGATCAAGGCCGGCGGAATCAGCTCGGCTTTGTATTTGGCTTTGTTGATGATGAGGTCGGGCGTTTCTTTGAGCTTTTCGCCTTTTTGCGCCACCAGTTCGCGCAGGGTTTTACCGGCTGACCAGCCGTCTTGTACCAGCACGTAGACATCGTCCTGCATGACTTCGGCCCAGTAATCCATGAGGATTTGGTAGACGTCGTATTTATTCAGTAAGGCACTGTCGGCATAGGCTTGTAACAGGTCTTCACTGATGCGCTGAATGATGAGTTTAGGTTTCTGGGCTATTTCAATCTCTTTTAACGCGGCGCGTTCACGCCAGGCAGTGAACGGAATTAGGCTTTGCTCGGCAAAGGCGATAAATTCGGGGTGGTTCAATATGGTGGATTTGACTTGCGCGGTCGAGATCAGGGCTTGGCTGTAACCGGGGCGCAGTTCGGCAAACAGGCTGTGACGCAGACTGGGGAATACCTGCCAATAGGCTTGCAGCGCGGCGATGTCGCGGTTGGGTATGCCGCCTTGCAAATGGCCGCTTAAGTCGTGCAGGTCTTCGGGTTCGCTGCTGTCGATGTAGCGCGGAATATTCAGGTTGTAGTCGTTGGCTGCGATTTCGCTTAACGCCACCATGCAGCTGAAGCGCGGCAACACCAGTTGTTTGGTAAAGGCATCGACGATTTTGTGGATGTCCTGAGCACGCAGACGGTTTTTATTGCCGTCTTTCATATAGCCTTTGCTGGCATCGATCATGAAAATACCGCTGCGGTGTGCAGCATGTTCTTTATCAATGACGATGATGCAGGCCGGAATACCGGTGCCGTAAAACAGGTTGGCAGGCAAACCGATAATACCTTTGATGTAGCCTTGCTTGAGTAGGTTTTCGCGGATGCGCGCTTCGGCATTGCCGCGAAACAACACACCATGCGGCAGAATCACCGCGCCTTTGCCGGTGGATTTCAGACTTTTGATGATGTGCAGCAAAAAGGTGTAATCGCCGTTTTTATCCGGAGGTATGCCCCAGGTGAAGCGCTCAAATTCATCTTCCTGCGGGTTAATGCCGCTGGTCCAGTTTTTGTTGGAAAACGGGGGATTGGCGACCGCAAAGTCGAAGGTTTTGAGTTTGCCGTTGGCGTCTTTCCATTGTGGATCGGCAATGGTGTTGCCTTTCCAGATTTTGGCGGTGGCGTTGTTGTGCAGAATCATGTTCATGCGTGCCAACGCGCTGGTGGCGTTATCCATTTCCTGGCCGAAGATGGTCAAGCCGCGTGGCGCTTCGTCGCTGGCTTTTAACAACAACGAGCCGGAACCGCAGGTGGGGTCGTAAACGCTGGCGTCTTGCGGCGTATCCTGGCTGATGCCAATCACTTTAGCGAGAATGCGAGAAACTTCCGCCGGGGTATAAAACTGGCCTTTGGATTTGCCGGATTCGGTAGCGAAGTGGCGCATCAGGTATTCGTAGGCATCGCCAAGCAAGTCATCACCATCGGCACGGTTGGCGGATAAATCAATGCCTTCAAAAATGCCGACCAGCTTGGACAGGCGATCGATCATGTCCTTGCCTTTGCCGAGCTTGTCTTCATCATTGAAGTCAGCCACATCGATCACGCCTTTCAGGTCGTTCTCTTCAGCGAGGACACTAATAATTTTGTTCAGCTCTTCACCGATTTCTTTATTACCCTTTAACGCCACCATGTCGTCAAAACTGGCGCCTTGCGGCACGACGATCATGCCGTAAGGGTCGCCATTGTATTTGTCTGACACATATTTCATGAACAACAGCGTCAGCACATAATCTTTGTACTGACTGGCATCCATGCCGCCGCGCAGCTCGTCGCAGCCGGCCCAGAGGGAAGAGTAAAGTTCGGTTTTTTTTATGGCCATCTAAAAATCAGTATTCCGTTAGGTTGTATTCCGTTAAAGCAGATCGGGGTTTAAGTCTACCGTTTTCATGCATTGCGTCAGGTAACGCATTTTACTGAACTCGGTACCATGGCTTATGTAAAGCCGCTTTGCAAAAGCCTTTGCGATGATTAACTTCAGTTTTAGGCGTATTTAATCATGAAATGATTTGTTGAGACTGCTATCCCTGGACGGAGAGTTGTTCGGCTCTATTGATCTCATCAAAAAAGCCGTTGACATCCATAGGATATACGGATGTCAACGGCCTGTTGACTAACGTAACGAGCTAAGCCGCTCTTGGACGACCTATATCTCCAGTTCCAGGAGGCAGCATCTTACCTTTGCCGAAGTTCTTACTGTGATCAGGAGTCAGCATCCGAGAGTAGTGATCCACTTTGATCAAGTAAGCAGCGGCGATTTTTAGATAGTGACGTTTTTCCAAGTCAGTGTGGTGGATCATACCCAAAGCACAGTACAGGTAATTGGCTTTTTCTTTGTTACAGTCCCAACAACCACCGCGATGTTGCGTGATGCAATGCACCCAGTAATGACAAATCATCCCGCTAAGGTAAACATCGTCTGTCTCTTTATCCCCATCGAAGAACACAAATAAATGAAAATGAAAACCCTTGACCGGACCGTATTCTAACGTCCAGATATGACCGACCTTATGCTTAAACAAGCTGTTTTTCTTGGCGTTATTCCAAAGATGTTCGAAGTCTTGCTTTGCTTCCCGGTACTTAGCTTCTATATCGGCATAGCAGGTAATGACATTGCCCTGTTTATAACTAAGATCCACTCTGACCACCAGCAGCTGTTTATGATGCTTGTGCAGGAAGTCGATATACTCCATCAAGCTTTTATGGTTCTTTTGCGATGCACGATTGGCTTCAGCGACGAGGAATTTGAACTCGGTGCTTTGTACTTCCTGACGGATACGACTCACACAGTCACTTAACTGCGTCATGATCGTCAGCATGATCTCGTAGTCTCGCCCCACCCGGTACAGATCATCTTGCTTGTTTAATGCGGCATGCAACTGAAGGTACTCCATGAGATTACCATTTAACACGTTTTTGATGAAAACGTTGATGTACGGATGGAACTCATGGATTGGGAACTGATTAAGCAGTGGATTGAGATAGTAGCAAACCATATCGGTGATAGCCCTAGTCAGGTGAGCAGGTACCACTTGTTGGATGCCATTACCCCGGTCGATGACGGTGTATAGAGGATCATCCGGATGGTTGACGATTTCATGCACCAGACTTTCGACGGCAGGCAGTATTTCAGATTGTGCGTTCATAAAAGACCTCTTGATTAAGAAGAAAAAGAAAGGTTTACGAACCTGTGCTAATGGATAGTGATCAGTGCAGATGGATTGTTTGAGCAATCCATCTGCCTGCCTACTTCGACATGCATATCCTATGGGGAAGCAGCATGAGCGAAGATCAGGCGAGTGAGTAGGCTGTCGTTCGAT
>MSXO01000004.1:0-6100 GCA_002083615.1 Proteobacteria bacterium ST_bin11 | reverse complement strand
GGTCTAGCGTGGAGATAGCGCTATGTAATGCTAGGAGGAGTAATGCGATGAGTGTGTTAGTTATTAATTATTTAATAACATATAGTGTGGTTGCAGAGACACTCGCCGCAAAATCGCCTAGCCTTCTAGGTTCACAACTACCAACAGTTGCTTAACTTCCTGGCTAATCAGAAAAACCAACCTTATACCCATTTGGTGCAGGTCCATATCATTAGCAAACGGATGGTTGTAGTCGTAACCAGGAAAAAAGGGCGGGGAGCAAGGAAACGATGAGAGGCCGTTCTGGATATGCTATCCGCAAATCGCCGTTCCGCTTTGTATCGTGCATTTGGTACATTACAGTCTGAACTATGTCGGTAGGAAAATGCGCAAACAGATCGCCGCCGAACTCAAGCAGATTTATCAATTGGCACCGTGGCAGAGGCTGAGCGGCAACTGGCAGCGTTCGCGGCGAAATGGAACGGCGATTACCCTTCTATTGCCCAGATATGGCGGCGTAATTGGAATCGCATCATCCCGTTTTTCGACTATCCGCCAGAAAAGGGAAATACGTCGAATCTTTTACACCACCAATGCCATCGAGTCCGTCAATATGAGCCTAAGGAAAATTACCAAAAATCGCGGCTCGTTTCCCAATGATGAGGCATTATCGAAACTGTTTTATCTGACGCTGATGAATATCAATAAAAAATGGATCATGGCCAAACGGTGTCTCAACTTGCGACACTTCCGGATTGTTCATTGAGTAATTCCCGGATGAAATTAAGAATTTGTTCCTGCTGTTGTTCATTAATCCCGTCAACATTCAGCTGAACCGTCCAGTACTTTTCAGTTTGGTTTACTCGTCCAATTTGACTGCCATTTTCATTCAGGAGAACGTTTTCAGTGGCAACTTGATTTAGCTCATAGACGTCCTTGAGTGCTTTAATAACAAACCGAGTAATATGGGTTTGCTGGAGCTTGCCATCCTTGAGCAACCCCCAAGCTGTTTCTAAAGATGCAAGCACTACGCTGGAATTTTGATGATCATCCAATATTTTTTTAATCTGAACTGCTGCGGTTCGCGATAGTAATGTTGGATCACGATTCAAGTCGTTTAAGATGAAATCGGGTAGGCTGTCGAAAGCCAAAAAGCGATACATGTCGGTACGATTAATACCAATCGCTTCAGCGAGGTTTGTTTTGCTTGGAAATTCATTCTCTATGCTTCGAATTGCCTTACCGATTTCGTAATCACTCAAATCTTCCCGGACTATATTTTCTGCCAAGGCATAAATTGCTCGGTTCTGATCATCAACTGTTATCACTATCGCTTCGATCTGTTGCTTATTCAAAATACGACAAGCTCGCCATCGCCGTTCGCCTGCGATGAGTTGAAAACGGTCCGCTTTTTTTTGAACATTGATGGGTTGAAGTAAGCCTTTTTCTAGGATTGACTGTACGAGACTCTCCAATGATTCTTCGGAAAAGAGGCGGCGTGGTTGATCAGGATTCGGATCGATCAGATTCACATCAATCAAGCAATATTTTCCCTCGGGGGCAGTTTGAAAGGAATAATTAGCGAATGGTTCTTTAAAGTTATGATTTATCATGTTTCGGAAACGAAATGGAGTTAGACGATATATGCTGCTAATTCGGCTAACTAGCGGAATTAGCAGCTTTTCGGATGGATTTTGCGGCTAAGCTATCAGCATCGATACTTTAAGGAAGCTTCTCATTCGTCAGGTACAGGCTTATCAACTGGATAATCCGGCAAAGACCATTCATATCGCCCGTCGCCAATCCGTTTGTTTGATGTGATATGCAAGTTATTGTAGGCAATCTTTACTGTAGCCATTGAGAAATTGGCTGTATCTACAAGCTCTTGGATGTCGATCAAAAGCTTTGGCCCATCCTTAAGGGTGGTCAGTAAGAACTCTTCAGCAAGCTGGGTTTTATTTACGGTTTCAACTGGTTTCCGCCGATCAGCTTCGTTGAGAATATCTTCGGCCGAACCAAAAAGTTCGCCTGTAATGGCTATCTTAACCGTTCGAATCACGGCATTCTGATCACCATTCGGGTTAGGAAGGTCGATTGCCTGCAAGCAATATTGGAAGCCGCCATCAGTCTTTCCTAAGCTGTTTTTCGCGTGAACGAGAACGTGTGTGCCTCCGTTCTGGGTCGGGCCGTTTTTGATGATAGTAGACAAGATGATGCCGCGCGGTACTTCTCTCAATGCCGACGCTCCTGCAATCCTTGCGAGAGGGTCCCTACCGGACGGATTCTTGACCGTATGGGCGATGCCTAGAATGCCGCAGTCGAGTTGTTTTGCTAGTTTAGTTAAATTTTCGTAGGCTTTACGCGCTTTAGAATTGTTCGAGCAGTCTCCATCTACCACGAGGTAAATTGGGTCGATTATTATCAGTCCAATGTTGTCTTCGTTAAGCAGATTGAAACCTTCCAGTCTGTTCAGATCGCGCGCGTTTGAAAATGCGAAGGGCGACTCGCCGTTTTCTCCTTCTTTGGTACTCAGAAAATGGACGCGCGTCATATCTGCTCCCGCAGCAATTAATCGCGCCGTCAGGGTGTCGATTCCATCCTCATTGCTAACGATTAAAACGTGGCCTCGCTTATTTGGCTCAATACTCGGGTGCAAAAGTGCTTCACCTCTGCTGACGCATGCTGCAATTGCGCACGCCCATGTGCTCTTTCCGTCTCCTGGCAACCCTACTTGAGCTGTCACTTCACCTCTAGGAATCCATTCGTTAATTATCCAGTTGATGGGCTTTAAAGAGACATCGGAAAATGTTTTCAGATTTAGTTTGTTCGCTTCTTGCATCAACGCCACTTTATGTCGACTTGCGATATATCGAGGATCACTCCATCTAGAGTATCGCCCCCCTTGAACATCACTTGAGTCAGAGTTGCAATCATCACTGCCTACCTCTAGTAGATCAAACAAAAACTTTGTTGCGTCTGTCATATTGAGAAACCTCAGAATTAAAATTTAAAGAACGCCACATCAAGGCCTAGAGCCAACTCTATACGACTGGAGTTGGTTAAATCTCGAATGTAGACGCTTGGGTAAAATCTGGGTAATTTGGATACGCAAGGATATGCGCAAATATACAATGCAACGTGAAGGCTATTTGTTTTGATTCAGTTAAATCAATAGGTTAAAAAACAAATACTGCTCTTTTAATGCGATGGTCGTGCGTTCGAATCGCACACGACCCACCATCGAATAGCTTTACAAATTAACCAGTTAGCTTTAGCGGGCAGCTGGTTTTTTTGTGACTGTCATTTTTCATTTCCGGTTTTTTGACGATTTGACTTACCGGATCAGCGTAAGCTCTGTTCCGTGCCTATCGCCACAAAGCAATTCAACACACTCTATCAGCCGAGCGATTTCTGCTTTGCAGTAGTGCGTGGTGATATGTCCTGCATGATGTCCTAACAAATCCTGGCGATCTTCAAAGCTCACACCCGCTGCACGTAAACGCATACCGAACGTGTGCCTTAAATCATGCACCCGAACATCAGCCAGATTTGCTGCTTCGCGCGCTTTTCGCCAGGCCCTGTTGTTCATCCTCTCTAACCGGTTGCCTTTCAGATGAAAAACAAACTCGGATTGATCCCGATAACGATTCACAATTGATCTTGCCACGGAGTTAAGTGGCACTATTCTTTCATGATCGTTTTTCGCACGCTCTTCCGTGATAATAAAGACAATTTCCGATGTTCCGGAAAGGCGGCGCTCGTGTTGCCACTGTAAGCCACATATCTCCTGATCTCTCAAGCCGGTATGCAGAGCGAACAATGCCATGTCAGCCAAATATTGCGGCATACCATTTATCAGCCTGTCTTGCTCTACAACCGATATGGGGCGCGGTTTACGTTTCACGCCCTGAACGGTTGGTAGTAATGGCGCATTATCGAGCCAAGGCCTACCTTGTTCATCACGCCACATCGCCACGCAGAGTTTCAACACTCTAAGAATGACAGCCATGTCCCGGTTCAGTGTTCCTGCAGAAATTTTAGCGGCCTTTCTATCTCGAATATACTGATCCAGAGAAGCCGAATGGATTTTCTTTAAAGCAAGATCACCGATATAAGGCATCACAGCCTTTAACGTGTCAATATCACGGTCCAAAGACCGTTTGTGTCCATACTCTTCGATGAAGCGAGCGGCGGCTTCATCGAAGATTCGCTCACGACGTTCACCATAAACCTCTACGCTCCGGATCTCTTGTATCCGGATTGCTAAAAAGCGTTCAGCGGCTTCGAGTTCCGTTTCGCCAGTGCTTTCGCGAAGTTTGATGCCCGCGACGGTTTTGTCGATGTGCCAGATGTTGCCTTTCTTTCTAAGGCCGGGGGTTGATTTTGCCATGATAATTCCTCCATTGGCTTGCCCGGCTTTCCGTTCGCGGCTTTGAATTTATCAGCCCAGGCGTCTAAGTCAAGCCTATCGTAAAAAACTGATCGTCCCATCGAAATTTCTGTGACGTATGGCCGCACCATTTCATTGAAGATTGGCTCACTCATCCCCAGGTAAGCAGGCGCATCGCGTTGTCTAATTAATTTTGGTAGTATCATCTTTGACATCTATTTCAGAAGTTCACTTGCAATAATTTCGTTGGTCTAGTGTCACGGACTTTTTCAAAATAACCTAGGCTAGTTAGGGCGTCGAACTTGCCCAAAAGATCATGACAGAACCAAAATTTGACAATTTGCTCTACCTTTACACGAAAGCTGAGTTGAACAAGGCCTTGCCAATGGAATGGACCATAAGAGCAATTCAGAGAGTTAATCGCGATCAGTATCAACACTTGCAATCAATAAATGCGTCCATCTATAAGTTCTGGGAGGAAGGAAAATTTATTGACGAGGAAATCAAAGATTTGGAACTAATGGAATTTTCTTGGGATGTACTGCAAGTGGATAAAGTTACTTCTCGTTCCTATACGAAAGCAGTTAGCCCTAAAGTACATGAGAAAGTTTCAAAGGGATTACGAGAGATTTATGGGCAATGGAAACGTGAGGTTTCACAAATCAGATTGTCTTCCATAGCCGATGGCTATCGATATTTCGATTTACTTCATGGGAATGATATTCCAAAGGTTTTGATAAAAATTCAAAGCATCATTAATACGCTCCCTAACTACACTAAGGATGACTCCATACCTATTGAGGAATTTGCCATTTTTTTGCGTACACCAAGGAGGATCAATAATGAATCATTAATTTTTCATGGTCCTTGGATAAATTACGAAGGCGAATCAATAGAAAATTCATTAATGCTTGTAATTCGTACGGATGTCAAAATAAATTCCTTCCAGACAATTTTAAATGAATTTATTTTAGAGTATTGCAACAAAAGAAAAGAATATTTAAGGAATAATGCAAAAACTGAAATTGATCGCTTACCGGATAAACTCATAAATCAAGTTCTTAACCAAGAGGCGTTTGACATTATAGATGTCAGAATTGACCAACCAAACAAATTAATTGGCCTTTTGTTGGCTTATTTTACTGGGATGATGCCCAACAAAATAAGAAAATCAGCTCTAAAGGCGTAGCTCAGAATTTATACTTGAAATCCGAAATTTTACGAGATGAAAGTACTATTCGAAAAGATTTTAAAAACACGAGAGAAATGATCGACAGTCTAATTGCGAAAGCATTGAAACCCAGCATGCCTACGAGCAAATTAGAATCTGATGAAGCAATCGGTGAGCAATCAAGTTAAGACTATCTAAAATCATCCTATCAATCTAGCTATTGATCCGGCCCTCTGTAAGTTTGAATATTGCTGAATCTATAGAGAGAATTCGATGGGTTGTGAACAACCTTCATAATTCATAGATGTTCTCGCTCAGCGGTTATCCCCCCCTGCATTCCCATGCAGAACACCCTAAATCTATACCGCTTTTAAAAAATCTCAATCACATATACCTATCCTGAGCGTGCTTTCCTGTACTAGACATTAAGTCTTATCGTAGGGAAGTAGGCTTGTATTTCATTCGTCCTTCAACGTTCGGCGCCTGGCGTCGGGCGTTGGTCTTTTTCTGCCGTCTTGTGGTCTTGGGTTTTTCGGTGCGCTGTTGCGTGCCGGTATCCG
>MSXO01000035.1 GCA_002083615.1 Proteobacteria bacterium ST_bin11 | reverse complement strand
AACTATTGTGACGCGGGGGGGTCGTAGGCCCCGCATGTCGTGCACTGCACGCTGCAGCCGTCGGGAAAATACGGATAAACTTCAGCAGGCAAGAAAAACCCTTCAGGATCACCGCATGAAGGACAATACGCAAACCGGTCAAATAGGAAATAATCTGAAATGACACTAGCAACGACCGGACCCGCTTCTTGCGAAGTTTGATCGATATGAGTGATGGTTTGTTTGAACGTTTTGACATCAGCACCAGGTTCTGGTCGTGATGTTAATGGGGTTTGTTTTGAATTTATTGCGGACATAAAAAAAGCCCTCGATGTAACACAGGTTCTCTGGAACCTTTTTGAAAAAATCCACATGTGCCCTAAACGGTGCCCTGTGGGGTTTTTTTCAACGTGTTAAACCGATGGCTTTATGATTCTTATCCTTAAGAATCAATTAGTTATCTGGTAGCGGGGGCAGGATTTGAACCTACGACCTTCGGGTTATGAGCCCGACGAGCTACCAAGCTGCTCCACCCCGCGATTGATTTGGGCAATTATACAGACCTTAAATTATTTAGCAAGCAATAAACATGCTATAAATTTAGAGCTGTAGTTTCCAAGGACATTTTCACAACTGTTTGTCCTAACCCAGACGGAGAGAATCTCTTAAAAAACGCTGATTAAACTTTTGAAACCTCAGAGAAAATCCTTGTTAGCTGAGGGTATCAGCGGAATTAATGTAACCAGAGCTTCTTGAAGCTGTTGTTAAGGCTGAATTTGTTCGATCGGTGCGCCTGCCACAATCGCGGCATTACCAGCAGCTACACCTGCACCGCATTCTGGATGACCGAATCCACTCGCACTTTTTCCGGCAGCATTTAAATCATAGATAATGTTATCCGCCGCAATGCCTGATAGACCCGTCGGCACATAATCCAACTTCAAGGTATCGCGCACCCGCCAAGCAATATTGTGGTCGGCACATGAGGTGTCGCCGCTAACACCAACCGCGCCAACCAACTTACCGGCTTCATTGTAAAGTGCCAAGCCACCGCCGAACACATTGACACCGCCAACTCGACGACCATTCATCGGATCGTCTTTTCTACCGAATTTCTTGGAATTGCCTGCATACGCCCAGTTGGTATCAACCGGATTACTATGTTGCAAACCAAACAGACTGCCACCCGGTTGAACTGCTGAATACAAATTGGCGGTAGACAAAGCCAATCCGTCTAATGAACCAGCTGGCGCGCCGGCATTTGGATTTGCGCCGGCGGTTAAGCTAAACGCATTTGCGGTGTAGGCTTTTTGCGCGGAAATCACGCGGCTGCCCAACCATTGTGCATTCAAACCGTTACCGGATCTAGCAACTGCGCAGACAATCCCATTGGCATTGACTACAGAAGCCCACATGTGAAAACCTAAACCCCCGTTAGCTTTAGCCTGAGCCGATTTAATGGCACTTTCCAGTGCGGCGTGACTGACAGGGCAGGCGGCTTCGCGACGGCCGTCATTGTCATCTCGATCGGCAAATGCAAGGTTAGAAGTTGCCGCCGCCAAAATCGACGCACAAATTAATAGTTTTTTATTCATTGTTTCACACCCGGTTTATAGTTATAAAAAGATTGACGCAATCGATGCAGGACATTTCCCTGTTCTAAAAACGTGCTACGCAGTATCCCCAAAGCGCGCTGGATTTTAGTCGGCTACTATCTTTGCGGTCAACTGAACAAAAGACTTAAACAATATGAGATATCGATCCCAAATTTTATGATTCAGATCAACAGGGTATTAATCGGCATGCTGTGTTGCACGGCGCTAGTGGTTTCAGAGGTTCACTATAAGAACGAAATCAGCCAGGCGATCATAGAGGCTTACCACCTCATCTCAGGCATCGACAACCCCTCTGTCCCAAGCAACCAGTCCAAAGCGCTACCCGCACCGCTTAAAACGCAGGTGGAGTTTATCCTGCAACAGCAATCTCAACATATAACTCAAGCGCCCATAGTGGAAGAGCTCGACGACGATGAGCGATTACAAAAGCTGGATGATGCTTTACATCAATTGGAGCAGGCGGAGGATGAATACGACCGCGAACTGGCGGTAATGTATCTGGGCGAATTGAGGGGCGCAGCAGCCAAACAAGGCCTTCTCACGGCGTTGAATGACGACTCAAGCCTGGTCGTCACGCAGGCCATACGCCAAATCAACAACTGGCAGGACCCGTCTGCACGTACCGATATGTTGCTTGCCGCACTGGCTAGTGAGAACCCGGAAACTGTGGAACAAACCCTGCTGACCATCAATGTGGTCAGCGATAAAAGACTGATCGCCCGCTTAAAACAGCTGGGCAAACATAACAACGGCGAGATCAGAGACGCGGCAAAGTTGGCGTTAAACCTAGCGCCTTAGCGGCTGAAAACTTTAAAACCAAATCCGCAACATTAGTGCCGCAAAAATCCCGGCCACCACGTCGTCCAGCATAATGCCAAAACCGCCGTGCACATGCCTATCCAGCCATCGGATAGGCCAGGGCTTGACGATGTCGAACAACCGAAACAAGACAAAACCGGCCAACAAACTCTGCCAGGAATGGGCTATCCCGACCATCGTTATCAAAAATCCAGCGATCTCATCCCACACGATCCCGCCGAAGTCGTGGACTTCCAGTTTTTGCGCGGCCACGTCGCAGATAAAAATACCCGCAACAATAACCACCAAAGTGCTTAGCGCATAAACCCACGCGCTGGTTTGCAGCAACACCAGGTAAAGCGGAATCGCGGCAATAGTGCCCATCGTGCCGGGCATCGCTTTCGACAGACCGGATCCAAAACCGAATGCCAGAAACAACGTTGGATCTTTTACAATCTGCCAAGCACCTAAACGGCTGTGACCGTAATGCTCTCTAAGAAAAATGCTCAAAACCCTTCACCTCGAATATCTCTGAGCGCCCGGCCCGGCTAATCCGCAAACCGGACTCTGCTTCAATACGACCGACACATGTAGCCGCCGGGAATGATTCCGCACAATTCTCGGGCACGGTAAAACACAATTCGTAATCGTCGCCGGCAATCAAGGGCATGTGCCAATCACCACTGCGATGAATGAATTGTCTGACGGAAGCGGATAAGGGCAAGCTATCCCATTCCAAGCACGCGCCCACCCGGCTTCGTTCCAGAATATGCCCTAAATCGGCGGCTAAACCATCGGAAATATCGATACAGGCGTTGGCGATGCCGCGCAACGCCAAGCCTTCCGTAACCCGCGGCTGCGGTTGGTTAAAGCAGCGCAAAGCCACTTCGGGATCGGTGCAGTTATAGCCTTGTTTAATTTTCAGCCCCAAACCGGCATTGCCGAGCTGACCGGTAACATATATCAAATCACCGACCTGGGCACCCGATCGCAATAGCGCCCTACCCTCTGGCACCATTCCCATCGCCTGCACCGTCAACGTCAACGGTCCGGAGGTGGTATCGCCACCAATTAGATCGACATTGTGCTGACGAGCCAGATTGATAAATCCTCGCGAAAAAGCTTGCAGCCAAAGTTCATCGGCTTGCGGTAAGGTCAAAGCCAAGGTTACTGCAAACGGCTCAGCACCCATCGCCGCCAAGTCGCTGAGATTAACCGCCAGCAATTTATGCCCCAGTGACTCAGGATCGGCATCAGCAAAAAAATGCACATTCTCAACCATAGTATCGGCGGTCACCGCCAATTGGTAGCCTGTCGGGATACTCAGCAAGGCGCAGTCATCGCCAATACCAAGTTCGGTGAATGGGTGCCTGGGAGCATGTACCGCAAAATAACGGCGGATCAGATCGAATTCGGCGACCGCCATCAGTTTTGAATTTTCGCCTGCTTGGCGGCGATCTCGACAGCGCGCTGTTTCTGGGCGACTTTATCGAGAATACCATTGACGTATTTATGACTGCCGTCGGCACCGAAATCCTTAGCCAGGTTGACGCCTTCGTTAATGATTACTTTATAGGGGGTTTCCAGGCGGTTGATTAACTCGTAGGCACCGATACGCAGAATAGCGCGCTCCACCGGATCAATTTTTTCCACCGGTCGATCTACAAATTCAGCCAGCGCTGCATCGATCACATCCAGCTGTTTCGGCACACCCTGAAACAACTCGGTGAAATAGCTTTTTTGCGCGCCTTTCAAATGCTCTTCTTCCAAGAAATAGGTTTCGATGCGGATCAAACTCTCGCCGGACATTTGCCATTGATACAGGGCTTGTACCGCGCACTTTCTGGCGTTGGTTTTTGCTTGACTCATTAATTGCTCTGGTTTTGATCGGCTAAGGCGTTGAACAGACTGACCATTTCGATGGCCGATAGCGCTGCTTCCGCGCCTTTGTTACCGGCTTTAGTGCCGGCACGTTCGATCGCCTGTTCTATGCTGTCTACCGTTAACACGCCAAAAGCTACCGGCACATCATATTGCAACGAAACCTGCGCTATTCCTTTTACGCATTCGCCAGCTACATATTCAAAATGCGGTGTACCGCCGCGAATTACCGCACCCAAAGCGATAATAGCATCGTATTTTTTGCTGGCGGCAATCCGTTGCACCACCATCGGTAATTCAAAAGCGCCCGGCGCTTTAACAAGGGTGATGTGGTTTTTATCCGCGCCATGACGAACTAATGCATCGATTGCGCCGCCTTCCAATTGTTCGACGATAAAACTATTAAAGCGTGAAGAAACGATGCAAAACTTGCCGCCTTGCGCGGCAAAATTACCTTCCAGAGTAGTGACTGTCGCCATGTGTTTACCTGTTGTTAAATGATTGAAATCGTGCAAAACGTGTCGGAGGCATTCGACCCGAATTTAATGCGTTGAATCGATATGCTCGACTACTTCTAAATCGAAGCCGGATAAGCCTATGTATTTTTTCTGGGCGCCCATCACTTTCAAGCGTCTGACCCCCAAATCCGCCAAGATGCGCGAGCCGGCACCCGTGGTGCGCCAGTCCGAATCGGCACTCAAGTCTTGGTTGTGTTTAACGCCGTGATCCTGCATTTGATAAGCGTGGATCAGTTCGACCAAGTCTTTGTTATTTTCTTTTTGACGGATGATCACTAATACGCCGCGACCGGCTTCGGATATATTTTTCAAAGCTTCCCGAACCGGCAAACTAGAATCGCTACGCTTCGAAAACAGCAGATCGTCGATTAAATTGCGGGCGTGGACACGCACCAGTACCGGTTCATCGCCGGCAACATTGCCCATCACCAAGGCCAGATGCACATTATCATCGTTGCAGTCTTGGTAAGCGTACAACCTGAATTCGCCAAATTCGGTCGGATACGCGCATTCGCTGATGCGCTCCAGGGTGTTTTCGTGCTTGATGCGGTAATGGATCAAATCGGCGATCGTGCCGATTTTCAGATTATGCTGCTCGGCGAAGACTTCCAGATCAGGCCTGCGCGCCATTGAACCGTCGTCGTTCAATATTTCCACGATAACCGCCGCTGGCTCGACACCCGCCAATCGGGCCAGATCGCAACCCGCTTCCGTGTGACCAGCCCGATTTAACACGCCGCCGGCCTGGGCCATCAGCGGAAAAATATGGCCCGGTTGCACCAAATCACTAGGCTGAGCCTGTTTTGCCACTGCGGCCTGAACGGTTAATGCGCGATCAGCGGCGGAAATACCCGTTGTCACGCCCGAAGCAGCCTCTATCGATACGGTGAAATTGGTGGTGTAGGGGGTATTGTTGTCGGTGACCATCAAGGGCAAACGCAATTGCTGGCAGCGTTCGCGGGTCAATGTCAGACAAATCAAACCACGCCCGTATTTGGCCATGAAATTTATGTCTTCAGGCCGGGCAAAAGCCGCCGCCATCAACAAATCGCCCTCATTTTCGCGGTCCTCATCGTCCATGATGATGACCATTTTGCCTTGGCGAAGGTCGTCGATGATTTCTTCTATGCTATTCATTTAATAAAGCCTGCGTTTAGTAATAAGGCCTCGGTCACGCCGCCTTGACTGTAAGCTGCCGCTTCGCCTTGCATGAGGCGCTCCAGATAGCGGGCAAGCAAATCGACTTCCAGGTTCACCTCGCCGCCTACCTCCGTGCTGCCCAAGGTGGTTTCTTGTAAGGTATGCGGCACGATGTTCACGGCAAAATAAGCACCGTCCACGCAATTTACAGTGAGACTGATGCCATTGATGCAAATCGAGCCTTTCTCGGCAATATATTTGGCCAGCGAGTCCGGCACTTTGAACTTGAAGCGAATTGAGCGGCCATCGGCCTGCTTCTCGACTACTTTGCCGATCCCATCGACATGACCGCTGACGATATGTCCGCCCAGCCGACTGGTTGGCGTCATCGCCAACTCCAGATTGACCGGGGTACCGGTACTTGCGGTCTTTAAGGTTGTGCGCGATAAAGTCTCGTTAGAGACGTCTGCGCAAAAATAATGTGCGCCCAATTCGACGGCGGTCAGGCAAACGCCGTTTACCGCAATGCTATCGCCCAATGCACAGTCGCTCAGCGACAGTTTGCCGGTATCGATAATTAACCGGCAATCACCACCCTTTGGCTGAATGGCCTTGATCTTGCCAACTGCTAAAATAATTCCGGTAAACATGATAATGAATAGTTGAAGGAAAAAAGTCCGGAGCCGTTAGCGCGGAGTTGATTCGGAGGGCTGCTTGGGCGCAGCAGTGTCCGGGTCTTTCTTTAGCGTCTTGGAGGGCCGGCGATACACATCCACCGTTTGGTAGGTACCACTGTGATAGTCGTAAATCTCAATTTCGTGCTTTTCGCCAATCAATTTACCGCCTTCAATCTGCATACTACTGGTTTCCGACTTGTTGTCTTCATCCGCCTTCACCCAACCAGGGAATATGCAAATTACTAATAAAATGCCGAGGATAGTTTTCATGGTTTCAATCGGTTTTTGCTTGGTAACGTAATCTTAAATCCGGCCCAATTTGCCGGGCTTCTATCAGACGCAAGGTGATTTTATCCTGCATGGTAAGCATACCCGATAGACTAAATAGGCCGCGCGCCTGATCACCCAATACGCAGGGGGCCATATAAATCAACCACTCGTCAATCAGTCCGCTCTCGAGCAGCGCGCCGTTCAAGGTGGCACCGGCTTCTATCAACACCGAATTAATCTGTAACTCGGCAAGCAGTTTGAAAACCAGCGCTAAGGCAACGCGGCCATTCTGCGCATCGACCTGAAACACTTTACAGCCCACGTCGCGTAATTTCTGCTGTTTCAGTGCATCGTCGCTACAGGTCATAATCCAGACATCAACGGCATTTTCCAGCAGTCTTGCAGATAATGGCATCCGCAATTGCGAATCCAGCACGACTTTGACCGGCTGCACCACATCGAAATCGACGCGGGCATTCAATCGCGGATCGTCGCTTAATACCGTATCAATGCCGGTGACAATCGCGCTGCTGGCGGCTCGCCAATGCTGGACATCTTGTCTGGAAAGGGCGGACGTGATCCATTGACTGTCGCCGGACGCCAGTGCGGTGCGACCATCCAAGCTCATGGCCAGCTTGCTGCGTATCCATGGCAAACCTCGCGTCATACGCTTGAAAAATCCTTGATTCAGTTTCTCGGCCTCTTGCTGCAACACGCCGACCAACACCTCGATACCAGCTTCACGGAGCTTTTGCAAACCGCGCCCTGCCACCAAGGGATTGGGATCCTGCATCGCCACCACGACTCGGCTAATGCCCGCCGCAATTAGTGCATCGCTGCAGGGACCGGTCTTACCGTGATGACTACAAGGCTCAAGGGTTACATAGGCCGTCGCGCCTTGCGCGTTATCTGTTTTGCTCAGTGCATCCACTTCGGCATGGGCAAACCCAGCGGGTTGGGTCCAACCCTCGGCAATTACAATCTCATCCTTTACCAATACACAGCCGACATGCGGATTGGGATCGGTCGTGTACCTGTGGGTTTCGGCCAATTTTACGGCACGCGCCATGTGGTCTGCATCTTGACTAAACGTCATGCTTTTGCAGATTCTCTATCATCGCGGTGAATTCTGAGACGTCCTGGAAACTACGATACACCGAGGCAAAGCGCACGAAGGCGACATGGTCCAGTGCTTGCAGCTCATGCATCACCAGTTCGCCCAGTTCACGAGCAGGAATCTCGCGTTCGCCCTTCGCCGTGAGGGCTTTTTTGATCCGGCTAAGGGCCGCTTCTACCGCATCAACTTGTACAGGGCGCTTTTCCAGTGCCCTTTGCATACCAGCCCGCAGTTTGGCTTCGTCAAAACTTTGCCGGGCACCGTTTCGTTTAATGATGCGCGGCAAGGTCAATTCGACCACCTCAAAAGTGGTAAACCGCTCTTTACATGACACGCATTCGCGGCGGCGTTTGACTTGATCGCCTTCGTCGGCCAAGCGGGTATCGATTACCCGGGTATCTTGAGCTGAGCAAAACGGACAACGCATAATAAAGAGCCAAATCGATATTCAAAGGGCGGCCATTTTATTACAGAATGACTTTATATTGAAATCGGCTAATAAACCGCAGTTCATTCTTTCAATATCCCTGGGGCTACCGAGCGGATATGCACATCACGTTGCGGATACGGTATCTCGATATGATGGGCCAGCAAGGCTTCGTATATCTCCGTGTGCAGGCGATGCGTCACAACCACCCTATCGCTAAGTTCGCGGACAAACACATTAATTTTGAACTGCAGGGCGCTATCGCCAAAACCGACAAAGATCACAAGCGGTTCCGGGTCGCTTAGCACTTGTTCAACGCTTTTTACCGCATCGGCCAGAATTTGCTCTACTAAGTCCACATTGGAGCCGTAGGCCACGTCGACGGGTACGACCACTCTGGTCACCGTGTCCGTCAAAGTCCAGTTAATCAAACGGTCGGTAATGAAGGTTTTATTCGGCACCACCAATTCTTTTCTGTCCCAATCGACAATATGCGTGGCCCGCATCTGAATCCGACTGACCCGACCGGTGACATCGCCCACCGTGACCGTATCCCCCACTCGAATCGGTCGTTCGAACAGCAAGATGATACCCGATACCAGATTAGCGAAAATTTCCTGCAAACCAAAACCCAAACCTACCGAGAGCGCAGCCACTAACCACTGCACTTGCGACCAACTACCGCCCAGTTCGTTGGCAACCGCCAGAAAGGCGATCGCTATCAGGGAATAACGCACCAATTGTATTAAGGCATAACGACTACCTGCGGCAATCGCGAATTTCCCGGCAGTTATCAAATCCACCAAAGCGGGAAAGTTGCTGG
The DNA here is from genome assembly GCA_002083615.1 of Proteobacteria bacterium ST_bin11. Taxonomy (GTDB): domain Bacteria; phylum Pseudomonadota; class Gammaproteobacteria; order Methylococcales; family Methylomonadaceae; genus Methylomonas. The sequence continues at coordinate 98,882 of MSXO01000035.1, read as the reverse complement.
CAAACACGAAGGCGAGACCGCTATAGACCAAACAAATCAACAAGTTGATTAGAGTGATCGGCGCCAATGTTTCCTTGCCTTCCACCATCTGAGTATGTTGCCAAAGCACGACCTGATCGAACACAGTCAAAGCCGGCAAAATGCCACTCCATATCATCCAGAAACCCACCAGCATGATGATGGTTACCACTGTAATCAATAACTTATGGCTTTGCTGATTGATTTTTGAAATATCCAGCAACTGCTCTTCGACCGGATACCCGCCTTCCAAGTTGGCACTACTGGCAGCGGCTTGCTCGACCTGTTTACGTTTCTGCTGCGCATTTTTTAAGGCCAATTGCCGTTCGGTATTTCGCAGCCAACGCAACACCAACCCTTCAAACAAGACGGTGACAAAAATCAACCTTAGCGATAGCAAAAGCTTTTCCTGCAATTCCAGTGCACTTTGGTAATAGCCCGCCACCGCAAAACCGATGATGACCAGCGGCGTCAATACGGAGACACCGTACCAAAGGTAACGCAAACTGCTCAACCAGCCATCGGATTGCTGATAAAAACTTTTTCCTAAGCCGGTCATCGGTTGCGTGAGGCGATGTAACACGTAGCTGATCATCAGCATCATCAGGATCATAGCGGTTCTACCCAAAGCGTGACTATGCTCCGAGAATAGATCGCTGCCGGTCATCGCGGTGATAAACACGCAAGGCACCAGTACAAATCGCGCCCATTTCATTTGACCATACAGCAAACGGACTGCATGTTCCTGCCATTGCAACAAAGCGTCCGCCACACCACCCGGTTTGAACAAACGAAATACGAATTGCACTATGCATACTGACACAGCCGCCGCAGTCAGGCCTTCGGCAAAAGCATGGCTGAACAGATTGGCCCGGGCATTCAAAATTAAGACCAAGGCCACCCAGACCATGAACAACGGTCCGGACAAGGAGAGCAATAGCACGTAAAACAAGCTGGACAAAATCTCGCCAAACTCATGATTCACCGCTTTTTTCTCCAGCAACTCCGTCAAGCGCTGTTTAAACCCGGCACGGAAGCGCCAGTGGAATATCGCGATACTTATGCCGCCAAGTAGTAACAGCGGGAAATGGCTAATGCTGTCCCAAAAACTGCTCGCCACCCCCAACCAGTTGCCCGGCCCCATAAACCACAACAGAGATGAGAAAATATCTTGTAGGAAATATTTGTCGATCACCGGCGCGCTCGGCACCCAAAGCAAGCGCTGATCCAAAAAAGCGCTAAATTTGTCCGCCATACCCAGCATTTGCTGCAAACTAAAATCGACATCGCCCAACACTCGACTGTATTCGTTGTAACCGTTAGCCAGTCTCACCACGAGATCTTTCTGATCGCTCAGCAACATGCGCAGTTCGGTGCGCAGTATCAGCTTCTCCGAATCGGGGATGCTCTCCGACAACTCGGCAATCCGTGTCAGCAACAGTTGGTTAATATCGAGCAAACCTTTTTTGGCTTCATCCAGCTTGAACATTTCCAAACTCGCCAAGGCTATCTGATTTTGAACCTCATCGCTCAAGGTGGCGTATTGCTTGCGCTGCGGCAAATTTCGGCGCTGTTCGCGCAACAGATTACCTAAGGCAGGACTTAAACCCGCAAGGCTAATTTTCTGCTCTGCGCTTTGGAAATCTTTTTCCAGTTGTTTATAACGAACGTCGATTTCATTTTTTTGGAGCGAGTACTGCTCCATGTTTTTATTGATTTCCTGCAAACTGCGGTTGAATTGCATATTTTCTTTGGTGGCAGCCCGGATCAACGGGTGTTTGCCTTCCGCATCCTTCTCGGCCTGCAATAATGCTGCCTGTTCTTTGTCGGTTTCCTGCTGGCGCCTCTCAAGCAGAAAATTGTCGAGATCGGCAATCACTAAACTCTGCTGCTCACGTTGCAAGGTCAACAGGTGAACCCGGTCCTTATTAGCTTGCAGCTGCAAGGGGTTGCTAAGACTTTCCAGTTCCAGGGTTTTCAATGTACTGTTAAGCAGACGAATTCGGGTATCCAGTTGAATTTGTCCGGCCTCTTTTTGATAGAGATTATCGCCCGCCTTGGAAGGCAGGGTCTGTTGCTCATGCAGACTGAAAGCCTGTTTGCTCTTGATTTCAGAGACTTTTTCCCGAATCAATTGCGGGTGTCCACTTAATTCCCCCACAGTGGCTTCGATGCGGCTAATTTCGGCGTCCAAATCACTCAGCCGAGTTTTTTCGATCAGCAGACGCTGCTCCAACTCATCCGTCGGAAAAATCGCCAACCTCTCGGACTTGCGATTTTTTAAATTGCTTTCGGCCTCGGCTATTTGTCTTGCCAATTGCTTAATTTCGAGCGGCAAACTGTTTAAAGCTTGCTTGAAGGATTCGGCTTGCGCCTCCTGCGCATCAAGTTCGTTGAGGTTGTCCTCGCTCTCGTGATAAGCCGCCAGAACCCGGCTCTTTAGCTCTTCGGACACATTTTGTTTGTCTTTTAGGGTCTGAATACGTTGTTGAATATCCGCAAGCGATAGGGCCTTAATCGTCGGTTTTTGATTTGCGGCGTGGGCAAGGTTTAAACTGATCAGCAATAAGAGCAAACAAAAAGCAAAGCCGGATCTTAAAATATTAGATTTCATGCGTTGGCTAGATAACAAAACAAAACTAATGGACTCATTATAAGAATGGAAAACAGGTTGAGTGAATTGGAAGGTGTTATTAAATACCGCCTAGAACATCAGTATGCCGAGTTAGGCGCTCAGCTCTATATCAGCGAACTCAATGCCTGGCGCAGTCTGTTTTACCGTTTGCGGCTGGTGGGTCAAATCCCCGAAAAGTATGGTGGACTGGGCTTCGGCAACATTAGTAGACGCCTGGTTCCCGGGGAGCAAGGGTTTTTAATCTCCGGTACTCAAACCGGACATTTACCGGTGCTTAACAAACAACACTTTGCACTGATCACCAGCGCATCACCAGAAGCCAATGCGATCCAGTCTCGTGGTATATCGCAACCGTCCTCAGAAGCGCTCACCCACGCCAGCGTTTATCGGCAACCCCCTTCTATCTGCGCCGTAGTGCACGTTCACTGCACAGAATTGTGGCTGCATAGCGACAGGCTTGCACTAGCTTATACGTCTGAAAACGTACCTTACGGGACCCCGGAAATGGCGAGAGCAGTCGCTAGGCTGTTTGACTCGGGTAGGCTACAACACGCGGGAATATTCAGCATGCTCGGCCACGAAGACGGGATTGTGGCATTTGGCAGGACTTTATGCGAAGCCTCCCAACTATTGATCGAGCAATTCGCCAAAGCCATTGCTATTGAGCAAAACCAGGCGCGGCTTTAGAGTACCTTCATTCATCAGCATTTATTAATTTTCTCTCATGCCAGAAATTATCATATACACAGCAAAACTCTGCCCATACTGCACCATGGCTAAAAAACTATTTGATCGAAAAGGTGTTGGCTATACCGAAATCAATGTCGATGCTCAGCCAGGGCTACGCGAACAAATGATGGAAAAAACCAAGCGGCGCACTGTACCGCAAATCTACATCGGCGAACGGCACATCGGCGGTTTTGACGATTTACATGCTTTGGATATGAACCACGAGTTGGATCCGTTATTAAACGCTTGAAACGATCAACAATCGCTGTAAGTGACTTTCATTTGTTACCGTATGACACCCTGGTCCCGATCATGCAGACTGAGGTGCTTGTGTTAGATTAACGCTACGCTGTCAGATTTATTCAATGCCGGCATAGGCCCACCGGGTAGCAGTGCATCGGCTGTTCCACCCCAGCCGCAACATCCATTTCGCCTGCGTTGGCTACGCTAACCAGGGTATTCGTGCCTTACTTGACGACGACCAACTGCAGACCCATTCTGGTGAGCAGTTCATTGCTTTCGACCCAAATCACTTTACCCAATGCGCTCAATCCGAGCTCTGCAACCAACAACTTGACCGGTGCGTTAACTTTAATGCACGGATGATTACCCGCCAGCTTCAGACACATACCCTCCACCGAACGATTCACACCTTCCACGCTGAAACGCTCTTTGTCGATGAAAAGTTCTGCTTTAAAGGCCTCCGGTTTGCGGTACCCGCGCCGCTTGCGCCAGAGTTTGTGGGCATTATGCACGACATCGCGAAACTCCAAGCCCATCATGATGCGGTTACGTTCACGTTTCACCCACACAATGTCGACCTCGCCGGCCAACATCAATTCCGCAACAAAAATTTCCGCCTGTCGATCTTCGTTCAGTAATGCTTCAAAATCCTGGATCGTGGTTAGCAAATCACCAGGACTAACTTCCACCATCGCACCTTTCAACGACACATCGTAGCAATTGAGTTGTAGGGTCTCCCCTCCCACGAATAGTTGCCCTTCCGCGTTAAAGTTCTTTCGGTATTCTTTTCTATCCTGAAACATGATCGCAATCTCTCTATAACGTCGGTCAAAGATAGCTTAATTTTTAATTTACGTCGCACGACGGCAGGCTTTACCTGCTAAACGCGTTAGTAATGCGTCAATCCGTTAAGCAAATCGGCCTTGATATCGTCGATATTTTCTAAACCCACCGAAATCCTCACCAAGCTGTCTTTAATGCCGGCGTCGGCTCGCGCTTCCGGGGTCAAACGGCCATGGGTAGTGGTTGCGGGGTGGGTGATGGTGGTTTTGACATCACCCAGATTAGCGGTGATGGATAGCATGCGGGTTGAATCAATCAGCCGCCAAGCATGCTCCTTACCACCTTGCAGCTCAAAACTGACCACAGCGCCAAAATGGGTCTGCTGACGCTTAGCCAACTCATGCTGGGCATGCGAGACCAAACCCGGATAATGGACTTTAGCCACCGCTGGTTGTTGCTCTAGCCATTTGGCCAGTTCGAACGCATTATCACAATGCGCTTTCATACGCAGCGCTAGGGTTTCAAGACCGCCCAAAAACACCCAGGCATTGAACGGGCTCATTGTCGCCCCGCCGGTCCGCAGATAGGGATACACGTATTTTTCCATCAACTCTTCGTTACCTACCACGGCACCGCCAACGCAGCGTCCCTGACCATCGATGTATTTGGTGGTGGAATGGACCACCAAATCAGCGCCCAAAGTCAATGGCTGCTGCAAGATCGGCGTGCAGAACACATTATCGACCACTAACAACACCCCGTGCCGATGGGCAATGTCCGCCAACGCGCGAATATCGGCAATTTCGATTAAAGGATTGGAGGGCGTTTCCAGAAATAAAAAGCGTGTGTTAGGCTTAATCGCCGCTTCCCAGGCCGCCGGCTCGGTCAGACTAACGAAATCGGCCTCGACCCCAAACTTGCCGAAATAATTCTGAAATATCAGTACCGTATTGCCGAACACGCTACGCGAACAGACCACATGGTCGCCTGCCTTCAGTAAAGCCATACCCACCGCCAAGATGGCGGCCATGCCCGACGCAAACGCCAGACAACGCTCACCATTCTCCAAATAGGCTAATCGCTCCTGAAACGCGCTGACGGTCGGGTTGGTAAATCGCGAGTAGATATTACCGGGCTGCTTGCCGGTAAACCGCAATGCGGCTTCTTCCGCCGATTTGAAGACATAGCTGGAGGTGGCGAAAATCGGAATGCTATGTTCGTCTTCATGAGTACGTTTATGCCCGGTACGGATGGCTTGGGTCTCCTGGGCATAGTCCTGCCAATCAAATTCACTCATCTTGCGTCCTGTTACTTTGCAACTTGCATCTCTATGATAAAGCTGCTGCTGTTGCGCATCTCCTGCGCATTGTCATTGCGCAAGGCTTCTATGCGCGCCAGATAAGCATCGTCAATATCGCCTGTAATGTAATCATGACTGAAGCATGAGGTATCGAAATGTTTAATGCCCGGATTACCTCTGCCGACCGCCTCAATCAAATCGTGCAAGTCTTGATAAATAAGCTTGTCGGCACCCAAAGCTCGGCAAATCTCATCTTCGGAACGATCATGCGCGATTAATTCATGCGCTGCCGGCATATCGATCCCGTATACATTGGGATAACGTACCGGTGGCGCCGCAGACGCAAAATACACCTTATTGGCGCCGGCATCGCGGGCCATCTGGATAATCTGTTCAGAGGTCGTGCCGCGGACAATGGAATCGTCCACCAGCAACACGTTCTTGCCGTCGAATTCCAGCGAGATGGCATTGAGCTTTTGCTTGACCGACTTTTTGCGCATTTTTTGCCCGGGCATGATGAAAGTCCGGCCGATATAGCGGTTTTTCATAAACCCTTCGCGAAACTTCACGCCCAGGTCGTGAGCAATCTGTGAAGCGGCGGTGCGACTGGTATCGGGAATCGGAATGACCACGTCGATGTCATGATCCGGCCACTCCCGTTGAATTTTTTCGGCCAGTTTTCGCCCCATCCGCATTCTGGCTTTGTACACCGAAATATTGTCGATAATCGAATCCGGTCGTGCAAAATAGACATATTCAAATATGCACGGACAGTGATCGACTAATTCTGTGCATTGCTGAGTATGTAGCTGGCCGTCTGCTTCGATAAACACGGCCTCGCCCGGCTCAATGTCGCGAATCAACTGAAAATCCAGCACATCCAGCGCCACGCTTTCCGAAGCGATCATGTAATCGGTGCCATCCTCGGTTTTGCGTTGTCCAAACACGATGGGCCGAATACCGTGCGGGTCACGGAAGCCCAATACGCCGAACCCTGCGATCATCACTACTACCGCGTAGGCGCCACGGATACGTTTATGCACCGCACGGACCGCTTGAAACACATCGTCCACGGTCAATTTCAGCTTGCCGAATTGCGCCAACTCATGGGCAAAGACGTTCAACAACACTTCCGAATCAGAATCGGTATTGATGTGGCGTTGATCATCCATGAACACCTGATATTTCAGTTCTTCGGTGTTAGTCAAATTGCCGTTGTGCGCCAGCGTCAAGCCGAACGGCGAATTGACATAAAAAGGCTGGGCTTCCGCCGAACTGGTACAGCCCGCGGTGGGATAACGCACATGAGCGATACCCATATTGCCTTTTAATTTCATCATTTGCTTGCTGGAAAATACATCCCGCGCCAAACCATTATCTTTGCGCAAGTGCAAACGACTGCCATCACAAGTAACTATACCGGCAGCATCCTGGCCGCGATGTTGGAGTACTGTCAGGGCGTCGTACAAATCCTGATTAACACTTTGATTGGAAACAATAGCGGCAATACCACACATAGTAGATCCGAGTTATCGATAATGGATGTAATCCGCCAAACCAGTCGGGGTGTGCGTTTTTAACCACACAGCCATAGCTTGGAACGGAGGGATGAGAAGGGATTGTTTCCACCAGGGATCTTCCGGCAACGGCGTTAAACCGGCCAGCATCACCAATATAGAAACCAGTACCGCCCCCCGGGCAATACCGAACAACATACCCAGCAAACGATCACTACCGGTCAAACCGGTTTTTTCTATCAACTGACTCAGCAAAAAGCTGATTAAACTGCCCAATATTAAGGTGGCGAAAAACAATAAAGCAAACGCGGCGGCAATTCTGGCGGACGGATAGCTGATAGTCGCTTGCAGCAATACCGCTAGATCTCGGCAATACTGTATAGCTATCCAAACCGCGACCATCCAAAGTACCAGTGCAAAGGCTTCTTTGATGAAGCCGCGCATCAGCCCCATTATCGCCGAAATCCCGATAATCGAGATAATCACGTAATCCACCCATAGGAGCTTGGTCCAAGGCACAAAATCCAGCATGGTCTATCAGGCTAATCCAAGCAATACGTCAATTCATTCGTCCGCAGAAACAAAACTATTGACGTTAATTTGCGCCAGTTTGGCCTTCACAGCCTGGGCCTTGACTTTATCGACGATAGGCCCAATCCGCACTTTGAACACGGTACCTTTATCGCTGGCAACCTCTTTGACTGAAGCGGCAAAACCTTGCTGCTTCAAGTTATCTTGCAAACTGACTGCGTTAGGCTTCTGACTGAAGGTACCCACTTGCAAATACCAGCGGTTGCTGTCTTCGGCAGAAGCAGTTAGAGCTTTCGTGGTGGGGGCAACTACGGCTGGCGGCGCAGGCGTTGCAACCGCCTCTACTTTGGGTTGAGGCAGTTTATTGACCGGCTTTAAAACTTTCGGCGCTGGGCTAACCGCTTGCAAAGGTTGAACGGCAGGAGCCGGCAACTTGCTCGGTTTGCTGACTACCGGCGGCACATCTTCGGCCTCTGCGGGTTCCTCATCAAGTTGCGATGCTGTAGCCGCTGGTGCTGCCGCTTTGGCAGCCGGAAGACTTGGCTTCAGCGGCACCGTGTCCTTGGCGGATAACTTAACTTGTGGCTTAGGTGCTTCCAATTCGGCTTCGGACTCGCCTTCTTCTAGCACTTTCACCTCCTGCTTGGGTGGGTTAGCCGCTGGCAGGTTTTCCGCAACCTCCTCAACTTTTTCAGGTAGAGGCATAATTTCTACGTCCTGAGCCTTCGCGGGTAGCTCGGGGATTTTCAATTCATTGATACTTTTACCGGTTTCGTCGATGGGGTCGTCGAATAACATAGGCACGAAAATCGCCGCCAACGCGGTAATCACCGCCGCACCAATCAATCGCTGCTTTAACTCTTGATCCATTCTTGTCACCTCTAAGAAAACTTCGATAAATATTCTGAAACTAGAAAAAAAGAACCAAAAATCAAAAGCAACTCGTCTTGCCTGACATTTTGTCGGGCCGCTTGAAATGCCTCAGTAAAATCGGCAAAACCGCTACGGACATTGTCCAGGCCTTGTTGCTGAAAGATGGTTTCTAACATATCCGGACTTGCAGCGCGAGGATTAACCAGTGGCGCCAAGTACCAATAGGCCACCTTATCCCGCATCATATTCAATACGCCGGCAATATCTTTGTCGCGCATCATCGCAAAAACTGCGTGAATTCTGATCTCGGGGAAATATTCATGCAAATAGTCGATTAAGGTTTGCACCGCCTGCGGGTTATGCCCTACATCGAGCAAAATTCTCGGCTCGCCGGCAATCAACTGAAAACGCCCCCGCAACTGCGCACTGTGGACACCTTGCCGAATCGCGTCGTCACTGACGGCCAATAATGGCTGTAGAGCGTTTATGGCCATAATCGCAGCCGACGCGTTTCTGTACTGGTGCTCGCCCTTAAACGCCGGCGATGGCAACTGACGAATTTCCGTCTCCGCACAACGCCATTCCCAGTTATTCAACTGTTTACGATAGGTGAATGCGTTGCCCATTTGCCGCACTACCGCGCCCACTTGCTCCGCGGTTTCGATGACGGAGCGGGGCGCTTGCTGATCGCCGACTATTGCCGCCACACCTCGCCTGAAAATACCGGCTTTTTCCCGTCCGATGGCGTCTTCGGTGTGCCCCAGCCAGTCCACATGATCGAGGGCTATGGTGGTCACCACAGCGGCATCGGGATCGACTATATTCACTGCATCCAGTCGGCCGCCCAAGCCAACTTCCAGCAACTGTATATCCAAATCGGCATCGGCAAAAATACTCAAAGCGGCCAAGGTACCAAACTCGAAATAGCTCAAACTGGTGTCGCCGCGCGCCGCATCGATGCGGGTAAACGCCTCGCAAATTAACGCATCCTCAACAGGTACGCCATCAATACGAATCCGTTCGTTATATCGCAAAATATGCGGCGATGTGTAAGCGCCAACCCGATAGCCGGCGGAGCGATACATCGCTTCGAGAAAGGCTACACAGGACCCCTTGCCATTCGTACCGGCAACCGTGATGGTCGGCGGTTTTTTTTGCTTGGGATTAAGCTGCCGATAAACTCCCGCGACCCGCGCCAAACCCAGATCGATAGGCCGAGGGTGCAGTTTCTCCTGCCAATCCAACCAGGCATGCAGCGACTCAAAACGTGTCATTTCGACCGGATTTATTCCTGATACTGCTGACTATTGCTTTCACCCTGATTGCTTAAAGGCTCACTGTTGGGCACGCTGGTTTCGGTCGCGTCCGCATCGGGGCGTCCGGCACACATGATAGCCAGAATGCTAGCTATTCTAGCGCGCATCTCACGGCGATCAATAATCATGTCTATTGCGCCGTGCTCCTGCAGAAATTCGCTGCGCTGAAAACCCTCCGGCAACTTTTCCCGCACCGTTTGTTCGATCACCCTTGGACCGGCAAAACCGATCAAGGCATCGGGCTCGGCCACGTTAATATCGCCCAACATCGCCAGACTAGCCGAAACGCCGCCCATGGTTGGGTCAGTCATGAACGAAATATAAGGGATGCCGGCTTCAGCGAGTTTAGTTAGGGCCGCACTGGTTTTAGTCATTTGAAACAGCGAGAACAAACTCTCTTGCATCCGAGCCCCACCGCTCGCAGTAAACACTATGAAGGGCACGCCGAGGCGCAGACTTTCGTTTACGCCCCGCACAAAACGCTCGCCAACCACCGAACCCATAGAACCGCCCATGAAACCGAAATCAAACGCCGCAGCGACAATACCCGCACCTTGCAGGGTACCTTTCATCACCACCAACGCATCGTTCTCGTTACTTTGCTTTTGCGCCTGACTGATACGGTCTTTGTAACGTTTACTGTCCTTGAATTTCAAGGGATCGCTAGGTTTTAAACCCGCGCCGATTTCTTGACGACCGTCTTCGTCCAGAAACATATTCAGCCGTTTGCGCGCGGAAATGCGCAAATGGTGGTCGCATTTTGGACAAACGCTTAAATTTTTCTCTAACTCGGCATTAAACAAAATCGCATCGCAACGCGGACACTTATTCCACAAGCCTTCAGGCACGGTGGTTTTCTTCTGCGAGGATTCAGTTCTGATGGCAGAGGGAACCAGTTTTTCAAACCAACTCATTCGGGGTAGTCTCCGCTTAAAAGCTTATACATCCATGGCTTCGCGCATGGATTTCAATAGGGTGATGATCTCATGCTTAGCTTGCTGAGGATCATCGAGATTTGCTTCTATTTTACTGATCAGCGCGCTACCCACCACGACACCGTCGGCAATGGCCGCTATGGTTTTCGCGGTAGCGGCATCCTTCACGCCAAAACCGACACCAACCGGCATAGCGGTATTTTGGCGGATTAATTGCAATTTTTGTTCGACATCGGCGGTATCCAAATGTCCGGCACCGGTGACGCCTTTCAGCGACACGTAATATAAGTAGCCGCTACCCACCGCATCCATTTTTTGAATCCGTTCGGCATTGGTGTTGGGTGCCAACAAAAAAATTTGATCGATGCCGCGATCACGCAGCATACGGACACAAGCCTCTGATTCTTCCGGCGGCAAATCGACGGTTAACACACCATCCACATCGGCGCGTTGCGCGGCATTGGCAAAGTCTTCATAGCCCATTATTTCAATCGGATTCAAATACCCCATCAATACCAACGGGGTGTTCTGATCAGTTTTCCGAAACTCTATGGCCATGCTCAATACTTTCCGCAAACCCACATGGTGCGATAACGCCCGCTCGCTGGCGCGTTGGATTACCGGGCCATCGGCCATCGGATCGGAAAACGGCACGCCCAATTCGATCACATCGGCCCCTGCTGCCACCATTTCGTGCAGCAAGGGGACGGTGAATTCCGGGTACGGATCGCCTGCGGTTATGAATGGGATCAAGGCTTTACGGCCCGAGGCCTTCAATTCGGCAAATTTGTTCGCTAAGCGGCTCATAAACTGATGCCCTCACGTTGCATAATGGTTTGCATGTCTTTATCGCCGCGTCCGGACAAATTGATCACAATGATTTGGTCCTTGCGCATGGTCGGTGCCAGCTTCATTGCGTAAGCCATGGCATGGCTAGATTCCAAAGCCGGGATAATACCTTCCATACGGGTTAAGGCATGAAAACCCGCCATCGCTTCGTCGTCGGTCACGTTCACATATTGGGCGCGACCGGTGTCTTTCAGCCAGGCATGTTCAGGGCCGACGCCCGGATAATCAAGGCCGGCAGAGATGGAATGGGTTTCGATAATTTCGCCGTCGTCGTCAGCCATAAGATAAGTGCGGTTGCCGTGCAACACACCGGGGCGACCGGCACACAAGGGGGCGGAATGACGCCCGGTTTCAACACCGTCGCCGGCTGCTTCGACACCGATCATTTTCACGGTCTGATCGTCGATAAACGGGTAAAACAAGCCTATGGCATTAGACCCCCCTCCGACGCATGCCAAAAGCACATCAGGCAACTGACCGGTTTGATCTAGGCATTGTTGGCGGGCTTCTCGACCGATAACTGCCTGAAAGTCGCGAACCATGGCCGGATAGGGGTGCGGACCGGCCACAGTGCCGATGATGTAAAAAGTATTATCGATGTTGGTCACCCAATCGCGTAAGGCTTCATTCAGTGCATCTTTAAGGGTTTTGGAACCTGATTGCACCGGCACCACGGTAGCGCCCAACAACTTCATCCGATAGACATTCAAGGATTGACGGGCCACATCGACAGCGCCCATGTAAACCACGCACTCCAAACCCAGACGCGCCGCGACAGTCGCGGTGGCAACGCCGTGTTGACCGGCACCGGTTTCGGCTATGATGCGGGTCTTGCCCATGCGCTTAGCCAGCAGTGCTTGACCGACAGTGTTGTTAACTTTGTGTGCCCCGGTATGATTGAGATCTTCGCGCTTCAGATAAATCTGCGCACCGCCCAAATGCTTACTCCAGCGTTCGGCATGATACAGCGGCGACGGTCGACCGACATAATCCTTGAGATCGGCATCCAGCTCGGCGAGGAACTCAGGATCCTGCATGTAGCGCTGGTAAGCTTCGTTCAACTCGGTAATGGCCGGCATCAGCGTTTCCGCTACAAAAATGCCGCCGTAAGGCCCGAAATGGCCCCGGATATCCGGCATATCGTACTTTTGCCCCATAGGGTAGGTGTCTGTCATAGTTCTAAAGTCGCTTGATTAGTTTTTCTTATAAACGCAGCCATTTTCGCCGCATCCTTGATGCCTTTCCCGGCCTCAACACCGCTGCTCACATCCAGTGCATACGGTTTTACAGCTACTATCGCTTCCCCGGCATTTTCCGGGCTTAGTCCCCCAGCCAAAATGATTGGCAAGCTGCGGTTATTTGGAATCAAATCCCAGTCAAAACCGCTACCGCTGCCGCCCTGCACGCCTGGATGATAAGCATCCAACAGTAAGCCAGCCGCATCGCAGTATTGCTGTTGCAGCACATCGATGTCCGTACCCGGTTGCATGCGAATGGCTTTAATATAAGATTTATCGTACATCCGGCATCTCTCTGCAGTTTCATCACCATGAAACTGCAAGCAATCCACTCTTACTTTATTTAAAACTTCGCGGATCAACGCCTGCTCAGCATCGACGAACAAGGCTACCACGTTAACAAAGGCTGGCAATGCTCTGCTGATGCTTGCGGCTTGTTCGATGGATACGTTTCTTGGACTGGGCGGATAAAACACCAAACCGACCGCATCAACCCCCAAATTTGCCGCGCAAAGGGCGTCTTCCGTTTTAGTAAAGCCGCAAATTTTAACGCGGGTACGCATCTATAGCCTCACAAAAAATGGCGGCGTAGGATAACACAGCCAGCGGATATGTCATGTCCGGGCCAATAAAAAAAGGCTGACCCTTGTCAGCCTTTGTCAGACGGCTCTGAAGCCGAACGTCAATGGGCATGATGATGGTCGTGATGATGACCTGCAGCCCCATGCGCCGCTCCCTCTTGAACACCCTCTTCCTGCTTAACTGCTTCGCTGCCAGCATTATCGGGCTCGGCTGGCAAACTCTGCTCAGCAAGCCCTTCGTGTTCATGCGCTTGCGCCGCTGCTTGGTTGAACTGGTCGGCAATTTGCACGGACACGCCGTGTTTATAAACCATCAAGCCACCCAGGTCGGCGGTAAACGCCAACAACCCGGATAAAATACCCGAGGCCAGTAAATACAAGGTATTTGCCGGTCCGACTATGCGCCCCTTGCTCAACAAGCGCCAAGCTGATAACGCCGCCGCCAGACTCAATACCGAAATACCCAAATGTTCATGATGCTCCATGATCTCATGAACATCACCGCCATGGGCCACAGTCTCAGCCGCAGCCAAGCCAGCCGCCACGGTACACGCCGCAAATAGGGTACCCAGATACAAAAACGCCCCGGCTATCTGCCGCCATTCCGGACGTTTCGCCAAGCTGCCGATTAGATCCAAGGCGAAGAACAAGGTCAACAACGCAATCGGGAAATGCACCAGCAAGGGGTGAATATTCTGTAAGGCAACGATGCCCGGCAATACACTATCAAGACTTTCCGACGGGGATTGCCGTACCAATACCTCCAGGAACGACAAGAAATTCTCCACTCCGCCAGCAACTCCGCCACCGCTATCTCCGCCGCCATGCACCGCGAACGTTAAGTGATCGTTTAGACTCAACATAAAACTTCCCCCCGATTCAGTTTTGCGCGGATACTAACACGATAGAAGCTAGCCTAGTTAATCGTCACTAGGGTAGACATGGTTAGGGCTCTAGTCTTACTTTCCAGAAACTCGGTACCCTCCTGTTGGATAAACATCACCTGCAATTTCTCGGCATCCGCTATCTTCATCCCCTCTTCTTGCCCCAAACACAGTAAAGCGGTAGACCAAGCATCGGCTACAGTCGGACTTTCGTGAAACACACTCACAGCCACCAGATCGTGCGCCACCGGTTTCCCGTTTCGTGCATCCAGGATATGACTGTAACGCTGGCCTTTAATGTCGAAATAGTGCCGATAAGTACCTGAGGTCATCACAGACATCGGCGCGTCTTTCGGCAAAGTGACCACCTTATGCATATGTCGTTCGCCCGGCAGCGGCTTTTCCACCGCAATTCGCCAAGCCTTACCATCGGGCTTATGCCCCAGGGCTTTCAACTCGCCGCCAATTTCAACCAAATAATTAGTGATACCCAAGCTTTCCAGGGCTTTGCTGATCTTTTCGACGCTATAGCCTTGCGCTATCGATGATAGATCCACAGCGACACTAGGCAGCTTTTTGGACATTTGCACGTCATCGACCAATTGCAATTTATCCATCCCCACGTTTGCCATAGCGGCTTGCAGCGCTGCCGGCTCCGGAACGGTCAATTCATCCGCTAGAAACCCCCACATTACGAACAATGGCTTGATGGTTAGATCGTAGCAACCATGACTGACGGCACTGACCTCCTTCGCAATCCTAACCAAAGAAACAATCTCTTCACCAACCGACTGCGGTTCAGTGGAGGCTTTTGCATTGAATTGTTCGATGACCGAATCCGGCCGATAATTGGATAAGTTTTTATCCAATTCCAAAAACACTTTCTCTAGGTCGGCAGTAATCTGTTTATCATCCGGCGCCTGCTCTGCCCAGTAACTGATGTTGTAAGTAGTACCTTGCGCAAAACCGCTCAATGTCTGTACCGGAGGGAATGAGTCAGTACAGCCAACCAACAACAACACTCCCAGTAATCCCCCACTCCATCCGATTGGTCGCATTTATCCCCCGTAATAATTAGCGTAATGCCGCTGAAATAGTCTTGAAATGGTTATGTTTGGCGTCGCGAAGCCATTCGAACAACACCGACTCATGACAGCTCAAAGTTGCACCGTGCTGCTGCATGCGCTGCAAGGCATAGTCCTTATGTTCGGCGCGGCGCGAGCATACCGCGTCAGTCAACACATGCACTTGATAATCGTGACTTAACAACTCAAGCGCGGTTTGTAATACGCAGACATGGGTTTCTTGACCAATCAGCACCACTTGCTTCCGTCCGGTATCCGCTAAGGTTTGCGTGAAACCATCGGCGGCACAACAAGAAAAACCGGTTTTGTTGAAGAGTCGGGTATTGCCGGGCAAATACTTGCTAATCTCCGGTTGCGTCGGCCCAAGCCCTTGCGGATATTGTTCGGTCACTAACACCGGCACATTCTGAAGCTCGGCGGCTTGCAGCAAGCGCTGACCATGCGTGAGCATCTGTTGCAGATCTAAAGCCGGCATCGCCGCCGACAAGCGGCCTTGGATGTCCACTACCAGCAAAACGCTGTTATCTGCGTCCAATAAATTAGGATGCGTCGCCACCAAACTTAACCGTGTTTCATGATGCGCGCGCGATCGCGCTGCCAGTCCTTGTCTTTTGAAGCGGCGCGCTTGTCGTGCAATTTTTTACCTTTCGCCAGACCGATTTTCAGCTTAGCGCGACCTTTGATCCAATACATCGACAAGGGAATCAAGGTATAGCCTTTGCGCTCCACAGAGCCAATCAATTTATTCAACTCGCGCCGATGTAACAATAATTTTTTCTTGCGCACGGCATCGGGATTGACATGAGTAGACGCCGACAACAAAGCCGACACATGCGCGCCACTTAACCAGGCTTCGCCACGCCTGATCTCAACATAGCTTTCCTTTAACTGAATCCGACCATCGCGCAAGCTTTTCACTTCCCATCCTTCCAACACCAAACCGGCTTCGAAAGTCTCGTCTATGGTGTACTCGTGAGAAGCCTGACGATTGACCGCGATGGTGTTGTCGGTGGCTTTATTGTCTTTCTTGGATTTTTTGGCGGCCATTCTGTAGCGAAGATTTTTTAAACTGACTGAAAACGTGAATTTTGATATTTTACTCACACACCCGTTAAATAACGATATAAAAACACAAGGGCTCCCCCACATGACAGATAAAACCCCATCCATCCACGGCGAATGGTCTTCCCGCCTCGCCTTCATTCTGGCCGCCACTGGCTCAGCGGTCGGTTTGGGTAATATCTGGAAATTCCCCTACATCACCGGCCAAAACGGTGGTGGTGCCTTCGTGATTGTTTACTTGCTTTGCGTGGCGGCCATCGGCATACCCATCATGATTGCGGAAATCATGATGGGCCGGCGCGGTCGGCAAAGCCCGATTAACACCATGCAAACCCTGGCTACCGAAGCCAAAGTCGATCCGCGCTGGGGCTATTTGGGCTGGATGGGCATGATCGCCGGTTTCTTGATCCTGGCCTACTATAGCGTGATTGCCGGCTGGTCGATGTCTTATATCCTGAAAGCCTTCTTTGGCGGCTTCTTCGGTACCGACGGCGCAGAAGTGAAGCAAATGTTCGACAATTTGATGGCGAGCCCGATTCAGCAGATTTTCTGGCACTCGGTATTTATGTTCATCACCATGCAAGTAGTCATGCGCGGCATCAAAGGCGGACTGGAAAAAGCCGTTAGTTTCTTGATGCCAGCCTTGTTCGTGATCCTGATGATTCTGGTCGCTTATGCCATGGCGTCCGGCGCTTATGCGCAAGGCATTCATTTTCTGTTTAGCCCCGATTTCAGCAAAATCAACGCCGACGCGGTACTTACCGCCATGGGCCACGCCTTCTTTACTTTAAGTTTGGGTATGGGCGCCATCATGGTTTACGGCTCTTACCTGCCAGGCCACGCGTCCATCGCGAAAACCACTATTGTCATCGCCGGCGCTGACACAGCAGTGGCCCTACTAGCAGGCATCGCGATCTTCCCCTTGGTGTTTGCCAACAATTTGGAAGTGGCTGTCGGGCCTGGCCTGATATTTCAAACCCTGCCATTGGCCTTTGGTCACATGAGCGGCGGCTGGTTATTCGGCGTGTTGTTTTTTGTCCTGCTGTTTTTCGCCGCCCTCACCTCGTCAATTTCTTTGATCGAGCCGACCGTTGCTTGGCTAGTGGAAAACAAAAACATCGATAGACAAAAAGCCTGTGTCTGGTCGGGCAGTGCTTGCTGGGGCTTGGGCGTAGCGGTGGTGTTTTCTTTTAACGTCTGGTCCAACTTTAAAATCTTCGATAAAAATCTGTTCGAATTGCTGGATTACTTGACCGCCAACCTGATGCTACCCTTGGGCGGCTTGTGCATTGCCGTGTTTGCCGGTTGGATGATGCAACCAGCCCATGCCGAGCAGGAACTGGAACTACCGGCGCAAGGCTTTCAAGCTTGGCAGTTTCTGATCAAATACGTGGCACCGGCTGCGGTATTCCTGGTCTTCCTGCACGTGCTCGGGGTGCTGTAAATGATCACGGTTGTGCAAAAAAGCGCCCTGGTCAAATTCTCCGCCAAACAAATGTTTGACCTAGTTGACGATATCGAGTCGTATCCCAAATTTTTACCCTGGTGTTCCGGCAGCAAAATATTGAAGCGCGAAGGCAATATCGTCGAAGGCCAAATCGACATCGCCAAGGCCGGCTTTCATAAATCCTTTACCACCCGCAATAAAGTCGATCAAGGCGGCCGAATCCAGATCAGTCTGCTGGATGGGCCCTTTTCCTCGTTGGAGGGCTTTTGGAGCTTTATGCCACTGCGCGAAGACGCCAGCAAAATCTCGCTGGACCTGGAATTCGAAATCTCCGGCATGCTGGCGAATCTGGCCTTCGGCCCGGTGTTCAACCAAATCTGCAACACCATGGTCACCTCTTTTACCCAACGCGCCAAAGCCTTGTATGGCGGATGAGTTGATCGCGGTGGAAGTGGCTTACGCCACGCCGGAGCGGCAATTGCTGATACCTGTGAGTCTGGAGGCGAACAGTACTGTCGAACAAGCGATAGACGCTTCCGGTATTTTGCAGGAGTGTCCAGAAATAAATTTGAGTCAGCAGATGGTGGGGATTTTTGGGCTGGTTTGCAATTTGGACAAAATTGTTAGCTCAGAAGACCGTGTTGAGATTTATCGACCTTTACGGCAGAATCCGATGGAGGCGCGGCGGGGGCGGTTGCAGAAGTGATTTGGGTAAACTTTTGATGGTTAACCAATTTGATTTAGGCAGTGCCAAATGAAGATACACATTTGAAATTAAAAGATATTTTTATTTTTTAGAACATTTTGACATCGTTTTAACGAAATGTTTTACGTTATTTAGGATGTCTAATTGTAGTTAGGCGCCATGACTATGCCCCCATATAACAACGTGAAATCCCCCTGTACCTCAGTTCGGTTGGTAGACACCAGGACAGACTTCCTATTCGTTTATCTTTCGTCGTTGCTGACAATGTTGGTTTTGGTTTTTGGTGCATGGCTGATACAAACTCCTGATATGCCTTTACGAGAAATTTGGTATGTGTTCCCATCTGCGGCAATTACCGCATTCCTGCTCCCGCTATTGGTAGTTTTCTGAAGACAGGGCGGTGTTTAGTTCAGGTCATGTTTGGAGCGCTACTTGCTCCGTTAATAGCCGCCGTCATTATTAATGGATTGTCGGTCCTTCGGGTAATCGCATGGTAACTAATTTAGCGTCTAACCATCACATCAACCCGACTCCGCTTCGCTAAGCGGGTTATGCTTATCGTTAGGCTATCAACGAAAAGAGGTTCGAAACAAAAACAAGGTATGGCGGTTTTCTTTATTTTCTAAAAACAACATGATTTTGGGTCTAAATATGAACTTAAAAAGCACTAATTTCACAGCGTTAATATTGTTATTTGTTCTCGGTATATTTTCAGGAATTACGAGAGCGGCTCCGATAAACGTTAACTTAACTTCTGGTACTTGGCTTGTCTCAGGTGTTGATACCAGCGGGATAACCTGGGACACCTCGACTCTAATTTTTGAGACACAAACACAAGTTGGAGACGATCTTTCCTTGACTGGATATTTTGACTGGGTTGGAAGTAATGGATCATTTGGTCGAGAAAAGTTTACAGGGACTCTGTTTTCAAATCGCGAGATCGAAATGTCTGGATTTGAAATTGTCCAACCCGCATCCGGCATCGTACTTGCTGACTACGTTGCAATTTTGGCAGACTCTGGAAGAGAGATAATAAACGGATCATGGGATGGGTCCGGCATACCGAGCAACGATTGGTCAGCTAGATTAGAACCAGTCCCTTTACCTGCTGCTTTGTGGCTATTCTTATCTAGCGTTCTGGGAATAGGAGCTTTTGCAAAAAAAAAGCGATCATAGCCTAACAAGATAAATCAACAGAAAAATTGGGGTCAGGTCTTGCAATCACTCATTTTGTGAAAATCCTTGGTTATTGCTTTCGTCGAATGCTCGATCGGGAGAGGACCTTAGGCTGGGATGAACAACGTGATTCCCAGCGCAAAAGCCATCAAGCTGGGTGCCGCTAAATCTCTACCTAGCCTAGGCCTCTTTCGCTTACCGGGTTATTCCTCAAATTTATCTGTATCGGCGTCTGGTCTCAACTTGCGGCCTGCGCACTTAATATTCGCTAGCGTGTTCCCGGTGGCACTTATTTTTTACGGTTAATTTGGCCGAACGTCGAAATAACGATTTGTTGATTCGTTATGTCGATCTCCTACGTGAGGCCTGCCGATACGTGCAACAGCGCCACCCCTTCGAAATATCGGCGATGGTCATACTGCCGGACCATTTGCATTGCATTTGGCCATTGCCGGAAGGCGACGACGATTTTCCCTTACGCTAGCGCTTATTAAAGACCTACTTTTCCCGGCGTATTCCCAAAGGCGAACACATTTCCTGCAGCAGCCAACCTAAAGGGTAACGGGGGGTATGGCAGAGGCGTTATTGGAAACACCTGATTCGTGATGATGCGGATTTTCAACGTCACGAGGATTACATTCATTACAACCCCCTCAAACATGGTTATGGGGAACGCCCTCTCGACTGGCATTTTCTGTTTTTAATTGCCCTGCAAACCAGGATGAGCGCCGTCGGCCCGATTAGGGAAGCGTAATCGGACGAATGAAGCTCACGGATATAAAAAAAACGAAAAAACTTCCTCGATTACGCGAATTGCGCCTACGCAACTACAAGCCAACCCTACTTCGGCAAAACATCAGTATCGGTCGTCACAGCTACCTGATCACTTAGCCAGATGACGCAAGTGAAATGGTAGAAGGCAATTATCCGCTTTTGTTTAGGTGAGTTTTTTTTGTGCGCGACTTTCGAAATCATCATTTACTTTTAAAACAATTCGAAACTGTTCAGCAAGTCGCGACAACCTGCCAGACGCTAAAAGCTTGCGCTCTCTCGCGGTGGTGCGGATGGAGAGAAGGAGCGGGTAATCTGTAGAATGTTTGCCCTTTCTCACTCTGCTGCTTCCACTGCAGGCTGGCCGCGGTGCTTCACATTGGCTAATTACAAAAAATCTCAGGTTTAGGTCGAACGTGGACAAGCCTATCGATCAGCGTATAATTCGCCCGCTTCTGCCCTTGCGGCAACAAGCTTTTCGACATTATCTTCTGGCTCTAACAATTTATGAAAATAGTCATTCTCGGCGCCGGTGTTACTGGCTCCTCAGTTGCCGGCGCGTTAGCCAGTGAAGAAAACGATATTGTTGTTATCGATAAAAACGCCCATTTGCTTACCGCTTTAAAGGGCCGGTTGGACATAGCCACTGTAGAAGGCAACGCCGCCCATCCGAGTATTCTGGAGCAAGCCGGGATTGAAGACGCCGATATGGTCATTGCCGTTACCGACCGCGACGAAACCAATATGCTGGCTTGCCAGGTAATCAACACGCTGTATAGCAAACCCAAAACCATTGCCCGGGTTCGAGCGATCGACTTTCTAAACCATCCCGAGTTATTTGCGCCGGGCGGGATCGATATCGTCATCAGCCCCGAGCAGGTCGTTACCGAATCCATCCATAATCTAATCAAATATCCCGGAGCTTTGCACGTCTCGGAGTTTGCCGATGGCTTGGTAAGGCTGTTTTCGATTCGGGTGGTACCTACCGGCTTTTTGACCGGCAAACGCATCCACGCTGTGAAAGAAAAGTTAGCCGACAGTATGATTCGGGTCGCGGCAATTTTCCGCGACGGTAAAGCGATTGCAGTAAATGGCGAAGCAGTCATCGCCACCGGCGACGAGGTATTCTTCGTCTGTCCGCGCGATAAAGTCCGTAAAACCCTGGTGGATTTACACAAGTTGGAATCGCCGATCAAAACCATCATGCTGGCCGGCGGTGGTCATGTCGGTAAGCGCCTGGCGATTGCCCTGGAAAAAAACTACCAGGTGAAAGTCATCGAGCAAGATATCGAACGTGCCCGAGAAATTTCCAACGATTTACGTCATACCTTGATTCTGCATGGCGATTGCACCGATGAATCGCTGTTACAGGAAGAAATGATCGAAGACATCGATTTATTCTGCGCAATTACCAATAACGACGGCATCAACCTGATTTCGGCAGGTCTGGCGAAAAAACTCGGCGCAAAAAAGGCTATCTGCCTGATTAACAACAATTCCTACCTCAAGCTATTGGACGGCACCGAGATCGATCTGGCGATTCAACCGAAACTGGAAACCTTGGGTGGCATATTAAAACATGTCAGAAAAGGCGACGTGGTAGGGGTTAGTTCGGTGTGCGGAGGCAGTGCCGAGGCAATCGAAGCGATCGCGCACCGCAGCAAAAACTCCAGCTCAGTCGTTGGCTTGCGGGTGGATCAGGTCAATCTGCCGGACGGGGTAATATTGGGCGCGCTGATTCGGGAAAAAGAAGTGATTCCAGTCCATCACGACACCGTTTTCGCCGAAGGCGATCATGTGGTGATGTTTGCCCTGAACAAAAAAATGGTGAGAGACATCGAGGGCTATTTCCAGCCCATCTAATTAGCTAAATCCGCATCGATAAAGGCCAAAGCCCGTTGCGGCAAACCGTCCTTGCCCTCCCCTTGCAGACAAGTCTGACTATCTTCGTGCACCGCCGTCATAAACTGCAAGAGCTGCATTTCGAATTTTAATTTTTCTTGTGGCTCTTGAGTTTCCCACATCCGGTTCAATAACTGTTTGGCGTGGTGATGAATCGTAAATGCCACGGCTTCGGGTAAATGCTCGTAGCTGCTACGCAGCGAATCCTTCAACTTATCCAGCGATTGTAGATATTGCTGATAGTCTTTTAAATCCTGCTGACATTGGGTTTTCACCATCGCCAACTCGTTGCTGTTGCGGGCTTGGTTGACGGCCAATTCATGAGCTAACTGCTGGGTCTGCTTTTTCAGTTGTGCTACCAAGGCCTGTTCCGCCAACATCCTGGCCTGTCGCAAATCGGCGACATCAGTATGTCGGGACAAGTGCCACTGCAGATTGTCGTCGCGACTGCGCCGTAAAAACGCCAGCGCATCTCCCAGCCAGCGACTAATCGGCGACATGGAGTGCTTGACGTAAATTCAGCAGCGCCGCCGAATCGGCGAGCTTGCGATATTTGCGCAAGTCTTTACGCAGATTTTTATAGCGGCCATTAGGCAGTTGTGCTCTTAAAGCCTGCAATTCATTTGACACAGCCGCCGCTAATGCTCTCGCCTGTTTGCGGTTGTCCGCCGCAACTAGGCGTTGACGCTAAAACCTAGCCCAATAATTTACCTGGCGCGTCTTAGCAATTTTTAGCTGCTGCAACTCTTGTTGCTGACTGTGTAGGGACGCCAGTCGCCGTAAGAGCAAAGACTCTTGGCAGAAATATGCGTGCAAATCACGATAGACCGCTTTGCAAAGCGCGGCCAGCCCAAGCAAGGCCAACGTAGCTAAAGCTAAGGCCATCGTTTTAGTCGCGATTAGGTAGAACAAGCCCATCAGCAAGGTCAAGCCAAACTGCAGACATAAAAAGCCCGCCAACAAGAGCAACATTGCCGCGCTGCCTAAGCCTAAGCCGACATAGATAAACCGTCCGCACATAATTACTCAGGGCCGCTCGATGAACTCCAAGGCATTGCCGTCAAGATCCCGGCAAAACAAAGCCCTGCGACCGGAAATGCTCAAGGTGTAAACCACGCCCGCCCCTTCCAAATCGCTACGCAAGGTATCGACGGAATCAATGTGCATGGCCACATGCCGATCGCGGCCGCCATGCTCCGGTCTACCGGTAGTTGGATCGGGATTGACCAATTCCAACAAATGAATTTGTTGGGCGCCAATTTTCAACCAAGCGCCGGGAAAAGGCAGAGGGGGTCGTTCAACCTGCTCCATTCCCAATACATCGCGATAAAAAAGCAGCGATTTCTGGGTATCGGCAACGATCAGACTAGCGTGATGAATGGTGAAATTATGCTTGGACATAGTAATGAACGGTGATTTAAGGCCTGGCGATTATACCGCCCGTTTATCGTGCGGCGTAGGTTTTCAGCCAATCCAGACTGGCAACAGTGTTGGCTTTAGGTAGGTACTCTGCCCCAACCCAACCTTGATAGCCCGAGGCAGCGATGATATCGAACAGCTTATCAAAGTCTATAGCGCCGGTATTGGGCTGGTGGCGACCAGGGCAATCGGCAAACTGAATATGACCGATCTTATCGAGATGCTGTCGCAAAAACTCGGCGCAATCCTCGCCCATCCGGCTCATATGATAAATGTCGTATTGCATGCCCAAATTCGGCTGATCGAGCTTAGCGAGTACATCCAACATCCCCGCACTACTGTCGATTATAAAGTGGGGCATATCAAAGCTATTCACAGCTTCAAATACGGTTTTAACACCTAAAGCGGCGAAAGCCGATGCGGCAGACGCCAAATTTTCCTCGAAGGTTGTTTGGTATTCAGCCAAGCGCGGCAAATCGTGGCAGCACCCGGGTAATACGTTAATAAGGTTCGGCTGCAAACGCTGCGCATAAACTAAGGCCTGTTCGACCGCTGCTTTGAATTGACCGCGTTTCTCCGGCACCGCCGCGAGTCCTTCACCGCCTTGCAGCAAATCATCGGCATCCACATTAAATAACACCAACTGCAAGTCATGCTGATCGAGCAAGTCTCTAATTTGCTCAGCTGGCAATGTGTAGGGAAATTGGATTTCCACCGCTGCGAATCCATGCTGCTTAGCGGCCTCAAAGCGTTCAGGCAGGAGCAACTCGGTAAACAATAAACTTAGGTTGGCGGTAAAGCGCAACATTAGTCTTGCGAGTAAAGTTTGATTAACGTCGAGGGATCTTGATCCAGAAAGCCGCTACTGCCATGCAATTGCAGCAGTTGCGCCGCTAAGCCCGACATTGGTAGTGCACTACCCTGTTTGCCGGCCAAGTCGACGGCCATCCACAAATCTTTTAATAAGGTTTTCACCCGCCATTTCACCGGTTCGAAACGATTGTCGGCCATTTCCGGCCCGACAATTTGCAACGGCTTGGAATCGGCAAAGCCACCGGCCAGCGCTTCGGGGATTTTTGCCGCGTCGACGCCTGCCGATTTTGCCAAAGCCATCATTTCGGCAATGACTAGCACGTTGCAACTGACAATCATTTGATTGCAGATTTTGGTAGTTTGACCACTGCCGATTGGCCCCATATGCGTCAGGCGGCTATATAAAGGTCGCAATACGGCCCTGGCAACTTCAATATCGGCGTCACTGCCGCCTGCCATGATGGCCAAACTGCCCGACTCGGCCCCAGCGGTGCCGCCAGATACCGGCGCATCCACCCAACGCATACCGCAAGCCACTTCCAATTCGGCGGCCAGATTTCGAGTCGCTTCAGGATGAATACTGGACAGATCAATCAGCAATTTGTCGCGGTTGCCGTTGCCGATAATGTGCTCCCTCACCACCGACTCCACCGCAGCGGTATCCGCCAGGCAGACAAGAATAACATCGGAGGTCTTAACCAATTCGCCGATGCTGCCGCAGACTTTAGCTCCTGCTCCAATAACAGTATCAAGTTTTGCGGCAGTGCGATTCCAGACATTCACCCTGAAACCCGCCGCCAACAATCTCAAAGTCAATGGACGACCCATCAGTCCTATACCAATAAAACCGAGGGTGTAGGTTGTCTTTGACACGGGTGTGCTTTCCTTTATTCGAACAGAGCGGGGCTTAAATCCAAACGCTCCGTATCGGCGCGTCCGCTCATCAAGTGTTGATGCACGATTTGAAAGGCTTCATCGAAATCGGCGTTCACAAAACGCTGGGTTAAATGCACGCAGATCGCATACAAACCCGAATAGTGGACAGTCTCGCCAGAAGTGCATTGGTTGATCTTCTCGGATAGCACTCGCATCACCGAAAGCACCGATCCATCCTGGCGCCAAGTGGCGGACACAGCGACCAGTTCATCGCCCCTACTGGCAATAGCGGCTAACGCATTGAAGGATAAATCTACCAAGCCGGCCAAAATCTTGATTAAGTCGCCGCTAGCAATAGCTCTAAATGTCTCGCTACCGCAATCCAGCAATAAGGCCTGACGCATCACAATTTCCATATCCGACAAATGCCCGGTTTCGCCGTCGCCTGGCTGATTGATGCCGAATTTTCGGTGAAAATCTCTAACTTGTTGTAAATGCTTGTTCATTGGCTTCCTAACCCTAAAAAATAGTCAATCATGTTACAAGGCGGGAGGGGAAAGCGCAAAGAAGCTCGACTAAGACAGCTATAAACTTGCAAGACATCAGGGTTTTGGCGTTATTGAACAGACTCGCTAACAATCAACTCCATTTTTTCGACTCGTGAGAGAGTTTTTATCGCCGCCTCCCTGCGACTGGCACTGGATCGCGTGTGGCCGGACTCTGCATAGATTACTTTTAGCGGACGCCTGGCTCTAAAATATTTTGCACCTTGCCCGGCACCGTGCTGAAGAAATCGCCGATGCACATCGGTGGAAATACCCGTATAAAAACTGCCGTCGTCACACTCAATGATATACACCGACCACGTCAGCATCGGGTGTTTACTGAGAATTGGCGGCTTTATTCAGCCAGCTATTTATCAAAAGCGCCATCAATACGCCAAAGCCGATATAGGCATAACGAACAATGAAAATCAGTGCAGCGCTCTGGCTATGACTTGCCGCGTCTAAGATAGCGGGCGTAACGGCCAGCGTCCACAATAGTGCCGCCAAAAAATAGACCACTACACCCGACACCGCCCAAGAAATTGCCGAGCGACCGGACCGCGATGCTGTATTGTAAAACCAGATGCCGATTAACGCAGCGGCTACCGAACCTAACATAAGATTTCCTGATTTGACGTGATTTAACGGCGCGACAATTTGTCGATCCCCAGATTAGCGAGCTGATCGGCACGTTCATTGCCTTGATCCCCGGCATGGCCTTTGACCCATATCCAATCGATGTTATGACGTTGGATTGCCGTATCCAAGCGTCGCCATAAATCTTCGTTTTTGACCGGTTTATTCGCCGCGGTTTTCCAGGCTCGCTTTTTCCAGTTAGCCAGCCACTCAGTAATCCCTTGCAACACATATTTGGAATCGGTGTGCAATTTGACTTTGCAAGGTTTGGTTAAGGTTTCTAAAGCTTGTATAGCGGCTTCCAATTCCATTCGATTGTTAGTGGTTTCGGCTTCGCCGCCGCAGAGTTCTTTTGCATTACCTTTATATTCCATTCGCACACCCCAGCCACCGGGACCAGGATTGCCCTTGCATGCGCCATCCGTGTAAACGATCACTTCAGTCATGATTATCCTGTCTGTGCAAATTCGATTTCAACCCTAATCCGACCGTTGCCAAATTGCTTCGGCGCTGCTGAGTTGCTGCTAGGGGAATCAAGGTGTATCGCCGCTTAACGGCTTTAACGCCATAAGCCATATCGAAAACAGAGCCAAAGTAAAACTCGAATTTACCGTGGGCAATGGTGTAACTGTCAACGCCAAACTCTGCTGTCGTCAGCAATTCGAAATTCATCAATTTCAGCCAATCTAAGACTCGCGCTTTAGTGATGAAATGCGCCCGCCAGGAATCCGCTAACTTCCAGTCCCATAGAAATTGGAAACGGACAGACAAGCTGAACGGGTTGAAATTCAACATTACCAATTCGCCGCCCGGCTTTAATATCCGATTAACTTCACGCAGGGTTTGGAATCGCCGGGCATCGAACTCCAATATATGCGGGAGCACCACCAAATCCATGGACTCTGTTTGGATCGGCAAATTAAAGGCTTTTGCGGTCACTTTCAATGCCCCGGCATCCCCCATCGCTTTGCCGTCCAAAATCACATAGTTCCGATACAAGGAAAAATCGACAAACTCGTTTTCCCACCCCAGACCGCCAATCTGTAACTGCTGTTGTTTGCAACTGACGGTTATTGATCGTCTTAAATAATTGGCTTCCATGGTTTGCAGTAGCTTACCTCTTGGGGTTTGGTACAACGCAAACAGAAATTGTCTCTTCATTTAATCGCCGCTAAGGATATGTTTTTTTGGCTATTTTAGAAAGCCATGCTAGGATCTAATTTTTTTATTTTAGCGAGTTCAGACAATGCCCCGCTCAATTTCCAAAAAATCAGGCCGTCATCTGTCTTATCTACTGCCAATTTTACTAGCAACTGGTTGTAGTCAACATGCGCAAAAAGACCACCTGACCCAGTCATCAAACAGCAAGTTTTCCGTATTTACCCGCAATGGCAATACCGGAAAAATCCACAATAAGCAGTTAGAAGCAAAAGAACACGCCACTATCTGGGATAGAATGCTGTCTCTTTACGCCTTGCCGGAAATCGATAATGCCAGAATCGACCGCGAAGTAAACTGGTATCTTAAAAACCCCGAATATCTCACCCGCGTGCAACAGCGCGCGGAGCCCTACTTGTATTTCATCCTTAACGAAATCGAAGCCAAAAACATCCCTGGCGAAATGGCTTTATTACCTGCGGTTGAAAGCGCTTTCAGGCCTGACGCCATGTCACCTGCTCAGGCTTCCGGTCTTTGGCAATTCATTCCGCCAACCGGTCGTCTTTACGGGTTAAAGCAAAATAGCTGGTATGACGCCCGACGCGACGTCGTGCAGTCCACACAGGCCGCTACCACGTTCTTGAAAGAACTCAGCGAGACTTTTAACAACGATTGGTTGTTGGCATTGGCGTCTTACAACGCAGGCAAAGGCAATATCAAAAACGCAGTGGACAGAAATCTCGACCGCGGACAGCCTACCGACTTTTGGTCGCTGGATTTGAACAATGAAACCTCAGCGTATGTACCCAGGCTGCTGGCAATCGCCAAAATCTTCGCCAATCCAGAAAAATATAACGTCAATCTGCATCAATTCGCTAACCAACCTTACTTCGAACTGGTAGATGTAAAATCGCAGCTTGACTTGGGTAAAGCGGCCGAAATGGCACAAACCCCGCTGAATGACTTTTTAAAACTCAATCCCGGCTACAACCGTTGGAGTACCGATCCAAACGGCGCGCAACATTTGCTGATTCCGGTAGATAAAGCCGACTCATTCAAAGAAAAACTGGCTGAGTTACCGCATCAAGAACGAATAAAGTGGGAACATCACACGGTAGGCAAGAAAGAAACGCTGAAAAGCATAGCCAGCAAGCACAGCACCACTGTTGAAGAGATTATCAGCGTAAATCATCTCGACGACGACACCGTGGCTCAAGGCTCAATCCTGTTGATCCCTATCTCGTTTCATTCGCAAAAAGGGGAGCCTACAGCGGCGGCGGTTGCTTCAGCAACTCAACAGACCACCCCAACCCCTGCTCAATCCAGCAAACAGCTGTATACGGTTAAAAAAGGCGATACTTTATGGGATGTCTCGCAACGTTTTTCCGTTGATAAAGACGATATTTTGAGTTGGAATAAGTTACCCAAAAAAGCTGCACTGAAACCCGGTCAAAAGCTTAAGATTAAGAAAACCAGTAGCAGTATAACGGTGGCCTCAACCGCGCCTTCCATCAAGCAAATTAGCTACACAGTGAAAGCCGGCGACACCTTGGCACAAATCTCGAAAAAGTTTAATGTCAATGTTACCGAGTTACGGAAATGGAATAACGTCCCCAAAAACAAGGCCGACATAAAACCGGGCTCGAAATTAAAAGTAATGATCGAAGCCGGCCATCCGTCCACCTAAAATTTCGGAAAAATTGTCAGTTGGTGCCATCCGCTTTGCCGTAACATTTTTTAAGTTGACCATAAAGCTAAACCTAAACCTTCGATTTAGGTTTAGCTTTTGATTTTTAGCTTTAAATCTCGAATCAGCCCTAACTGACGTAATCAGCAGGGAACGAAGCGAATAACAATATCGAATTAACGTAACTCTGGCTTAAAAAGGAATTTTAAAACTGATAACAAAGTAAGGCCGCCAGCGCTTATTTATGCGCTGCTACAGACCAATACTTTGACAATTGATGGCGTCCCCACGGGGGTTCGAACCCCGGTTACCGCCGTGAAAGGGCGGTGTCCTAGGCCACTAGACGATGGGGACTAAGACTATTTGCTGATTGACTTCTTTAATGCGAATTGTCGGATGAACCGGCTTTAGCCAAATTGGCGTCCCCACGGGGGTTCGAACCCCGGTTACCGCCGTGAAAGGGCGGTGTCCTAGGCCACTAGACGATGGGGACTCAGGACTAAAATCAACTATTTTGGTGGAGCCAAGGAGGATCGAACTCCTGACCTCTTGCATGCCATGCAAGCGCTCTCCCAGCTGAGCTATGGCCCCGTAGTTGAGTCCTCGCATTATACGGATATTCAGAACTTTGTCTAGGAATTTTCTATATTCTTAATATGTTGAATGGCTCGCTCTAGTCTTTTCAGGGTTTTTTCTCTGCCCAATAGCGCTAGGGTTGCATCGATAGCGGGCGACACACCACTACCGCAAACCGCCACGCGCAGGGGTTGTGCAACTTTACCCAAATTAAGCTGCAATTGCTCGGCACTATCCAGTACCACTTGATGAAGGCTGGATACGTCCCAATCGCCGATAGCCCTAAATTGCTCCAACAAATGCTGCAAAATAGCGTCTACCCCTGCTTTGAAATTCTTTTTGGCGGCTTTTTCTTCATATTGATCAAACTCTTGGTAAAAGTATTGGCTTTCGTTAGCCATATCCACCAGGGTTTTGCAACGTTCGCGCTGTGCTTTAACGACATCCGCTAAGTCGGGACCGGTTGTAGAATCGATACCTCGATCTCCCATATGCCAAGCCAAATGACTGGCCACATGCACTGGATCGCTATTCATAATGTATTGATGATTCAACCACAGTAGCTTCTCGGTATTGAATGTGGACGCGGACACATTGACCTTTTCTAACTCAAACAGCCGCACCATCTCTTCCAAGGAAAACAACTCCTGATCGCCGTGCGACCAACCCAACCTTACCAAGTAATTCAATAAGGCCTCGGGCAGATACCCGTCATTGCGATATTGCATTACACTCACAGCGCCGTGACGCTTGGACAATCGTGCACCATCCGAGCCTAAAATCATCGGCACGTGCGCATACACCGGCAATTGCGCCCCTAAGGCTTTTAGAATATTAATTTGCCTAGGGGTATTATTAACGTGATCGTCACCGCGTATGACATGCGTCACCCCCATATCCATATCATCGACCACCACCGTCAAGTTATACGTCGGCGTGCCGTCGGAGCGGGCTATAATTAAGTCATCCAATTCCTTATTGGCAACAACGATCCGACCTTTCACCTGGTCATCGATAACTACTTCGCCCTGCTCTGGATTCTTAAAGCGCACCACCCGCTCGCCTTGCGGATTTTCGACGCCATGCCGACACTTGCCGTTGTAACGTGGCTTTTCCTTATTCGCCATCTGCTGCTCACGTAAAACCTCCAACTCCTCTCGACTACAGTAGCAGTAGTAGGCGTCGCCCTGGCCCAGCAATTGCTGAATCACTTCTTTATAACGGTCAAATCGCTGCGTTTGGTAGAATGGGCCCTCGTCGTACTCAAGACCCAACCAGGCCATGCCCTCCAAAATAGCATCCACAGACGCCTGACTGGAGCGTTCAAGATCGGTATCCTCGATTCGTAAAATAAATCTGCCGCCGTGTTTACGCGCGTACAACCACGAAAACAAAGCAGTTCTGGCACCGCCAACATGTAAATAACCGGTGGGACTTGGGGCAAAACGGGTTCTAATACTCATCGTCAATTTATTTAGTTGTTAAAAATTTCTTAGCGTATTCGCCGGGAATAGAACGCGACGCGCTTAAGCGCATCGCCTGATAATTAAATTGTACGCTGCCTTTGGCCGCATCGTTTCTCCCTAGAATAGCCAACGAAGTGGCATGCCCTTGTTTAGCGGCTTTTTCGTACCAATCGGTGGCCTTGTCTCTATCGCTATTGACCCCCATCCCTCTGTCATACATCGCCGCCATGACTACTTGAGCATCCAGCAAACCTTGATTCGCCGCCTTCTCCATCCACTCTGCGGCCTTGTGTTCATCCTTCTCAAAGCCCTCGCGCCCAAGTAAATAAAAGGAAGCCAACTTGGCTTGCGCTTGCGCATTACCATGCTCGGCTAATTCCTTCACGCTCTCGGCTCGAGCCGCGCAAGCTAGAAAAAACAGCGTACAGAAAATTAAAATTTTGCTCATTAACTTCTCCTAGGAGACCTACGGATTAAAAACGAAGCGGCATTATTTCACGGTGCATGGATAAGATGAATGCACTATTAACAAATAAGGTATTGATGTTAGACTTAAGCCAGCAAGGCGGTGGGCTAGACCTTGTAGATGCAGAATAACAACCTGGAGAATAAAAACATGAAAAGAAACCTTTTATTGACGGCCACTTTGGCCGGGGCGCTGCTGTCCGGTTGCGCGACGCAATCGAGCAATAATTTCCAGGCCTTTCAGCCTGAAGACCTCAACGCGCTGGTTAAATCCGGAAAATTGGTACAAAAAACAAACAGCTTCTTCGTGGTTAATGATTCATCTTCGTCAATGAGCCGCACCTATGTAAACTCATCGGATTACAGTGGTACCAAGTTGGATGTCGAGAAAAACCTGCTAAACAAGTTTAACAAATCCATTCCGGTGATGCCTCTGACATCCGGTTTACGCAGTTTTGGTTTTGGTCCATGCCTATCATGGGGCTCGACTTATCTTAACCAAGCCGTGCAAAACTACTCCCCATCCGGTTTCGAAAGCGCTATTACATCTCTGCAATGCTCTAGCGGCGGCACACCACTGGCCACTGCACTTAGCGATTCCGGTAAAGATATAAGCAGCGCTCCCGGAAATATTGCCTTACTCGTTTTCAGTGACGGTATCGAAGAAGTCTCGCCAATCCCGACTGCAGAAGCTCTCAAAACTCAATATGGCGACAAGCTGTGCATTTATACAATTTGGGTCGGCAATGACGAAGATGCTGTAGGTCAAACGGTGCTGCAAGAATTGGCCAATGTATCGGGTTGCGGATTCTCGACTACAGCAGACGCTATTTCCAGTCCGAAAGGCATGAGCGATTTCGTTAAAAACGTGTTCCTGAAAGCCGGTACACCAAAGGTCGCAGATTGTTCAACACAAGACGACGACAAAGACGGCGTAAGTAATTGTGTGGACAAATGCCCTGACACCCCTAAAGGTGCCATCGTCGATAAAGACGGTTGCTGGGCGTTCCATGGCTTGTTGTTCGATTTCGACAGCGATAAAGTCAAATCCAAATACGACCCTCTGATCCAAAATGCGGTTGAAGTGATGAAACTCAATCCAGGCTTAACGGTAGAAATCCAAGGCCATACCGACAGTTACGGCACGGATTCTTACAACGAAAAGTTGTCACAACGTCGAGCTAACGCCGTCAAAAATGAACTGGTTAAACTGGGTGTGGACAGTAAGCGCCTGACAACAGCTGGTTTTGGCGAGTCTCAACCGGTCGACAGCAACGAAACCGATGAAGGACGCGCTTACAACCGTCGGGTAAATTACAAACGCACCGACAAGTAGGCATAAAATATCGGGCGGTCTAGCTTCAGCCCGATAGTCCCAAAAGGGAGGTTAACCCCTCCCTTTTTTATGCCTGTCGTTTACGTTGACGCCGACTTAATACCTAACTTGGACGGCTTCGTTCGACAATAGTCTTCGCAAGCGAATTAACAATTCATCACTGGGGTGAACTCGCCAATCGTCGCCCAGTTGCAGATTGGCCTTGGCTTCGGCTTTTGCAAATTCGATGCTGATCGGGCAAAGTCCGCCACAAAACGGTCTCAGTGTTTCCGCCAGCTCGTCAACAAAACTGCGCTGCGTCCGCCATTGTCTGCTATCCCAATTCAACACGATGCCCCGGGCAAACATTTCCCGCGCCTGTTCCATGCTGTAAAGCTTTTCGGCAGTCATACGCAGACTATTGGTAAAGTCGTCCATCGCCAGCGAGCCTTCCGCCACTAACAAAGTATCCTTTGCCAACAAGTTCCGGTACTTGTCGAAAATTCCGCTGAATGCCGCCACTTCCAGCCTACCGGTACGGTCGTCCAAGGTAGCAAAGCCCATCATCTTGCCTTGCTTGGTCTGCCGGGTGCGCATTTCCACGACCAAACCGGCCACCCTCCCTTCCATTTTGCCCCTGGATCGTCCCGCGTCGATTTCCAGGCTGGCTAGCGAACCATGGGTGATATGTTTCAGTTCAGGCAAATACTCAGCGATAGGGTGGCCAGTCAAAAACAGACCCAGCGTCTGCTTTTCCGCGTCCAGCCTTTCTTTCTCGGTCCAAGGTTCAACTACCGTAGAGTAAGCTTCTGCTTCGCCATCTGTCACTTCCACCTGCACAGCTAAACCAAATAAGTCGTTTTGACCAGCCAGCGCCATTTTGCCATGTTGTTCGGCGACTCTCAGAGCAGTGGTGAGTTCAGCCAGATGCGCAGCACGATTGGGATCGATAGCGTCCAGCGCCCCCGCCCTGATCAGCGCTTCCAAAACCCGCCGGTTAACCTTGCGTAAATCGACGCGCTTGCACAAGTCGTACAAGCCAGCATAGGGGCCATTGGCCTTGCGTTCTTTCAGTAAATCGTCAATCGCGTTTTCACCGACGCCTTTAATCGCCCCGATACCGTAGACGATATGGCCTTGGTCGTTGACCGTGAAACGAAAATCGGAAACATTGATATCTGGTGGGCAGATCTCCAGCCTCATCTCTCGACATTCATCAATCAGAACCACCACTTTGTCGGTGTTATCCATATCCGATGACATCACCGCCGCCATAAACGCCGCCGGATAATGCGCCTTCAACCAAGCCGTTTGATAAGCAACCAACGCATATGCCGCCGAGTGCGACTTGTTGAAACCGTAGCCGGCAAACTTCTCCATCAAGTCAAAAACATATGTCGCGATCGAAGCATCGATTTGGTTTACCACGGCACCGGACATGAATTTTTCCCGCTCCTTGGCCATCTCCTCCGGCTTTTTCTTGCCCATTGCCCGCCGTAACATATCGGCGCCGCCTAAGGTGTAGCTTGCCAATTCCCTAGCAATCTGCATCACCTGTTCCTGATACAGAATCACGCCGTTGGTCGGCTTAAGGATTGGCTCCAGCAAGGGATGAGCGTATTCAGCCTTGGCGCCATGCTTGACGTTGATGTAGTCGTCCACCATACCCGATTCCAACGGTCCGGGACGGAATAGAGCCACCAACGCGATAATGTCGTCGAAGCAATCCGGTTTCAGTTTTTTGATCAATTCTTTCATGCCGCGCGACCCCAGCTGAAACACAGCGGTAGTCTGGGCGTTTTTTAGTAATTCATAGCTTGGCAGGTCGTCGCGTGGAATCTGGGTGATATCGACGGCTTCTTCGCCCCGTTGCGCGCGCTGGCGATTAATGGTTTGCAGCGCCCAATCGATGATCGTCAGAGTCCGCAAACCCAAGAAGTCGAATTTGACCAAGCCGACCGCTTCGACATCGTCCTTATCGAACTGCGTGACCAGATTGCCGCCGCCCTGCTCGCAATATAATGGACTGAAATCGGTAAGCTTGGTTGGCGAGATCACCACGCCACCGGCGTGCTTGCCGGCGTTACGAGAAATACCTTCCAAGGAACGCGCCATATCAATCAACGATTTAACTTCTTCCTCGGTATCGTACAAAGCCTTCAACTCGGCACTGTCTTGTAGCGCCTTATCCAAGGTCATGCCGATCTCAAATGGAATCAGCTTGGCTAGTCTGTCGACAAAACCATAGGCATGCCCCATCACCCTGCCCACGTCGCGAATCACGGCCTTGGCTGCCATCGAGCCACAGGTGATGATCTGCGACACATGATCGCGGCCATAATGCCGTGCCACATAATCGATTACCTCGTCACGGCGCTCCATACAAAAATCGATATCAAAGTCGGGCATCGAGACCCGTTCAGGATTCAAAAAGCGCTCAAACAGCAAATCGAATTCGATGGGATCAAGATCGGTAATCTTCAATGCGTACGCCACTAAAGAGCCCGCACCCGATCCCCTGCCCGGCCCTACCGGTATTGCATTGTTCTTAGCCCACTGAATAAAGTCCGCGACAATCATGAAATAGCCGGGAAAACCCATTTGGGTGATCACGTTCAGTTCGACTTCCAAGCGCTCGTCATAGACTTTACGGTTCTCCGCAAAGCTGGCTTTGCCTATCGGCGGATACTGTATCAAACGCTCCTCAAGCCCTTGGCGCGAGGCCTGCTTGAAATAGTCGTCCAGCGTCATACCCTTGGGGACTGGGAAATCGGGCAAATAGTTTTCACCCAGCGTGAGCTCGACATTGCAGCGTTTGGCAATTTCGACGCTATTGGCTAAGGCTTCCGGAATGTCGGCGAACAGTTCGGCCATTTCCTCGGCAGTGCGCAAATATTGCTGAGCGGTATAGTTTTTCGGCCGACGGCTATCGTCCAGCACCCGGCCTTGATGAATACAGACCCGCACTTCATGGGCGTCGAAATCATTTTTGCTGATAAATCGCACATCGTTGGTGGCAACCACCGGCAACTCTAACTCGGCAGCCAAATCCGCCGCTAATTTGATGTAACGCTCCTCGTCCGCTTTACCGATCCGCTGCAACTCCAGATAAAAGCTGTTTTCGAACAAATCTCGCCAATATTCGGCGCAACGTTTGGCTTGCTCGGCATTTTCCGCCAACAAAGCCTGCCCCACATCGCCATCCATCGCTCCGGATAGCACGATCAAACCCTCGTGATTTTCAGCAACCCATTCCTTTTGCAACATGGGAATGCCCTGATGTTGCCCTTCTTGGTAGCCCCGAGAAATCAGCTCAGTCAGCGTCACATAGCCTTTTTGATTGCGCGCCAACATAGTCAAGCGAAACGGCGACGCAGGCTCATCGGGATTAAAAATCAATACATCGGCGCCGATCAAGGGTTTGATACCGGCACCTTGCGCGGCTTTGTAGAATTTAACCAGCGAGAACAGATTGCTCTGTTC
The DNA here is from genome assembly GCA_002083615.1 of Proteobacteria bacterium ST_bin11. Classification (GTDB taxonomy): domain Bacteria; phylum Pseudomonadota; class Gammaproteobacteria; order Methylococcales; family Methylomonadaceae; genus Methylomonas. Next base: position 61,862 of record MSXO01000035.1, on the reverse strand, counting down.
GGTAATCGCAGCGGCTGGCATGACATACTCAGCCAGTTTCTTCACCAAAGGCTTGATCCTGACGATACCGTCAACCAGGGAAAACTCAGTATGGATACGAAGATGAACGAAATTCGGTGTCATGGCCAGTTAAGCGAGATACTGTTTAACCGGGGCAAACGATTTTCGATGGTGCGGGGTAATGCCAAGTTGTTGCAACGCCGCTAAATGCTGCTGGGTAGGGTAGCCTTTATGGACGGCAAAGGCATAGCCGGAATAGAGCCGATCCAATGTGTGCATTTCGGCGTCGCGGGCGACTTTGGCTAAGATCGAAGCGGCGGATATTTCCTGGACCAATAAATCGCCTTGCACGATAGCTTCGCCGGGCATATCCAGGGCTGGCAGCCGATTACCGTCCACCTTGACCCAGTCAGGACGGTAATCCAATTGCGAGACCGCTCGTTGCATTGCCAGCATTGTCGCTTGCAGAATGTTGATGCTGTCTATTTCACTGGCCTCCGCGCGGGCAACCGCCCAACACAAGGCATTGGCCTTGATCTGTTCGGCAAGTAGCTTGCGTTTTTTTTCCGTGAGTCTTTTGGAGTCGGTCAGCCCGGCAATTGGATTAGCCGAGTCGAGGATCACCGCAGCGGCGACCACCGGACCGACTATGCAGCCACGGCCAACTTCGTCGATACCGGCTATGCGTAGGGGGTTATCGGAGGATACCGCGTGTGACATTGCGTAGAAAGCTGACCATATTGGAAAGTTCGTTGCTTTCGCCGGCCATATCTTCCATTTCTTCTATCGCGTCTTCCAAGCGCAAATTATTTTTGTAGAGGATTTTATAGGCTTTGCGAATCTGCCTGATCACTTCCGGGGGCACACCATTGCGCTCCATACCGACCGAATTGATACCGTGCGGTCTTGTCGGTCTGCCGCCCACCATCACATAAGGTGGAATATCCTGCGTGATTGCGCTACCCATTGCGGAGAAGCTGTATTCGCCAATTTGGGTGAACTGATGCACCAAGGTAAAACCACCCAAAATAGCGTGATCACCGAGATGCACATGGCCGGCAATCGACGCACCGTTGGCCATGATCACATGATCGCCGATTTCGCAATCGTGGGCGACATGGGTGTAAGCCATGAATAGATTGTCGCTACCGATCAAAGTCAACCCCCGATCTTGCTGCGTACCACGGTGCATCGTGCAAAATTCGCGAATCACATTGCGGTCACCAATTTCCAAGCGGGTGATTTCATCGGCGTACTTTTTATCTTGCGGGTCTTCGCCTATCGAAGTGAATTGATAGATCGTATTATCCTTACCAATCGCGGTAGGACCTTTAATCACGACATGCGGACCGATCTCGGTGCCTGAGTCTATCTGTACATCTGGGCCAATTACTGAGAATGGCCCCACTTTAACGTCGTCGGCTAGCTCGGCATTGACGTGAACAACGGCTCTGGGATCGATCATTTAACCCTCTGCAGCCATGGCCGCACACATAATTTGCGCGGCGGCAGCCAAATCGCCATCTACTTCCGCCCGGCAGTCAAACGACCATAAGTGGCGCTTGTGTTTAATATAAGTCACTTCCAAGCGCAATTGATCACCCGGAACAACTTGTTTTTTGAAACGAGCATTGTCGATGCCGGCGAGGAAATAGGTAGTACCTTTGCCCAATTTATCATCGCTCTGCGAAGTAAGTAGCGCTGTTGCTTGCGCCAACGCCTCCATGATCAACACACCGGGAAAAATCGGCTTGTGCGGGAAATGCCCTTGAAAAAACGGCTCATTAAATGTCACGTTTTTCAAGGCCAGCAAGCGTGAGCCCGGCTCGCATTCAAGCACTTTGTCTATCAGCAAAAAAGGATAGCGATGCGGCAAGAGTTCCTGAATTTGTAAAATATCGAGTGTGCCGACCATGAGTTATCTGCGCGAATTTAGCTGGGAAGCGGGAAGTTCGTTTAGACTAGGAACTCCCCGACTTGAGGTACTGAATACTTCCGCAACCTGGGAAGCATCGGGAAAAGTCTTACTGAGATAAGTTTTCCAGTTTTTGCTGAACGCGGCTGGTCACGTCGATTTGATCGTTTGCATAAATCACACCGTCGGTCAGCAACAAATCGAACGACTCTTCTTTCGCTAACGCTCTCACTGCTTCGACGATACGTTTCTGCAAGTTGCCCAGCTCCTCGTTTCTGCGCATGTTGAAATCTTCGCTGAACTCTTGTTGTGCGCGTGCAGCATCGCGTTTTTTGTCCAGAATGTCTTTTTCGATTCTATGACGTTCTTCTTCGCCCATGACTGCCGTGTCGCGCCCTAACTTTTCTTCTAGCGATTTGATCTCTTTTTGCTGAGAAACCAGCGCTTTGTCTCTTGGTGAAAATTCAGTTTCCAAGCGAGTTTTTGCTTTGGCGGCTTGTGGCGCTTTTTCCAAAACCTTAGCCACATTCACAAAGCCGATTTTCAGCTCTGCATGACTCACGCCAGCAAAAATCATTAGCATTAGAAACAAAGAAATTCTATTTTTCATGGTCAAAACCATCTCCGGTTAATTTTTTGAGTTTAAGACAGAACGCAAACGCGATTATAGGGCAAAACAGGCTCAAACTAAACTAAAATCCCGAGCCGAACGTGAACTGGAAGGCTTGAATTCTATCGATACCCTCCGAGTTCATCGGTTGGGCGACGCTGACTGCCAACGCCCCAAACGGAGATAACCATTCGCCGGACAAGCCTACCGAATAACGAAAATACTTGCGCAAGTCGCCAGTATCTAGTCCCGGCGCCAAAGTACCCGCGTCAACAAACGAACCAATCCTCACCGACTTGACTTCACTTAAAAACGGTACAGGGAAAAATAGCTCCGCTTTACCAATCAGCTTGGTTGAACCACCGAATGGTCTATTGATTGTTGCGTTACCCAAAGTGACTGGATCACAAGTGGGCGTATTAGGATCCGGGCTTCTGCAGTCTCGTGGGCCCATCGTGTTCTGCATAAATCCGCGGACGTCCCCGGTACCGCCAGCAAAATAATTTTCAAAAAACGGCAAACCTGAAGAGCCGCCATAACTGCCGCCATGAGCAACCTCCCCCAACAAGCGGAAGGTAAAATCATTAGAGAGCGGAAAATAATGCTGTTGTTTGTAACCCACTTTGAAATATTCCAGATCACTACCTGGCACAGTCGCTAATCCAGAGATCCTTTGTTGACCGCCTTTTGTCGCAAAAATAGCCCTATCGAGCGTATCGTGAGTCCACCCAGCAGAGGTAGATAACGTCGTGAAACTATCGCCGTTATCCTTTATGAACTTGATAATACTGTCGGAGGAAAGGTTTGTTTCAGAAATAGTGGTATGTTTCAAATCAATATCAAAGCCCAGGCGATCAAACTCATTCAAAGGAATGCCGAAATTCACCCCGGCATTGGCAATGCTGGTGTTGTAACTCGCCAAGTTGGCTGCAAAGGCATTACGAGAGGTGTAGCCCAGGTTGTAGCCCATCGCCACGCCGTCGAGCGTGTAGTACGGATCTGAAAAGCCCAGATTATAACGGGTCAAAATAGCACTGTTGTTAAACGCGAAATCCACCCGTTTCCCGGTACCGAAAATGTTATCCTGCGAAACGTTGGCATTAAAGATGACACCCTGCACCTGCGAATAACCGACACCGGCCTGCAAGTTACCTGACGCTCTTTCCTTTATGGTGTAATTGACGTCGATCTGGTCGGCCGAACCAACCACAGGAGGGGTTTCCACTCCCACTTCTTCGAAATAACCCAATCTATCCAAACGAGTCTTAGTCCGTTCTATCTTGCTACTAGCCGCCCAACTAGACTCCATCTGCCTGGCTTCGCGGCGAACCACTTCATCACGGGTCTTGGTGTTACCCTTGACGTTAATCCGCCGCACATACACCCGCTTACCCGGATCGACAAAGAAGGTCATAGCCACACTTTTTTGTTGCTCGTTAATCTCCGGCACCATGTTCACATTCGCGAAGGTATAGCCTTCGTCCCCTAGTCGATCAGAAATCGACTTGGAGGTTTCCGTAGCATTTTTTCGAGAGAAAATCTCGCCCGGACCAACCTTAACCAATTTGATCAACTCTTCCGGCGGCACGATCAATTCACCCGATAGTTTCACCTTTTCCAAGGTGTAAACATCGCCTTCCTTGACGTTGATGGTTATGTAAATTTCTTTTTTGTCCGCAGTAATGTCGACCTGAGTCGATTCGACTGAAAAATTGATATAACCACGATCCAGATAATACGAGCGCAGCTTTTCCAAATCGGCAGATAACTTTTGTTTGGAATATTGGTCGTCTTTCGAATAAAAAGACAGGAAATTAGTAGTGCTTAATTCGAACTCTTTCCGCAAGACATCGTTCGCAAACGATTTGCTGCCGACGATATTGATTTGCTTGATTTTCGCAACCCGGCCTTCAGAAATCTCGATATGAATGCCGACCCGGTTTCTCGTCAGCTCGGAGACGTCAGTTTTGATTTTCAGGCCGTATTTACCGTGACTGAAATATTGCCGGCGCAATTCTTGTTCGACTTTATCTAAGATTTGTTTATTGTAAACCTTGCCCTCAGCCAAGCCGATTTTCTTGAGCGCTTCGGTCAAATCTTCTTTTTTAATGTCTTTATTACCCTCGATGACCACTTTAGCTACCGAAGGCCGCTCGACTACATTGACAACCAGCGTACCGCCATCGCGTTCCAGCGATATATCCTTAAAAAACCCGGTGTTGAATAATGCTCTGATAGCCGCGGCTTGCCGGTCTTCGGAAAAAGTTTCACCGACATTGACGGGCAGATAATTGTAGACGGTACCAGCGGAAATTCTCTGTAAACCCTTGACTTGAATATCCTCAACTACAAAGCTGCTTGAATGAGCGGCCTTGCCGGTCAACATACTCAGCAACAGTATTTGTAATAGCGGTTTTTTCTTCACGCAGCCAACCATTGAAAAGGAACAACCGCGATTGTAACACGCTGTTTTCGGATTCCCGCGCCTTCAATGGTAAATACTGGGAAATACTGGCCGAAAAATTGCTTTCTTATTCAGTTTCAATTGAAAGGAAAAACATTTAAAAAAAAATTATAAAAAACCACCGCAAGCTATTGAAATCAATAATTTTGACAACAAATTTCAATCAGCGAAATGCATCGGCCATCAAGCGCCGAAAAACGACGCGCGTATACTCGGCTTCCAAGGCCAATGATTCGACACCCCTTGGTGCGCTGACACCGCCAGCTCCTTTGACCTGCGCAATCGCGTTGGCTGCGTCCAGCTTGTAAACTCCAGCCACGGAAACACCGTGATCAGGCGCGATCAGACTATAACAGGTATTCACCCAGTGGGGCGCGGGGACGGGCTTCTGGCTGAGCAAACTAATCACCGCCATTGCGCAGGCTTTAGCTTCTGAATTGGCGGCAAAAGCCGATTTGGGAATAGGCGCGTACTGCGCTGCGTCGCCGATAATATGGATAAACTCATCGAATACCGATTGGCCGCTAAGCGGTCGAACCGGACACCAACCGGTACTATCGGCCAAACCCTGCTGCAAAGCGATCGGCGCGGCAGTTTGTGGTGGAATGATATTCAACACATCGGCTCGGAACTGGTCACCAAATTCGCTCGTCAGCACCTTGCTCTGCTTGTTCAGTTCTAGCAAAGGATTATCCGCGAGACTATGCCATTCGACCAGGCTATTGGCGGTACCATAACCGTAATGTTTACCCCAACCTGCTTCGAACAGGGCTTGTTTAGAAAAGCTGCGCTTCGCATCGAGAATGATGATTTTCGAACGCGGCTTATAGTGTTTCAGCCAATATGCCATCATACTGGCCCGCTCGTAAGGGCCCGGCGGGCACCGATAAGGATCGGCTGGCACCGTCATCAATACTACTCCACCATCAGGCATCGCTTGCAGTTGCCGGGCCAGTTGCAAGGTCTGTGGGCCTGCCTGCCATGCATGCGGAAATTGCTCTGCGGCCGCCTGATCGTAGCCGGCAATCGCGTCCCAACGAAAATCAATGCCAGGAGACATGATTAATCTATCGTAGGAAAGGCTTTGCCCTCCAGCCAAGCGTAGGCGCCGTTTCGCAGCATCCAAACCGCTTACACGATCAACTAACAGCTTAACTCCATACTTGTCTTGTAATGCCAGATAATCGACCGTCAATTGCTCTAGGTTGGTCAAACCGGCGAACAGCCAATTACTGCCGGGACAACTGATGTATTTTGCTTTGGGTTCGATCAGCGTGACCTGGATATTCGCATCCAGCAAACGCAGATACTTCGCCGCCGTCGCGCCGCCGAATCCTCCCCCGACAACTACTACATGGGCTTTGCCGCCAGTACCGATTGGTAATCCTGCGCAACCGCTAAGCATGCCGACCCCAAATCCGGCGACGCCCTGCAAAAAACGTCTTCTGGATAACTCAGCCACTACTGACGTCTCAAATACTCAGCCACCGCCGCCAACTCTTCGTCGCTATAACCTTTCGCCAGACGTGGCATCAGAGTAGCTGACTGGTGATCGTACTTAAAATTCAGCAGGGCTTGCCGAATCTGCTGCGCGGATAGGTTTTTTAGCGATGGGATAGATTGTTCGGAATCCAGCAGCGACTCGGCGTGACAAATCCGGCAATTAAACGCAATGGCTCGGGCGTCGATCTCTGTCTGCGCCAATGAATGAAAGGAACTCGCAGCCAGTGCGGCGGCATAACAAATAGACTTCATGCCCTTTAAGCAAGCTGCTTCTGCCGAAACACTTCGTACAACAGTACCCCGGCTGCCACAGATACGTTCAGGCTCTCTACTTGCCCGGCCATCGGGATTTTCACCAAAAAATCACAATGCTGGCGGGTTAAATGACGCATGCCAGTACCTTCCGTGCCCATCACCACCGCCAAGGGCATATCCAGCTTCATCTGAAACACCGTTTGCTCGGCTTCGCCAGCCGCCCCCATAATCCAGATGTTCTGCTCCTTTAACCAGCGCAGCACTCTGGCCAAATTGGTGACTTGATACACAGGCACGGTTTCCGCCGCGCCGCTGGCCACTTTGCAAACCGTCGGCGTAATACCGGCGGCATTATCCTTGGTGACGATCACGCCGTGCGCACCTACCGCATCAGCGGTACGCAGACAAGCACCGAGATTATGCGGATCTTGCACTTGATCCAGCACGAGGTAAAACGGCCTGGTGGTAAGCGCCTCAACATCCTGCTTGAGCTGATCTTCACTGCGCATGGCCGGCAATTCCACCGCCACCACGATGCCCTGGTGATTTTTACCATCAGCCATCTTTTCAAGCTTTTTACGCTCGGTTTTTTCCGGGTTGATACCCAACTTGACTAATTCGTCAATCACTTGCCTTAGGCGAACATCCTGTCTTTGACTATCGACCCAGGCACGGCGAATTTTCTGTGGCGAGTAATCCAACGCGGCCTGCACCGCGTGAATGCCGAATAATTGCGTTAAATTCATGAACGACGGCGTCTTTTGGCTTTTGGCTTATTTGGGGCTTTTTTATCGGCAGCGGATTTGGCAGTTTTACTACTCGCTTCGATTTTTTTCCGACCTGAAGAGGATTTGGTTTTGGCGATTTTCTTACCCGATTGGATCAACTCAAAATCGATTTTCTTGTCATCCAGATTAACCCGCACCACCCGAATCTTGACGAGGTCACCCAAGCGATATTTAACGCCGGTGCGTTCACCGTACAATTGATGCTTGCTGGCGTCGAAGGCAAAATAATCCTGTACCAAGGAGGCGATATGTACCAAACCTTCGACATAAATCGACTGTAATTCGACGAAAAAACCGAAACCGGTAACGGCGGAAATCACGCCATCGAACTCTTCGCCAATCTTGTCCATCATGTATTCGCATTTCAACCAGCTCACCACATCGCGGGTTGCATCGTCGGCACGGCGCTCGTTCGCCGAACAGTGCTCGCCCAACAAGACCATATCAGGATGCGTGTAACAAAAGCTATCCGCCGATTTGCCGGCCAAACAGTGGCGGATGGCCCGGTGCACCAGCAAATCCGGATAGCGACGGATCGGCGAGGTGAAATGCGCGTAGGCATCCAGCGCCAAACCGAAATGGCCTTTAGTCTCCGGGCTGTAGACAGCTTGCGACATGGAGCGCAGCAAAATAGTCTGAATCAAATGCGCGTCCGGACGATCCTTTACCGACTCCAACAGGTGCATATAATCCAATGGCGTCGGTTGAGCCTTACCGCCAAGAAATAGGCCTAGTTCGCCGAGAAAGGTTTTCAGCGCCAGTAATTTATCCGGGCCGGGGCCGTCATGGATTCTTAGTAGGCGCGGCATTTTTTTCTTGTTCAAAAACCGCGCCGCTGCGGTATTGGCGGTGATCATAAATTCTTCGATCAACTTGTGAGCATCGTTGCGTTGCAGCGGCACTATCTCAGCGATTTTGCGTTCTGGCCCGAAGACGATCTTCGTCTCCTGGGTATCGAAATCCATTGCCCCGCGCAGCTCGCGCTGATTGCGCATGACTTTATACAAGCCGTATAAGGTCTGGAGATGCGGCAACAAAGCGGCGTGTTTTTTCGCCAGTTTCTGATCGCCGTCCACCAGCATTTTTGCTACGTCGGTATAGGTCAAACGCGCATGAGAGCGCATCACGGCCTCAAAAAACCGGGAACGTAACACATTACCGTCTTCGTTGATCAGCAACTCACAGACCATGCATAAACGATCCACTTCCGGGTTCAACGAACACAACCCATTGGAGAGGATTTCCGGCAGCATAGGGATTACTTTCTCGGGAAAATACACCGAGGTACTGCGATTTTTAGCTTCGGCATCCAACGCGGTATCGACTTTGACATAGTGCGACACGTCGGCTATCGCCACCAGCAATTTCCAACCTTTTGGGGTTTTTTGGGCGTAGACGGCATCGTCAAAATCGCGCGCGTCTTCGCCGTCTATGGTTACCAAGGGCAGCTTGCGGATGTCCTCCCGGCCCTGCTTGGCGGACTCGGGCACCTGCGGAGTAAGTGCCTTGATTTCCTCAAGCAATTGATCCGGCCACTGATTGGGCAAATCGTGCGAGCGAATCGCCATTTCGATTTCCATACCCGGTGCCATGTGCGCACCCAGCACCTCGGTGATGCGGCCCAAAGGCTGACAATGCTGACTAGGCTGCTGAATGATCTCGGCCACCACGATCTGCCCTTTTTTGGCATGACCGACATCTTCCTTGGCAATCAAAACTTCGTGGGCGATTTTTTTGTTATCAGGCACGACGTAAGCCACGCGACCTTCAGTAAAAAATCGACCGACCACTTGATGAGTATTGCGTTCGCTAATCTCGATCACCGCCCCCTCCCGGCGACCACGCCGGTCGATTCCAGCCACACGGGCGACCACTCGGTCGTTGGGCATCAAGGGTTTCATTTCGCGCGGCGACAAAAATAAGTCTTCACTACCATCATCGGGCTTCAAGAAACCGAAACCTTCCGGATGCCCCAGCACTCGACCTGCTATGGTGTTATTGCCGGAGCCCAGGCTATATTTTTGCCGGCTGTTAAAACTGAGCTGACCGTCGCGCTCCATGGCCCGCAGTCGTCGGCGCAAAGCTTCCAAGGCATCAGGCGTTTCAAGGGAAAATTGTTGGGCGATTTGTTGGCGGCGCAAGGGCTTGCCGGCTTCTTGAATAAGCTGGAGAATCAGCTCGCGGCTGGGAATTGGGTTCTCGTATTTTTCGGCCTCACGCTGGGCGTGCGGATCAACGAGTGCGGAAAAATCAGGTGTCTGATCGGTATTTGATGTCATCGAATCTGTTTGCTGGGTTCTGCCGCCACCCCCCTCTCGGAACTGACCGGCAATCGTCTTTGTTAAATAAAATCATAGCCTTTCTTCTTAGCCTGGGGGGGAATTACGTCGTCCAGAATACGCCGGCATTCAAACTGCCAGTAGCCCAAACCTATATTTCTACGACCGTTCAAAATGATAGGAAAATTCTCATGCCCCATAAACATTCGCAATAAATCGCCGTCTTTCAAGCGAAAAGAGTCCATGATGATAAAGCTTTTTTCGCCTTCGTTATCCTTTAGCCCGTAAATTAAGGCTTTTTTGCGGTCCGCGTCGGTGTCGGCCTCGACGGATTGGTAAGCAACTGGGAAGGCTTGGGCGGCGATCACCATCACCTCGAATATCAGCTTCGAGTCCTGTTTGGGTAGCAGTATTTTGCACACAACGCCGAGGGAACGTTGTTGCGGCATGGCGTCTATCTTGCGGAAACTAACCAAACTGCCGATAGACAACACACCTTCCTTTTGGAAATTACAGGATAAAGCGCGTTCGGAATCTGTCTCGGCACGTATCTCCAAGCCGGTTTCCAAACCAGGTCTACCGGTTTCCAATAGATCATAGGTGGTTTCCAAACCAATAGCCACATATCTATCCAGCCGATCAGCAAAATACACTGTCCCTTGCGGCTCCTTGCCCTGCCAACGTTGCATCAAGTAGTCGAACAACTCTGCCGACAATTTTTGATGATTGTTTTTATCGGCCTCCAAGGAGCTAAAGCGCGCTTCCTCCTTACTGCACAATTTGTCTGCCTGCTTAATGACCTTACCCAACTTGGCCAGATTCAGATAAAGCATCGCCGAATCGGATCTTCGATCAGTTTGCGTCGTACTTAGCAAAAAAGCGGGGGGCAAGTCTTCGTCCATTAAAATGGCGCATTGCACGGCCTGCTCGGCAACCGGCTTGGTTTCTATTTGCAGAAAATCGCTGATCTTCTCCAAAAACTCATACACCAACTGAAACTCTTTCTGCATTAGGCCGGATGGATAGGCCAAACTCAGCAGTAAGATTTGTTTATAGCTTTCTTCAACTGACGACAGCTTACTGAAGATACCGCCCTGGTCGGCCACCTTAGAATTAGCCTTATCCAGCTTCACTGCAAGTTTATAAAGCGAGTGCAAATCGATCCAAATCCAGTCCGGTACCGGATAGCTCATCATGTAGTGACTTATCACAATGCGGCTCAATCCGCGGATTGTCCGCTGTATCGCCAATGCGGTGGACTTGCCCTGCAACCAACCGATTTCGCGCCGGGTCAAGTCCTTCACCACGCTCCAATAACCTATGGCAAATTGTCTTTCGATCGCGCAGGCCAAGCCAAATATCTTTTTCTCACTGTCGCCCTTCGGAAAACCGAACTTGATCAATCGCGAACGCAGATAATCGTCGATCAAGTAAAAACTACTTCTGAGTAACTCCAATGCGTGCAGGCGTTTGGCTGCCGGCATTTCTACGGAAATCAATTCTCCCAGCAATTCGTGAAACAAGCGCGCAGCCAAACCGGGATTGGCAGTGGGCAGTTCGGCGACCCATTGCCGAATCGCGTCGTCGCTAAACGACGCCAATAATTGCGGATCGTTTTTTTGCTGGGGGATAACCAGAAAAAAAGAGTTTTTCACAAAAAATCCACTAGTGATGAAAGTACCGCCAAGCACTCCCTATACGACCCAACATCCCAACGGGTGACAAAGCCAACAACGTTTGTTGCTACGCGATCGGTCATCGCCTAGAACAACCCTTCGTCGTCTATCATCAAATTCTGCAAGGCATTCACATCCTTCCTAAGTTGTTTCCTCGCCAATAACTTGGTTTGCACACGTTCTGGGAGTTCGGTAAAAATGAGTACTTGATTAGCCACCAATAAATCGACCAAATCGTCTATCACTCTGACCATATCATTATCGGTGGCCGACAAGGCTTGCTTGACCTTATCGTTGGGGAGTTGCTGCAAAAATACCACCACTTCCGGGCTGTTTACCTCAAGCCACTCGTCGCCGTCGTCGCGCAACTGCATAATCGCCCCAGTTTGATCCCGGACTACAAACGGCAAAGGCCACCCACCTGTCTAATCGACAACAAAATCTAAAACCTTTTCGGCGCAAACGCTGTCCAAGCAAATGGGATCATCGAGGCGAGATAGTCAAAGCGCCTAGGGTTACGCCAATGTCGATACCGCGCCCCTTGCCCGACAGTGCCAAGGAAATTTCGCCGCGCGTCAAAAGCTGTCCGTCTATCGACTTGGTGGCGCCAGCGTGACCTTGAAAAGCCACAAAGCTGCCGTAGATTTCATTCAGATTTCTGACTTCGGAAAACACCCCAGTGCCCTCAATTTCTGATTTACCAAGGGTAAAACCGATACTCTTTGAGGCCAGTGCGACCTGCGCCCGCTGCCCGTTACTGCAACTGATATTCCCGAGACCGTCGTATTGTTTATAAACGAACGACCACCCGCTTAACTTGTAAGTCATCGTGCAGGATGTTAGCGATTGCGCAGCTACCGGAGAAACGAAAAACAATCCGCCAAGGCTTAAAACCAACAGCGGAATAAATCGAAAAAACTGGGTTGTCATTAGAATCTCCATTTTTGTAAAACCTTAAACACAAATCGTTGTGCCGCTGTCACAGCCTAACCATCATTATATTACAAACAGTGTAAGCTTCCGTTTACTCGGACGCACTCAACGATAACACCGATTTAATTTCGCCTGCGGCTTCGGCACGTTTTAATTCGGTAGCCAACATATACAGACGGTCTTTATTGATACCGCCGGGTTCCGCAAAATATTGGGCAATATGGTTTGCTCTAGCAATCGCCAAATCGTTAAGTCGCTGCGGATCCGGTGGAAAAACCCCCTCAAGCTTCTGTTGCGCGACTGAGTAAAATTCCGCATCTGGATTGCTTTTGATCTGTGGCTTACCCAACAATGAGCTGCCTAACTCTTGCGGGAAGACTTCGCCAAAAAACTTCGCCAATAAGCGTTTGTAATCATCGTCTGACAATTCTATGTATTCGTGACGAACTTTCTCACCCTTATCGCGTAATTCACCTGACTTCATTTTTTTCAAAACATCTTTCACCGCTTCAAAACGCATCGCCGGCCAATCTTGATTCTCGTAGGCAATGCCTTTTATTTCTAGAGTTAACTCCGGCTTACTCAGCAAGGCCTTATTCAATTGATCCAATTTAGCCGACTCTTCCACGGCCAATTCGGCGCTGCCTGGCGCGAAGGCCACAGAGCTATAGTCTTTATCCGCGCTTAACAGAGAACCAAAAGCCTTGAAGGGAGACAATGCCACTTTGCTGATCAAGTTAACCAAAACATCCGCCAACAACGAGCCAATACTGAACTTTGGATCTTCCAAACTGCCGGTGATCGGAAAGTCCAGATAAATTTTGCCGCTGGAGTCCTTCAATAAGGCGATCGCTAAATGCAAGGGTATTGAGACTGCGTTCGGATTTTCAACGTGATCCCCCAACGTCAACTGGTCGATGACCAATTTATTCTGCACCGCCAATTGCCCTTGCTTTATCTTGTATTGCAAGTCCAGCGCCATTTGGCCTTTCTCAATCCGATAGCCGGCAAACTCGGCCATATAAGGCGTAATCAACGGCAAGGGCATATTGGTAAAATTCAGGGCAATATCTGAGTTGCCGTTATCGAATTGATATTTACCCTTTATACCCACTGAGGCGATATCGTAGACCTTGCCTTTCAAAACCAAGTTAGCCTCGGCGTCTTTGTCTGAGGAAAAACCACTCACCTCGCCGTTGAGGCTGTTCATTTCCGCCACGAATGGCAAGATTAAGGAATAGTCCGCGAAATCAGACCTACCGTCCTTGAGTTCGATTTTACCGATACTGACGCGTGGCTCCTGGGCTTTAGCTGCTACTGGCTTCAAGGGACGTTTATCCGACTCCGCAGACTTTGTCGACCCTTGCGGCACCATCAGCTCATCGATATTGGTTTTACCGTCTTTCTTAATATTGAAGCGCAGATAAGGACGATCAAAGGTCACCTTGGCAAACTTGAAATCCTGCTTAGCCAAATCAAGATCCACTCCCGTCAATAACAAATTGGTCCATTTCAAAAAATCGGTGTTCTTGATTTGGTCGCGGGTCACCAAGCCTTCCAAGTTGACATCGCCTTGAAATGTCAGCTCCAAGGGCTCGGCGACTGCCAATTGCATATTGCCCTTACCGCTAAAGTCGCCGTCGACTAGTTCCAGCTTAATAAACGGATCTAGGTAGGGTTGAAAAATTTTCAGATTGATATCCTGAACATTTACGGCCCAAGCGGCGGAAAAAGGTAGCAAACTCATTTCGCCATCGACTTGAAAACTACCGTTATTGTTAAATTTGCTACTAAAGGCCAACGGCAATTTCCCACCTTCCGGCATATTGATATGCTCTAACCGACAGTTCATTTCGCTCAGCTGCAATTCCAAGGGTTTTGGCAGGGTAAAGTCGGTGAAATGAATACCGTAGTTCGTCAAAGACAATTCATCCACTTTGACCCGCCATGGCTTGCTCTCGGCAGCTGCCGGCGGCCCGTTGGCCTGAGCGGGTGCCGGCACATCGGCGGGCGCAGCGAACAACGCTTGGTAGTTGACGATACCATCGGCTTGCAGCCAGGCATTAATCGCGGCGTCGCTACTCGACACCGTCGCAATGGCGACCTGCTTTTGATTAACATCGACATTCAGCCCGTTGATCGACAAAACAGGGAGGTTTACCAACGACTTACCCTGATTCTTCTCGGTAATCTCGAATTGCTTTACTGCGACTTTTCCATCGCTGACTTTGGTCAGCAAACCGTCTGGGGCTTCCGACAAAGCATAATTCAATTGCAAACCCAGCTTACCCTGCCTAATTTCGACAGGCAAAATCGGCTGCAAAAACAATTGCCACACCTTTACCAGACCGACATCATCCAATTTCAACTGGCCTTTTGAAGCCAATGGCGAAATTGAAAAATCACCGCTCCATTGCAGAGCGCCCCCCGATGCCAAACCCAAATTTAACTCACCGGCCGCGGTACTTTCGGGTTGGGAGCTTAGTTCGCTGAGGGTGAAATTCAGAGGCGATAAGTCTTCCGATAACAATTGGCCGGACGATAGATCCGTCCAGGCGATATGGCCTTCTTGTATCGCGACAAGATGAATCAGTAGCGCCATCCCGTTGTCATTACTAGCCGGCTTTTTGGGCTCGGTTTCTGGGGGCTTGGGTTGCAGATCTGCAAAATTGAAACTACCGTCAGCGCGTCGTGCAACATTGAACTGTGGTTTGCGCAGTTCGACGACATCTAAGACTACACCGCGCAAAGTCGCCGATTCAAACGCGTTCAGATCGGCGGACATCGACTCGAAACTAACAAGCGTTTTGCCGTCCTTGGCAGTTAAGTTAAAGCCGTCCATTTCCAGCACTAGCGTGAACGGATTCAAGCGAATCGTGTTTACAGTGGCTTGCTGGCCGGTTTCTTCTTGTATCAAACTTGGCAACTGTTTCAGCACCAGCATCGGCACCAGGTAAAATCCCACGATGGCATACATCGCCAAAAGCGCCAGCAGCGCGAGTGTGGCGATTAAGCCTTTTTTGAGATGTCTCGTCATTCCTAAATCCAAGGATACTAGCGCAGCTTATTTAACCAATCGGCTTCTATCCGACATCCGCCAAGATCGGGATAATCAGTTAGGTTTTGTTCAAAATCGCGAAAAGACGGATGCTGAAAAGCCAAACGAGCGATCTTGCCTTGCACCAACTCAAACTCCAACGCTCCGCCTTTTTCGCGCGGACTGCCTGGCTTAGTAACAAACAACAAGATACCGATATTCGCCAATGGCTGACCTTGATCCTGAGCCGGACGCGCGCAACTGTAGGCTTCGACGTTCAAGCCGCTGAACACCCCAGCCAGTTGACTCGCGCTAATCAGCACACCTTCGTCAGCAACCGCCGGCAATTGCAACAGAGCCTCCAAACCAAAGTTGCTCAGATGATTTTGTAATAAAACGGTGCCGTTTCCGCCTTTCTCAGTATTCAACAAAGGATACAACTGCCGAGCAGCCTCGTCTTTATTGGGGTTTTGCAAGGCCGACAAAAATTGCCTCGCCGCCGATTGAATCGGATTGATCACGCCTTCTTTCTTTTGCCTGGAGTTGCTTAGGGCTTCCCAATCCTGCTCGGTGTTAACCGGAAGCCGCATACTCTTCATCACTGCATAGTCTTCGCTGGCCAAGCAACCCGCGAAATCTTTGCTGCGATATTGTTCCAGCAACTTGGGTCTAATCTCGTCCGTCATGGCCCGCTGGGCGGAAATATTAAAGTTTTTCCAATCTGGAGAAGTTTTGTTCAAAAAATAATATAAAACCGCATTGCGATCGAACTTGTTGAAACCCAAATCCTTCATGGCCAGCTTCAAACGCCGACATTGGCTTTCGACATCTGGATAGTTCTGCCAATCGGGTTGCAGATTGGGCTTGGCAGCCGGGTCGACCTGATCGATTAGCTGCCGCAAACTCACTTCGCCATTGGCGGTTTGAATCGGCACCCGCCACAATTCTTCTAGAGACAAATCATGCGCATCTGGCGTGAGTTCGCCGGCGGTTTTTAACAACAAGGACGAAGCAATTTCCGGATATACCCGCAGTTCACCCAACAGTTTGCTTTCGGAAGACCAAACGCTCAAGCCACCTTCGACTACCTCGTACACCCCGAGGCGGATTTGATTGAAACTACTGCTTTCGCCCGCCAACACCACACTAGCCGGCAACGAGTGAGTCTCTGAACTGTATTTGCCGTTACCGGAAGTACCCGCGGCTGCTGGGGTCTTAGCCATCACTTGCGGATTACTTTCCACCCAGTTACCAGCCAATTTACCCATCACCGCCATGCCGGCACCGACTCCGGTAAATGCAAACAAACTGCTGGCGGCATTAACGTCGCTAATCAACTGGGAAAGATTGGCTTCGCGACTATTACCGGTCAAAAAGTTGTATTCGATCAAGGTATCTTCGCTGGAATCGAGTCGTAACCACGGCGTTAGATACGCTTTTTTCGTTTCCAGTTTGAAATTGCATTTGCCAGTGGTGGCCTGATATAAAAAGCCGCTGGCTTCGCGTTTTAGTTTTAACGGATCATTATGCACACTGAACACCAGTGCTGCAGATAGGTCGCCGTTTTCGTAATGACCGCCAACATCGGTACACCCCCCTTTCAAAGCATTGTCACCCTTAAAGTCAAAGTCAGATACCAATTGCACATAGTAATCGTCGCCGCTCACGGTGGTTTGACCGCGTAAGGGCTTGATAGGGAAGGTCTCGGTTTTGGGATAATCGACCGCAATTTGCCGGGTCGTCGCACAACCGGCCAGCAAACCGCAGCCGATTAATGCAATATTAAGGATTGAAAAACAACGTATCGACATGAAATATCCTATGGAGGCGCGCAACCCAGGTACGCCCGTACAGCAGGCGCCCGATGCAATATCGTTTAATTTAGAATCGCGTTCTTAGGCGTCGCTTAATCGTGAATCGATAAAACTATCGTCAGGCCAGGTCATGCCTTAGACAAGGGACGCTACTCAAGCACTAATTCCATGCAAATTAGCCGGGAATGATAAATTGAAGTGTGTTTTGTGGCTATTGTTTTGTTCGCCGCAGCAAGCCAACTTAGAGCGCATCCTGCTTGAAACGATGGATTTGCCGGCGCTGCTTTTTGTTAGGCTTGTGATCGCGTTCGGACGGGTGTAACAAAGCCTGTTGCTGCTTGTGTAACTCGATTTGCTTGAGCCGCTTGTCGATACTGGTTTGGTCTTCGCAGTAGAGTACTGCAGCCTCTTGAGCCGGACGACGTTGATTATTGAGCCCCGTCACCGACACCTGCCAGCTATATTGGTCCTTGCTAACGCTTATCAAGTCACCGAGTTTCACTTCCTTGCCCGGCTTACAGCGCTGACCATTGACATGCACCTTGCCGCCGTTGACCGCATCCGCTGCCAGTCCGCGCGTCTTGAAAAAACGCGCAGCCCAGAGCCATTTATCAATACGGACTTGACTTAACTCATTCAACGCTTAAGCCACTCTCCGTCCAGGCTTTAAAACCACCCGCCATGCTCACAGCGCCTTCATAACCCAGTTGATTCAATACCAAAGTAGCCAGCGCCGAACGCCCGCCTGTCTGACAATAGACCACGATATCTGCCTGTTGCCGGCCTTGAAAATCCGGATGACTGTCGATTTTAAATTCCAACAAGCCGCGAGGAATATTGACGGCCCCCGGCAAATGTCCGGCAGCATATTCGGCCGGTTCGCGCACATCCAATACCGGGCCGGCCAAGCGCGTTTGCGCGGTCGCCACATCGACTTCAGTTATCTGTTGCTTGGCTGCAGCCACCAATTCTTGGACAATAACGCTCATAACTACTCTCTTAATAAGTAAACTAAATCGTAACTATCCAGCTAATCGCAAGACTGTGCCAAATCCTCGATAAATGCCACTCTTTCCCGATCGTTGGCATTAGGGAGAGAAGAATAAACCAGCAAAATGCCTTGTTTTTTCCTCCCCTCAGCCTGGACTCTTCTACCGGCAGGGGATTGCTCCGCTTCGCGGTAAATAATGACACCCAATCAAGCTTCCGCGTGCTTTTTCAATTCTTTCGGAATCGAGAATACCACTTTTTCTTCAATACCTTTGTTTTCGCGGACCTGGGTGGTTTCGCCGCCCCACTCCTTCAGTTGGTTAATAACTTCCTGCACCAGCACTTCAGGCGCCGAAGCACCAGCAGTAACGCCGACCACATTGACTCCATCCAACCACTCTTGTTGCAAATCCTTGTGGGTATCGATCAAAAAGGCTTGTTTGCCTAACTGTTCCGCGATTTCCCGCAAGCGATTGGAGTTTGAGCTGTTTGGCGAGCCTACCACCAGGATCAAATCGGAAATTTTCGCCAGATCGTGGACCGCGTCTTGGCGATTTTGGGTGGCGTAGCAAATATCGTCTTTTTTCTGTTCCTTGATCGACGGGAACTGTTCGCGCAACGCGTCGACCATTATTTTGGTGTCGGTCATCGACAGCGTCGTTTGCGTGACATAAGCCAGATTATCGGGATTATTGACTTTGAGATTTCTTACATCATCCGGGGTTTCAACCAGATAGATATCGCCATGCTCGGTGCACTTGTCGTATTGACCCATAGTGCCTTCCACTTCGGGATGGCCCGCATGGCCAATCAGAATCACTTCTCTATCCTGTTTGGCGTGTTTGGCAACTTGCATGTGGACTTTAGTAACCAAGGGACAGGTTGCGTCAAACACCGTTAATTTGCGTTCTTCGGCTTCTTTTTGGACCTGCTTGGAAACGCCATGGGCACTAAAAATCAAATAGGAACCGACCGGCACATCGCTCAGTTCTTCGATAAAAATCGCGCCTTTTTCCTTCAAGCCATCCACGACTGTGCGGTTATGCACTACTTCGTGCCGCACATAGATCGGCGCGCCGAAGGTATCGATCGCTTGATCGACAATTTCAATAGCCCGGTCAACGCCGGCACAGAATCCACGGGGGTTAGCGAGTACGATTTGCATATTCTTGAGTATTTTACTTGGTTAAGACAAAACGATTTTAATCCAATTTTGTTTCCGAGACGATAATTCCGTCGCGATCAGCATAAAGGTAATGATCTTTTTTAAAATTGACCCCCGCAAAAGTGATCACAGTATCCCGGTGACCATGGCCGTGCTTACTGCTACAGAGCGGGTGAGTATTCAGTGCCACGACCCCAATCGGCATCGTATCAATGGCCTCTGAACCACGAATACTCCCGTAGACGACTATGCCTTGCCAACCGTTTTTTACGGCCAAGCTAGTCAGCGTATCCCCCAATAACGCGCACCGTTTTGATCCGCCACCGTCGATCACCAGCACCCTATCCGTCACTTTTTCTTCCAACGCGGTACGCACCAAAGTATTGTCCTCAAATACCTTCAATGTAGTGATTTGCCCGCTGAACTGGCGTTTACCACCAAAATACCGAAATAAGGGCTCGGCAATTTGAAAATTTTCTTGGCTGGAAAACCGATCGCAAAGATCGGCGGTAAGAAATGACATGGTAGCCTCCAAAGGCTAGTAATAACGCGCCAGCAATCCGTATTGGCAATCGGCATCGGGCAGCGGTATCTTCACTTCATAACCACCGCCGGAGGCTTCCTGCATCGGCTGACCGTATTTATCGACCATATTTTCGACCGTTATATCCCGATTGCCGCGCGGCAAGATCAATTCCAGCTTATCACCGAGTGAAAACTTGTTTTTAACGCTAATGTCGGCCCAACCCGTTTCCGTGTCGTAATGGGTAATTTCGCCGCAAAACTGCTGTTGGTGGCTTTTAGAGTAGCCGGACAAATAATTTTGATGTTCGTGGGTGTGGTGACGTTGATAAAAGCCGTCGGTATAGCCGCGATTTGCCAGATTATCCAAGATACCCAAAAGCTCAGGCTGAAACGGTCGACCAGCCAATGCGTCGTCAATCGCCTGCCGATAAGTTTGTGCCGTCCGCGCCACATAAAAATGCGACTTGGTGCGGCCTTCGATTTTCAGGCTGTCGATACCGATTTCCACTAAGCGCTGCACATGTTCAATCGCCCGCAAGTCTTTGGAATTCATGATGTAGGTGCCGTTTTCGTCTTCCATAACCGGCAACAACTCGCCCGGCCGGCCTTCTTCTTCTAGGAAATAGATATTGTCTGCCAAGGGGTGCCTATCAGCGCCACCGCAACTGGCAGTATTCAAGCCTTGATTGAGATCATTCATGGAAATGACGGCACTATCGGCCAACAAATAGTCTCCTTCCGCATTTTCCACTGCTGGCTTGGTATCGTATTTCCACCGGCAAGAGTTGGTGCAAGTGCCTTGATTAGGATCGCGATGATTAAAGTAACCAGACAGCAAGCAGCGACCGGAATAAGCGATACACAACGCGCCATGCACGAATACTTCCAGTTCCATGTCCGGGCATTGCTGACGAATCTCGGCGATCTCATCCAAAGACAATTCCCGCGACAAAATCACCCGCTCCACACCCATGCTTTTCCAGAATCTGACGCTGGCGTAATTCACGGTATTGGCTTGCACAGACAAATGAATCGGCATATCCGGCCACTGCTCACGGGTCATCATAATCAAACCGGGGTCAGCCATGATCAAGGCATCCGGTCCCATGGCAATGATAGGCGCGATGTCTTTTATAAAAGTTTTGACCTTGGCGTTATGCGGAATTACGTTGGCAGCCAGGAAAAACTTTTTGCCTAACTGATGCGCTTCGGCTATGCCTTTGGCCAGGTTATCGGCCATGAAATCGTTATTGCGGACCCGGAGACTGTAACGCGGCTGCCCGGCATAAACGGCATCAGCACCGAACGCAAAAGCGTAACGCATGTTGCGAATGGTGCCTGCTGGAGAGAGAAGTTCGATTTTTTTCATGTTTGTACTAAAAAATAGGCTGGCGGCTATTTTAACAAAGAATCTATCCGGTAACTTTCGGACGTTTGAAGAATTGCGGCACTCTCGAGAGCATTTTGCGGATGATGAAAGGCAGCGTGGACACTCGGAGGCCATTCTTGCGACAAGCTCGATGGGCTTCGATATTACCTGTTATCACACCTCGAACACTATTGTTGGAAACCCCTCCCATACGCATCTTTACCCAAATATCGGGGACGTATACTGCTTTGATATTGTGAACCTCAAGAAAACGCATGGTCAGTTCAAAGTCTGCCTGCCTCGGAAAATTCAGATCAAAACTACCTAGTTGTTCGTATATTCTCCGTCGCACAAAAAAAGTAGGGTGCGCGGGCATCCAACCTTTTTCAAAAAGACCCTGCTGAAAAGGCTCTGACACCCAATAGCGGGTCACCTGATCGGTGTTCTTCCGGTCCACATATACTAAATCGGCATAGCAAGCATCAATTGTACTGTCTGAAAATACGTCAGCTACTTTATCCAGGACAGCGTCGTGAGCATAAAAGTCATCTGCGTTGAGTATCCCGATTATCTCTCCGCTCGCCATGGCTATGCCTTTGTTCATGGCATCGTAAATCCCATGATCCGGCTCGGAAACTGATCGCAACGAAGCGGCATAACGCTGCACCACAGCCATGGTTCCATCGGTTGACGCACCGTCTATAACGATATGCTCCTTCTCTGGATATTTCTGATTCGCTACAGAAAGAATAGTATCCTCTATAGTTGGGGCGCTGTTAAAGCAAACTGTGATAATCGAGACTAAATCAGACACAAGAAGTTATTTCATTGAAATACGACAGCACGACCAGCGTGTTCGCAATAGAGGTTTAATAACTTTTCAACAACAATATCTTCGGAAAATGTGCATACCACATGTCGTCTGCCATTTTCTCCTAATTGCCGCAAACTGCATAAATCGTGGTCCAGCATCCATAGCATGCCCTCACACAATGACTCGATCGAATGCGGGGTGGCGAGGTAGCCGTTGACTTTATGAATTACAATGTCTTTAAGGCCTGAAGAATCGAATGCGATAACCGGTGTCTCACACGCCAAACTTTCCGCTGCAACCTGTCCAAATGACTCGACAATCGACGGCACGACCGTAAAGTCAGCACGACTGTATAATTCAGCCAGCTTAGAAGATTCACTTACATGCCCTATCTCGACATGGCGGAAGCCAAAATCAAGACGATTTTTTCCCGCCGTCCCGCCAAAACTGACCAGCACTATGTTGCATTTCTCAGGCAAACGAGTTTTCAGCAAACGTAAAGCTTGCTGCAGCAAATCAAAACCCTTCATACCCATGTTCTTGCCATAAACGGCACCAAACAGAATGACTCTGTCTTGGTCAGTTACGCCGAAATCCACTAAAACGTCGCTAGGCGTCGGACTGTAAAGCTCTGTATCCAAACAATTGGGTATAAGGCGTATATCAAAGTGTTGCAGTAAAGCACTTTGATTTGCCCGATCAACCATCCAATTAGAGGGAGCGGTAAAAATCACTCTATCTTTGATGGCATTTAAAGCTCGCTTCTTCCTAATCCAGACTAATCGATCCAGATCAACACCGAATACATCTCTGTTCTCGACACTATAACCTTCGATAAATCGTTTACTTTCCAAAGTATAATGTTCAGTTCCGCAGTAAAACCATTCGTCATGAAGAGTGATAATAATTTTACCCTTGATATTGGGGATTTTTTCAAGCGCAATGGTTTCATTATTTATCCAATTCAAATGAACAAGCTCAGAATTCTCTATGTGCTTTAGAACGTCGCAACAGCTAAACATATTGCTGGAATGTTTGGTAAAATCAGAACTTCTTTGTAATTTTTGAACTGAAAGCGCTAAAATTCTTTTTAAAAAGTGAAAGTAATAATTACGTTTTTTAGGCGCAATAACTTGAGAATCCTTTGAATATTTCTCTACTACAACAAACTGGACCGGTATAGACATTTTTTTTAACGCACAAAAATATTTTAATGCAGCTTTAGCGGCTCCACCCCTAGACTCCGAAAAAGATACAATTGATATCAATCTATGCCTCATAGCTCTAACAAAAAATACAATAAAGTTAAATTAGGGCGAATTAAATTAAAATGAAAAAAACCAACTCAAACAGGATGCGTTCAGACTGTCTGTAGTTTTTGGATGGATTAATATTTAATTAATAATTAAAAAATTTTTAATAAAAGTTCGATAATTAATATTTTCTTATAAGCTGCATGCCTAATCCCTTAGGTTTTTAGTCAAAAAAATTAGCGATTTCTTTATATAATACTTAAAAAAAATCCATATCGATATTAGATTCAAAAAAAACATAGGCGCTACTTTATTTTTGACTTTAATCCGACCATATTCGCTTAGCGTTTCACGCACCCTATATGTCCCGACGCCACCTTCTCGCCAAGCAGAAAACATTATATTTTTCATAGTAACAGGCGGAAAGCTTTTATACGCACGCAACAAATGCTCATAATCCATGCAATACAAATTATTTACATCAAAAATACCATAAATTTCAAACATTTTTTTGTGCATAAAAAGCCCCTGATGAGGCAGAGACATCTTAAATAACAAAGAACGCTTGTCGAATTTTTTTCGATAAGTT
The DNA here is from genome assembly GCA_002083615.1 of Proteobacteria bacterium ST_bin11. Classification (GTDB taxonomy): domain Bacteria; phylum Pseudomonadota; class Gammaproteobacteria; order Methylococcales; family Methylomonadaceae; genus Methylomonas. The sequence goes on along the minus strand of MSXO01000035.1, from coordinate 37,883 downwards.
TTCGGCGCAACCCACAATACCTTCGCATCATCGGAGTCGGAAACGCGTTGCACTCGCCCGCAGATTAACATATCCTGCGAGGGGTCAATATTCTCCATCATCTCATTGATCACGCTATTCGACAGTAGATAATCGCCGGCTCCTTGAAAATTAACATAATCTCCTGCAGCAAGGTTTACTGCTTTATTGAAAGCATCACTTATACCTTCACCCCTTTCACTCACCCAATAATCTATAGCATATTCGTACTTTTTAATAATATCCACGGTCCCATCGGTTGAACCGCCATCTATGATGATGAACTCCAAATTGTCATAGTCCTGACTTAATACACTTACTATGTTTTTTTCGATAGAAGACTCGCAATTATATACGGCGGTCAAAATGCTAACTAACGGCCTTTTGGATAGAGATTGCTTAAATATCCCTGATCTTCGTAATCCACCTTCATGTTTTCTTTGCGAGTTCGACGGCAGAAAAAGAATTTTTTCAAGACTTGGCACAGGGTCAATTTGCATAACTAACGAATTATCGATAAACATGGTTCTTTAAGACATTGGAGATACTTATAAATACAAAATCTGAAAAAAACCAGACCTTATTAAAAGATAATTTTCCACATTAAAACAGCAAAGCCACACACAGAGCATTATTTAGCAATAAATTTAATAGACAAGGTACTTTTCAGTGTCGACGTAAAAACCCAATCAGTTTTCCTGCAGCTAAAGAAAAAGCTGTTACCAATACCATTAATGCTTCGATGATCGTCCCACGCCCTTCATAATAAACACAATGTTGGACTAAGGAGCTTATTTTCCGTGTTTTCAAAGTTTTGGACAACCAAGAACGGGCCGCATATTTTCTCCAATATTTTCCTGATAATTTCTTAGCAAAAAACCACGCTAATGCCGCTCTATAGCCATTTTCTACTTCATTATCATTATTTAATATGCTGATCGATTCCGGATGGGACCGAAAAAACGCATCCACGGATGGAAGCATCACTACAGACTTATAGGCAATTGCAGTTAGTGCAAAAAGCAACACATCAGGTCCGGCTCCATTTAGTGTGAAATCACGAGGTATACGTGTTGGGAAAGATACCTGAAGATTTTTCCGAATATCCTTCATTCTAAAAACTGCTGCTCCGGGCGAGAATGGAACCGAGGCGTTTAGTAACAATTGAAAATATTGCGGCGACGAAATAAAGCTTTCATCACCGAAGGATGAAAAATATATACTCCCATTTTCAGGCGAAGCTCCAATTATTACTCCTGTTGAAACAAAGCCCACTTCTGGATTTTCAATAAAAGGGATTGTGTGCTCAAGAAACTGAGGAAATATCAAATCGTCACTGAACAATATCTTCCCATATTCGCCTCTTGCTTTTTCAACACAGACCAACCAATTTTTTACAGGCCCAATATTCGTATCGTTTTGAAAAACCCGGACTCTCCGATCTTTTTCCGCAAACTGTTGACATACTTCCCATGTACCGTCGTCGCTGGCATTATCTACTACCACGACTTCAAAATCCGAAATCGTTTGATTTAAAGCTGACTGAATACAATCAGCAATAAATTTTTTACGGTTATATACGGGAATTAGAATGCTGATCTTTGGCATATATACTTTAGGCTGCTAATTATTACTTTACCAATCAATTTCAGCGACGGATAATCTGGAAAACTTGAACAGGAAGAGCGACACCAGCAAAAAGTAAACTTACGCAGGTCGCCAATACTACACCATATGACCCAAACCCTAACTGGTTTGTGAAGAAAAGCGCCAATGGAATATTAACTAGCATGGCAGCTATTGCTGTATACAATTGAACGGAGATATTACCAATGCCATTCACAAACATAGCAAAAACATTATTCCAAGTGGATATCAACACAAATAACCCCATTGCAACTACCAACGACATTGAAACATCTAACTCAAAACTTATCCAAAGGGCAATAACGGGTTTAGCTATTAAGACCAAGATTACTACCGTAATACCGATGCCAACTAAAAACATCATCTGTTTTTGCAGCATACGACGAATCCATGAGATATCGTTTCTATGGTATGCATCGGTATAAGCAGACCAAAGCGGGGCGGAAATTAAAGTGTGAGAAAAGCTGATTATACTAAAAAGCTTGAAAACAACCTCATACTCTGTTACATATCCAGGACCAAAAATCTGAGTAATGAGTAACTTATCAGTAGTGAATATAACTAATACTGCAAGCTGTATTACGAAGAATTGCATACCTACCGATAACAAAGGACGAATATGATTCTTATCCAAAAAAAACCTTGGCAATAAATCGCGATTATATTGATAAAACCTTAAACTCAATATTAAATTCGCCACAATCATCGAAATACCATAGACTGCTGCTAAATTATTAATTGATGCGTCAGTTAATTTTGTCAAAGCAAAAACAAGAGTTAACGTTAGAATATTTGAAATCAAAGGACCCAATGCGATCAATGATGATTTTTGTACTGCGCTAAGAAGAGCACTGATCAAACCAATCCAAAAATTTAATAGGATAAAAAATGTCGAGATCTGCACTGTTACGCGCAAAGTCTCTTCCGAAATTGCCTGGGAATTAAATACTAGTTGCCAAGGAATAAAAAATGAGGCGCTGGTAACTAGTACCCACAATATCAAGGCTATCCCACCAATTAGGACATAACCCGATGAGATATAATGGGCAGCTTCTGCGCGATCATTCTTTGCCAGGGCTTCTGCTACCTTATTGCGAAGACCATTACCTATGCCCAGATCAAAAAACACCATCCAGGACATCACCGTAAGTAATGTGGACCAAATACCAAACTGCTCCTGCCCCAGATAATCAATCATCACAGGAATTGCACAAAACGACGCCGCCATACTGACAGCTTTGTAAATCACCGACCCTTTTATTTGCCGCAAATAATTTCGGGTGCGTTCGTTAGAGACTGCATGACTCATTGAGATTGGTCAACCCATTTCACCATTGCTGATACGCCGGCCGGCGCGGTGACGTGTGGCTGCCAATCAAGCAGGCGTTTGGCTTTGGTTATGTCAGCCACAAACACGCGTTGATCGCTTTCCCGCACAGGCAATTGCTCGTAATTAAGCCGAACGCCAACGATCGCTTCCAACAAATCAAACAGTTCCAACAGAGACAGGCTGTTTTCTATACCGCCACCGACATTAAACACTTGCCCTTTAGCTTTATCGATATTCCGTACTGCCGCGGCATAAAGACTTTTCATGTCTTCAGCATGAAGCACATCGCGTACTTGTTTGCCGGTACCGGAAATAGTGAAAGCATCCATACTCAAACCTCTAGCAGACTCCACCGCTTTTTGGCAAAACCAGCCAACCCAGCCTTGATCGTATGTAGCGAACTGTCTGCCGCCATACATTGAGGAGTGACGAAAAACCACAGTCTTAAGTCCGAATATTCGCGCGTAATCAAGCATATATTGATCAGCGGCTCCTTTGGAACAACCATAGGGCGAATGAAATTCCAGCGGAATATTTTCACTGAAACCAGTGGGGTGCTCATTGCATTGATAGCGCGTTTGCGTCTCTGTATAAGAAAACTGCTCCAAATCACCATAGACTTTGTTGGTAGAGGAATACACCACGATCGCATCGGACGAATACTGTCTAACAGCTTCCAGCAGATTGAATGTCCCGATTGCATTTACCTCGAAATCCATGCGCGGATTGGCAATGGATGTGGTCATAGCCACTTGTCCAGCTAGATGAAATATGACATCCGGTTTGAACGACTGGATAACACGGGTAATGTCATTCTGATTGCGAATATCGCCGTGTTCGAACAGAAATTTTCCCTGAGTTTGCAACCATGACAAATTCGCGCGTGAACCGTTACGGTAGAGATTATCAAACACCAGCAACTCGTCGCCACGAGAAAGCGCATCGGCAGCTAAATTACTACCCAAAAACCCGCATCCGCCTGAAATCAGCAGTTTCATTAATTTGATCCTTTAATCGTAAACTGCAAGCCTTGCACGAGATCGTGACTGCAATGCCAGCCTAAGGCTTGCAAGGCACTTACATTTGCTTGAGAAAGCATTGATTCCCCAGCCCGGTAGGGCATTGCACCGAAATTCAAGCGGGTTGTCGATGCAGTTAAGTTATGCACAGTTTCCACAAACTGCCTGATAGTCACAGCAACACCGCTACCCACTGCAATTTCAATAAACCAGTCTACAAAAGCATCTCGTTTGTTCAGCAAAAGCAGGTACGCTGATAGCACATCATCTATGTGTATAAAATCGCGTCGCTGCTCGCCAAGCGTCAGGTTTAATTCCGCTACATTAGCCAAGCAGCTATTGATAACGTGGGTGGTAAATTTTGAGCTATCGTCGCCAGCGCCGTAAAAATGTTCTAGCCGCAAATTGATGAAACGAATTTTCTCTTGCTCAGAGAAATATTTTCCCCATTCTAAAAATTGCGCTTTGGAAAATGCATAGGGATTGAGATGTTTATCCAATGCCGTGTCGGTGTTGATAAATACGCCCACATGACCAAAAGCCGCAGCTTCTAATATTTCCAGTGGAAACACCAAGTTGGCTTCGGCTATTTGGCTAATACTCTCGCCGTTTCTGCCATAACATGTAGATGTATGAATCACCGCATCGAATTTTTCAAAACCCGCGAATAACTCAGCTAGATTGGTTTCCTCCAAATTGTGCAAAACCAGCTTGGGCAAAATGGCTTGGATCCTATTCAAAGGCGATAGCTTTCGTTTCAGGGCGATCACCTCATGCCCTTCTTTGAGTAACTCCGTAGCTAAGTGACTGCCTAAATAGCCGGTCACTCCAGTGACAAGGACACGCAAACTATTGACTCACGCCAAAAAACGCTTCGAACCGCTCGACGACAAAGCTCAACATTTCCTCTGTCAAACCCGGATACACGCCTATCCATAAGGTATTATTCATCACCTCATCAGTATTATTCAGATCGCCGCTAACCCGATAGCTTCTGCCTTGAAAATAAGGCTGGCGGGTTAGGTTTCCGGCAAACAACAAGCGGGTACCGATTTTGTATTGGTCCAGATATTTCAGTAGATCGACACGGGCGAAGCCTGACGATTCCCGTAAGGTGATGGGGAAGCCGAACCAGGAAGGCTCGCTGTTTGGCGTCGCCTCAGGCAGAATTAAAAACTGCTCACAGGATTTTAGAAGCTGTTTCAGATATTCGAAGTTGCGCTTACGTATCGCAATAAAGTCAGGCAAACGATCCATTTGTGCCAACGCACAGGCAGCTTGCATGTCGCTGATTTTCAGATTGTAACCCAAATGCGAGTAGGTATATTTGTGGTCGTAACCTTTCGGTAATGTACCCAATTGCCAACCGAAACGCATACCGCACGTATCGTCGCACCCCGGTGCGCAATAGCAATCTCGTCCCCAATCACGAAAGGATTCGATAATTTTGCGCAGTTTACGATCCTTGGTAAACACCATGCCGCCCTCGCCCATCGTAATGTGATGCGCCGGGTAAAAACTGCAAGTAGCAATGTGGCCGAACTGTCCCACATGTTGACCTTTGTAGGTGGAGCCCAGCGCATCGCAGCAGTCCTCTATAACCCACAAATTATGCTGGTTGGCTACGGCCATTACCGCATCCAAGTCAAAAGGGTTTCCCAAGGTATGGGCGATCATGATGGCTCGCGTGCGCTCGGACACTGCTGCTTCAATTTTTTGCGGATCGATGTTGTAAGTCGGAATGTCCACATCAACGAACACCGGCACCATACCGGCATGCAAAATAGGATTGACGGTCGTCGGAAATCCCGCAGCAACGGTAATGACTTCATCGCCCGGCTTTAAGGCCCGCTCGCCTAATTTGGGCGAGGTCAATGCAGTAAAAGCCAACAAATTTGCCGAGGAACCGGAATTGGTGGTCAATGCATATGGCACACCGACAAATTCGGCAAAACGTTTTTCAAATGCTTCGTTGAAGCGTCCGGTGGTCAACCAACCATCCAAGGACGCATCGACCATGTTTTTTAGTTCGCTGGCACCCAGCACTTTGCCGGAGGGTGGGATGACGCTAGCGCCTGAGACAAATGCAGAAGCATTGAACTTGTGGGCAGCAAAATTTTCAACATTAAACGCTGTTGCCTTTCGTAATATTTCGTCCATCTTTTTGGCATTAACTGCAGCCACTTTGCGACATTTTCTGCTTTGAACAGAAATCACTTTATCAACGCGAACCAAGCTGTCGCGCTTTAGCGTTCCTTCCGAAAAATCGTTCGTGGAAATTTGTACGGCTGCGGGATCAAACCCATAGCTGTCAAGCTCTGAAGTTATGTAGGCGATGTTTAAATCGCCAAAATTGTTATGCTGGTTAAAGCCGATCACCAAGCCGGGGCGAACTTTACTCCCCCCCTGCTTACCGTAAGGAAAATCCAGGAGAACAATATCACCTAGGCTTAACATCAAATAGCTCCTCCCAATCAACGTTATTGTCATCTTCGGTATCAAAGTAATTTGCCAAGCCTAGTGCTTGAAATTCTTCTTCTGAATTGGATGGCGTATTGCGAAATGAACTCGCCACAGCATTCGATTGCTTGTCTTTATCCAAAACGATAATAAACAACTCCGCTTCATTGATGTCCGGCATTGGAGACAATAGCTGAATATTGCCGTCCTTATAAATTGCCTTTATTGCTTGCATGGCTTAATCCTCTTTTTCAGCTTGATAGGCTGCTATCTGCCTTAATGTTGCTTCACGCACATCCGGTATTTTGTCATAGACCTTATGCCATTCGACGATTTTTTCCAACGTTTGCGGTAAAGACCAGCGCGGCTGCCAACCTAACCTTGCCTTGGCTTTTGCACAATCCAGCTTTAGATAATGCGCCTCATGTGGGTGATCGCCGCCATCGACGACCCAACTGGCACCCTCACCCCAAGCGCCGGTTAATTTTTCTACAATCCATTGCACCGGCTTGGCATCGTCTTCGTTCGGCCCAAAATTCCAGGCCTCTGAGTAGTTTGACCCAGCTTCATACAATTTTTCTGCCAGTAACAAATAGCCGGATAGCGGCTCCAACACGTGCTGCCAGGGACGAATGGCGTGAGGATTACGAATATTGACTGGCTGACCTAGACTAATCGACCGTATGATGTCCGGAATCAACCGGTCTTCCGCCCAATCGCCACCGCCGATCACATTGCCGGCTCGGGCAGACGCCAGTGCTACGCCATGATCGGAATACTTATCTGGATGAAAATAGGAATTGCGGTAAGCAGCTGTCACCAATTCCGCGCATCCCTTGCTGTTGCTGTAGGGGGCGTAGCCGCCCATCGCCTCGTTCTCGCGATAACCCCAGACCCATTCGCGATTTTCATAGCATTTATCGCTGGTCACGTTGACCACTGCTTTGACGCTTGAGCTATGACGTACCGCTTCAAGCAAATTGACCGTACCCATCACGTTGGTTGAGTAAGTCTCAACCGGTTCGCTGTAGGAGTAACGCACCAATGGCTGCGCCGCCATGTGAATCACTATCTCGGGCTGATACTTGTCAAACACAGATTGCAACTTTTGCAAATCGCGAATATCTCCGATGATGCTGGTCATACCGTTTTCAACTGCAGCGACTTCGAACAAACTTGGCTTAGTCGGCGGCGCAAGCGCATAGCCGACGACATCAGCTTGTTTAGACTGTAACCAAAGCGACAACCAACTACCTTTAAAGCCGGTGTGACCCGTTAGCAAGACGCGCTTGCCTTGCCAAAATTGCGCGTTCATTACCACACCTTCCAGGGCGGATTAAGGCTCCACAGTTCCTCAAGATGATTCTTATCGCGCATGGTGTCCATCGCCTGCCAGAAACCCTTGTGTTGATAGGCCGCCAGTTGATTTTCGGTAGCCAAGCGTTGCAAGGGTTGCGACTCCCAACTGATCTGGTCACCCTTTATATAGTCCAACACCGACGGCTCCAGCACGAAAAATCCACCGTTAACCCAGGCTCCGTCGCCAGCCGGCTTTTCCTGGAAATCAAGAACCGCAGCTCCTGCAATATTTAGGGCACCATAGCGACCAGGCGGTTGAATCGCCGTCAGCGTTGCGGCTTTGCCTTGCGATCGATGGAATTGAATTAAGTTATCGATATTGACGTCGGCCAAACCGTCGCCATAGGTAAAGCAAAAGGTTTCGTCACCAATGTAGTCTTTCACCCGAAGCAGCCTGCCGCCCGTCAGAGTATCGTGTCCGGTATCGATAAGTGTCACCCGCCATGGCTCCGCATTTTTTTCATGCACTTCCATGCGATTATGCTCCATGTCGAACGTTACATCGGACATGTGCAAAAAGTAGTTGGCAAAGTATTCCTTGATGACATAACCCTTGTAACCCAGGCAAATGATGAAGTCGTTGATGCCATAGCGCGAGTAAATCTTCATCAGGTGCCACAAAATTGGCTTACCGCCAATTTCGATCATCGGTTTGGGTTTTAGATGTGACTCTTCGCTGATACGCGTGCCGAACCCGCCGGCTAGGATGACTGTTTTCATTTTGGTGATTATATGGGTTGGGACTGCCAGCAGATTTATACGGCAACCACTAAAACTCTTCCTCTCGCCCTGTACCGGGCGTCGCGAAAATAAGAAGGTTTTTAATTTTTGATCATCCCACTAAATAGAGATTGATTTTCGCCGATGCCAAAAAAGCGGGCATGGTAACCTAACTACAGCCCCAACAAAAACCTCGATATCATTCTTTGACCATCGACACTTCACAACAGGGACAAATGTCGAGCATTGATTACGCGTCAAGGTCTTTTTAACTTTTAAGATTGGCCTTCCACCGTAAATGGTTTACTTAAAAACTCAGCAACAAACAACTGGCGATCATTGATGATAAGTTGATTGATTAGATTCATATCAATGTTCATGTAGTCATGCACAATACGATTGCGTATACCTATCACCGAATTCCACTGTTGCAAGACATGGGCATCGATATCTCCCCGACGTCCAAGTGCGGCAAATGTATCGTAAGCCGATACTGGCACGGTTTCGCCAGACAATTTGAGCGTGTGTTTTGCCTTGCCTATCGCGTTTTCGATAAGTACTTGCAGGGCGTGTAAAACGCCACTTTGCTCAAGCCGACTCAGCGGTTTATCCGACAGAATGCGCTGCTTGGCTTCGGTCAGTAATGCCATTTGCTCGCTGGCGATTCTCTCGCATTCAGACTGGTAAAGATCAAGCCGCATGTTGTTTCCGCCAGTAGTAGTCCTCTAGTTCCGCCCATGTTTGACTAAGGTAATGAAACCATGCCAGTGTGTCGTCGACCTTTAAAATTAACCCTTCTTCGGCAATCAATGCTCGCATAGCCAATCTGGCCGCCGTCATGTCTATCAAATCGATCCGATCTGGATGAATGCCGGAACAGGCGGTAATCTTCTGCTTCAAGCGCTCTGACTGTTCAAGACGAGCTAAAGCATCCAGTTGTTTTTGCCAGCGTATGGCAATATCCCAGTCGCTTTGGTCTCTGGCTGTGTCTGTAGCACGACTACCAACCAAGACGGCTAATTCTAGATCAGGCATGTTTTGTAGTGCGGATTTTAACAGCTCAAGTGTGTTATCCATGGCGTCGTTAGCAGTTCAATGAGACCAATTAGCAAAAAGTAAGTAAGTCTATGATCTGATCCTCAGATGTTTTAGTGGGTCTTGCTGAACTTGTCGCAGCGCAGGCAGCCTTTCGACAAGCTGAAGACGAATAGATATTAATACTTCAAAAGGCCGGATCAGTAATGATTTGCTCAGCTTCTTACCTTTTCCTGATTACGTATAAGCTTCAGCCGACTCTGAAATCGTGTGATCCTATGAGTTCTAAAGGTCGCGTCGCCCCGGCATGGATGCGAGCCGGGAATCACTCCGCTCACAATTGGCCCGTTACATCCGTGTACGCTGGATACCGGCAATCCACTTGTGCCCCAGAGGGTATGCCGGTATGACGGTTATTTGAAGGGTCTTCCATACGGCTGAAACTCATAAGTAATCAGGTACCTTATTCGCGGGATTTTACTGTGAATAATCAACCAGAACATTCCTTGGTTACCAGTTTATTTGCACAATTAGCAAACATAAACTAGGTAAATACAAGGAACGATAAATAAACAACCAGTCAGCTAACTCTATCCGTTTGAAAACTTTTCAACCCAAACTACACTTCCTGTACCGATACCCATGAGCCAACATCGCCTGTCAACGCTTGCAGCAGGCATAGCTATAAAAAACCCAACCCGCTATTGCTGAGCATGTCTAAAAACTGCTCAAGTAAAACCCGCCATAGCCTGAATAGTTATGGCGATTTCTCACGTGCTTCTATCAAGGAGACTTTATGACCAACGACCTTATCAAGGGTGATCTGCTCCCGGAACAACAACAAGCGGTTTTAACTTCCCTAAACGATATTCAAACCAAATTGCCGTTTCTAATCGATTTAACCGCAGACGACAGGCGAACCTTGCCAAAAATGGGCGACAGAAGCCGGGCTTTTGTCGATCAAGGCCTAGTCATGGCTACGCAAAATGAAGGCATTTTACCGCGCAACTTCGATCTGGAAGAATATCGCCGCGACGTCGCACTGGTTCGGCAACTAGAGCCGATTGTCTTAGCCGCACGGCAGCTAACCAAGCGTATAGAAGACACCTATCTAGCCGCCGACAGCGACGCCTATGGACAAACCCTTGTCGTTTATCAGGCTGCAAAACTGGCCGGTAAGGACGGTTCCTTGGCCGAACACCTAGACAGCCTTGGCAAACGGTTCGCACGTAAATCTCCAGGCCCAAATCACGGAACGGCGAACCAACCATAACAAGCCTAGCCATTGGCCACTGAGGCTTTGAGGTAGATTCATTTACCCCAAAGCCTCGTCATTCTCCTTCCGAACTCGGCGATTCACCCTCTGAGTGAGATTATCCTAGCTCTGAACTCGACGAACCACTCTTTGAGCTCCATCATTCTCGTTCAGAGCTTGAATGATCTCTGTCTAAGCTTGTCTGCTCTCCTTTAGAGCTTGAATAGCCAAACTTAAAGCCTGGTCATTCTGATTCGGAACCTGAAGATTCCCAATCTGAACCGGAATAATCGCACTCGGAGCGAGATTGTTCTACCTTGAATATAAAATGATCTGCTTCATAGCCTGCCCCATTTTGCTTTAGTTGGCGCATAACCACTGAGTTTTGACAATCACAGTTTACCAAATCCAAATCTGAGCGCCCCGCTTTGCCTTTGGGAAATGGCTAGGGCGAAGGATGTTAATAATTGACTTTTTAGAGGCCGCCGATCTCTAAGTCTTCAGGATCAAGCCGAAATGGTCTTGGATTAAATCCCAAATCCCGGCTTGCATCTTGATGATCGAAAACCAAATCTTGATTTGTGCGTTCCATCATTGAGAACGACCAACTCCGATAACGGGGCAAGATTTTTAGGATGACAAACCCTACCCTAATTAAAACCAAAGGAATTTTAATAAAACGCGGTTTAAGACCCATAGCATTAAAAATGCGTGCAACCATATCTCTGTAGCTCAACACTTCTGCGCCAGACAGGTTGTAGCTTTTATCCACTTCGTTCGCGGCAAATAATGCGGACACGCAAGCCTGAGCCACATCAGAGCAATGAACGGGCTGTCGGAGCCCTTTGGCCTGCCCTAACAACGGAAAAAACCCTAAACGCCGAATCAAGCGCGCAATTTCGCAAATATTTTTATCACGCCCCAAGCCGTAAATTAATGTGGGCCGCAAGATGACGCACTCAACGCCGGCTTTTTTCGCCCATTCTTGTAAATCAGTTTCTGATTTTGCAAAACGCTGAGCAAGCATTTGATCCGCAGGATCGATCGAATCCTGTTTAGTAAAGCGACTCGTAGATGACAACACTACAATGCGCGCGGCGTTGCTAGCTTGGAATGCAGTTAAATATTCTGGCAATATCCAAATGGGGGCTAGGCAAATCCAATAAGAAATCTCCTCATGATCTGCACTGGATGCTAAAGATTTAGCTATTCGCCACGTAACCGGCAACACTGTAGATGACATTTCCTGACGGGAAAAGGCGATAACATCAAAATCAGCCCAAGCCAACATAGGCAACAGCGCCGATCCAACGTGACTGCTTGCTCCCAAGACACCGATGCGTTTACCGCTTGCCATATGATCCCTTATGATTTGTGGAACCGCTTCAACGTGCTATAACCAGCTACGAATAAAAATCTAACCCAGACACCTAAAGTGACTAGCACCATCAGTACACCAGGATATTGATGCCGAAAAAATTTTCGGTAGAAGCGCAGCATCCCCTTATGTTTATGCCACTCGACAAAAAGTGGGCGACCACGCCCGCAGGCGCCATGCTCATGCACAGCCTTGGCTGAAGGAACGAACATAATTTTCCAGCCTTTTTGCCGAAAACGCATACACCAATCCAGATCCTCGCAATGGAGAAAGTAACCGTCATCCCAAATTCCAACCTGATCTATGGCTTCACGCTTAACTAGCATACAGGCACCGGATATAGCTTCAACCTCTATAGCGTCAGGAGGCAAAGGTTGCTTGTGCAAGGAAAAATCAAAAAACAATTTAGGCCATCGACTAGCAAATCGATACAACCCAAACGCCCTAACAAAAGAACGCCAAGGAGTGGGTATGGCGCGTCTTCCTCCGCCCTGCTCGGTTCCGTCTAAATTTAAAAGAAGACCACCCACCATCCCCGTATTGGAATCAGCGTGCAATTCGGATAACAGTTCTTTCAATGCTCCTGGAACAAAGGAACAATCTGGGTTTAAGAAAAGTAGATTATCGGCTAGTGCTTGCTCGATACCTTGGTTACACGCCGCAGCAAACCCTCTATTTTCAATATTTTTAATTATCCTTAGCCCTCGAATCCCATTTAATGAGTCTAAGCTCCCATCACGCGACGCATTGTCAACTACCAAAACCTCTATATCCATTGAACTTGCGCGTAAAGAATTGATGCATTCCGTCAGTAAAGGCCCCGCATTATAGTTAACAACAATGGCTGAAATATTAGGTGTCATTATTTATCTAAAAGTTGAAATTTCAATCGCCAGATATTTTTGGCCAAAATTTTAAATACGCTTATCAAGCGCTTTCCAGACTTTACCTATTGTCACCACGCGACTTTTTTGTATTTCTCGCCGCTGTTGCAAAACCCTAGGAATACCCCGAATCGAATCCAACTTGGACCTCAAAATCAACAGCCCTTGACGCCGAAAAAGACAATACCCCAAAGTAAAAATACTCAGTAAGATGTGCAGTGGCAATAAGGCCAATAATAGCGGTCCCGGCATATTTTTTAAAAAGACCCAAGAAAGATTGCGATGTCCAAAATAAGCCGAAAAATCGCTTCTTCTTCCAGTTAGAGCAGATCCAATATGAAGTACCACTGAATCAGGAACGTATATTGAACTGTAGCCAGCTAACAAAATCCGAAAGCCAAGATCTATGTCTTCAACGTAGCAAAAGAAATTCTCATCAAAACCTCCGACTGAAATCAATACGGAATATCGGTAAAGTGCAGCAGCGGCACACGGAGAAAAAATTATTTCTTCGCGTGTAAATTGTTCGTTGGCGTTAGCTCCATGGCCACGTCTTCCTGGCCGACCAGCGATTGTCAAGAAATCCCCCGCACCATCTAACCGCGTGGGATTGGTGTAATCAAGTAGTCGACTGCCAAACGCTGCAGCATCATCATGACGCATAGCTGCCGAAACTAATCGCTCAAGCCATTCTGGCTCTGGAAATGCATCAGGGTTAAGCAGCGCGACAAAATCCAGATTTTGGCACAGGCTAACGCCTATGTTGTTAGCTTTAGCAAAACCGGTGTTGTTTACGAGTTTTACTAGCTCATAACCTTGAAACCTACTAACTACTTGGCTAAGTAAATCAATATCTTCACTTCCATTATCGATCAGCAAAACACGAGCAGGATGTAATGTCTGCGAAACCAAACACTTTAAAACTCCATCAATCAGATTAGCCGAGTTCCAAGTAACAATGATGACAGCGACACTGGTGGCCATTCAATTTCTGTTAAAAATAATTGGTAGCCGTGATTGATAATAATTGCGTCTCAAGAAAGCAGTAATAGCTGATCTCAAAGAAGTCCAAGGACGACTTTTCCCGGTATGTAGCTTTCGATATGGCGCCACGAAGTTTCGATCGAGTTTACGAAGTGATGCGGGCAAAGTCACCGAAAACTCTAGACTTTCATCAATTTGAGCTAATAAAGACGGACGCACATGACCAGAAGCAATTTCTTGCTCTACCTCCGCACGACTAATAAAACCGCAATTCAATGCACGCTTCAAGCAAGACACCCAAAGATGACCGAGAGGGTTTGCTGTTGATATCCAGGGCTGCGTATTCATGTCCGTGTAGTGTAACAAACAAGTCTCCCCTTTTTCGTAATACTCCAGGGAATTCCAGTTTGGTGAAATGTCCCGACCGATTTTCTGGGCCACTCTCATTTCATACATCAATGCAGAGTAGTCGAGTTTCCCTGCGTCCAGATCGGCGACAACTTGATCAACATTCCACCTCAGTTTCTGACAATCCAATAACATAACGCTGAACTGGCCTCGACGCCCGTTGATACCGTCTTGAACCGCTTGCAAATCACATTCGGCAAAATCCTGATTCCACAATTCACCAATATCCTGAAACACTTGCATATCAGCATCAAGATAAATCGCTTTGCCTTTGAACTCACAAAGTTCCGGTATCAAAAAACGCTGAAATGAAAACGGGGTTCTCGGACGATTTTGAATTGCGAGTGGAGTTGGTATAGCTCTGTTACTGTTATAAATTGCTGACAACTCCACAGGCAATGAGGTCGACTCTTTTATAGAGAATTCCAACACTCTTACTGGGAGCCACTCGGCAGGCGTAGATGCCACGAAAACACGTATAGGATCAGGCAGTAATGGATCAATGTTGCAATAATTCATTTCGCAAACAGTAATTTAGTTGATTCGATTAATTCAATCTTAAAATATTACCCAACAAATCTCTATGTAAAATTGAGCTCCATCGAAGTTACCCTTATATTCTATAGCGGTTTTATGACTAAATTGCTTGCATAAGCAAATCATAAAGTTGACAACCTTATCCCTAATGAGCGCTGAAGAAATATCTTTTCAAAGCGGCAATCTCTCTCGAGCCACTCATCGACCGCACGGCGACAGCCTGAGTAAGACGAATAGTCGTCGAAAATCATAATCCCGCCGGGAGAAAGTTTTGGTGCGATACGCTCGATACATATTTTTACCGAGTCATACCAATCGCAATCAATATGTGCAAATGCAATCCCCTCAGATGGATACAAAGTATCTTCAAAAAGTCCAGGAATACAGCGGATTTTGCCAGAATCAGGATCAAGACCAAATTGACGTAAATTCTCCTTTACTTTTTCAAGGAGCCCATCGACATAACCATAATAAGTCTCACCGCCTAACCCCTCAGAGCTTCCAGAACGTATCACTTGATAGCGCTGATGTGCATCTTCTCCATCATTCTCACCCGGTGAAGGGATCATTCCGAAGATATCGTAAAGCTGAATCTCCACGTCACTAGGTTTTAGTAAGGCAAGCAAAATGGCAGAACCGCCTAGGGCAACGCCCGCTTCAAGGTAATTCCCTGGGATATTATCTCTACGAATTTGCAGTACGGCATCAGCAATATTCTCAAGCTTTGGCTTGCCACAGTAAGATAAGTTAGCCGAACGAATATCAGCAATCAATCGTTTTATTTCAGCATCATCGGGTAAAGGGTCGAGAACTTTAGGTCCAGAAACGCCGAACAACTGATGTAACTTTATAAATAAACTATTCATAACGCTAATGTTTTCACAAAACGGTGCATAACAGAAAAGCCTTCACGAGCCCGATTACGTACAATTTCAAAATCAAAATCCATTGCCTCTCCGAGATCATTTGGCTGAAAAACTGGAAATTGAAGAAACTCCGCCATGCCAAGCGCACGCCCATCTACAGGTACTAGCCAACTTCGCTTTGCACGACTTAGGAAGAGCAAATGCGCATGCAACCGACTACCAAAATGCATATCGATGTTTCTATAGAACGCTATGCATTCATCTGCACCCTTGGGGCACTCTATTTGAAAACCGCGACGAACTGCATACTGCCTTAGCCGCTGGTAGTCGTTCAATTGGGAGGGTAAACAAGACAACCAACGATGACGAAAGTATTCAAAACGAGGTGGTGGGGAATAATTTTGATGCAGCACCAAGTAACGCTTCGCACGCGGAAAATTTTTCGCGACAAAATCAATAATTGCCGTTTCACGCGCCCAATACTCCCCACGCTCAGTAACAGTCACAGCAATACTACGATCAGCTTCATGAAACGATTTCCCTTCTATCAATGGCTCATCATATATCACCGGACATCCAGTCATTAATAATTGTGATGATAGCTGTGGCAATTCTTTTTTTAAATAATCAACTGTATGCGGACAACGCCAAGAGGAAAACTCGATTCGCTCGTGTAGCGCTATCAATACCTGCTTTGTTGCATCGGAAAGTTGGTCTGTAAAACCGGGTTCTCCATGCAAACCAATGCCAAAAGGTATTAGGCGAAGCGTGGAAGCACGTATTTGCTCAGCGGTTAGGCCTGGCCAGACAGTGTAACGATCATTTAGTTGATTTGCTCCTGCAAGAATCACTGCGGGACAATTCTCAAGTACCGATAGTGCCGAATCAGGAAGAACGATACGTGGCGAAAATGTGCGCGCCGGGGCAAAATGTCCAACAAGGCGTTCGATTGCCCGAAAAATAAAGCCATCTCCGAGATTAATGACTTTACGCGTACGCAAGACCTCGGGAATTAAATACGGTGTGAGCACAGCCAGAGGGCTATCGGCATTGATTTGATGATATCTCATTAATTTACTTTCGCCCTGCCGCTATAAGATAGGGATTTGGGTATTGCCTCACCACAATCTCATCTGTCACTTCCGAATAGCCTTCAAAGAAAACTTCTCGAACTGCCTGCTCGCTAAATCGATAATAATCTGCATTGTAAGCAAGGCCATGACGCGCGTAGGTCAGAGTCGTGAATTCTTTGTCAGTCTGCAAAGTCATGTATATCGGAACACCTGCAATAAAGTATCCGCCTGGACGCAGCACCCTTTTCACTTCCGAAGTGCTCCTCCAAAAATAACGATCATGCTCCAATGCTGAACAACTCATTACGCAATCAAAACTCTCATCTGCAAATGGAAGACCATTAGCATTGGCAACAACTAGTGAAGTTCGAGCAAGTTGGTCGGTGATTCTGTCAAAACGCAGGTTCAACGCTACGCGCATACCCCTGTCGAAACTAGGAATAGACAATAGGGTCCAACCGCCGGCCCCTACTTCTAGCGCAGTAAATGGGCCGCTACCCGATAGGCGACGAGAAACAATTTCGGCGAAACAATTGAATACTGAAGGACTCACAGGGTCTCCTGATTAATATTATTCAAAGCATTTCCCACTGTATTGGTAGAGAAATATCAGGATTTACGCGCGATAATAACAAGGAATCAACTGTTTCAAGTAAAAGGGCAATAGCAAACTTTTCTTTATGAGCAAGCGGTTGGGAAGTGACTGCCTGCCAATCGATGAACTCGTCAAGCAACTGCCTTGCTCCAAGGAACTCAGCACCGTCAACACAACGCCTGAACTCACTAGTTAACGCATCGGACAACCACGTATCCCAAATATTGACAGTTCCTTGCTCCCCGAACTTCGGGCGGTTGACGACTCGCTCGGGTAAAATCCCGGAAAAGGCTTCGGCAAGAGCGACTTTTTCTAGCCGTCCCTCACTGCCAATGGCGCGCATTTTTCGCGCAGCAGGCAGAGCCGCACTAGCCTCTAATACAGTCCTGTAAAGAAAGGGCACGCGAGCCTCAACCCCATGCGCCATGAACATCCGATCGACCCTTAATAATTGCGAATATTGCAATTGAGTCTCCTGGTCAAAACTAAGAAATCCATCGAGTGGCGAGTGCGCATACTGCTCAAGCCTGGATACAAAGTGTTGATGCTGAGCCTGAAGACGGGTTTCCGCAAGTACAACAGCTGCCGGGCGAAGCACACGAACACAGCCAGATTGTGCCCGGCGTTTACGATATGCATGGAACGCTCCACTCGGCCCACCCATCCTTTTTATGTCAAGTGCAAAACGGTACCAAGGGTAACCTCCAAATACCTCATCCGCACCTTCACCAACCAACACAACCTTGAAGCCTTGCGCACGTATCAAAGCCGCAAGACCATAACTAAGCAACGCGTTTATATTCGTTATTGGCTCTTCAAGATGCCAAGCGACTCTGCGCAACCAGCCGTCAAGTTCTCCGCTCACTATATGCGCAATTCGATGCTCCAGACCGAGATGCCGGCACAAGAGCGCAGCATGTTCTACTTCTGGATCTTTTCCTGATGACAGTGTAAATGTGTATGCCTGTATACCTGGATGATGTGCTGCCGCTGCCGCAGCTACTATACTTGAATCGAGGCCACCACTAAGAGCGACAGCTACAGGCACATCCGCTATCATGTGATCGCGAACGGATGCTTCAATTACTTCCCGCAGGTCCATGGCAGTCGGTTCATTGCCCGGTTTGTCATAAGTGTCGTTGGCAAGTCTATTTTGGTGCTGAACCATTTTTAAAGAACCGCTGTCGTTTCGATAAAATGTCAGCATAGTGCCTGGCGCAAGGTAATTCACACCAGCATAAAGCGAAGCGTTCTCCATTTGGAAGCCCCAACTCAACATGTCCGTGAGAATTCCACCATTGATAGAAAGTGATCGCAGTGCTGCAATTGCTTTTATCTCAGAAGCGAAGATTATCTCGCTACCTCGCTGCAGCATACACAACGGCTTTATGCCAAAATCGTCTCGGGCTAGATGCAGGCAATTTACTCGCCCATCGTATAGGGCTATCGCATACATACCGAGAAGCCGTCCGAAGATGCTCGAACCCCAGTACTGGTAACCGACCGCAATTACTTCAGTATCGCTACTGGTGCGGAATTCGGCACCGAGCACCAGTAATTCCTGACGTAGCTCTCGGAAGTTGTATATTTCCCCGTTAAACACCAGAATGTTACTGTAGTGTTCGAATGGTTGGTCACTCCGCTCCCCTGGATCGATGATGCTCAAGCGAGTGTGACCTAGAACTAAACCTTGATCTTGACGCCAATATAGCCCATTCGCATCTGGCCCTCGATGTCCTAAGGTTGCAAGTGCGGCAATAGAATTTTGCTGTGAGGGCATACCGGTGGAATTACCGAAATAACCAAAGATACCGCACATCAGCCTAACCGCTCATATAGAAAGTAATTGTTGTCCGTTGCGTACTTAGTCATCGAGAACATCATCGACCGCAACAGGAAGTTCAGGTACGCCTGTGAATTCTCCGCCAATGCAACTCCATTCTCGCGATTGATAATAAAGGCAGTTCGCAGCTCGACCTGCATCACTCACCACCAATCGTAAGTCATTCACCACATCAAGGATGTCATGCATGTTGCCTTGCGAAATACTGAGTTTGATACGGTAAGTGCCCGGACGTAGACCCACTTGTGGAAGATAAAGACGAATTTCTGGTTGACCCGGTTTCAACTGAATTCTGCCTAGATCGCGGCATGACATTAAGAACTGGACTGTTTCACCAAGTTGATGTGTGAGGTCAAAAATCATCAAATTAACGCTCACTTCTTCAAATGTATTTTCGCAATCAAGTGAGATAACTAACTCTCCTGAATGACCGCATACCCAATACCCTGGATCACTAGTCCCACCAGCATAAATTGCCACCGACCGTACTCGGATTGATTGATTTGGGGATAACTCACGATCCACCAACAACTTAGCAGTTGACGTATTGCGGATTACAGCATTCGCCACGCCGTCCTCCTCATACTCTTTAAGTACCTCCGCCGGCACACCATGAGCCGCAACCCTGCCTTTGCGCAGAAAAATACATTCATCGGACAAGGTCTCAATCATGATTGCGCTATGCGACACCAGGAGCATTGAAGTGCCCGCCCTTCGCAATTCGTTAATTCGATTGCGGCACTTTACGCGAAAACGGGCATCACCTACCGACAAAACTTCGTCGATTATCAAAATTTGTGGCTCTGTATGTACAGCGCAGGCAAACCCAAGGCGTGCCAACATTCCAGAACTGTAAGTACCAATCGGGGCATTAATTGATTCACTCAGCTCGGAAAAGTCGACGATCGAATCATAACGAGCACGAATATCCTTCTCGGTTACACCAAGTAGCGAGAGATTGAGAAAAATATTCTCCCTGCCTGATAGCACTGGTTTAAAACCAGCCCCCAATGCAAGCATCGGAGCAATCCGACCATTCACGTCAATAGTACCCAGCGTTGGACGCAGAATACCGCTAATCATACGCAACAAGGTGGTCTTACCACTGCCATTAAGTCCAACAATACCAATCGAACTACCCCGACGGAGTTCAAACGATACATCTCGGATCGCCCAAAACTCACTGGGTCTTAGACTATGCGTCTTTTCATAGCCGATTAGAAGACTACCTATATCACGGGCACCGTAAACGAAAGAACGCTTTAGAGAGCGCGAAAATTTTTTTGAAACACCGCTGACGGCAACGCATATATCATCTTGAGCCATTTCAACGCCCACCCAATAACATTCGCTCGATGACGATTGGCGCCGCCGCTCGCACCACAATAAAGCCGATAATCGTAGTCAATACACCAGCCCCTAAAACAAACATGAGTAATTGAAAGTTTGAAATAGCTAGTCCTGCTGCCGCCTCACGCGCCGAATTCATTAGCGGAGTGACCGGGTTGTAACGTACTAGCGTTGCAAATAAACCATCACCTTGCGGTTGATACATTGCTGGCGTTACAAATAGACCATAACCTAGCCCGAGTTTGATTGAATTATGCAAATCAGAAAATAAAAGAGTAAATGGCATCAGCACGGAACCAATACCCATACCGAGCAATAATGCACCTGCAAAACAAGCAGTAACCAACAGAACTCCACGCAGTTCGATACCTTGCATTAACGACACGAGCAACAATGCCAGCATCAGGCGAACTAACATGGTTATGATTGACTCATAAAGTTGAGCAAGAATAATAGCTTCACGAGGAAAATAAACCCGAGTGAGATAACTGCGAGCGCCCTCGAATGCCTGATGAGGAACTTCGACTGCTTCGGCAAATATTTGCCAAAGAAGCGTACCAAAAAGTACAAACAGCGGGTACGGAAGCTCTGTCATACCCGGTGTAATCACGCCGGCACGACTGGCCATGGTCACACCGCCCGTTATGAGTAATGCGGGTGCAACCATCCAAAAATAACCAAGAAAAGATTTGCGATATTTAGCAGCGATAGTACGAGAAAAAATCCTCCAGGATAATGCAATCGCATTTCTGAACTCCGCAATATAAATGAACAATTTTATTTACCTCTTAGTACTAATATCCAGCATTTCATCATTTGCCTGTTGTTGTAACCAACGACGCTCACGCCAAGCATCAAATAGAACCCAAGGTGCAAATGAATTTCTTGGTTTTAGCCACGCTTTCCAGAAATGATTCATCAATCGCTTTCTCTCACCTTTAAAATGTAATACGATTTTTTCCGAAAGATTAGAATTAATTTCTGAATATTGATTCCTTGGCGAAAAATTATAAACATCACAAGGAAGTAATAAAATACGACAGCCTTCAACATCTACAATTGAATTCTCACCGTAGTCATGTAAGTTGATGCCAATGGCATCCCTTAGAGCCAATTGATCGCCAAACCATGCAGCTTCATCAAAATAATTCTGCTGATATATAGCTACGAAGCGGGTAAAGAAATTCAATGAGACTTCAGGACGCACATTATTGAGGATGATAAATCCCCCATTTATTGGCATTTTTTCATTCAGTCTCCAGGTAACAGCCACATCGAAATCACTCTTAAAAACAGGGGACAAAGACGCATTCAATAAAATATCAGAGTCCACAAGGATCATAGGATTCTCATTGAGGTTATTTTGCACATAGTCCAACTGAGCGATTGCTCTCCCGAGCATTAACTTACTTGCGTCAGTATCAAATCTCACAATTTCCGACCGTTGCGAGATATCATCAAAGTTGGAGTTATGATTAGTTAATATGGTAGTCTTGGCTCCAGGGTAAAACAAACGAGCAGAGGAGAACATCATATCTATCATTGACAGATACTCCCTATGCTTGAGGGTCTCATTTGGATGAACAAACTGATCCGAACCGAGAGCAGTATGAAACGTGACAAACTCCAAAATTTAATTTTCCTATTTTTATATACAGACCAAAAAATCTATGGCTTTAGTTAACACATCACAATATATTTGCAAAAAACACCCAACAAATTAATTTAATAGATCCGTGAAAAAACCATACCCTAATCGCATTTCCAGCCGAAATAATCCTATACTTAGCGTTTAAGCTAAAATTAAAATAACAAATAATTATTTAATTCGCATCGAAAAATATTTTCTCACCAGCTTAATAGCCTTATCCAACTTTAACACCAATTATTTAATAGAAAAAATCCAAAAAAGAGCTAGTAAATACATTCACTTTTCCAAAATTACGAAAAAATCTTTATGATTGTGTTCGCTTATCACCCTGAATTTACGGAATCCAATCTCTTGATGCATTTTTTTCAAAATTTCTTTCATTGATTCTGGAGTATAAAAATGTACGTGTATTGAGCGGCCAGAGTTTAATATTTCTGCTGGGTCTACATTTGGGGCACGGAATTTAGCCCAACGCTGGTAATGGGCGAGAGTAGGAATCATAGAATTTTTATGGAATTCAACAGCCAATTCCTCGATGGATGAAGGCAAAAAGACATAGTCCTTACATCCACTACAATCAGGAATGATTGCGACCACCACACCACCAGGCTTTAGTAGGCCTGACCAATATGCCAGATGTCCCAAGGGATTTGCCAGGTGCTCAATTACATGACTAGAAAAAACAAAATCAAGAGATTGCGGAGATGCTGGAATTTTGTCGGCATTACCAACAACGTAGAGTTTCCATAACTCAGGGTCAACCGGCACTTTAGTATCCTTGCCATAAAGCTGCAGCCATTGATCCGGCGTAGCCTGCTCTAAATATTTTACACGAGTTTGAGCATCTGGAAGGATTTGTGGCTTTGGACCCGGACCTACTTCGATACCATCACCTTTGCACCTTGCATACAACTGGTTACGATCAAGTAATCGGTGGACCCCGAAAAACAATTTGGCGCCTTTTTGTAGCGGTACTTGAATGACCAAATCTGCATCAGTGGCATTTATGGCTGGCACTTCAACATCTTGGAGCTTGTCATTTGCAATAAATTCAAACTGCGACAGAAGACTGTCACTATCTCCTACTCGCCAACCCAAAATTACACGAACATCATTCACCCCATTGGAACAAAATTTTAGAACCCCTTGCCCTGAAGCAAAGTTAGGCCAATATCGCGCAGCCTGTCTTACAACAACACGCATGCCTGACCGTAGTTTCAAACCTCGCACAATGTCTTTAACAACTTTAAAACGCCACTCGACAAATTTAACTTTAGAACTAATAGTCTTATTAATCAATTCTTTCGGAGAATCAAAAGCCACCCAAGTTGCCGATGCTGAATCCCAAACTTGCACCAATACATTTGGATCATTTTTTGTGATGAGTTCTAACAAATTCACTCAAACTTCCTTTCAATCGCTATAATTCAGCATATTAGCGCGTTTTGCTAATACGCATCATACCAAGTTATAAAAATTAAATTCCACTAGTCTACTAATAGTAGTATTAAATGATGGGAAGATTTTCACCCGACGATCATTGAATAAGAAGAGACTGTGATTTTGCAGCAAAGCAACACCAGCTTACGCCATTGTTGGAAAAAAAGCGTAGCCCTTTAAAAAACGGGCAAAATATATATAAATGTGGTGACATAATATGAAATCGATTTTTACAGATATACTATCTTTTATTTTAAAAAAGGTATTTTAGAAGCCCACTTGTAAATATCCAAGTCAATTTAGGATAATCTTATCTATCTTCTCTATAAGAATATTTCCTAGCGATCTTGAAAACATAGCCGCGCCGTAACCACTCAGATGTCTCATATCACTGAAGTAGCTTTCAGGGTTCTTGACGTCTTGTATACCCGTATCAATAAACACCACGCCTCTGTTATCCGCCCACTCCCTAAGCAGTTTCGAGTTTCTAAGATAATCATCTCTCCGATTGAAGATATCTATAACAACCGGATTTGTCGGAACGGCAAAGAGAGCCAATTTTTTTCCGCTGCTTCGTACTGTGTCGTTTAACTGATCAAAAAAACCTGAAGGGGATGTCAGCTCACTCCATACCACCTTCTGAAGCGGAACAAAATCCCGATCAGCTTGATACTGAGCCTTCCAACGCGCGAACTCACTATCATACATATCTTTATCTTCACCAATGCTGCGATGAGGTTCAAAGCCATTAATCGATTCGCCGTCTTTGCGTGAATTAAACCTGAGTTGCCCTGCTCCTTTCATGTATTGAGGCATAAGCAAGGAACGCACCGAAGACGCGTAACGCACCACCCAAAGATCACTGAACAATGTTTTTCCAAGCTTCGCATCCCAAGTCTGGTTGACGCATAGCGAGTTCACTCGCAAATCAATTGCAAACGGCGAAGTAAGAACGGGCCTCTGCAAAGCACCACAATCTTCCCCCGACTCGCTGACAACCCGATAAGAATCAATTAACTGAATACCAACAATAATTAGTTGTACGTTTTTCAATGCCGGTTCATCAAGCAAATTTGGCAATAAACGTGACCACCACGACGCACCGAAACCATCAAACGCGTGATTAAATGACCGGGATTTTATTCCAGCAGCATTAAGTTTATTATCGATTTCTTGCGGATTAACTCCCCAGCGTGTTTCGCTATCGCCAACAAAAAGAATATTCCAATCGTCTCTAGCATCCCTTTGCTGTAATTGTCTATCAATACTTTCACTATTTGAATATGAAACATTATGAAATAACCTATCTCGGAGAACTAGCTCGCAACTCGCTAATAGTATTAGGCAACTTATAAGCGAAAATAACAGACTGCGCATAATCAGAACTGGAAATAGATGAACGGTACAGCGACAGGAGCACCAAATACTAGAGCCCCCATGAAAAACCAGAAAGCTATGACAATAGAGACGCTCGGCGATAGATTTTCACGCCTCAAATTTCCCAATAGCCACTCTATTGGTATCTGTAAAACCATAAGAGCCGAAATAAAAAAAAGCAATTTGCTTAATTTCTGGTGAAAAATATTTGTCATCCAACGAAATACCAGAGAACATTGCGGACACAATTTGTAAAGCTTGTTTTACATCGGTAGCTCGAAAGAATACCCATGCGACGAACACTACGAGAAAGGTATAAACCCAACTCAAAATTGATTTTATTGATAAAACTTTATGTCTAGTTTTAACTTGCCGCCTTCCTAAAACATGCTCCAAAACCAATGCTACGCCGTGGATAAGCCCCCATATAATAAAAGTATAATTTGCTCCATGCCATATTCCGCCAAGCATCATAGTCATAATTAATGCAATAACGGTCCTCAGTAATCCGTGCCGAGAACCTCCCAATGATTTGTATAGATAATCTCGTAACCATTGCGACAATGTAATGTGCCATCGTCTCCAAAACTCTCTGAGAGACAGCGAAAAATAGGGGTTATTAAAATTAACTGGAATATCAATAGAAAACATTCTAGCAAGGCCAACCGCCATAGTTGAGTAACCCCAGAAATCAGCATAAATTTGTCCCCCAAAACCTACTGACGCAGCCCAAGCATGGTGAAATGAGTAACTGTCTTGACCAACGAATAACTGATCAACCAACGGAGCTAATCCATCAGCTAGAAATTCTTTCAAAAACATGCCAATTGAGAAAATGGCGATTCCAGAAACAAATTGGTCGAGTCGAAAGCTAAACTGACCTTTTAGTTGCGGCATCAACTCGTGCGCTCTACAAATCGGACCGGCGATTAACTGAGGAAAAAACCCTTTAAACAGCAACACTAGCATGAAATTTTTTTCCGCAGAAAATTCGCGGCGATGAACGTCGATGACATATCCAAGAGCTTGAAACACAATGAAACTTATACCTAAAGGCAAAGCACTTTGCAGTATTTTAAAATCAGTGCCCATCATTCCCAAGTCTATAGCTATCTGCCCTAGGAAACCGGCATATTTATAGTATCCCAACCCACCAATCAAAACTATGCTAGCAAGCCAAACGGGCCATGAGGACGTGGTTTTCTCAGCTTCAATAGCGCAATACCAAGCAACTGCGACAAATCCAATTAATAGCAACAAATAGAAAGGCAACCAATAGCCATAAAAAACTAAACTACTTATTAGTAATACTAGACGCTTTGCTCGAGGCGACGGCGAGAACCAAAAAATAAGAAGAGTCAGAGGTAACAATAGGCCTGAAAAAACAAAGGTATTAAAAAGCATCGTTAATTAATTTAATTTTCTCATACTTTCTTTGCGACGATTATTGGTCTATACGACGCATTTTCCCAGCCAAATGGATGAGGGGTCAAAACTTTCAGTATCAAAGAAAATCCTGCTGAGCGAAGTGCATTAATCAAGTCTTCTTCACGCGCCCAAAATGAAAAGGTATTGTCAAGGGAGGCACGAACTTGCTGCTCTCGCTGCTCAGCAGTTGCGTCATCTTTATGCTCACGAAACAAGAATCCTTCTCGACCATTTTCTGTTTTCTGAGGACCTTGTAATCGGTGATTTCTTACCGCCAACTCAGAACTTACGTGGGTATAAATTAGTAACATATCATCAGTAAGCCTTCCAAGCTCTGAAATCATGCCATCAAAGTCTTCAATACCCAAATGGTGCAGAATTCCTGAGAACACTACTACGTCAAATGTGCCAAGTTGAGAGTTCAGATTACGAACATCCCCAGAAATAAAGTTTACTTTTTGCCCCAGAGCCTCCGCGGCAAAACGAGCCCGTTCTACATACAACTTTCTCCCCTCAACTCCCGTAACATTTGCCCCTTTTTCAGCAAATTGAATAGAATGACCACCCTCACCACAAGCCAAATCCAACACCCGTTTACCTACAAGAGAATGACTTTGAACCTGCATCTCAGCAACTTGGAGTAATACCTCTCCCACGCGCTTGAGGCCGGTCGCCTTCTTAAAGAATTTTTCATTGTCTTCGGTAACGCTAAAAATACCGGGGGCAAATTCAAATAAGTGCGCCCAAGGAGTGCTAGGTAAAAGTGAATCTAATCTTTGTTTGATGTCAGCAGGTGTCATTGTGTGTCCTAATATTTAATAAATTCAATTTTTAGCTATTTATATGGTTCTTATCCGTATTGGCATTCACGCGCGCCATACTAAAATGAAGCTAACTACTTTCCGCACTCTTATTTCGAAGCCTTGCAATTTCACGAGCTCGTTGAAATATATTTATCACTTGGTTGCGCAAGTTATTCACCGAATATGCCTCCTCCAATCTATGTTGAGCATTCAATACCAATTGAAATCTCCGAGTACTATCCACAATTAGGCTTTCGATCGCACTCACCCAATCATCACTTGTCGATACCAGAAGTCCGCATCCATCATCGCAGCATTCATCGTAGATCATTCCTGAACTACAGATTACCGCCGCCCCAACTGATGTGTATTCGACCCATTTGGTATTTGCCTTAACTGCATTGAAGTCGGTATCTGCTAGCGGGCATATCCCGATATCCCAATCGAGGCTCGCTAATTTTTTCATAAACTCCTTATAGTGCGGCTCAGGAGGAATTACGCGAACTCTTGACCTGAACTCGTTTAAGGAAGCAGGCTTGGGAATGGACCCAAACAACTCAAACTCTATCCAGGAATGGCGTCGTAGGATTTGTATAATAGCGGGTAAAGCAATTTCAAAATCATGGGCGTGATCGAAGCCCATGTATCCAATTTTTCTTACTGGGCGATTGAATGCTGGAACAATTACCTCACCGGAACAATAGATTTTTCCCTCTTCGATTAGAATATTTTCAGTATGGGCTAATAGACGTCGCTTGAGCGGCGCAGTTGAGCAATAGACCAGATCAACATGCCTTAAAAGATAACGAACCGCAGCTAACCTCGATGGTTCATTGTGATAAGCATATTTTTCCTTACCAATCTCAATCGGTACGTTTAACAGATCGTCATCAACGTGAAAGATGGTCGGCACACCTGCTGCTCTAGCTATTTCAATGATAAGCTCAACATGCGGCCCACTATATCGACAGAAAACCACTAAAGTGGGATTGAACTGCTTGATTCTATTGAGTACCCAGTCTGTGGATTTTTTACCCAATATCCTATTTCCAAACCGCATTCTCAATTGCAACTCACTCAGCAATTCAGTCGCAATGCAACCATTTCCTACTAACAGTTGCAAAGGTTTGCCGAAGCTGAGTTGTAAAGTCGGCAAATATGAATTGGCTACATATAAGATGCGCTCTTCGTTAGAGGCAGATTTGAACCCCTCTCGCTCAATAAAAACACGTCCAGCAAACCGAGCCCACGCAACTTCGTTTATTAAAGAAATACGACTCGAAATGCCCAACCTCAATTACCCGTTGCTTTAGTTGCGGCAGAATATGTAGTTATGGCTTTGTTTCTGGCCTTTTTTGCTTTATAAACAGACTGATGCGGTACATACCCTTGCAATTTATCAAGTACAGAGTTGAGCGCATTGAACAACGCACGAAGAAAAGCAGGGACAAGTTGACCATACTTTATTTCACGCACCAATGACGGTCGAAAGTACCCTTGACGGATTTCGTGTTTTAATTCGTCAATATTCAGACTGCCGTTATTTAGCATTTCCCGGACTTCTCCCAACCAAACGTGACTATTCGGATTTCTGGTAGATACCCACGGCTGCGTTCCCATATCGGTGTAGTGGATCAGACAAGTTTCAGCTCGATAGTGTTCCAAACTGTTCCATTCAAAGGGGATGTCATAACCAATATTATTCTCTGGTTCGAGGCAAAGCTCATCCATGAGCTTGGAATAGTCATATAACCCCTTATCAAGATCACGTACAATTTGATCGATATTCCAATCAAGATTTGCACAATCTAACAACATCACTGAACACTGCTTCTTTCGTGTTGCCGGGGCATTTTCTTTTTTTAAAGTTTCCTCTGTGTGCTTTACTGAATGCTGAACAAGTACCTTTTTACCATTAAAGGGTAAGTCCCAAAGCGCGCGAATATCTTTAAATACTTGCATATCGGCATCCATATAGATTCCCTTACCGCGGTAGCCAGCCAGCGCAGGGATGCAAAATCTGCTGAATGAAAAACCGGTACGCTGACTATTTCTGGGGTCTTTCGGCACAGGCACATCAAGGTCTATCATCGGAATTACTTTAACTGGGGCGGTGGTATTACGCCTAATTGAGTGTTCTAGAACTTTGATTGCCAATTGCTGAGAACGATCGGCACCCACATAAACATAGATCACTTCACGAGCATCACGAACTAAATCAAACACATAGGTTAGTTGTTTCGCTAGGTTATCTAAACTGAACTCTCCAGCACAATATTCTTGGGCAAGACTCAGTGCAGACTTGGCTAACCCTGGTCGGTCTAGCCAAAAAGAAATGGCACCGTACCAATCATTGTCTGCCACTAGCAAACCTGCTTCTGGCGGGACTACTTCACCATATACCGGGGAGTACGAAGCAATTGTTGGAATCCCTGCCGCAGAATATTCAATGTATTTAGTTGGAGCCTTACAGCGGTTAAAAGGCTCATCCACCAAGGGAGCAAGTCCTAAGCTCCATCCCAGATTTGCTAACTCAGCAAGAAACTCTGGGTACGATTTCTGAACGGAATGACTAACTACGCGATCCCCAAATCGGAGAAGACTAATGGGCATACTAATTGAGCCAAACACCTCGAATCTCAAATCGGTACGTTCATCCATTAAACGTGCAATTGCGGGAATAACTGATTCCAAGTCCTGTTGATGCCCTTTGGATCCCATATAGCCTATTATCGAAGAACATCCAACAACTGACCGCCTTTCCCGCACGGAATTGCCCATATAGGGCGCATAAATCCCACAGAAAATACGTTGCGATGGAAATTTCTTGCGCAAAACTTCTGCTAGATTTGGGGTCGAGGCGTAAATCAAATCACACCGCTCCATCAGCATACGTCGAGTGTCCGCTACTTCGCCGTGACGCTTCTGGATTTCCGCTCCGAGTGATGCTGACAGTTCGAGCAAGTTATCATCAATGTGATAAATAACCGGGACGCCCCGGCTCTGGAAGCTGGCTAAAATCTCCGGCCCGTCAATTTGACCGTAACGAGTCATCACTACCAAATCGGGCTTGAACACATTTGCCATGCGTTCCCAGCTCTTTGGCCCCTGGTTTGCAATAAATTTTTGAGACGCCGCGGCAAAGTTAATATTCCCTTGTTGATGCAACTGCCGTAGCGGAATATCAAAGCTAATAAAATAAGTTGCGTTAACATATTCAGTAAAAATAAGTACATTGCGCGCTGAAGGGTTACCCCCAACAAAGATCTCAAAATCACTTGACACAATATGTTCGGGACGGAACGGGAACTTCATATACTAGGTAAGAGAGTGGCTGGTTGAAGCATTCTCGGCACACCCTTTTGCCTCAAAATCTTTAATAGCTTGCTGACGTATGCGCTTAGCTTCATATACCGCTTTGTGCTTTATATATCCACTCATCTTGTCGATCGAAGCGTTATTCTTGTCCCACAAATCCAAAAGAAAAGATGGGATGAGATGCCTATATTTGATGTCACGTAGAAGCGATGGTCGGAAATATCCAAGATCAATATCTTTCTTTATGGCAGCTTCGTCGAGCTTTCTTTGCGCTAACATATTCCGAACTTCGTTAAACCATAGATAACCGAACTTATTGCCACATTCTGTCCACGGCTGAGTATAAACATCGGTATAGTGGATCAGACTGGTTTCAGGATCCCAGTGCTCTAGACTGTTCCATTCAAAGGGAACTCCGTACTTAACGTCAGACTCATCAAGAATACACATGTCATACATAAGTTGTTCGTAGTCGTAACTCCCGTCATCCATACCTGCAACAATTTTTTCGATTTCCCAATCGAGTCGCTCACAATCCAGCAACATTACTGCGCACTGTTTTTTTCTCTTTTTAGGAGCACCGATTTTCTGCGTGGTCACATCTTCAAATTTGACCTCTTTTTGGATGACAATCTTAGCGCCATCGAAAGGGATTTCCCATAACTCACGAATATCCTTAAATACCAGCATATCCGCATCCATATAGATTGCCCTGCCTTTATAACCCGCTAGTTTCGGAATGCAGAACCGACTAAATGAAAACCCGGTGCGTTGACCATTACGTGGATCCTTAGGCCTGGGAACCGGCAAATCAAGCATGGGGACGACCTCAACTTTTGCGGAAGTGTGTCGTTTAATCGAGTGCTCTAATACCGGTACGGCAAGTAACTGGGAGCGATCTGTGCCTACATAAACTCGGATGACATCATCATTTGACATAACAATCTCCTTTTTTACAGCCCGCTTCCCGAGTCAAACTCGGTTCGAGCCCAATTAGCAAGTAACGACAGGCCGGTTTCCGCACTCACACGTGGAGCCCATCCCAATAAGTCTCTAGCTGCATCAATATCAGCGCAGGCATGACGAATATCCCCTACGCGAAACGCCCCTGTGACGGAATAATGATCATCTGAAACTCCCAAATACTTCATCAATAAACGTGCAACATCCAATATACTGATAGCTTGGCCTGTCCCTATATCTATTGTGGTACCATGCGGCAAGGTTTGTAGACCAGCTTTAACAAGTGCATCGACCACGTCATCAACATAAACAAAGTCTCTAGCTATGCGTCCATCTTCATAAATCTCCAGTTTCTTTCCTTCCAATAACTGCCGGGAAAAAATCGAAAGAACACCGGTGTAAGGATTGCGTAACGACTGGCCTGGGCCATATACATTCTGAAAACGCAAGATAGTTGATGACCAACCAGCACCTTCACCTGTTTGGTTCAATAGGTACTCTTGCATAAGTTTAGTCGAGGCATACACTGAAGATGGAGCGACTGATAACTGGGCGTTACTCGCAATAGCTTCAGCGGGGAATTTAGCACCAGCGGCTAAAGGCACTTCAAAATTTCTCAATGACATCATTTGGGCTTGCCTAGGAAGCCCAGTATAAACTCGTCCCATTGAATCTCGATAACCGCCTTCCCCATATACGGCACGAGAAGCGGCCAACACAATCTTCTTTGTTACGGCTCCTGATATAGTTCGTACAGCTTCAATTAAATTCGCGGTACCTGATACATTGACTTCACAGTATCTCGATACCTCATCATAAGATTGACCAGTACCAGTTTCAGCCGCTAAGTGATAGATTAACTCCGGCTGAGCCAATTCAACTGCGGATTTCACAATGAGCTTATCAGCAATATCGCCTTTAATAAAATTAACAGTGCTAGCAAAATGTGGTAATTCTGGATTTAAGCCATGTACTTGCGGATGTAGATTATCCAAAACCCATATATTACTTTCTGGTTCACCCTGCGACAATGCGGAGACCAAACGAGAACCAATAAAACCAGCACCACCAGTAATTAGAATATTACGCAGCATTTTTTCTTTCACGTATTTTGCTGTAAGCGATTATACTTTCAATTATTCTCGTTGCCGCGTCGCCAGAAACCAAAACTCTATCCACAAACTGCCGTGACTTCTGATTTAGTTCTTTGCAGCGAATATCATCTGTGGCTAATTTAATGAAATCATGCCAATCATCCAAATTATTGACTAACGTCAACGGTTCATAATTTTTTATTTCAAGCCCTTTTGCCACTACGGCCACTGGCATTCTAACTCTAGCTGCGTCTAAAGCAACAGTAGATGGTGTAGTAATTACTCCGGCAAGGTATCCGAATAACATTGACGCGGTTATATCCTTCCAATCAGGCTCTCTCGGATCAATAATAATTAAGTTATCTAACTCAGGCTTTTAACCTTGATAGCGGCTAGTCAACCACAATCCAGCGTTATGGGGCTTAATAAAAAAATCAACCTCGGGGAATAGCTCGGCAATTCTAACGACACTTTCGATAAAAAACTGACGATATTCTTCTGAATATCTATGCCAATGTAAGTTTTCGAATATTCCTATTAATGGCTTAGGACGCCCATCCCAGCCCCCAATTAATATCTTTTCAACAGTTTCTGGCTTTGGGCATCCAACAGAAATACATTTTTGCCGTGTAGCCACCGGAATATCCTTGTGCAAGGTTTCTAAGGAACCCCAAATATAAATATGATTAGAGGCTATTCTGATCCGTTCTATAGCATGAACATGATCGGTATAACTAATACCGACATTCTCAAAACCATGTTGAACGGTAGCAGTGTACAAACCAGCATCATTGGCAAGCTTAACTAATGAATGGGTGAAACGGTGAGGATTTAAATTAGTTTCAGTAGCAGAAAATACCGCACAGGCAGACTTAGGGAATACATTTACATCAACACCTTTCATATTATTGGGCAGTATTCGCCAATCAGTTTTTTGGTTCTTTATCCAGTTACCTAAACTAGGCCATCTCCGAACAGCCTCTAAACTGCCCCAAATACTACACTGAACTCCAAGTTTACATGCACTTGTCAGCAAGGGGGGCAAAATCTCAATATCTTGAGGAAGATGCACCAAGAAAATTAACTCTGGTTTTAGTGAGTTATTGTTCAGTGATGAAGTGGAAATCGTATTGTCTATTACTGCATTCCATAACTTGCCAATTGTTTGCAGCCCAAACAATTCTCCGATCAACTCCTGTCCTTTCTGCACATGCTGCTGAGCAAACCCTGAGTCATTCAGATAACGTCGCAAACCGTTTTCAAAATCATTTAGAACAATACAATCTTTAAGATCTAGCAGAGCAGGAGTAGAAGTTGCGACCACAGGTACATTATTTGAGAGCGCTAGAACTGTACGATTAGCTGATTTACATATACTAAACTCATCAAGACTATTCGGAATAACAACCACATCTGCCTTTTGTAAATACTCCGTCATGGAATCTGCCGTCCATTCAACATAACGAGTAGGGATTGACATTGGACTAATGTACTGTTTGAACTTTGAAAAATTGTTACTAACCACGATAAGCTCTAGGGGAAGTTCACATGCTAATTTCTCTAACTCTTCTCGGATAATAAGTAAGTCAAGCATGCCGAAATTAGCATGATCCGCACCATGGCTTCCAAACCAAACAATCTTTGAGGAAGACGGTGACAATGATAAATGTTTTTCAACAGTTATCTCACTCAAATCTTTAGGATTTAGCTTAGAAGGAACTCCCGTCAATAGCTTTCGCAAATTACGATCATAATATGAATATGATAATTTCATCCAAAAACGCCAATAGAGATAACGCTTGGCAATGCAAAAAGCTCGCTTCGTAAAACTCACTAATTCCTTGAGTAATCCTTGCAATATTCCTATGGGCGATGCTGTATTAAAAAATGAAAACTTTACCCCAACTTGCTCTACTGGCCTTTTAAGTTGAATAAGGAATCTGCAAAAACCCTCTATTATTTGAGGCACTGTTAGAAGACGTTTAGCTTTCTCAACTATTTCTGCAGTTTCTATTCCATCCGGCACAACGTATATCGGTATATCACGAGATATTTTTTTCTTAACAATCAAAGCAAGAGGGTCGGTAGACACAACGATTGCGCTAGCTATGTTTGAAATTTGTAGAAAAATCTCTGAGGGAGATAAACTATGCTTTCCTTTGTATTCTCCAATGAAGATGTTATCACAAAGATCAAATATAACAGGCACTCCTATCTTTACTGCTTCATGTGCCAAGTAATAGTCTTCTAAGGTAAAGCTTTTTACAATTATAAGTGCATCCAAACCAGTCAAACTAGATGAATTTAACCTATAAATAATTCTACTTTCAATCTCGTGTTCTTTTAATGCCAGAACGGGTATTAAAACTCTGTAACGCAAGCTAGCAAGCTTCAAATTAAGTGTTGATACCTTCCATCCAATATGCATTTTTTTCATAAAATTCAACTAAGCTGGAGGAGATCATGTATTCGTATTACTCCCAGACATTTGCCGGACTCAAGCACAGGCATAACATTCAAAGGCCGATCTCTTTTTTCCATTAATTCCAACGCTTCTATTGCAAGCAATGATGGAGATATTGTTAAAGGGGATTTATTAATAATATTATCAACTGTCAAATCAAAGAATTCATGCCTATTTGTAGTTAACAACCTTCTAATATCCCCATCCGTAATTAATCCGACCAAGCGATTATCGTTGTTCACAAACAAAACAAGGCCTAACCCATATTCTGAGAGTGAAAGCAGTACATCTTCCATTGTAGATTTATCGGGACTCAAAACAGGACAAACACTTTTCGGCTTCATTACATCACATACTCTGAGTAACAATCTTTTGCCCAATTTTCCTCCAGGATGGGAGATGGCAAATTGCTCTGGTGTAAATGATTTTAATTTCATCAAGGCAATCGCCAGCCCATCCCCGACAGCAAGTGAAGCAGTTGTAGATACTGTTGGGGCCAAATCAAATGGGCATGCTTCTCTAGTTATTGGAATATGAAGGACGATATCTGAATATTTTGCTAGCGTGGATTCAATGCCACCAGTAATAGATATCACATTTACTTTTAGACTTTTCATTAGGGGCAATAGCGCTGTCAGCTCTTCACTTTCCCCGCTTTTTCCAATAGCAATTAAAACATCACCAGGACTTACCACGCCCAAATCACCATGCATAGCTTCTGACGGGTGTAAAAAGACCGCCAAAGTACCGGTGCTGCACAGGGTTGCAACTATTTTTTGAGCGATCAAACCCGACTTACCTATGCCGGTAACAACCACTTTCCCGTTACAGTTCAATAACATCCTTACTGCCGCCACATAGCTTTTATCAACAGCATCGGACAGTTGCTGCAAAGCTTCAGCTTCTATTGAGATTGTTCCTTTTACGCAATCGAGGATAGCTTGATAAGAATTATTCAACAGAGTCATTCCAACTGAGGGTTACGCTAAAAATATTCCGCATGGCGAAAAAGTAAGCCTTGACGATCCTTATTCGAAACTATTGGCTGTGCATCCAAAGACCAGTCTATTTTAAGTTCAGGATCATCCCAACCAATACTTCGCTCAAACTCCGGCGCATAATAATTGGTGGTTTTATAAAGGAACTCTGCCGTGTCCGACAAAGTAACAAACCCGTGCGCAAATCCTTCCGGTATCCACATTTGCTGGTTATTTTCTGCTGACAAAAGTTGACCAACCCACTTCCCAAAAAACGGTGAATTTTTACGAATATCAACTGCAACATCAAAAACTTCACCTTGTACTACCCGCACCAGTTTGCCTTGGGCTTTGGGGGGCAATTGATAATGCAGACCACGCAACACGCCCTTTTGGGATTTGGAATGGTTATCTTGCACAAAATTGACCTTTAAACCGGTTAGTTCTTGAAAGGTACTTGCATTGAAACTTTCAAAAAAGAAACCGCGATCATCGCCGAATACTTTTGGGGTAAAAAGAATCACATCGGGTATGGATAGACGAGTAGCTTGCATGATTTACCTAGTGATTAACGTACAAATTTAACTATTGACTATTTTTACTTTGATAACCACTCGGTTACCTAATTATTAACCCGGACCTTAAACTCTCTGGATTTGTCATTCCCGCGAACGAGTCAATCCCATACAAGCTCCGGGCTCCCGTTTTCGCGGGGCAACTATATTAAGGGCACGATTAATATCTACATTAAATCGCGACGGCGAATGTGTTAGCTATGAAGACAGACAAGCTGCCCAACAGAGGCACCTTTTACAGAGTCGAGGGTTATACAACGATCCAATGTAACGAATCTTCCTTGATGCCGCAAAGCCAAAGTCAGCAGATAAATGTCCGTCACTTGACGATACGCCAACATGCTTGACCAGTTAAATTGACTCGAATCCAATAAACTTATGCTATCCGGCCAAAATTCGTGTTCCGCTGATTCCGAAGCCTCGGCTAATCTTTCCGCAACTTGTGCAACTGGAAGAGCACCCGGATAGCTGGGTTGAGACATTATCCGGATACAACCGTTCTGGGTAATCGGACAGGAAGCCCAACCCGTTGATAAGTTCTTGTCCAACCACTTCATCGCAATTTGGTGATGCACATGTCCGGCGTCCATCAGCGCAATCAGCACATTTACATCGAGTAACGCGCGCATCAAACGCCTTCTATTTTACGCAACTCATTCACTTTGTCGTTAGAGACCAGAACACCACGAGCGGCAAAAGGTCGAAAGCCCCCTACCGCTTTAATTTCAGCGCCAGCAATTTCTCCAAAATTCTGAGTGCCAATTAGGGCTTCTCTCATCAGCCGGGAAATAACGCGCCCTACTGCTACATTTTGTATCCGCGCTAGTTCTTTGGCAGCTGCCAGAACATCCTCGTCAAGGTCAACAGTGGTACGCATAACAATCTCCAAATATTCGTGCGCCATCAAGATGATACCGCATCATGATGCGCATAACAAATACTCTCCTCTGCATAGCGTTCTGTCTGATCCGAACATTTACCTATTAACCCAGCCATTCAATCCCATGGATTCGATAGGGGTAGGGAAAGCCG
>MSXO01000034.1 GCA_002083615.1 Proteobacteria bacterium ST_bin11 | reverse complement strand
GCGCAGGATCAAAGCGGCATCCGGGCCGCCTTTTCTTTGGATACTTTCTTTTGGCGGAGCAAAAGAAAGTTTCTCGGTCGTCGGTCCGAGAACCGACATTAGAATCAGCCGTCGCGACAGCGACACAAAATTGTAAGACTGCCCAGGTAAAGATCGTGCTTGCCCTGCCAAGCAGAATTAATTAGGAATCCAAGGCACACGAAAAATTTTCTTCCAATCATGTTGTCGAGTGGGAAGAAGTGACCTCATGTTCGTAGCATGAAATAGTAGGCAATATCGCACAAAGAGGCTGTCAAGCATATCGATGCAATCGTCTAACTGTTTATAGGTAGGAAGTTGCTTTGGACCTCGTCTGTCACGATGTGCAACACGTCTGTCCGCAAAATCCTCACATGCAGCACTTGTCTCACGCAGATGCTTTAGGTCACAAGAAACTCTGTCGGGATCAATATGTTTACAATTTGGATCAGCAAACCGATTAAAGTCTTTGTCGGCAAAACCCTCAACAACTGAGCCTTTATAGAGTGAGACATAATAATCGCGGCTTAAAATTTGAGGAGATGCGACCATTTCAGTCAACAACCGAGCCAAAGAAATACTTTGATCATCGCATTTTACTTGACGGCGAACCCCGCTAACCACATGGGACACATAGGTGTTAGTAAAATATCTATAAAATGAATTAGGTTCGTGCAACTCAGGATTATCGCCAATTATTTTCTGGACTTCATGAAAGGTATGCTTTGCAACGACAAGATCATGAATCTCTGACTTTATAATATCAAGCCATTTCAGCCATTTTTCGAGTTTCTTGTCCATAATTTCTTGCTTAGGGGCCTGAATTAAACAAGACCTAACCGCTTAGTAACCCTCACCAAATCCTCCTCCGTATCCACCCCAGCCTCCGGCGTCTTATCGACAATCTTCACCAAAACCCTCTCCCCATGCCAAAGAATCCTAAGCTGCTCCAACGCCTCAACACCCTCTAACGGCGATGCAGCCCAACTGCAATACCGCTGCAAAAACCCCACCGTATAAGCATACATCCCAACATGCCTCAAATGCGGCAAACTGGATGAAGCTGGATCGTGCTTATCAGGAAACGTCGAACGATTCCAAGGAATCGCCGCCCGGCTGAAATACAAGGCATAACCGTTTTTATCCAAAACCACCTTCACCGCATTTGGATTGAAAATTTCCTCAACATCCAAAATCTTAGCCGCCAAGGTGGCGATGCCAGCCTGATCTTGCCCAGCCAACGCCAAAGCCACATCACGGATGTAAGCCGGCGGAATTAAGGGTTCGTCGCCTTGCAGATTAACGATGATTTGCTCGTCGGCCCAGCCCATAATCCTGGCAACTTCGGCAATGCGTTCGGTACCAGACTGGTGGTTGGGGTCAGTCATCACGGCTTGCAAACCTAAGTCGCCGACTGCCTCGAAGATACGTTGATCATCTGTCGCCACTACCACTTGCTCGGCATCGGCTTCCAGTGCGCGTTCGCAAACGTGCACGATCATCGGCTTGCCGGCAATGTCCAGCAAGGGTTTCCCTGGCAAGCGGGTGGAACCGTAACGTGCTGGAATGACGACTTTAAAGCCGACGCTCATTTCCGTAACGCGTCCGCTTCTTCGAAACTCAGTTCGCGGGCTTCGTCTTCCAGCATCACCGGAATATCATCACGGATCGGAAAGGCTAAATTGTCGGCCTTACAAATCAACTCCTGTTTGACTTTGTCGTAAACCAGGGAGCTTTTGCATAGCGGGCAGGCCAGAATCTCAAGCAGTTTTTTATCCATGAGCTTTGTCTTTGAGTAGTTTTAAGAGTTGTTGGGAAAATGCCTCGGGCAATTCGGCATCAATGGGTAAGTACCAGTAGTGGTCACTCGCGAAGCGGGTGCATTTCACCGCATCTTTTTCGGTCATTAGCACCGGGCGCGGTTCTTTAAATTGCAGATCGTTGGCAGTCAGCGGGTGATGATCGGGTAAAGCGTGGGTTTGGCAATTCAAACCGGCGGCGGCCAATTGTGAAAAAAAGCGGGCCGGGTTGCCTATCGCAGCGACGGCGTGACAAGCCACCCCCTTGAATTCATTAAGCGGTTTTCGTTCGCCGGTTTGCAAATTGATTAGTTGCTGGCCTTTGCAGTGCATCAGCAATTCGCCTTCCAGCAATTCTTCCGGGCCATTGACGACCACTAAATCGACGTGTTTGACGCGCTCCTGCGGCTCGCGCAACGGGCCAACCGGCAGGCAATAGCCGTTACCGAAGCGGCGCTGACCGTCTATCACCACAATTTCGATATCTCGCTCCAGCGCATAATGTTGCAAACCGTCGTCGGAAATCAGTACGTCGCAAGCGTTGCTAGACAGCAATTGCCGACCCGCCGCAACCCGCTCGACTCCCACAACGACTGGGCAAGCGCAACGTTTGGCTAACAACACCGCTTCGTCACCGACTTGGGCCGTGTCGCTATCTGGGCTGACGGCTTGTGGGCTGGTGCTGGCTGCGCCGGCATAACCGCGACTGATTACGCCCGGTTTGTAGCCCTGTTGTTTCAAAAACTCGACCATCCAAATCACCAACGGCGTCTTGCCGGTACCGCCCACCGTAATGTTGCCGACGATAATCACGGGTACTGGCAATTTGGTCTTTTTCAGTACGCCTATGCGATACAAAAAGCGCCGGAAGCGGACCGCATCGACGTAGAGCATGGACCATGGCATCAACCAAGCGGAGATATACATCTCTTTATACCAGGCGTCCTCAAACCATTTAATTAATTTCTTATTCATGGCTTTTCCGGGTTGTTGATAGCAAACGTAATATGGTGAAAGCCCAATTGATTCGCAACATCTAAAGCGCTGACTACCGCTTGATGCGGGGCTTTGCCGTCGGCACTGATAACAAGGGGCAACAGTCTGGACTCGCCGGCCGTTTTCGCCAAAGCCGCCTTCAAACCCTCCAAGTTTTGATTGACCAACTCATGGAATTGATTGTCGTCACCGGCCAAGGCATAGGTGCCTTTCACATCGACGTATAAATTGATGCTCTTACCCTGCTCAGTGGCGTCGCTGCCTTGGGCTTCCGGCAGGTTGATTTTTAATTCGGAATGATGGCGAAAAGTGGTGGCCACCATGAAGAAAAACAGTAAAACCAATAATACGTCTATCATCGGAATTAAACCGATATCGACCTGCGTGCGGCGTCTGCGGCGAAATTGCATTAAAACTCCTCGCGTGCGCCTTGCATAATGTCTATCAGCCGCAGCGACTCTTCTTCCATGCGCACCACATGATCATCGACCAGCCGTTCGAAATAGCGGTGAAAAAATAGACTGGGAATCGCCACGGCCAATCCGGACGCAGTGCAAACCAAGGCTTCAGAAATACCGCCGCTCAAAACGGCTGGATCGCCCATGCCGCTGAGCGCTATATCCGAAAACACCCGAATGATGCCGTCCACTGTACCCAGTAAGCCCAATAAAGGGGTAATCGAAGCGATACTCCCTAGCGCGTTCAGGTAGCGTTCCAATTCGTGGGTCACCTGACGACCGACTTCTTCGATACTGGATTTCATTATTTCCCGGCCATGCTTACGATTCAGCAGACCCGCCGCGAGAATCCGTCCTAGTGGTGAACTCAGCTTGATGCGCCTGATGGTCGGTTCGTCGAGTTTCTTGTCTCGATGCAATTGCCAGATATACGGCACCAAATCGACGGGAATAATCCGCTTACGCTGCAAAGACCAAAAGCGTTCGCCAATGATGGCCATCGCTACGATGGAACACAAGATGATCGGCGCCATCATCCAGCCGCCGTTTTTGATTACTTCAAACACGTTGTTTATCCCTCTTTCATTAAACTGGCCAATTTTAACCCAATCCGGGGCGAGATTCCCGGGCGACACCGATATAGGCAATCAGTAAGGCCACGCAACACACCAAGGCCGCAATGATATAAACCAGCCTTCCACCCAGCATATCCCAGAAATAGCCGCTGTAAAGGCTGCCTATCATCCCGCCCATCCCAAAACTGATACTGCTATACAGCGCCTGACCTTTGCTTTGATGGCGTTCGCCGAAATAGTGATACAACAAGTGCATCGCCACCACATGAGCAACGCCGAAGGTAGCCGCATGCAGAATTTGCGCGCTTATCGTCAAGGCCAACGACTCCACCCCGTCAGCGATTAACAACCAGCGCAACACACTCAGCAATACCGCGAGCAGCAGCAGGCTGCGCGGCTTAAACCATTTCAACAAGCGGTGCATCGCCATGAACAACAACACTTCCGCGGCCACGCCGCTAGCCCATAACAAGCCGGTTTCGGTCGCTGAATAGCCGTGTTGTTGCAAGTAAACCGAATAAAATACGTAATAAGGGCCATGCGCGATTTGCAACAGCATATAGACCAGCAAAAACGCTAACAACTCCGGTTTTAGTAGAATTTGCCAGATGCCCTTAGCGTCGCTGTGCGTGAGACGCGGTCGCGCTTCCGGCGTGATCAGCGCCGTAAGCCAATTCAATAGCATCAAACTGCCGATGATCCAGGGTAAGTAGACGATGCTAAAGTGATCGAGAAAGCGACCTATGCCCAAGACCGCTGCAATAAACCCAATAGACCCCCATAACCTGATCTGGCTATAACGCTGGGGCTCGGCTTGCAGATGAAACAAGGTCGCGGCTTCAAACTGCGGTAAAGTGGCGTTCCAAAAAAAGCTGAAAACCACCGTCACCGCAGCAAACCACAGGTAATCGCTACGGTACAGAAACCCGGCGAAACACAACGCCGACAGCAGTGAGGTGAGACGAATCAGGCGTAAGTTACGCCCGGTTTTGTCGGCCAACCAACCCCAGTAGTTTGGTGCGATGATCTTGGTCGCTACCAAAAACGCAGTCAGCTCGCCGATTTCGGTAGCGGCGAAGCCGACTTGCTTTAGGTATAAACTCCAAAACGGCAGGAATGCGCCTAGCGTCGCGAAGTAACAGAAGTAAAAGCCGGATAAGCGCCAGTAAGGTACGCTCATTCAGCGCAGGATCGGCAATCCTGAATTGACATGCAGATTTTGCGCGCGATGCCGTAACAAATGATCCATCAACACGATAGCTACCATCGCTTCGGCAATCGGTGTGGCGCGAATGCCAACGCAAGGATCGTGGCGGCCTTCGGTTATCACTTCAATTGTCTCACCCTTACTATTGATACTGCGACCCGGCAAGCGCAAGCTAGAGGTCGGTTTAAGCGCCATCCGCACCACGATGTCTTGACCGCTGGAAATCCCGCCCAAAATGCCGCCCGCATGGTTGCTTAAAAAACCGTCCGGGGTGATTTCATCGCGGAATTTCGTGCCTTTGGTGTCGATACAATCAAAGCCGTCGCCAATTTCTACGCCTTTTACCGCATTGATGCTCATCAAGGCATAGGCCAGCTCCGCATCCAGGCGGTCAAAAATGGGTTCGCCCAAGCCGGGTGGTACATTGCTGGCGATCACTTCAATCTTAGCGCCTATCGACTCGCCTTCCTTACGCAAGGCGTCCATGTATTTTTCCATGTCTTCAACTTTGCCGGCGTCGGGACAGAAGAAGGGATTATTGGGAATTTCGTTCCAGTCGAATTCGTCGATTTTGATCGGACCCAGTTGCGACAAGTAGCCACGCACCAGGATGCCGTGCTGTTGGAATAGATATTTCTTCGCAATTGCACCCGCAGCCACCCGCATCGCGGTTTCTCGCGCCGAAGAGCGGCCGCCACCCCGATAATCCCGAAAACCGTATTTATGCTGATAGGTGTAATCGGCATGGCCGGGCCGAAAACTGTCGGCGATCTTTGAATAATCCTTGGAACGTTGATCGGTGTTTTCTATCATCAAGCCAATCGGGCAGCCGGTGGTTTTACCCTCGAACACGCCAGACAGAATTTTCACTTCATCGGCTTCCCGGCGCTGAGTAGTATGCCGTGAGGTGCCGGGCTTGCGTCTATCCAGATCAATCTGCATATCAGCTTCGGTCAACTCCAGTCCGGGCGGACAACCATCAACGATGGCGCCAATTGCTAGGCCGTGACTTTCGCCGAAAGTGGTGACGGTAAATAATTTTCCTATGCTGTTTCCGGACATATTTATAAAGCGCTGACAAAGTGTGAGTGATAAAGCGTGACTTGTGCGGCAGTCAACAGAAACACGCCATCGCCGCCGCGCTCGAATTCCAGCCATTGGAACGGAACGTCGGGGAACATTTCCTGCAAAGTTTCTGCACTGCTGCCTACTTCGATTATTAATATGCCCTGCTCCGCCAGATAACGTTTGGCATCAACCAAAATCCGCAACACCAGATCCAGGCCATGCAGCCC
The DNA here is from genome assembly GCA_002083615.1 of Proteobacteria bacterium ST_bin11. GTDB lineage: Bacteria > Pseudomonadota > Gammaproteobacteria > Methylococcales > Methylomonadaceae > Methylomonas. Next base: position 52,688 of record MSXO01000034.1, on the reverse strand, counting down.
GCCAGTAAAGCCCATTTCGGGTTCGGCGTGAAATTCGGGCGGCAGGCTTTCCCATTCGGCGATGGCGACATAGGGCGGATTGCTGACGATGATGTCGTAGGGCTTAGTCGGTAAGTCATTAAACAAGTCCGAGGGATAGAGTTGGACCTGCTCTTCCAACTGATGCTTTTCCACATTGATCCGAGCTACTGCCAAAGCATCGTCGGACAGTTCCACCGCATCGACTTGCGCATCCGGAAAGGCATAGGCGCAAGCGATAGCGATACAGGCGCTACCGGCACACAAATCCAAAACATTGAAGACCTGGGTTTCCTCGACCCAGGGCTCGAAACGCTCGGCGATCAGTTCGGCGATGGGTGAGCGCGGCACTAAGACCCGTTCATCGACATAAAAAGATAGGCCGGCAAAAATCGCTTCGTGGGTTAAGTAGGCGGACGGTTTTCGCTCGATAATACGCCGTTCAATCAAGTCCAATACGGCTTGACGCTCGGCCAGAGTCAGCAGCGAATCCAAGTAGCCGTGATCCAAATCGTAAGGCTGATGCAAGGTATGCAACACAATAGCTGCGGCTTCATCCAAAGGCGTGACGGTGCCATGCCCCAGAAAAACCCGATGCTCAGCAAAGCGACTGGCGGCCCAGCGAATATAGTCTCTAATGCTGCTGAGGGTTGTGATAACATCGGGACCAGTTATATTCATAGCGCGTCTATACTTAAAAATACGTTTAAAAATGCAGCAGCGGATTTTAAACCAATCCCCCGTCGCTTGCCCGAATAAAGCAAAGTGAATGACTGAGGCCCCTCCCCAAACCTTGACCGCCAAGCTGGCAAAAAACCGTCTGTATCAAGATTGCTTCAAGTACATGCAATCCGATTCCTTGGCGTTACCGACCATTCCCGATGTTTCGGTAAAAATCCGCCGCGCCATCAACGAACCCAGTGCCAATAGCAACAAAATCGCCAGAGTGGTGCAAATCGACCCCAGCATTACTGCGCGCTTGGTTAAAATTTCCAACAGTCCGCTCTACCGGGGGCGGCGCAAGATAGAAAGCTGCCCGGAGGCCCTAACGCGCTTGGGCTTGAAGGCAGCACAAGACATCATTACCGCGTTTGCGTTAAAAGCGGTGTTTATCGCCAAATCCCCGGTGATCCGCCGCAAGATGCAAGATCTTTGGGCCCATAGCAGTTACGTGGCCGCGATTAGTGCAGTGTTTGCTCACAAAACGCCGGGTTTCGACCCTGATCGGGCGATGCTGGCCGGTCTCATTCACGACATCGGCGTGGTGCCGATTCTGGCTTATGCCGACCGGCAACCGGAAATTTTGGCTAATCCCGGCGATTTGGCCGAAGCGATACGTGAGTTGCGCTGCCCGATAGGTGTGCAAATTGTGCGTAAATGGGATTTCCCCAGCGATTTTGAAGACGTCATCATCCACGCCGAAAACTGGCACCGCGACAGCGGCGAAACCGCCAACTACAGCGATATCGTCATGATCGCTCAGTTACATAGCTTCATCGGCAAGATAGACATCAAGCAAATGCCCAAGCTGGACGATTTGCCTGCCTATAAAAAATTGGCTAAAGGCACCCTGGACGCGGATTTAAGCATTAATATCCTCGATCAGGCCAAGGACGAGATTGAGCATATTCGGCAAATGTTGAGCTAAAACCCTCAATCTGATTATTGTCGAGATTGGCATCGCCAGCAACTTGCGGAATAATCTGCCCCTGGTTCAGCGAATGACCAAAAGGCTGTTCGTGACTTTTAGTTGTGTTAGATTTTTGATATTGAAGGAGTTAGCCGCATGAAATACACATTAACCGTTGCCGCCCTGCTGGCCCTCAGCTTTGCCCTCCCAGCGCATGCCGGCAGCCTAAACAATGGCAGTTGGCAACCCAGCGGCTGCGGCCTAGTACCCGACGCGCCCACGATTGATGGCGGCAATATCGATGCTTACAATAAAAGCATTGCAGCGATAAACGCCTGGCAACAAAAATCGCGCGAGTATTTCGAATGCTTGATCAAGGAAGCCAATACCGATAACAGCATAATTGCCGATCACGCCAATCAGGCGCAGGCTAAATATCGCGATAGCGTGGAAAAAATTGGCGCTGAAGCCGAGGCGGCCAAGAAAAAACTGGATAAGGATTAAGCTAACGCTGCTAGTTTAACCGGCAGTTGGATTTATCCCTTGAAAGCACAATATTTCCCGTGATTTTCAATTTGAGCGCCGATTAAGTCCCCCGAACCGGCAAGATTTATCATAAAATCGCTTGGTATTAGCAAGCAGCCCTCGCCCTATGCGCGGGCTGCACTCTGAATCACCTCCCTTGCAATAAACTCACTTCAAGACATGAAAAAAGTCGACATCAAGCTGCTGACACTCGTAATCAGCGTGATCCTAAGCGGTTGCGCCAGTTTGGGCAAAGGTATCACCGAAGCCATTTTGGAAAAACAGGAAGCGGAAGATACCCGCATTTGCGAAATCAAAGGTGAAAAATTCGAAGGCATCAAGCCGCAGTTGGAGGTGCATGACCGCAAAATGAAGCTGCTTATGGTGCACGGCGTTGGTAACCACTTACCGGGTTATTCGACTCAATTCATGGAAAAATTAGCTAAGGAACTGGATCTGACGGTTACCAGTAGAAATGTCAAAAATATCAGTTTGGCCGATGCGAAAGGCCTCGATAGACCGTTGGGGAATTTGCGTATCCACCGTTATTTGGACGCTGGCAAATCACAGGAAATGTTGTTTTACGAGCTAACTTGGTCGGAGATCAGCGCTAAGGAAAAAGAAGTGCTGTCCTACGACAACTCCGGCGAACAGTCGTTTCGCCGTGCTGAAGTCAACGATCTATTAAAAAAATTCTCCAACGATACCGGCCCCGACCCCATTATTTATCTGGGAGAGAAACGCGAAGACATTCTGTCGGCATTTTCCCAATCCTTCTGCTGGATGATCCATGGTGACTGGAACAGTCTACCTGATGAGGTAAAACAAACGTGCTCGACCAAGAACGTCACGCCGTTTTATAACGACAGCTACGCCTTTATTTCGCACAGTTTAGGTAGTCGCATTACCATCGACGGTCTGCAGCAGATTGCCGCGAAATTAAGCAATGGCGCTACAGCCAGCTATTATGCGGCATTAACCAATGTGCTAAAAAACAAGGAAATACCGATCTATATGATGTCCAACCAATTGCCCATGCTGCAATTGGGGCGAACATTGCCTGAAGTTGCCAACCAAGCAGAAAGCTATTGTCATAGCGACGGCAGCAAATATAACGAACGCATCATGGCCAAAACCTCGGTGATCGCATTCAGCGACCCGAATGATTTACTCAGTTACGCCATCCCCTACGATTTTGTAAATAAATATTTGGACTCCCGGCTTTGCATCAATGTCACCAATATCAATATCAACGTCGCCAGGGTCTACGACGCCTTCGGCTTGGGTAAATTGGCGAATCCTATGGATGCACATATCGGCTATGACACCGATGACAGAGTGATTGCGTTGATCGCCAAAGGCATCGCTAACGAGCATACCGCACCCGTCGTTAAAGAGCGTTGTCATTGGGTGGAAACTATCGATTAAATCCTTCAGGCTAGGTTATGGCTCAAAGCTCGGCTATAACCTAGCTGTGGTTTTACTGGCATTTGCCGAACGCAGTCCCGCCAACTTCACCCTCGCTTCACATTCCCCACATCATCTGCTCACTTTGCCGGAGCATGCTGTTCATCGTCTTTTCACTTCATGGAATAAAAGCGATGCAAAAAAAACTCTGGCAAAAGATCAGCATTATGTTTGGTCTGACTTTGGTGCTGCTGATCCCTATCGGCATGATAAAAAATCTAGTCGGCGAACGCGCCCAGCGCCAACAACAGGCAGTCAGCGACATTGCCGCCAGTTCCGCCGGCCCCCAGCAATTGTTTGGCCCCTTACTAGTAGTACCTTACACTGAGCGCTGGACCGAAATTATCGAAACCAAACAGGACGGCCAACCCCAGCGCGAACAAATCGAACGCCTCGATAATCGCTTGCTGTATTTTCTACCCGAGCACTTGAACATAACCGGCGAGCTTGCCACGGAAACCAAGCAGCGCGGCCTGTTCAACGTGCGCTCTTACGTGCTTAATGTCAGTATCAAGGGCGATATGAAATTGCCTGGCGGTTACGGTAACCCAAAGACGCTACATAACGGTCAGATCAGTTTCGGTACGCCATACGCCAGCGTCGTACTGGCGGATATGCGCGGTGTATTGGAAGCGCCGGGCATGGAATGGAGCGGCAAGCAGTATGCATTCGAACAAGGCGCTGAATTACCGATGCACCAAGCAAACGGCATGCACGTGACCTTGGATGCGCCGCCGGTCGAGTTTGGCCCGATCAGTATGCCGTTTGCGTTTACGCTAAAAATACGCGGCATCGAATCGCTGGATTTTATTCCAGCCGGCAAACAAACCCGCGTCGAACTGTCTTCCGCCTGGCAACATCCGAGCTTTTACGGTCGGTTTCTGCCCGATCCGCAAACCCAGCAAGTCGGCGCAGCCGGTTTTCATGCGCTATGGTCGGTCGATGCACTGGCATCGAATGTCGCCGAAAGTCTATATAAATGCCAAGCCATCAGTTGCTACGACAGTTTTGGAATACGCTTGATGGAACCCATCAATGTCTATTCATTATCTGATCGCGCCAGCAAATACGGCTTTCTGTTCGTCTGCCTGACCTTTACGGCGATATTTCTGTTCGAAATCCTGAAAAACCTGGCTATTCACCCGGCTCAATATGCATTGGTCGGATTGGCGCTGGCAATGTTTTTTCTGCTGTTGTTGAGCTTATCGGAACACCTGGACTTTGTAGTGGCATATCTGATCGCCAGCGCCGCCTGCGTGGGATTGATCGGCTTTTATCTCAGCGCGGTCCTGCGTAGCGTAAAACGCGGATTTACTGCCGGCGCCTTACTGGGCGGCTTGTTTGGCAGTTTGTACGGCCTGTTGGAATCAGAGGATAACGCGCTAATGCTGGGGTCTTTACTGATGTTCGCATTATTGGCTCTGGCGATGGTTACCACGCGGCGCCTGGATTGGTATGGACTTGGCCAATCGGCTAGCAACGACGGGATAGCCAACTAAATCCCACCCATTAAGGGACGACGATCATCAGCAGTCGTCCCCGCTAAACGTTTTTAGGCTTGAATTGACGCCAATACGGCCCATTCAGATACGATCCGTGCGCTAAACTATCTCAAATCCATTTAAAAACTCGCCCCCTGAAGGAGACCATCCATTGCAACGAAATTACCAGTACGAGTTTTCCGATAAGTCGGCAGGCATGTATGACACCCTAGCCAGGGAGCAGAAAGCGAGAACGATGGTTGCAGTCCTAGAAAATCATCTCCAATCGTCTTTGAAAACACTCAACTTACTGAATGTTGGCGGTTCGACGGGTATTATCGACAATTATCTTTCTGATCATTTCGGTGCAGTCGCCAGTATAGATATCGACAGTGCCGCTATTCACTATGCCCAGACTCATTTCCAGAAGGATAATCTGCAATTTCAAGTAGGGGATGCTCTGAACCTGGAATTTCCCGACAACAGCTTCGACGTTGTGATTTGTTCCCAGGTATACGAGCACGTACCCCTTCCGCAAAAAATGATGGATGAAATTTTCAGAGTCCTGAAACCAAGTGGCGTCTGCTATTTCGCTGCCGGCAATAGACTGATGTGGAATGAACCTCACTACAACTTACCGCTACTGTCGGTACTGCCCAGACCCCTGTCCCATCTGTACGTAAAACTAACAGGAAAAGCTGAATATTATCATGAGCTTCACTACACCTATTGGGGATTGAAAAGCCTGACTAAACGCTTCATTGTCAAGGATGTCACTTTGGAGATGGTTCTAGAACCAAGCAAATATCATATTGATTACATGCTGCCAGCTGGAACTGCCAAAGCTTTTGTGTCGAAAATGTTTGTTCGGTACTTACGATGGCTTTGCCCCGGTTACATTTGGCTGCTCTACAAGCCAATTTAGCCCGCAATAGCGAGGGCTAGCTGTCAGCTGGGCAACCTTAAAGTACCTTCCGCGAACAAAACGGCTTGTCCACCAACCCTGATGGTCAAGTTTTCCAAGCCTTTGTGGTCCATTTCCAGGTTAATCAAACTGCGGCGGGTGGACAGTTCGCCGCGTTCGACCGCGAAAGTATGCGTGCCTTTTTGGGTGTGCTCGAACGAACACAAATAACAACAAAATGCCGGCATCGCGCTGCCGACCGGCGGATCGGCGTGAATGCCAATATTGGGTCCCAACAAGCGAAGATTAAAATCCGCTGCTGGGCTTGACGATTTTGGGCAAAACAGCAAGATTTCCTGCGCAGCAGTTTGCGGCGCGGCTGATTGCGCCCACGCCGCATAGTTAAAGCGCGCTTTGCGCACCGACTCGTAGTTCCAAACAGGCACCACCAAATAGGGAAAACCGCAAGACACTAGGCGGGGCGAATATTTCTTATGGTCTAATTCCGCCAACTGCAGGCCGAGAAAACTACAAATCTCTTCATCGGTGGGCGCAAACCGATCAATGATCGAATCGACACTACGGCTAAATTGGACTAAACCTGGCCGGCCCTCCAAACTGGAGAGGTTTACTTCGATAGTGCCGATATTTTGTTCAAACTGGAGTTTAGTAAGCGGCTCGCTCAACTGTATGTCGCCGGAGATGGCTAATATATAGGCTGCGGCAATAATCGGATGACCGGCAAAATTGATTTCGCCGAGAGGGGAAAATATCCGCATCCGCCGCTGGCTCTCGCTACCTTTTTGAAATAAAAACACCGTCTCCGATAAATTTAATTCCTTAGCAATCTTAGCCATCATCTCGGCGTTAAGACCCTCCGCCTTCGGCAACACCGCGATCTGCGCACCATTGAAAATCTGGTCGGTAAAAACGTCGGCGATGTAATATTGGTAGTTCACTCGTTACTCCATTTCGCACACAACCAAAGGCGGCGCTTGGTGTGGCATAGTCAACGGCGCAAGCATCACGGCAACCCTGCCGTTTTCCAAGCGTACCGGATAGGCAGGCACACTGACAGTGGCATCTTCAAAGCACACGCCCGTCTTCAGATGAAAATGTTGCTTGTACATCGGCGAAGCAACCATGGGCGCGCCACCGATATCGCCTATCATACCTCGCGACAAGACATTGGCCTCGCTAAACGGATCGAAGTTACCGATTGCATAAATTTCCTGCATCCGCTGCAAATAAAAGATCGCAATTTGCTTACCTTTTACTGAGGCACACACCCCGGCGTTAGCCTGCAAATCGTCGATGTGACACACATCTATCCACGCCGTCATTATGCCGCCTCCTCTATCAGTTTGAAATGCTTGCGTTCCAGCGCATTCGCAGGCCTGACTTGGCCGCGCTCCTCGACAAACACCACGTTGTCGTCCGCTTGATCGCTGTTGACAAAATGCCGGAAGCGTTTCAAGCGTTGCTCATCCGCCAAGGTGGTTTTCCATTCGCATTGATAGGTATCGATAACATGCCGCATCTGCCCTTCTAATTGCTCAGCTAGGCCCAAACGGTCTTCGATGACGACACTTTTTAGATAATCCAAGCCGCCTTCCATATTGTCCATCCATACCGAAGTACGCTGCATGCGGTTGGCGGTGCGGACATAAAAAATCAGCACGCGGTCAATGTATTTAATCAGTGTTTCTTTATCCAGATTGGTGGCGAACAAATCGGCGTGACGCGGTTTCATGCCGCCGTTGCCGCACACATACAAATTCCAGCCGTTTTCGGTAGCAATCACGCCGATGTCTTTGCCTTGCGCTTCCGCGCATTCCCGAGTACAGCCTGATACGCCGAACTTGATTTTATGCGGCGCGCGCAGACCTTTGTAGCGGTTTTCCAATTCAATAGCTAAGCCAACGCTATCATCAACACCATACCGGCACCAAGTACTACCGACACAGGACTTCACCGTCCGCAATGATTTGCCGTAAGCATGGCCTGATTCGAAACCGGCGTCGATCAACTCTTGCCAAATCGCCGGCAGTTGTTCGACGCGCGCGCCAAATAAGTCCACGCGCTGGCCACCGGTGATCTTGGTGTAGAGCTGATATTTTTTGCCGACTTGGCCGATTGCGATCAGCATATCCGGGGTGATTTCGCCGCCGGCAACCCTTGGCACGACCGAATAAGTGCCGTCTTTTTGCATGTTGGCCAAGAAAATGTCGTTGGTGTCCTGTAAGCCGATATGGTCTTTTTCTAGGATGTAATCGTTCCAATACGAGGCCAATATCGAACCGACCGCCTGCTTGCACACTTCACAACCTAAGCCTTTACCGTGTTTATCCAGCAATTCGTCGAAGGTTTTGATTTCTTCGACCATGACGAGGTTGTACAAATCTTGGCGGGTATGCGGAAAATGCTCGCAAATATCGGTGCTGACTTCGACACCCAGCTTGGTTAACTCGCAATCCAATACTGACTTTAGTAGTGCTGAACAGCCGCCGCAACCGGTGCCGGCTTTGGTCTCGGCCTTCAACCCGCCCAGCGTGGTGCAACCGGCTTCAATTGCGCTGCAAATCTGGCCTTTGCTGACATCGTAACAAGAGCAAATCTGCGCGGATGCGGGCAAAGCATCCGGACCAAGACCCGCCGGTTCGCCCGCGAGCTGCGGCAAAATCAATGAATCCGGATGCTCCGGTAGCTCGATGCCGTTCAAACAATATTGCAACAACGTACTATAAGCGGAAGCCTCGCCGACCAAAACCGCGCCCAACAGGCGTTTCTGATCTTGGCTGACCACCAGGCGTTTATAGATTTCGCTGGCGCCGTTTTGATAGGTGTATACCATGGCGCCTTGGGTCTTAGCATGCGCATCGCCGATGCTTGCCACATCGACCCCCATCAGTTTTAATTTGGTGCTCATGTCCGCACCGGTAAAACTGCCTGCTTCCCCTGCCAAGTCGGCGACTACAGTGCGCGCCATCGCATAACCGGGGGCTACCAAACCGAAAATCTGCCCGTTCCACAACGCGCATTCGCCAATCGCGTAGATATCCGCATCGGAGGTGCGGCATTGATTGTCGATGACGATGCCGCCGCGCGGACCCACTTCCAAGCCACAGCCGCGGGCAATGTCATCGCGTGGTCTGATACCGGCGGAGAACAGCACGATGTCGGTTTCCAGTGTTTCGCCGTCCGCGAAATTCATTTTATGCAGGCATGCCGCGCCGTCTTCGATTAGTGTGGTGTTTTTGTTCAAATGTACCTTAACACCCAGCGCTTCGATCTTGCGTTTTAAAATCGCCCCGCCGCCGTCATCCAGTTGCACCGCCATCAAGCGAGGGGCGAATTCCACCACATGCGTATCCAACCCTAAATCCTGCAGCGCTTTGGCGGCTTCCAAGCCCAATAAACCGCCGCCAATCACTACGCCGACTTTGGAATTGGCTGCCGCCGCTTTCATCGCTTCCAGATCTTCGATGGTTCGGTAGACTAGACATTGCGACCGTTCATGGCCGGGTACCGGTGGAACGAAGGGATAAGATCCTGTCGCCAACACCAGCTTATCGTATTGGACCACTACACCCTTCGCCGAGGTAACTTGCTTGCGCTCGCGATCGATACTGGCGGCCTTGTCACCCAAATGAATCTCTATGCCGTGCTCGGCGAAAAAACCGTCAGCCACTAAGGACAAATCGGCGGCGGTTTTGCCGGAGAAATACTCGGACAGATGCACCCTATCGTATGCAGCTCTGGGCTCTTCGCAAAACGTGACAATTCGATACTGATCTTTCGCACTGCTGCCTACTAATCCGACCAGAAAATTCTGGCCTACCATACCGTTACCGATAACAACCAGGGTTTGTTTCATATTCATCAGGGCCTCTGTTTACTCCGAATTGATGCACACGCCTTACTCACGCTAATGGCGGTAAAGCGATTCAACGAGCGACTGTCTAGCCGTGACTACCCTTTTTAATAGCCAAAAAAAAAGGCATCCTGTTCGAATGATTGACTCATTCAAGCAGGACGCCTTTGTCCAGGTTTTACTAAAGGGGGAAGTCTGACGACAAGACTCCCTAAACCATTAACAAAATTTATGCCAACCTCTAAATGGCTTTAAAATCGCTGGCTCCGGCAGTCAGGCACTGTGAGCAGACACCAACTTTGCACCCAAATAAAGCAAATAAGCCGGTAGCGCGCACCACTTTAGCTCTAGACCAGCACTCATTCGCGGGAATATTGGTACGCAAAGGTTGGCGCGGTATCTGCTTAAATAATCCAAGAAACGACAACCACGGATAAGCCATGTCTTTTACGCCATTTAAATTACTCTCCATGAGCGGCAAGACCAAAGTCCTGCATATGAGCTGGATTGCGTTTTTCATCAGCTTCGTTATTTGGTTCAACCACGCATCTTTATTAGTGCTGATTCAGCAAGACTTAGGTATCAGCGAGACCCAGATCGAAATCCTTCTCCTGTTGAACGTAGCACTAACGATACCGGCCCGCGTCATTACCGGCATGCTAGTGGACCGTTTCGGGGCGAAAATCAGTTATAGCGTATTACTGGCGGTGTGCAGCATCCCCTGCTTTATGTTTGCAATGGCCGAAAATTTTAGCGAACTCGCCTGGTCGAGGTTTTTGTTAGGCTTTATCGGAGCGGGCTTTGTGGTGGGCGTGCGCATCATCGGCGACTGGTTTCCCGCCAGCCAAGTTGGCACCGCGGAAGGGATATACGCCGGCTGGGGTAATTTCGGTTCGGCAGTCGCCGCGATTTTCCTGCCTGGCCTAGCGTTTTATTTCGGCGCAGAACACGGCTGGCGCTCGGCGATTGCGCTAACCGGCGTTATCGCCCTGATTTATTCGGTAATCTATTATTTCAGCGTCGAGAATCTCCCGCCGGAAATCGCCGCCCTGAAAACCCGTCGGCCCATGGCAATGGAAGTCACCAGCATCCGCGACTTGTTTTTATACATGCTGAGTCTGGTGCCCTTGTATGCAACTATTTCGCTATTGGCTTGGAAACTATCCACACCGGCGACCCCCGTGCTGAGCGACGGCTGGAATTTGACGATTCATTTTATCGTCTGGCTGCTGTTTCTAATTCACGTCTTTCAATTGGTCAATAACAACGCCGACCGCCTCAGCCAACCCATAGCCAGCATCCATCATTACAAATACCGCCAAGTCTTCATTTTGGCGATAGCGTACCTGGTTACCTTCGGCTCTAAGTTGGCCGTATTGTCGATGCTGCCGATGTTTTTCTTTAAGACGTTCAACGAGACCCAAGGCACCAGCATGCTCGACGCCGGCTTTTTAGCGTCGAGTTTCGTGGTAACCAATGTCTTCGCCCGCCCTGCCGGCGGCTGGTTCAGCGACAAGATCGGTCGCAAACTGTCCCTGTATTTATTCGTGACCGGCCTGGCCGGCGGTTATTGTTTGATGGCGATGATTTCGTCGCAATGGACTATCGGGATAACGGTGGCTGTCACCTTGCTCTGCTCTGTATTCATGCAGGCGGCGGAGGGTGCCATTTTCGCGTTCGTGCCCTTGGTTAAACGCGCTATTACTGGCGAGGTCGCTGGAATTGTCGGTGCTTACGGCAACGCCGGCGCCATTGTCTATCTGATTTTGCTGACTTTCGTTTCCACCGGACAGTTTTTCTTGATCTTGGGCCTATCCTGCTTCCTGCTGTTGGGTTTGATTTACTATCTGGAAGAGCCCAAAAACTATATTACTGAAATTATGCCCGACGGCACCTTGCTGAAAATTGCCCTGGATTGAACATGGCAACACTTAACGTCTTGGTTGTCGACGAATTCGATAGCGAACTCTTACTGGAAGCCAGCTTGCGCCTGCACGGCTGCGAGGTGGTGACGCTAAAACTCAAAGAACTGGACGTGATGAAAATCGTACAGACCTTGAATCCCGACGTGGTGGTCTTGAATCTTTACGCGCCAAACGAGGCGGTGTTGCGGACCATTGTGGATATCAATCAAAACTGTTCGTTGCCTGTCGTCATCTTCGCCGAGGACCAGCAAACAGAGACAATTAATAAAGTTATCAAAGCCGGCGTCAGCGCCTATATCGTCGACGGTTTGGAACCGAAACGCATTAAATTCATCATCGACATTGCCATCGCTCGCTTCAAGGAACAGCAAGCCTTAAAAGACGAACTTAAAAAAACCAAGACCCAGTTGGAAGACCGTAAACTGATGGATCGCGCCAAAGCAATACTAATCAAATCGCAAGGCTATACAGAGGATCAGGCTTACCACGCCTTGCGCAAACTGGCCATGGACCGGAACATCGCCATTGGCGAAATGGCGAAGAATGTCATTTCGATGGCAGAATTGTTTAACAAATAACAGCTACTCCTAAAGCGAGGCTTTTGGCTTGATGCCCTAAACAACTTTTTTCAGTGCTTTGTTTTTTCGGTTCCAAACGCTGCTTTCTAAGCGGAACCGAATTAACACCATGCCGACATACCTTTTACCTCTGCAGTTAGCCTAAGCTAAACGTCAGCAACACCGCTTCACGCCATTCCATTTCCGTTGCGTTTCAGCGGCAAAAAATGCTTTTCGACTTAAAGGTGGAAGATGTTCGGCGTGATGCGCGCGCCAGTGACGCAGATAGCGTTCATAAGCGACATCACCGTTCAGCTGACTCCAAACTAAGCGCAAGGATGCTATGAATGTGCTCATCTGGATCTCGATTAAACTTGACGCGGCGGAACCAGCTTGACGCATTCGAACATTAAATCGTCGAACTCGTCTTCGCTGTGTTTGTTTGGGTTATATTGCAAGCCGCATTCACGGTCTTCGCGGATGTGTTTGATGTTGCCGTGTATCGACATTGCTACCCGCGATTCCGGCAAAATGATGGAAATCCGTAACTCGGCCTCCTCCACTGCTTGTCCTAAGGGTTCTTTCAAACGAATTTTTATACCGCTGTAACTCATATCGACGACTTGACCGTCGATGATTATTTCACCGCCCGGCGGTGGCGGTTCGATAATGATGTGCGCCACAAGTCCTTCCGGATTAAAACGTATTCTGGTACGGTTTTCGTTCTCCACTGCGATGCTCCCTATTGTGTTGCCCAGAGTATAGGCAGAAACGTCGACACGACAAAATTTATCTGCCGTCAATGTTCTGCCGATTTGCCACAGGCGTGCGCCAATATCGTTGCCGTTTTACTCGCTCTGCTGTCGGTTGCAGGCTTTCCGTTCCAATGCGCAAGGAAATCGCCCCCTGTTCGGCGGTATTCAGCCACGGTATACCAAGTTGTCGATAGCGTTCGGTAACCTGCCGGTGTGGAAAACCGAAACGGTTTTGATAGCCTGCTGGAATCAAGATAAGTTTGGGATTAACCCTTTCAAGTAGCGCGAGGCCTGAGGAGGTTTTACTGCCGTGGTGCGGGGCCAGCAAGACATCGCTGGCTAGATTGTCGCCGTATTCATGAACCAGCCAGGTTTCTGCAGCATGTTCGATGTCGCCGGTTAGCAAGAGATGTTGTCCTGCGGTAATTACTTGTATGACGCAGGAGTTATCGTTCTCACCCAAAAAGCCACGTTCCGGCGGCGACAGCACTTTAAAAGTTACCGCGTCCCATTGCCAGGAATGGCCACCCCGGCAATATGCTCCGTGTTCGCGTGCGGCCCATTCCGGTACGCTGCTGATCACTTTGTCTACCGGCAGCTCGGCAAGTATCGAATCCGCGCCGCCGCTATGATCGTTGTCGCCGTGACTAATTACCAGGCTGTCGACTCTTGCGATGCCTTGTTCACGTAAAAACGGCAATACCACCGAATCGCCCATATCGGAATAGTCTGAATATCGGGCGCCGGTATCGAATACCAGGCTATGTTCAGCGGTCTGTATCACCGCCGCTAAACCTTGTCCGACGTCAAGCAGCGTCAGCCATACTTCGCCAGGTTTCGGCTTTTCCACCGCCACAAATACCAGCGGTAAGAATAATAGCGGACTCAAATGCCTGCCTGGAAAGCCGCGCGGCGCCAACAGCAGCAGAACGCCCGCCACCGCAAAACCAAGCGCATACCAAGGCGGCTCCAGACAATAGATACTCGCTAAGGGCAATTCGGCCATTTGCGAGAGCACCCACCACAGCCCTTGCAGTAGATAGTCCAGGATGTGCAGCAGCAGCGCCGCGAACGTCGGCCAGATAAACAACAATGCCACCGCCAACAAAGCCGGCGGCACGATCAAAACCCCGAAAACCGGCACCGCCAACCAGTTAGCAATCGGCGATATCAAGGATACCTGCTGAAAAAACACGATCAATAAAGGCGACAAGCCAATTGCCGTAGCCCATTGCGCACTGCCGGCTTCGCGCCAATAAGAGGGCCTGGCCAGTCGGCCAGCAGAGACATAAATCAACAATGCCACCGCCACAAACGATAACCAAAAACCGACAGATAACACCGCCAATGGATCGCACAGCAGGACGGCGACCAAAGCCAGTAATAGGATTCGCATCGGCGCGGTATTGCGTTGCCAGGCAATTGCCGCTAACGCCACACTCAACATAATCACTGCGCGCAACGTTGGCACCGAGTAGCCTGCCAGGCCGGCGTAAAATACCGCGGCCAGCCAAGCGCAGAAAGCCGCCGCACGTTGGGGAGAAATTCTAAGCATCCCCGTCCACGCCCAAAGCCGCCTAGTCCAAAGGTAGATGAGGCCGGCGATCAAACTAATATGCGAACCGGAAATCACGATCAAATGCACCACGCCGGTGATTCTGAACACGCGCCATTGCTCCTGAGTGATCGCGTTTTGGCTGCCAATCGTCAGCGCTTTGATAATACCCAACTGGGCACTCGCCGGCAAAGCCGCATCCAATCGGTCAGCAATTGCTTGGCGACACTTGGCAAAATATTGCCCGATGCTTGGCGTGATTCGCGTGAGTTGGGGCAAAGGTTTGTCGCGCACATAACCCGTCGCTCCGATATGGTTGCTAAATAACCAGGCTTCGAAGTCAAAGCCGCCAGGATTGAGGCGTCCCAGCGGTTGTCGCAGTTTTACCTGGAACTCCCAACTTTGCCCGGCAGCCAAAGTCAGTTGTGGGTGGTACCAGCTTAGGCGAACTTTGTCCGGAAAGTCGTCTGACGGCGTCGTCACAATAAAATCGAAAATGGTCCGCTGCTCTTGTTCTTGCGGCAGGCCGGCGATGTAGCCCTGCACCTTGATTTGCTGATTTTGATAGGCGTCTGGCAATTGCTGGGATAATCGCCAACTACCGATCAAACACGCCCAGAGTAGTCCGCTAACCAGCGCGAAAAATCGCCAATTGCGCCGATATAGCAACACCAAGCAACTAACACCCAAACCGAGAAACTCAAACCGGTTCGGCAAACGAGTGAATTGTTGTACAGCTACGATACCAGCCAGAAACAGTAAACTTGTCGAGTTCATCGTGTCTTCAATCCGAATGTTGCCTTTACTCACTGCCGTCATTAGCTCTACCGCGCATACTAAGCGGCAATAGGCAGTCAAAGCAGTCTAGTCCAGTTTTCAAACTTATCTAAGGATCAAGATAGGCCTAAGGCTGGTTGTTGACGCATTATTCCTGCAGAATAGACGGTTGCCGTACGCGGCGAATTAGCCTTTTTGAACCAACAAAACCTAGCCACTCTATTGTCGTTAATAAGCCGACCATTTTCCGCATGACCGAAACCCATTACCCGTTGATTGTCCGCCCGCGCTTTATCCTCAATGCCCGCAAATGGTGGCGACTATGCCATGTTTATCTCGCATTGGTTTTCGGACTGGTTTTTGCGCTGATCGGCTTGACGGGTAGTTTGAGTATTTACCGGGAAGAATTGGATGGCTTGTTCAATCCGCACTTGGCCGTTGATGTCCCATCATCTCCGGCTTTATCTCCTGATAAGATCATCGCAGCGGTTCGCACGGCTCATCCGGATCGGCACGGCGCTTGGACCTTGGAAATGCCGCGGACACCAAACGGTATGATCATCGCTTGGTTTGAAAAGCCCAAGGAAAGCGTGGAGGCTTTTTACGCGCCATTGATGGTCTCGGTCAACCCTTACACCGGCCAAGTTGTCGACAGCCGACTATGGGGGCAGACTCTGACTACCTGGCTGTTGGATCTGCATACCCAACTGCAACTAGACGGTTTTGGCCGGAATGCGCTGGCGGTTTTGGGCGGCTTATTGATGTTGTCGGTATTCAGTGGTTGGTACCTATGGTGGCCGAGTTGGCGAAAACTGTCGCAGGCATTCAGAGTGCATCACAACGCTGGTTTGATGCGGCTAGTGTTTGATTTGCATCGTTTATTGGGAGTAGCCAGTTCAGCCTTTTTAATCTTGCTGGCCTTTACCGGTTTTCATCTGGCTTACCCCGCCCTACTGGAAAACCTCACCGCCGCGTCCGGCATGGGACATGGCGACGCCGGTCCCAATGTGCGCAGTACGGCGATACCCAATGATCGTCCGGTAAGTCTGTCCGAGGCAATATTAGTGGCGCGCGGGCCATTTCCCAGATCCGAAGTCCGGCGCATTACCACACCGGTTGGCGAGTTGGGTACGTATAAGATCAATTTGCGCCAAATGAACGAAATCAATCAACATCACCCGTTTACTACTGTTTGGGTGGACCGCTGGAGCGGGCAGATTCGCGACGTGCAAAACCCCAGTTCGTTCTCGGCTGGACAAACCTTCACCACCTGGCTTTGGCCAGTGCATACCGGGGAAGCCTTTGGCGGCTCCGGGCGCTTAGTCTGGTTTTTTGCGGGCTTAACTCCAGCCCTGCTTTATTTGAGCGGATTCATGCATTGGCTTTACCGGCATGGGTTTGTTGCCGATCGAGATATAGATCTGCAACGGACAACTAAAACGCTGATAGCTGGCTGCATCAGCGTAATAGAATGCGCAACCACGCTAATTTTTAAAGTCGTGATACCCGCTGTGGACGAAGTTTTGCGGAAGTTATACCGTCGAATCAGGCGAGTAAAACGACTAAAGTAGCGGCTTGCCGTCGGTTTACGACAAGCTTAACGAAACAGCACTTTTGCTAATTCCTGGGTTTTTAAATACTGGGATTGCAAGTCGGCGAACATCTCGGCCTGGCAGGCCGGGCTGATCGCCAGTTTGTCGAACGCCGTCACCGGCCAGGTTTCTTTTCTGTCGAATAGACTTCCAACCATTTGCGCCGCAGCGCCCACCACTGCCGCATGCCGCCAATAATTACCTGTGTAGGCCGGATTACGATGGTAACGAATAATAGCAACCAGGGCTTCGGGTATTCCCCAGGAAATAGTCAGGTGCGCGCCTACTTCGCAATAATCGGTATGAAGTACTTTACGTAAGGCCTGATTTAAATCCAATTCAGGATTGCCTAGTTTAAAGCGCAGGGCTTGGTGGGTTTCTTCGGGCGAGATGTCAGCCATACAAAGTAAGCCGATATTATGCAGTATGCCGCCGGTATGCACGGTTTGCGCCAATTGTTCACTACCGCGTTCCGATGGCAGTTCATCGGCCAGCGCGCGAGCCGCGTGCGCCACCAACATGGTACTGATCCAATAGCGTTTAATATCGAAACTTCGACAATCCCTCACATTAAACGGCTTCATCACGGCCAGACCGATGCCGACACCTCTGACAATATTCAATCCCAGCTTCAAACAGGTTCTCTCCAGCGATGTCACCGGTTCGCTGGAGTTGTTAAACCAGGCCGAATTCGCTAAGGCAATCAATCGGGAGGAAATCGTCGCGTGCCCCGCCAGAATAGTCGCTAAACGACCATAGTCGAGATTATCGTCGGATAAGGCTTTGACAACTTGATGAACATCGTGTGGCAACGAAGGTAAGCGTTTGATATCCGCAAAACGCTCCGGCAATTCAAGATCAGTCATAATCGTTTTTTCGGTCTCTCGTTAGGGGGCATATGTCGACTAAATAAACTCCAGCCGGAAATCTTTATCGAACATTGGCGGCACTTCGGCGGCGGTTAACGGTTGGCTAAATAAATAGCCTTGAACGACCTGACAGCCTAAACCGCTCATCACCATGGCTTGTTCTAGGGTCTCGACGCCTTCCGCCACCAACGAGAATTCCATCGCGTTGGCCAGGCCGATAATGGTTCCCAGGAGAATGGGGGTTTGGGGATTGAATAACACATCCTGGACAAAGGTTCGGTCGATTTTCAGGCAATCCACCGGTAAATGTTTCAGGGAAGCCAGCGATGAAAAACCCGTGCCAAAATCGTCTATCGCGATTTTCACACCTATCCCCTTCAGTTTTTTAAAAATATCCAAGTCCGCCGCCGTTTGCATGGCACTTTCCGTGACTTCGAGCTGTAAATACCGAGCCGGTAATTGGGTATGTTTAAGGATTTCCCGTAAGGTGAATGGAAATTGCGGATCACGGAAATGACTTGCGGACACATTGACAGCGGTGGTGAGTAGCGGCAGACCTTGTTTTTGCCAGGCGATTAGTTGCTCACAGGCCACTTGGATTGCCCAATCGCTAATTTTACCTATCAAACCCAGCGCCTCGGCCAACGGAATAAACTCACTTGGTCCCAATAAGCCCCGAGATGGGTGGCGCCAACGTACCAAGGCCTCGATACCGATCATACGCCCATCCAACATGCTTACCTGCGGCTGGTAATACAGTTCAAGCTGTTGGTATTCCAAGGCTTCCCGCAAGGTTTGCTCGTCTTGCATCCGCTTGACGGCTAAGCCTGTCATCTCGGGCCGGTAGTATGCATAGCGTTGTTTACCGGCGCTTTTTGCTGAGTACATGGCCGTGTCGGCGGCCTTCATCAAGTCGTGCTCGTTCTCGCCGTCTTTTGGGTAAATGGCAATACCGATACTGACGCGGGGCTTTAAATGATGCGTGTCGAGAATTAATGGTCGATTGATTTCCTGCAAACAACGTTCAGCTATTTCCATGGCTTGAAATTCGTCGGTGATACTGCTGACGATGATACAGAATTCGTCGCCGCCCAGTCTGGCAGCAAAATCCTCTTCGCGGACCACGCTTTGAATGCGTTGCGCTATGGCTTGCAGGAACTGATCGCCGATGTTGTGTCCAAAGCTGTCGTTGACATACTTAAATTCGTCCAAATCCAGGAATAAGAATGCAAATTCCAGTTTGCCGCGCGCCGAGGCTTTGATGGTTTGCTGAATACGCTTATGGTAATGAACGCGACTAGCCAAACCGGTCAACTCATCGAAATACGCCAATTGGTGGATTATCTGTTCCGATTGCTTCTGCTTGGAAATATCTTGAACCGTGCCGGTAACGAAGCTTAACTGTCCGCTACTAATCAATGCAGTATCCTGACGAACGCTAATGGCAGTCTCGAGGTCAGGCCGCAAGCGATATTCGACACACTCTACTTGTTCGCCCTGCGCGGCGGCTTCAATCAGTGTCTGTACTATTCTGCGGTCTGATGCCTCGATCAAACTCAGATAATTGCTTAGTTCACCCCGGAAGTAGTCAGCAGGCATCTGACACATTTCTGCCAGAAACGGTGAAATTTCGAATCTGTCTTGCCTTGGATCCCAAGTCCAATAGCCCAAACCCGCAATCCGTTGTGCGGCGGAAAGTTGTTGCTTACTATTGCGTAACTCCGCGGTGTCGTGGCTGGAACGCAGTAAAAAGCGGATATGATGAATCAGCACCACATGATTGAGCGGCTTGATAATGAAGTCGGTAGCGCCCACCTTGAATGCCCGATTGATCGATTCAATGTCTTCCAAGCCGGTTGACATAATGATGGGCACGTCGGTCATGGCGGGGTTGGCCGACAAGCGCCGACAGGTTTCAAACCCGTCAATGCCGGGCATAATCGCATCGACGATGACCAGATCGGGAATTGCGCTATCCAAGAGCAACAGTGCCGCCTCGCCACTCTCGGCTTCCACTACCGCGAATCCCGAGGTTCTTAACTGCTCACCGGTAATCAATCGAAAATTGGGATCGTCGTCAATCAGTAAAATTCGCTTGGCATCCGGCGATAGTTCAATTTCTCGTTTCTCGCTGTCGGCTTGCAGTGCAACGGGCGGTAAGTGGGGAGATTGAGCGATAACGCGCAACTCAGCAAACACCAACGGCAATTGCGTATTGAAAACCGCCAGTAGCGCCGGAATTGCCGCAAGATCGGCTTGCCGACCAGCGGTTTCGAGCATTAAGCAAGTTTTAGAGAGCGCTTTGGCGCCCAAATTTGCGCTGGACGACTTCAGTGCGTGGGCCATGCTAGCTAACAATTCCGGCTGCGAATCGGCCGCAGCCTGTCTAAGGTTTTCCGCTATTTCAGGCGCGGTTTGCAAATATAAAGCAATGGCTTTATCTAACAAACTGACGCCGTTGGCGTCGTAAATTTCTCTAAGCTGATCGAGATCGGCCTGGCAAATCACACCGGGCGCGGAATCGGCGGGCATAACCGCATCAGGATGCTCAAACGGCACCAGTTCCAAGGCTTTATCCGCTGAGTTTGGTAACCAATTCGCCAAAAGATGGCGGAGTTGTTCCTTGCTGAAAGGCTTGCTCAAATAGCCGTCCATGCCGACCAATTCGCATTGGTCGTGTATGCCTTTTTGCACATCGGCTGTTAAGGCGATGATTGGGATTCTGGCCGTGGCAGTCGCTTCCTCTTGCTCGCGGATTTTGGCGGTTGCCGAAAAACCGTCCATAACCGGCATATGGCAATCCATCAAAATCAAGTCGTAGCGACGCCGACCGGCCGCGTTTAGCGCTTCCAGGCCATCATTTACCACATCCGCAGTGCAGCCCATGCTTTCAAGAAAGCTTTTAACCACCTCTTGATTAACCAAGTTGTCCTCGGCAACCAATATCCGTCCTGCCAACCTGTTTTGCTCGGGTTTACTGATTGATGATGACGTTCGTTCTGCGGGTGCGAAGGTGGCAATCTCCAGCAAACAATTCAGCAGACGTTGTTGGAAAACCGGCTTGTTTAAATAAAAACTAATGCCGTATTCGTGGGTCAGGCCAGTTTTAATGCTGACATTCTCTGAACTGAGCATGATCAACGGTAGTTTGGGAATACGCTGGTCGCGTTGAATCGCCCTGGCCAGGGTCAAACCGTCCATGACCGGTAAATGCCAATCCAACAGCGCTACTTGAAACGGGTTGTTGAGAGTAGCTGCGTCGACCAATATCTTCAGCGCTCTCGGGCCGCTGTCGACAGTTGTGACATTCGCGCCCCATAGCGAAACTTGATCGAACAATATGTCGCGGTTGATCGCATTATCATCGACTACCAAAATATGCAGGCCTACCAACGCGCTGGTATCGGCACGTTCAATATTGGTCTGGATGCCTAAACCAAACTCCAAGTCAAAATAAAAACGAGCACCGCGTCCGATTTTGCTTTCCAGCGCTAGGCTGCCGCCCATTAATTCGACTAATTGTTTGGAAATGGTCAAGCCCAAACCGGTACCGCCATACCGGCGGGTAATACTGCCATCCGACTGTGTAAAGCTATCGAATATCTCCGCCTGACGATCATCAGCAACACCAATGCCGGTATCGATTACTTCGAATAATAATCTGACCTTATCGCGGGACGGACTATCCGTGAAACTCAGCTTCAACTGGACATCGCCTTCTTCAGTAAATTTGATCGCATTACTCAGCAGGTTAACCAGCACTTGCCTTAATCTTTCCGCATCGCCTTGCACGATGAAATGCAACTGATGCGGAATATTCAGAATCAGCTCCAGGCCTTTCCTGTGAGCTGGTTCCGCCATCATTTCCACAGTGTCTTCCAATAAGCGGCGCAGATCGAATTCCTGAACGATCAACTGCAATTTACCGGCTTCGATTTTGGAAAAATCCAGAATATTGTTGATGATGCTTAATAGCGAATTGGCGGAACGATAAGCGGTATCGGCAAAACGGGTTTGCCGGTCATCCAAACCGGATGACATCAACAACTCAGTCATACCCAATACGCCATTCATCGGCGTTCTAATTTCGTGACTCATGGTCGCCAAAAATTGCGACTTAGCTTTACTGGCTTGTTCGGCTTGTTCTTTAGCGGCTAGTGCTTCGGCGATGCTGTTAGAAAGCTCTTGATTTTTTTCTTCTAACTGCTGGGTACGCTCGACAACTTGTTGCTCCAGAGAATTGCGGTGCATGGCCAACTGATCGTCCCGAAACTGGATTTCGGCAAGCATGGCATTATAGACCTCCGCCAGATCGCCGAATTCGTCGTTGCTGGTCTTATTGATTCGATGCGAAAAACTCTTTTCATGCCCTACGGATTGCATTGCGTCCATAAGTTTGAGTAAGGGTGCCAAAAATATTTGCTGCAATTTGGTGGTCAAAATACCGATTAAGATCATGGTAAACACCACGATCAACCCCATAAGCAAATAGAAGGCTTTTAATATGGCGTAGAAACCACTTTGGTCATCCACCAAATGCAAGACACCGACCACATCGCCATCCAATTCGATCGAACGAACGAAATGCAGATTATTGTCTTCGTCGTACTTAAACACATTTTTTTCGCCGGTATTGCCGACAAGATTAACGGCATAAGGAAACAAGCGATCATACCAAGCAACTAAAACGTCTCCGATAAAATCAATTACACCTGCCGCTGCAGAATCGCTGTTTGCATCTTTTAGGAGTGCCGAGGCTTTTTCCGCATCCCAATGCCTCACGCCATGTTTTTGCGAATGATAGTCAGCAAATAACCTGCCTTGTTTATCATACAATTCGGCATTTAATATACTGTCTCGGGTTTTCATACTATTCAGCATGGTATTAGCGGACACGGTATCATCAAAAACCAAAGCCGCTGAAATATTTGACGCAATAATATTCGCAATTAATACCAGTTGCTGCTCGGTGTCTTTTTTCTTGGCATAATACTCATTGGCAATAATGGCCGCGCTCGCCAAAAATAAGGTCAACATGGCAATTAACGTCATGATAAACACTAGCTTTATCTTGATGGGCGCATTATTGAACCAGTTAAACATGCGATTATATCTCCTAATTATCGCCGACAATTTTCGCTAAACGCAGAAGATTGGAGCTAATCGATAGCCCGGAACTTTTAACCGCGAGAATGTTTATATGTAACTGTATTTTTCCATCGACATTTACCATAGCTACCATCCCTCCTGATCCAATAAAATCCGATTCTTCACCTATCGTCAAGACCGGGTACTGTTTCGTATCCAAAAAAACTTGCGACAATATATTATTCGGCAATTCGCTCAAAAATAAGATATGACATTGATTTAAATTACGTAACTTATCCGAATTAATAATTTTAATTACTCTGTTTCCGACAGCTTTTCCGCTAATCGAATCGAAAGACTGCATCAACACATTATCGCCGGCTAAACAAACCTGGAGGTTATTACCTGAATTGACGAAAGCCTGCTCAGGCCATTGCGTAAAACGCGCAAAATTAAGGGTCAAGGCCGCCAATACTGTGTATTCTTCCAGTGCCAATGGCGCTGCGAGAGAGCTCCGAGAACTCATTAATAATATCACCGACAGCGCAGAAGTTATTATTGCGTTTCTCATAGCCGCTGCAGTAATAATCCAATTAAATAATAAAGATCCAAAACCGTCTATATACTAACGGGATTAGAAGTTCCAACTAATTTTGCCGTACATACCCCTATCAATTAAAGTGGGTAATATTAAGTTTTCCTGTTGATATTCCAAATGGCTATTCGCTAATAAGTTTTGACCTACCAAGGATATTTCCAGATCAGGATCGGGACGCCATGCCAAGCGGGCATCCATAGTCACGTAATCCGGTATATAGCTGTTGCCGGCAACAGTGGCCGCAACATTGTTACCGACATAGCAAAACCAAATATCAAAGTCCAAGTCCGCGCGCAGATTAACCGCACTGCGTAAATTCATACGTTGCTGAGGGCTGATGCCCACCACTGCCCTCTCGGTTTGCGGCACTTCGGTTTTAAGCAGGCTGTAATTGGCGTCCCACCGCCACCAGTCCAACATTTGCCAGACCGTCGACACTTCGACACCATAGGTTTTGGCCTTTAAGTCATTCCCGAATGGCAACGGTTAGACCAAAACACCGCGTGTCGGGTCAAAATAGACCGTTCCCTGAGAGGCGTCGCGCAAGTTAGCGTAATCGTTGTAAAACGCCGTAACATCCACAGAAACCGATTTGATCATGGTGGTTCGATAGCCCACTTCGTAGGCAATCACATCTTCACTCCGCAGGCTTCTGTTCCCTTGCAAAGCCACTTCCACCGGGATAAAAAATGGCGACGACGGCGACACAACCGCCGTGGTCAAGCGCATATTCGCTTCGCTCCGCGAGGGTGTACGTACCGCTCTGGACACCCCAGCCCAAAGACGATGGTTCAGACCTGGCGCCCACATCAGTCTGGCGGTGGGCTGACCTTCAAAACCGGTGAAATCGTTATGTTCGAATTTGTTGCCCACGGTCAACCAAAGCGTTTGCTCTATCAATTCCATTTCATCCTGGACGAACGCACTGAATAATTGATTTTTTCGGTGAGTCGGCGAAATACTGAAGATATTGCTGGTCTCCAGGCGATCGGCGGTAAGCTGGTACCCAAGACCCCAAATTAGTTCATGATTATCAAATAAGCCTAGTCGATGCTGGAAATCCAAGTCGAAGGTATCCCTACCCTCCGCCATCCAGACCTCGTTACGCCGGTAGTAATCGTAAAACAATTGCAAGGAAAGATCGGACTGAGTGGAAAACGTATGCTGCCAACGGCCCAGGACATTGCCCCCATAAGCTTCTGCATGGTCTGGAGAGGTCGTGCTATATGGAGGGGATATACTGGGTTGCGAGAGTACTTGATTGAGATGGCTGTGATAAAGATCACCCTGAAATTTAAGTTCGTCGGCCAGGGTTACCTGAGAATCTATGCGAAACCCACCCTGTACTTTGTCCCAATTATCGCCAGCGCCATTGCCCCGCAAGTCAGTATTTTGGTCGCGTTTAAAGCCTTTGACATATACCCTACCAGTAGTGTCCTCGCTTATATCACCTCCATAGCGAAATGCGCCAAATCCTCGCTCCTCAGTACCGCCGCCGCCAGCGAGCAAGCCGCCCTTGGTCTTGGCGCTATGTTTCGTAATGATGTTGATCACGCCATTGACAGCGTTTGCGCCCCAAAGCGTCGCCCCCGGTCCTCTGATCACTTCGATACGCTCTACATCCTCCATCATGACATCCTGGTTTTCCCAATAGGTACCGGAAAACATGCGGCTGTAAGTATTGCGACCGTCGATCAACACCAGTAACTTGTTGGCGAAGCGGGCGTTAAAACCGCGGGCGCTAACCGCCCATTTGTTGGAATCGATACGGGCCACATCAAGACCTGGAGCCATGCGCAAAGCCTCAGGAATACTCGTAGCACCGGTACGTTTGATATCTTCGTTGGTGATTACGAACACTGCGGCTGCAGAATCATTAAGGGCTTGAGCTTTCTTGGAGACTGAAGTGATTTCGACATTTAGCAAATCTTCCACATTCAGTTCAGAGGCGTCTTGCGATGCGGCCTGCAAGGGACAGGCGTAACCAGTAAGTAAGATAAATCCGGCAATATATTTATTCATAAGGGCTTGAGCAGCGCTGTTATTAAGCTAATGGTGTTTTAACTATCTATCTCGGATAGTGATATTCCGTTATGTTTTTATGACCTTTAACTCGTCCTTTAATCTAAGGTGACGGGCATTGCCGTCAATTTGGGAGCCGTAAAGACCACGAAGTGATCCAATCCGCCAAACGGATCACCGGATGGGGGGAACGCCCTTATTTGCGGGCCGGTTTAACAAAAAACATAGCGTGCAGATAATCTATTTAGCTGTGCGCAAGTCTAGTTCAATTATCGAATTCGGACAGTCGTTGGGCAGCGTATGGCCTGCGTCTGCATCATGACGCAGTTAGGCTGAAGAACATTTCAGCCCTTGGCGGGAGTGAAAACTTCTAAGAAAATGTCTGATCAAGCCAGGAAATTAAGTTGTTGAACGCTACCGGCTGAGCCTTGTTCGGTTAAATAGATACCGCTGCTGGCAATTTCGCCCACTGCTTGATTCGCCGCATCTTTCAATTGAAAAGACGTTGTCAAATGACCGAGATAAATTGCACCGACATTTTTATCACCCAGTGCCAATAATTGCTGAGAACCATCTTCGTGACGTTCCCAGATTCGTAGTTGCTTGTAAATTGCATCGCCTGCATCGATAAAGTAATTTTGATCGTCGTCGTAGGCCGCTAAATCCGCAAAGCCGTTACCGCTTTTCGGGCCGAATAGTTCCGAACCGTCGTTGATTAAACCATCCTGATTCTTGTCCAACGCCAACATACCGCTACCGGCTTTCAAACCGGCAATTTGGTCCAAACTACCATCCGCATCGATATCGAATTGAAATCGCCTACTGCTCAGTTCTGCAGCTGTGCCGTTGAAATTGATCACCAATGGATCGGTTTTAACCGCATCGCCAGCGCGGATACTCAGATTGGATTCGCTGTAAAAGCTGCGGCTCATGGACAAGGACACCGAGAAACTCAGCGTTTGCCCATCCTTGGTGGTAATACTACCTTCTGCACTAAAACGGGTCGTTTCGCTTTCGAAATAAGATTCTGATTGTTGATATACCAGCCCATACCCTTCGCGCTCCGGGACGGAGATTGTCGGTGCTTGCTGCGGCACCTGAATAGTCACTGAATCGGCTTGCGCCATTAGTTGATCAGGTGCGAATAATTCAAAATCCCGGCCGGTAATCTCCTTGAACATGCGTCGAATGATTTGCAGCAAAAGATGATCTTTTGAATTGAGCGGCTTATCGGTATCCAAAGTTTGTGGTGAGGCTGCTGATGTCTTGGCTACTTGGCTCAGATCAAGCGTATCTTGAAGAGCCTCGCGTGCTGTTTTGCCGGAAAAGGCAGTATTTTTCGATTTATCTTCAGGCTGGTCGATCCAGATCCGCAACGATTCGCTGCGTTTGCTAATCTGTTGTGCTTGGCTTTGGCTTTGCAGGTGGACGGCGGAATTCTGAATGATCATGGCAACCCCCATAGCTCGATTGATTTGAGCTCCATAGCGGCTGCCAACCTGAAACATTAAATATTTAGTTTATCTTCTATTTTTTGTTTGTAGTTTAGGAAATGCGCGGCCTGTAACTGCTCGTTACGGTCGGTTCCCAACAAACGACAAGGCACATCTATTTCAGTGATATGAAACGGATAATCGTCGTGACTTTTACGATAGCCAAGTATGTGGGCGCGGATCGGCTTGAAACTGTCGGGATTGGCAACGGAAAATTTTTCTTCGTTGCAATAGATCGCCATAGCACCAATTTCATCCGTAGCTATCCGGACTCTTAAATCCATGACACTGCCACCTAGCTTGACCGGCACGGACTGACAAGACAACACTCCCGCAGAATTTCGCTGAATTTCATAAAACTTGACGCTTAAGCCATCCGGTAATTGGCCGCGGGCCAGCAAGGTTCCCAAAAACACAGAATAGTGAGTAATGACGTGTTCCGGATTGGCGTTGCTATGCTGATGGACGAACAGTGCGCCTTTTTCATCTAACACATACACGCCGACATGTTTACTGGTGGCGTGATAAAAAACCTGAATCACATCTGCCAAATTCTGCGCATATAAAGACGGAATATAGGTTTGATCAAGCACATAGGCATCAAAAAATACCGCAGAAAACTGAGGATTGGGTTTGGCTAATTCCTGCAACAGTTGATTGTTGGTATCCAGCCGATAGTAAGCCAGGCTGCCGTTATTCAGTTGGAACAGCCCGTAACCGGTCTCCGCGGCCACAATATAGCGCTGCAAGCCTAACCGACCGGAGGCAAAAAACTTTAGCATATTGCCAAACAAGGCTTCGATGCGCATAACTATGCTTCTGCCCCGCACCGGGTTGTAACACAATACCTGGAGGTTTTCGGCGGATAACGGCACGGCACTGTTGTTGAAAACATCGACAAGGCAGTTGAAAACCCCCTCGAGGCCCAAATAGCGTTGCAAATTGGCCTCGCCCCAA
This sequence comes from Proteobacteria bacterium ST_bin11, assembly GCA_002083615.1. Classification (GTDB taxonomy): domain Bacteria; phylum Pseudomonadota; class Gammaproteobacteria; order Methylococcales; family Methylomonadaceae; genus Methylomonas. Next base: position 24,601 of record MSXO01000034.1, on the reverse strand, counting down.
CTGGACACAGATAGACGCTGGATGCTCTGAACGAAACACTGGCGGCTGTCTCCATAACTCAATGGATCCGAACGTTCACTCATCACTAATTGCTGATTATTAGCATCGATAGCCAAGCTTTCGCCGAGATTAATCAGTAACAACGACGACAAAACTTGATTCGGCTCGCCGTATACCTCCAGATCGTTCTCTCTGCCAGGAAGATAGCGAGTTAGGAAGGCATGCAATTCATTAAACAGTTGATAAAAGTCATTACCGGCGATTTTAAGACTCTGGGTAACCAGTTGCAGATTGAGCGACTTTTTATATAAACCGTTTACCACCGCCCAGCATAAAACGTCGAGTAAGCTGTCCCCCGTTTTAATGGCGTTTTCGGGCAGGGCTTTTTGCGAAGTACTTCTATCAATATACAGACACCAGCGTGATGGCGTATTGTCGGCGAGTACTTCTACCACAACCAATAGTTCGGGTTTGGCGTGCACCGTAGTTCGGGTGGTGAGTACTTCAATTTTGTCCGGTCGTAAATCCAGAGTCGCCCGCAATTTACGACCAATCAACTTCAAATCTCTGTTTTCACGCTGCGCTTGATCCAAGGGCAAACCGGAGAACTTCAGAATCATCCGCAGACATTGTTGCAGTTGATCGCGAATCACCACATGCTCGATGCTGGCCTTTTTGATATCCCAAAACTTTTGGCTGGCCAAGTTAGCCAAAAAATCTTCTGGCCATTCCCATTGGTTTGCGACGCTGAGCAGATAGTCTTCGCGCTGCAAACGTATCCTGTTCTCCGTAAGATTCTCCGAGGCGGCCATGATTTTCATGTAAAAACATTCCCGAATCAGGTTTAAACGCCGTTTGGACTGTGCTTGACGTAGATAGGCATCTACTTTGCTGTACATTAACAAGTAAGGATCCAGACGATCGACACTGAAGTCGCCTTGATAAACCGCCTGTTTTAAAGACAGGCATAGCCATTGCGGATTGGGAAATTCGCTGGCATAACTTTCCATCAGCAACAGCTTCAACAAAGACTTATGCGGAGAGGTCAGGGATTTGTAGATGTGCCAAAGCGTCGCGCTGACGAATTCAGCCAACGGCATATCGTGCAAGCCGCCAAAATCCACAACGTCGGTTTCGGAGATAAATCGGTTCTCCAACAAATGCGCAACATATTGCTTATAGTATTTTTCCTGTTGTGGTGGCACCAGCCACCAGACAGGTACTCGCCCAGCGACGTAAATCGATGTACGATAAAACTCTTCCAGTAGCAAATAATGTTGGGTTTCGCCGCTACTCTCTTTCGAGATCGGCGTATTTTCACCGCGCGAAAACTGCGTGGGATCGACCAGGAAAAAATGCGTCTCGATTTTTAACGATGCCGCCCATTTTTCCACTTCCCGGGCTTTTTGGCGCAATTCATTCAATTCATCCGGTGCCAAATTAGATGAATGACAAAGCCAAATATCGATATCGCTGCTTTTTGAAAACGCCATGCTACCGACACTACCCATTAAAAAAATAGCTTGGATTGGATAGTGTCTCAAGGCTTTGCGCTTGTAAACAAACCCCTTGGAAAACTGCTTGGCGACATCGGTAGTCTGTTTGTTGGGGGCGTAATCGGGAATGCCGGCCGGGCTTTCCAGCGAGACGAAACCGGGTAACAAGGGATGGTTTTGATGAAACAGTAAAGGCAGCAGCTTCAAAAAATCCTGTTGGCGCGGCTGTAGGAAAGTTTGTACATGTTGCAAACGCAGTTGGTTGAAGTGCTTAAAACGTTGGGCAACCGCATACAGATCTTTTTTGCTAATCTCTTCGCCCGGCGCGCCTAAATGGATGGGAAGGAATCGATTCGTCAAAGTCGCCGCGCCAAGATCAAGTGTGAGGCCAGTATAGAAGAATCAACCAGGCTTGTGAAAGTTAAGCTGGACGAAGCGCCCATTATCGTCGTCGAAGCTGGTAAAACGGGTCAAACAGGCATGCGGCAAGTCAATATGAAAACTTTGGGTAACCGGCAGATTGAAGGCTTCCGCGAATAGCGCTCTGATAACGCCGGCATGGGTAATAACCAATATTCTCCGCCCTGCATGCGCTGCCAATAAGTTATCCCAGCCCTGCCTTACCCTGGCGGCGAATTGCTGATAGCTTTCGGCACCGGGCGGGGTAAATGTGACTGGATCTTTGTAAAACGCCGCTAGTCCATCAGGCCACCGACTGGAAATTTGCTCGGCTGATTGGCCTTCCCATGCGCCGAAATCGATCTCGCTCCAGGCCGGCTCAATCATTAAATCCAATTGCTGTTGTTCGCACCAGGCAGCGGCAAAGGATCGACAGCGCCTTAGCGGGGAGCTGACGACTACATCCCATTGGCTTTCCCCACATTGGGTATACATTTGCCGCCAACCACGCTCCGTGAGCGGATCGTCGGTAATGCCGCGGTAATACGAGCCGCCGCGGGCTTCGCCGTGACGCAGAAAATCTATTACGGTTGCTTGGTTCATCTTGATTGAGTCGCTATCAGGTGTTCAAGGTATCCATCAAATCGATCATGAATTCCATTTCATCGTCCTCGATCTGTTGCCACGCGCTAAAACCTAAAGCGTTCAGGACTCCGCCACCTTTTTCATCCTTATCCATATCCACAAGTATTTTTTGGAAATCTTCGCGGCGGATCTGCAATCTGGGACCTATCATCAGGGAATGGTAAATGACGCTAATTTGGCTACGTACCAATACCCGCAATTGTTTTTTTATGACACTGGACAGGTTGTCGTATGCCTCGGCCAGAATAATGCCCACATCGGCTTCGCCCTTGAGCAGATGCTTAGCGACCAAGACATGGTTTTCCGACAGCAGCGGGATAATATTGCCGGCGTGTAAATCAGCGGGTTCTAACATGATCATGCCCATCAAGCGCACGTCCGGATCGTCCGTAAATGCGACGCGGGTATCGGGTTGTAAGTCGGCGACGTCGTCTATCTGGCTGCCGGCGTTGACCACAATAATGGCTTCGTCGGATTCGCCCTTGGCGCGTACCAGGGGCAAAAAACCTTTCTCTCTAACCAGGATGGCGGCATCGAAAGGGTTTGCATAAATCAAATCGATCTTATCAGCCGCTATGGCCTGGTGTAGATCGTGATAATGGTTGTACATTTCCAGGTGGATAGCCTCGGCACTTTGCTTTTGCAACCAAGTGTTGAAGATATACCAACCCGACAGGCGGTCTGGGGCAAAATCTGGGCTAACTGTAAACATGAAAGACATGATATTCCCCAATCAAAAAAGTGTCGGATACAGCGCGATGCATTCATCGATTTTACTGCGCGAGGGTTTGCGACGCACCGAGGTGTAACCAACCACCTTGCCACCGCGCACATTGGGTATTACCGTTGCTTTTACCCAATAATAACCGCCATCCTTACGCAAGTTTTTGACGAATCCTTGCCATTTTTCCCCGCGTAGCACTGTATCCCATAAGTCTTTAAACGCTGCGGCAGGCATGTCCGGATGCCTGAGAATACAATGCGGTGCGCCGAGTAACTCGGCTTCTGCGTAGCCCGACATTTCCACAAAGGCTCTATTGACGTGATTGATAATGCCATCCGGTGTTGTCGTGGACACAATCAATTTGCCGTCGGGATAGGGCGTTTCAAGTTCGGTATATAGGACTTTTCTGGATTTACCATCGGAATAAGTAATCGTCACTTCCTGGTACTCGCCAACGATGTCTTCGGGTTTCATATCAACGATCATGATTTGCTCCGGGTTGCCGGTTAGGGTTTACAGCATTTCGGAAATACTCTCCGCCGCACGTTTCACGTCAAGAAAAATCAGCCCCAATTTGGCATTCGGCTTAGCAAGTACCGTGAGTACCGCTTCATTTCCAGCGTAGGTCATTAGTACATAACCCCTAGCTCCTTTGATAAGCACTTGCTCCAAATTCCCGCGATTCAATTCCTGGGCGGTTCTATCGCCTAAGGACAACATAGCGGCACTCATAGCCCCGACCCGGTCTTCGTCCATACCGGCAGGCAACACGGATGCCATCATTAAACCGTCGGTGGAAATCACGCCCGATGCTTCTATATCCGCCGAAGTGCCATTCAACTCGGTTAAAACCGACGTCAGCATGTCTGCTTTCATAATGTAATTCCTCTTGAATAATGGATGATGGTGCAATGCACTTAATGTGAACCGTTAGCGGCTTTTGTTAAATATCGCGTGATCAAAGCCCACGCTAAGGTCACAAACTCTGCCTGGTTAAAATGCGGTACGCCGATTATCGCCAACACGAAACGGTGCTTCCCGATGTACATTGGCCAAAAGCCGATTTGACTATTGCCGAACGGGTCGACGATGGCCCAAGCATGGCTGGATATACCCATGTTATTGATCAGAAGTCCTGAGCGGCGCTTATGTACGGTCGCCAGTTCTGCGCTAAGCGCAGACAACTCTTCGGCCACTTCGTGGTCGAAACCGCTACATGCCAGATAGAAGCCTTGATCGTCGGCCAGCAGCACTTTGCCGCATTCGGAAATCTTTCCCAACAGATCAGGCAAAACCTCCTCCAGCGCAGACTGAGGGGCTTGTAAAGGCGCATCCACACCTTGCACCCACTGCAGCTTTTGGCAATGCAACAATAATTGCATTGCTTTATCCTCATCGTCGATTTCCATCAAGGTCTGTAACTGACCGATAGTCAGCGGGGGCGTTTGTTCTTGTTGCAGCAAGCGGAGTAAAAACCGCCGAGGTTTATCGATTTCGGATGACGATATGGCGTAATAGGCTCCCGCAGGCGTCGGATATAGATACAGTCCGTCAATCAAATTAAATCTTTCCATCGTGCTTAACCCGCTAAGCCAGGGTCCAGAGAAAACAGGAGGGCCTGCACTAAAAGTGATATATCGTTTTTTTCCCGGGCATCCACCGCAAACACTGGTGGCTTAAGGCCGACCCCCTGCAATTGCGAGTGGTAGTCGTCTATTGTCGGCTTACTACTCAAATCCATTTGCGTCACCCCAATCGCGACGCTGGTATCGTTAATAAACTTACCGAACGCGTCCAAAAAAAAACGCATATCCTGAAAGGGGGCCGCGCGCGTGTTATCTAGTAATAAAATTAAGCCGATGCCGCCATTGGTTAAAATATCCCACATGAAATCAAACCGCTCCTGCCCGGGCGTGCCGTATAAGTGAATCTTTTCCCCGTCCGCCAAGTTCATCACCCCATAGTCCATTGCCACCGTCGTGGATGCCTTACGGTTTTTAGTCATATCGCTGGCTGCAGCATCGGTTTTTACCGGAGGGACATCGCTAATCGCATTGATTGCAGTTGTTTTGCCGGCACCCACGGGGCCCGTGAAAATTATTTTGTATTGACTCATCGAGAGATTCCTTATCGTTTGCTACGCGCCGCGCAATTTCTTCAGAATTTTGCTTAATAGCCCTTCATTTTTGGGCTTCTTGGGCTGTTCCACTGCAATTACGCTATCAACTTGGCGTTCGCTTTGCTTCAATAAACCGATAGTCTGGCAGGCGCTAATAAACACAAACACGTACTGCGGTTTAACACCCAATAGATTCGCCACTTCCAGAGGCGATCTCGGCGCCTGAACCAACAATGCGGCAATGCGCAATGCATCCGGCGTGATGACCAGTCGGGTAAAATTCGGCCATCGTTCTAGGTAGACCGGTCGATGCATATCCAAACCTATCGGAAAGCGTCCCTTTGATGTCCAGATTGCCAATTTCCATGCAAATCCACCCATGTCTTGATACTTTTCTTCGGCTCTTTGCACCGCGGCTGTGGTATCGACTGCGGTCAGAATCATTTTGCCGACGGATCCCTTACCCAACGGCATACCGGCCATTGCGCGGGTTTGTTTATCGTCGGCATCTATCCAGATTTCCTGATTTTCCGGGAAAATTGTCAATGGCTTCCAAATCGAACAAAGTTGCAAAACGCGTGACTGCAAATTGGCCGTTTTATAGGCCGACATTACGTAGCCCAAAAAGTAATGTCTAGGGTCATAACAGGCGGTTAACAATTGCGCCTCATCGTCGAAATCGATATTACTCAAAGTTCCCAGAAAGGCGCTGAAGCCACCTTCGTTCAACTGCATCGCCGATTGATGTTTAGTGGCTTTCAGATGCTCTGACGATTCGGTTGATCTTGGCGCCTTGGATTTATTGACGTACACATCGATAGTCACTTTCTTGGGTGTTTCAACTGCGGGCTGTTGCGGCAAATCAGCGACTTTAGGTGGACTCTGACTGATTTTCGCCTTTTCGACAGTTGCTTTACGAACACTGGCAACCGCTTTGATTTTGTCGAACACGGCCAGCATTTGTTCGACGTTAATCGGCTTTTTGATGAAATAGGTATTGTCTAATCGCAGATGCTGTAAGGAGAGCAATATTATTGGTCGGCCTGGGGTTGCGGTTTGCCTCGCATCCAGGATGTCCTTGGCTTTTGGATGATCCGCATCAATCATATCTATATCGGCCTCGGCGGTATCTACTACTATAGCAGCCCCGCTACATGGCCCCTTCAAATACATTTCCATCGTTTTGCACGTGCGACTATCCATGCCATGGAGAGCAATTCGAAACGGGGTTTTAGTCGACGCCATCGTGATGCCCTTCGAAAAATAGTGCTAAGTGCAGCCATTCATCTGTTAACAGAATGCCAGAGTCCCTGAATGTTTGCTGGTGAGCTTGAAAGCGCTCGCGGTATTGGGTGGTTTTGTAAAGTTCTAACAAGGCATGTTGTAAATCCAGACGTTCCGGATGGTGGCTGATGCCGGTTTCCAATATATCCATGGCTTGCTCAAGCTGGCTATATTCAATAAAGTCATTGGCCAGAGCCAGAAAGTCATGCTCGGTTTCGGCTTGTTCGTTGCCAATCACCAATTCCCGGCAACCAATTAGGCCAGTGCTGAATACGGAATACGTATTGCCGAGCAGTTCGTGACCAGCGGCTTGGTTCAATAGCTGCAATTGCCGGCTATTCAGTCGTTTGCGACTAGCTGCAATCATCCGGCGACTTATCGCTTGTCCCCTGCCGTGTAAAATGATCACTAAGTCCAGCAAGGCCGCATACAGTTGAGCGGGCAACTGTCTTTCGTAACAAAAATAAATCCGTCTAAGATGGGCCAGCAAATCCTTAGAATTTCTGCGAACTTTGAAGACCAGTGCATCCAATACCTGATCTTCGTTCTGATAAGAATAATGGAATACGTCTAATTGGCGATCTTGCCACAGACAGATGTCAGGCTGAAGCTGATCGACGTGCTGTTCAGCAATCAAGTTAGTAAAAAACTTGGGCATTGCAACCCTCCGAATCAAACGATTCTGGAAGGTTAGCAGCCAAAGAGCTAATTTACTGAGATTTGTAGGGTATTTTGTCTTGCGTCACAAATTGCCTTGCGAACTGCATCCGGAGCAGTGCCACCAATATGATTGCGAGCCGCTACAGAGCCTTCCAACTTTAGAATATCGAATACATCCGCTGTAATCGTTTCAGCAAAGCCTTGCAACTCGGCCAAGCTTAATTCAGACAAGTCCCTATCAGTTTGCAACCCCAGACGCACAGCCATTCCTACCACTTCGTGAGCATCGCGGAAGGGCATACCTTTACGAACCAAATAATCAGCCAGGTCTGTGGCCGTGGCGAATCCTTTTTTTGCGGCGTTATACATATTCTCGCGCTTGGCTTGAATACGCGGCATCATATCGGCAAAGGCCCGCAGGCAGTTGATAAGTGTATCGGCTGTATCGAACAAAGGTTCCTTGTCTTCCTGATTATCCTTGTTATACGCCAAAGGCTGGCTTTTCATCAGCATCAACAATGACACCAAATGCCCGGTGACCCGCCCGGATTTGCCGCGCACCAACTCAGGTACGTCGGGGTTTTTCTTTTGCGGCATGATAGACGAGCCCGTGCAAAACGCATCGGGGATATCGATAAAATTGAATTGCGCGCTTGCCCACAACACCAGTTCCTCCGAGAACCTGGACAAATGCATCATAATTAAACTGCCGGCTGCGGCAAATTCGATAGCAAAGTCTCGGTCACTCACCGAATCCAAGGAATTATTCGACGGTCTGGAGAAGCCAAGCAATTCGGCAGTCATAAAGCGGTCGATCGGGTAACTGGTCCCTGCCAGCGCTGCAGCGCCCAAAGGCATCACATTTAAACGCTTGGAACAGTCTTGGAGACGCTCCTTGTCGCGGCTGAGCATTTCAAACCAGGCCATCAAATGATGACCAAAAGTCACCGGTTGAGCCACTTGTAGATGGGTAAATCCCGGCATGATGGTATCGGCCTCGCGCTCGGCCAGATCCAGCAAAGCGATTTGCAGACGTTGCAACTGCTTTAAAATTACGCCGATTTCGCTACGGAGATATAGGCGAATATCAGTCGCCACCTGATCGTTACGCGAACGGCCGGTATGCAGTTTTTTGCCGGCGATGCCTATTAAATCCGTCAATCTAGCTTCGATGTTCATGTGTACATCTTCTTGCTTGATCGACCAGATAAACTCACCCCGCTCAATTTCAACTTGGATTTGCGCTAAACCCCGACGTATATCGGCTAAATCTTGCTCGGTCAAAATGCCGATTTTGCAGAGCATCGCCGCATGAGCCAAAGATCCCTGGATATCTTGCTGGGCCATACGTTGATCGAAATTCACGGAAGCTGTAAATTCTTCAACAAAAGCATCGGTCGCTTCCGCGAAGCGCGCGCTGGATAATTTCTCGGTGTTAACGGTGGTCATAAGCAGTCAAACGGTAAATACAAAAGAAGTTGGAATTATACCGATGCTGCGGCTCTACACATCGGGAATTGCACACTAACCCGCAAACCTAAGAGTTGCACGAACCGCACCAGCTTTAAGGCCGCAATGCTGTAAGCCGATGAGAGTCAATTTTTTCTAGGGGGCGAAACGACCAAATGACTACCAAACATCTCCCTACAAACACTCTGCTTGCGCAAATACTTCGGCCACAGTTGAGCGGTTTGAGAAAGTGGACATGCTTTTCACCAAAACCTAGCCTTAATCGATCAAATCTTTACCAGATAGCGCACTTAAGCCTATGATTTTTGTTGAGACGCTTGCGGGACTAAAGCTAATTTAGGATTCTGTATTTCCAGCTAAAAAAACGTCTAGTTGCGGTGGATCATGGTGCAATCAGAAAAAGCGCCGATTTAATTCGTCACAATCCGAGGGCGCTAAGTCACTCGCAAGGCAGCATTTTAATTCTGAATTGTCATAGCTGATTTTTTCTGGGGGGATTACCGATCAAGAAAAAATCGAAGATCAGTACGAGGAATTTTGGGAAGAAATGCATGAAATCGCGACGAATATTCTGCTGTCGCCCTAATTATAGCGAGCGTCGTTATCTCCAGCCGAGTCCACCAAGAAGGTCTTCTCAAAGCTATGTCTACTGACAAAAAGTCGAGAAAATAGCTGTATCACCAATCGAGCAACCGGCGGCTACTTCCGCCGTCTCACGAAACTAAACAGGTCTAATCCCTTTCTGATAACGCATTCCCGAAATAAACACGCAAACTAATTGAACATGGTTTAATTTCTAGTTATAGTGCCTCCCGGCAAATCGCAATCTGTCTGCTAATATGCGCTTACGGGAGGAATACTATGTTGAAAGTTGTTTTACGCTGGCTATTGACGCTAGTCTATCGGGTGAAGGTCCACGGGCTGGAGAATTACGCTAAAGCCGGCAACCGCGTGTTGATCGTCGCCAATCACACCTCATTTCTTGATCCCTTGTTGCTCGGAGTATTCCTACCCGACGACATCACCTTTGCGATCAATACCCAAATATCCGAACGCTGGTGGCTAAAACCTTTCTTACGTTTGTCCAAAGTATTTCCGATGGACCCAACGCATCCCTTGTCTTTAAAGGCGTTAATTCATCATTTGTTGAGTGACACCAAAACCGTCATTTTTCCGGAGGGCAGGATCACCGTGACCGGCTCGTTGATGAAAATCTACGACGGCACTGGCATGGTTGCGGATAAATCCGGCGCCACCCTGTTGCCGATTCGCATCGAAGGTGCTGAATACAGCCGCTTTTCAAAGCTAGGCGGCGTCCGTCAACACTGGTTTCCGCGCATCGCCATCCATATTCAGCCGCCAACGATGATAGAAACCCACGGCGACATTACCGGCAAAGCGCGGCGCAAGCATAGCGGGCACATCCTGGCTGACATTATGACGGAAATGATGTTCGCCACCAGTCATTACCAACAAACCATCTTTTCAGCCTTGCTGGAGGCCCGCGCGCTGCATGGTGGTCGTTACACCGTTGCTGAAGATCTTGAGCGCAAACCACTGAGTTACGACGCCCTGATCACTCGCAGTATCATCGTCGGTAAATTGATTAAAGCCATCACGCAAGCAGGCGAAAATGTGGGCGTCTTGCTGCCCAATAGCTGCAAGACGCTGAATGTGGTACTGGGCCTACAGCTCTATCAGCGGGTACCGGCCATGCTGAATTATTCGATTGGCGCTGTCGGGATGGCTGCTGCTTGCCGCACGGGGCAAATCAACATCGTTCTGACATCGCGCAGATTCATAGAGTTGGCTCACCTGGGAGAGGAGGCGGCGATTTTGGAGCAACACGTTAAGCTGATTTATTTGGAAGACCTAGCATCCTCATTGACAAGTTTCGACAAATTGACAGGGTTGCTTCAGGCGAAAACTGCCGGATTTTGGTACAAAAGCCACGATTACGATGCTGACGATGCGGCGGTGGTATTGTTCACGTCCGGTTCGGAAGGCTTGCCGAAAGGCGTGGTGTTGTCACATGCCAACATCCTGGCCAATCACAAACAAATCAGAGCGCGCATCGATTTCGGACCGGGGGATGTGGTACTAAATTTTCTACCGATGTTCCATTCCTTTGGCTTCACCGTGGGCACCATGATGCCAATATTGAACGGCATGACCAGCTTTTTCTACCCGTCGCCACTGCATTATGCAGTCATCCCAGAAATGGCTTACGAGGTGGGTGCGACGATTATGTTCGGCACCAATACGTTTCTCGCGGCTTATGCCAAAAAAGCCCATCCCTACGATTTTTTCTCCTTACGATACGTGGTGGCCGGTGCGGAAAAATTACAGGAAACCACCCGCACTACTTGGCTGGATAAATTCGGCATTCGAATTTTAGAAGGCTATGGCGCGACGGAGACTTCACCGGTAACGTCGGTTAACACCCCAATGGATTACAAAGCCGGCAGCGTAGGCCGATTCATGCCAGATATGCTGCACAAGCTGGAGCCAGTACCTGGGATCGAAAATGCCGGTAAATTACATGTCGCCGGTCCGAACATCATGAAAGGTTATCTATTGCCGGATAATCCCGGCGTATTGGTGCCGCCCTGCTCCGCCGCCTATGGGGAAGGCTGGTACGATACCGGCGACATCGTCCACGTCGACGAAGAGGGCTTTATTCACATTCAAGGCCGTAGCAAGCGCTTCGCGAAAATTGGCGGGGAAATGGTATCGCTAACCGCCGTAGAGCAATTAGCCATACACGCCTGGCCGGAAGCGCAGCACGTCGTCGTCAGCTTGCCCGACCCTAAAAAAGGCGAACAACTGGTACTGTTGACTACCCGCCGTGACGCCAACGCCAAACTATTGGCAGAAGCCTCAACAGGCGTTGCAACCATCAATCTGCCCAAAAAAGTGTTTGTGTTGGATAAATTACCGGTACTAGCAACCGGGAAAACCGATTATCCGGGTGCGACCACCATGGCTGCGCAATTATTGGTGGGTGGCAACATCGAGCCGGATTGACTCATACCCACCTGTTTCGAGCAAATTAACTACCCATTAACGCCATGAGCAAACACATTTACCCACTGCTGATCGCGCAGTTCCTTTCCGCATTTGCCGACAACGCCATTTTATTTACGGTCATCGCCATGGTGATGCAGGATACCCATCCTGTCAGTTGGTATGTACCGGCGTTGCAAAGTGTGTTTCTGGTGGCATTTGTAGTGTTAGCACCCTGGGTAGGCGGATTTGCGGACAGCCACGCCAAATCACGGGTGTTGATTGTCGCCAATCTGATCAAGGCCTGCGGTTCCGCCTTGTTGTTATTTAAGGTCGAACCCTTACTAGCGTACTGCGTAGTCGGTATCGGCGCAGCCCTATACAGCCCGGCTAAATACGGAATTTTGCCTGAGCTAGCCGGCCAAAACGGCTTGGTCAAAGCCAACAGCTGGATAGAAGGGTCAACAATTCTGGCGATATTGACCGGCATGGTCGTTGGCGCCAAATTGGCTGATTACTCAACGACTTGGGCCTTGCTGGCCACAATTGTCTTGTTTTTGATATCAGCAGCAACCACTCTATTTTTGCCGCTTGGCTTACGAAAAACGCCACCGTCCGGCTCGAAAATCGGCTTGTTTTACACGGAGGTTAAAACATTTTTAGCGATGCCCCGCTCTCGATTCGCCGTGTTGGGTGCGTCCTTATTTTGGGCTGCGGCTGCCAGCGTTCGGGTTATTATCATCGCCTGGGCACCTTTGGTGTTAATGACCCATAACGCCAGCGACATCGCCAATCTGACGCTATTCATGGCTATCGGTATCATCGCCGGTTCGGCACTGGTCCCGCGTTTGATTCCGCTGGAACATTTGCGGCGAGCACGATTCCCGGCATATTTCATGGGCATATTCATCATCGTCCTAAGTTTTACCGAGGCAGTCTGGCCGGCGCGTTTTGTGTTGTTTTTGATGGGTATGGCTGGCGGCATGTTTATCGTACCGATCAACGCCGCACTTCAGGATATTGGCCAACACAGTATTGGCAGTGGTGGTGCGGTGGCGATGCAGAATTTCTTCCAAAATGCCGCAATGTTAATGTCAGTCGGTGGTTATACCTTGGCTGCTGCAGAACACGTCACGCCGATTACCGCACTTATAGGTTTAGGCTTGTTACTACTAGCGGCTACATTTCTGGTAGTTTGGCATTTACCTGAAGTTGCGCAGAGGCCTTCCAACCTTGAATAAAAGTCTGCACTAACAAATCTACGCTTTGCGCGGACGCTTCAATATCGCTGACCTGCGGTTTCGCGGTTAGCGATAAAATACATATGCCATGCACCGCACTCCATAACGTCCTGGCAGCAAGTCGGCTTTGTTCTTGCGAGTTGCCGGGGGTGAGCTCTACAAACAACAGCTCGACAATTGCGAACATTTGCTCGACTTTTTTTTGATACCACTCGGGCTGAGGACCCTCACTCTGGATATCGAAAATCATTCGCCAACGATTGAAATGCTGGGTAGCAAAGTTTAGATAGCTTTGCGCCAAGAGCAGAATACTTTGCTCGACGCTGGTGGTCGGCACGCTGTGGTTCAATTGCTTGGCCAAGTCGTCCAGTGTCCGGCCTTTTACATGGGTGAGCAAATCGTTCATATTGGCAAACACCATATAAATGCTACCCACCGTATAGCCGATTTCCATGGCGATTTTGCGCACTGTCAATGCGCCGGACCCGTCTTCTGACACGATAGTTTCCGCAGCGACTAAGACCATTTCCTTGATTTGTTCCTGACTATGTTCGCTTCTTCTTGCCATATGTTCTCTGCGACATGTTCCAAAAACAGCTACCATACACGACCTTGCCTCAGGAATCGATAGTTTACATGCACAACGAACTTCTCGATGTCGTCGATAAAGACGATGCCGTTATCGCCCAAGAACCTAGATCGATAGTCCACGCCAAGCAACTGTGTCATCGGGCCGTGCATATTATGGTATTTAACGATCAAGGCCTTCTATTTCTGCAAAAGCGCTCAATGAAAAAAGACCTTAACCAAGGCTTGTGGGATACCTCGGCTGCCGGGCATGTGGACGCCGGAGAGAGCTATGCCACTTGCGCCCTGCGTGAATTGCGCGAAGAATTGGGCGTATGCGTCGATGAATTGGAACCCTTATTCAAACTACAGCCCAGCAATGACTTGGGTATGGAATTTATTCAAGTCTACCGATGCCTACATAACGGTCCGTTTAGCTTGGCGACCGACGAAATTGACGAAGGATGCTGGCAAGATCAGGCGACCCTCGACGCCCGCGCCGCCCGGAACGATCCTACCTTGACACTTACGTTTAAAATCATCTGGCAACGTTTTAGGAATACTGCAGGCGTAGATTAGTCTCTAAATTGCGAATGAACACAACAATTAGATGAAGATGGGGGTAAACCAAGGAAGTGGCGGAGCGGACGGGGCTCGAACCCGCGACCCCCGGCGTGACAGGCCGGTATTCTAACCAACTGAACTACCGCTCCGCAGTAGAGAGCCGCGCATTCTACAGCATCTCACCTTCGCGTCAAGAACAAGCCCAAACAAATTATGTCGTCGCTATCCTGCCCGCTCTGTAGCAGTCTGAATGTTCAACCCTTTCACCGCGATCCGAGGCGCGACTACCACCAATGTCAGGATTGCTTACTGGTCTATGTCGACTACCAACAGCACTTATCGCCAATCCAAGAAAAGGCTATCTATGATTTGCATCAAAACGCGATTGACGATCCGGGCTATATCGCATTCCTGTTGCGTTTGGCCGGGCCTTTACTCGAACGATTACCTAATCGTGCCGAAGGGTTGGATTTCGGTTGCGGCCCCGGTCCTGCGCTAGCCCAACTTTTCGAAGCCCAGGGGCACCGACTAAACCTCTACGACCCCTTCTATGCCGACTATCCTGAGCACCTGCAACAAACTTATGACTATATCGTCTGCACTGAGGTGGTAGAGCATTTTCGTCTGCCAAGACGCGAATTCGAAGCGCTATTCAAACTACTCAAACCCGGCGGTTGGCTGGGCATTATGACAAAATTGGTAATCAATGCCGAGGCCTTTGCCAAATGGCATTACAAAAACGATCTTACCCACATCGCGTTTTTTTCTCGGCCAACTTTTCATTGGCTTGCGACTCATTACAACTGCCAAATCGAATTCATCGGTAACGATGTGATTATTCTGAAACGCAATCCAAGCCATTACACCGATTGACCTCCACGGTGAGATGATCGAGACGGCTAAAATTCGTTAACAGGTTTTTGTAATAAACAGGCGATTTTGGCTGCTGCGTGACCAAAACCACGATTGCCGCATAGTGGTTAGCGCTGACCGGCCAGACGTGCAAATCGCTGACGCGGCATTCGCCGTCTGCCTCTAGCACGGTTTGCATTGCTCGGACATAGCGATCAGACGGACTTTGATCCAACAATACCGGACTGGTTTCTTTGATTAACCCGTAAGCCCAAACCAAGACCACTGTTGCGCCGACGAAACCCATCACGGTATCTAGCCACACCCAGCCATAATATTTGCCGGCAACTAAGGCAACGATGGCTAATACCGAGGTTAAGGCATCCGCCATGACATGCAGATAAGCCGCGCGCAGATTATGATCCTGATGATGCGGACGATGACCATGGTGGTCGTGGTCGTGGTCGTGGTCGTGGTCGTGGTCGTCATGGTCATGGTCATGGTCATGATGATCGCGCAATAACAGCGCACTCAATAGATTAATCAGTAAACCCACTTGGGCCACTAAAATAGCCTCATCGAAGCGAATAATTTCTGGCATCAATAAGCGCTCAACGGAGTCGGCAATCATAACCAACGCAACCATCGCTAAGGCAATAGAGCTCGCAAAGCCTCCCAATACCCCGACCTTAGCAGGACTAAAGGCGAACGTTTGGTCATCCTGGTGGATACGACTGTAACGGTAAGCGAAGATCGCAATCATAAAAGCCACCACATGCGTAGCCATATGCCAGCCGTCAGCTAACAGCGCCATCGAATGAAACTGCATACCGGCAACAATTTCCACAATCATCGTTGCAAACGTCAGGAGCAGTACCCATTTTGTCCGTCGCTCGCCTTTGCGGTTGATCCGGGCGAAATTGTGCGAATGCTGCCAGTTACTCATTTGATGTTCGTGCATCTGTAGTTCCTTGTTCTCCAACGCTGAAACCCTCATGGATGCGCCATTTTAGCGCAGCTTACCAGGAAACACTTCCGCAAAGTAAAAGCGTCTGCTATTAAAGACGAACCCACGTAGAATAAGTTACAGACCTTAATCTGTCCCACACCATTTAGCATTCGATGAGTACTTCCGAGACAATATTCAGCGTATCCCAACTTAACCGCGAAGCAAAGCGTTTGCTGGCCAGTCACTTTTTAACCATCCAGGTGCAAGGCGAAATTTCCAATCTCAGCCTGCCCTCTTCCGGTCATTACTACTTCACCTTAAAAGACGCCCAAGCCCAGATCCGCTGTGCGATGTTCAAGGGCCAGCAGCAGCGGCTGCGCTTCAAGCCCGCCAATGGCAATTTAGTGATCGCCAAAGCGCAGGTCAGCTTGTACGAACCCCGCGGGGATTACCAGCTAGTGGTAGAACAGTTGGAGGAAGCAGGTAACGGCGCATTACAGTTGGCTTACGAACGTTTAAAACAAAAGCTATTACAAGAAGGTTTGTTCGAGCAATCCCGAAAGAAACCCATACCGCAGTTGCCGCACCAAATCGGCGTCATCACCTCGGCAAGTGGTGCTGCGATTCACGATATCCTTAGCGTCCTGAAGCGGCGCTTCCCAGCCATTCCTGTATTAATCTACCCTGCTGCGGTACAAGGGGAGACCGCTAAATATGAAATTAGCGCCGCACTAGAAACGGCAAATAATCAAGAGCTGGTAGATGTCATCATCCTAGCGCGCGGCGGCGGCTCTCTGGAGGATCTGTGGGCCTTCAACGAAGAAATCGTGGCCAGGGCAGTGGCAGCCAGTCGGATTCCAGTGATTTCTGCGGTCGGCCACGAAGTGGATTTCAGCATAGCCGATTTCGTCGCCGACTTACGTGCCCCGACGCCCTCCGCCGCCGCCGAATACGTAACACCCGATCAAACCGTCTGGCTCAAGCGCTTTGTGACTATCGAGCAGCGATTGACACGGCAGATACAAGACAAATTTCAACAACAGCAACAGCGCCTAGGTTGGCTGAGCAAATCCCTGCAAAGCCAGCATCCAGGCGAAAAGCTGCAACGCAATTCCCAGCGTCTGGATGAATTGGAGCAACGCTTAAATCGCGCAATAGCACTTGGTTTGCAGCAGTTTCGGCAGCGATTGACGTTGCACGAACATCGGCTGACCAGTTACCAGCCGCTTGCTGCAATTCACGGATATCGGCAACAGCTTGATTACTTCCAACAACGCTTGAGCCGTTCAGTACAGATTAAACTAAGGACGCTGAAAAGCCGACAACACGCGGTGTTACAAACTTTAAACGCTGTCAGCCCGCTCGCCACCCTTGGACGCGGTTATGCCATTGTGCAACGGCACAACAGCTCGCAGTTAATTAAGTCGGTTAACCAGCTAGTTGAGCATGAGCTGCTAAACACTCGACTAGCCGATGGCCATATGATTACTGAAGTTAAACAGCTAATTCATAACCCCAACTAACCAACCTTTTATTTTTAACCGTTCACCGTCGTTTGTTAGGTATAAAACATGCTTATTTCATATCAATGAAGACTCGCGCGATGACTTAAATGCCAATCTTTGAAAACGCCACGCCTCCTAGCGTAGGGCACGATCTTATTGATACAGATCACAGCGTATTTATTGCTTTACTAAATCAAATGGATAAGACTAACATCACCGACTTCCCCGGCTTATTTCTGCAATTGTATGAACACACAGCGGAACATTTCGAACGGGAACACAGCTTAATGGCGGAATTCAATTTTCCGGCGGAAACTGAACATAATGGCGAGCATCAACGACTTTTGGGCGAATTCAAACAGTTTAAAACTCGCGTCGACAAAGGCCTAATCGCCTTTGGCCGCGCATTTATCAAAGAGCGACTGCCGCAGTGGTTTACGCTGCATATTTCGACGATGGACAGCGCATTGGCCGCACATATAAAACGGCAACGAGAACTGCCTGATCAATGAACGCTAATAAGGAATTTAGAATCATCGAAGATTTCTACGACGCCACTGAAAGCGACCACATCTACCGGCTTTTGCTGCAGGAACAGAATTGGCCTGACAACAGTTATAGCGTTGCCGGGCGGTTGTTTGAGTTACCGCGCTTGCAGACCTGGCATGCGGATCCTGGGATAAGTTATAGCTACAGCAACAATCTATTACAGACTCAGCCTTGGACACCCTTGCTGGCGGATATTCGGCAAAAAGTAGAACTGTTTTTGAGTTTTTCGTTTAATGCCGTCTTGGTCAATCTGTACCGAAACGGCCAGGATTATGTGGGTTGGCATGCGGATAACGAAGCTGACCTGGGAGAGCAACCCTATATCGCATCGTTGACGCTAGGTGCAACGCGGCAGTTTGCATTTCGGCAGAAAAAAACCGCAGAATGCGGTAGTGTTTTACTCCGCAGCGGAACGCTGTTGACAATGCAGCCGGCTTTTCAGCATCACTGGCTGCATAGTATTCCTGCCGAGCCACATGTCACTCAAGGACGCATAAACTTAACATTTCGTAAAGTTATCCTTCCCCAATAGCTTTGTTTAAGAACCGGTCTCTCGGAAACCGGTTGTTTATTGCTGCTCCAACGTTTGAGCTTGCTGAGCTTCAAATTTCTTTCTTTTATCGCATTTCTCGCTGCAGACGCAGTTACCGGTGCCGCCACAAGACCCTTTAATTGCATTTCGTCCGAAAATCACTCCGACCGCCATTACAGCAATAACGATCAACATAAATAAAAACGTGACTAAGAAATAACCCATTTTTTTCTCCTGTATTTCCAATCGCTTAAACGAAAAAAAGGAGCGATCCGAAAATCGCTCCCCGTTTTTCCAGACAGACTAATCCAAATTAACCGCCGAAATCATCCAACATAATATTTTCCGGATCAACGCCGTTAGCCAACAACATATTGATCACTGATGAGTTCATGATTGGTGGTCCGCACATGTAGTATTCACAATCTTCTGGGTTCGGATGATTCTTGAGGAACTCCTCGAACAAGACATTATGAATGAAGCCTGTGTAGCCTTTCCAATTATCTTCAGGTAAGGCATCCGACAAGGCTACGTGCCATTCGAAATTATCGTTTTCCTTGGCCAACATGTCGAAATCTTCAACATAGAACATTTCTCGTTTGCTACGCGCACCATACCAAAAAGTCATTTTGCGTTTAGATTTCAGTCTACGCAATTGATCGAAGATGTGTGAACGCATCGGTGCCATACCGGCACCACCGCCGACAAACACCATTTCCGCATCGGTTTCTTTAGCAAAAAACTCGCCATAAGGGCCGGATACGAAAACCTTATCGCCTGGCTTAAGATTAAAGATAAACGAAGACATGATACCTGGCGGAATCCCTTCCGGCGCTCCTGGCGGCGGCGTGGCAATCCTGACGTTAAGCATGATTTCTTTTTCTTCAGGATACGATGCCATTGAATAAGCACGCAAGGTCGGCTCTTTTACATCCGACACATAACGCCACAAATTGAATTTATCCCAATCAGGGCGGTATTCCTGCTCGACATCCATATCCGCATATTTAGAAACGTGAGGAGGGCATTCGATTTGAATGTAACCGCCAGCACGGTAGTCAATGACTTCGCCTTCCGGCAACTCCAGCACCAACTCTTTAATGAAAGTCGCCACGTTTTCATTTGACTTAACCGTGCACTCCCATTTTTTTACGCCAAACACGCTATCTTCGACTTCGACATCCATGTTTTGTTTGATGGATACTTGGCAAGCCAGACGTTCGCCATGCGCAGCTTCACGCTTGGTAATATGCGATTGCTCAGTTGGGAGGATATCGCCACCGCCGCTATGCACTTTAACTTTGCATTGGCCGCAGGTGCCGCCGCCGCCGCAAGCTGACGAAACGAACAGCTGATTGTCGGATAAAGCTGTTAATAATTTTGATCCCACTGGCACGCGAATTTTCTTCTCATGATTGATCAGAATTTCCACATCCCCGGAGGCTACCAATTTACTCTTGGCGCCGATGATTAAAAACACCAGCGCTATCACGATCACCGTGAAGAAAATAACACCTAATGCAATTTCCAGCATTACGATACCCTTATAATTGAATTCCAGAGAAGGCCATGAAGCCCAGAGACATCAAGCCGGCAGTAATGAAAGTGATGCCCAGACCTTGCAATGCAGCAGGTATATCGCTGTATTTCAATTTCTCACGCACACCGGCCATGACGGTAATTGCCAAAGCCCAACCAAAACCACTTCCTATACCGTATACCACGCTTTCGCCGAAATTGTAGTCACGTTCTATCATGAACAAGCTACCAGCCAGAATTGCGCAGTTAACCGTAATCAACGGCAGGAAAATACCCAAAGCTTGATACAGAGCAGGGAAGAATTTATCCAGAATCATTTCCAGAATCTGTACGATAGCAGCAATCATACCGATACAGCTCAATAAGCTTAAAAAGCTTAAATCGACGCCGGTAACCCCAATCCAAGCCAACGCATCTTCTTTTAGCAATGTTTGATAAATGAAGTTGTTAGCGGGAACGGTCAGGGTTTGCACCACCATCACCGCGATACCCAAACCCATTGCAGTAGATATTTTCTTAGACACCGCTAAGAAGGTACACATGCCAAGGAAAAAAGATAGCGCTAAGTTCTCGATGAAAACCGCTTTAACAAATAAACTGATATAGGCTTCCATTAGTGATGCCCTCCTTCGCCGTGAGCAATCGACAGAATTTTAAACTCGTTGTGTTCAACCTGTTTCGGTTTCCAAGTACGAAAAGCCCAGATAATCAAGCCGATGATGAAAAACGCACTAGGGGGTAGCAACATCATGCCGTTCGGCACATACCAACCACCGTCTTTAACGAGTGGTAATACATCGAAGCCTAGTAATTTACCAGAGCCCAACGTTTCTCTGAAAAGAGCCACGATAACCAAGATTAAGCTGTAGCCCAAGCCGTTACCGATACCATCGACGAAGCTTTGCAACGGTGGGTTCTTCATCGCATACGCTTCCGCACGCCCCATCACGATGCAATTGGTAATGATCAAACCGACAAATACCGATAATTTTTTGCTGACATCGAACGCAAACGCTTTGAGCAGTTGGTCGACCACGATTACCAGAGAAGCAATAATGATCATCTGCACAATAATTCGAATGCTGCTGGGCGTGTGCTGACGCACGGCGCTGATAGCAGCACTGGAACACGCGGTGACCGAGGTCAGCGCCAGAGCCATGATCAACGATGTCGACATTTGCGAAGTCACCGCCAGTGCCGAACAAACCCCTAGCACCTGCAGGGTGATTGGGTTGTTATCGACCAACGGTTCAAATAATACTTTTTTAGTTTCTTTATCCATTGTCATGTCCTAACCGTTTGTTCTGATCTTGCCTAAATAGGTGGCGAAACCTTCCGCACCCATCCAGTATTGGATCAGATTGCTGACACCACGGCTGGTCAGTGTTGCACCGGCCAAGCCATCCACTTTATAAACTGCATCAGGACGAGTGGTATCTACACCACCTTTTACTAAGGTGAGAGCCACGTCGCCTTTATCAGAATAGACTTTTTTACCTTTCCAAAGAGCACGCCAATTAGGATTGACAACCTCTCCACCCAAACCAGGTGTTTCACCTTGGTCGTACAAGTTGATGCTTTGTACGGTTTGGGCATCGGGCTCTAAAGCCAGAAAGCCGTACATGGTAGACCATAGACCGTAACCATTGATCGGTAAAATGATGGATTGCAACTGATCGCCTTTTTTGACCAAAAACACCTTGGTGTATTTGGCTTTCTGCCGAATGCTAGCAATGTCTTTTTCTACCGGAATCAGTTCATTCTGAGCTGGGTCTTTGGCAGCTTTACGCTGATCGTATTCATCGACGTTAATGTTGTCGACATAATCACCTGTTTTAAGATCGACAATCTTGCTTTCAATTCTTTCAGCAAAAGCCTGGTCAATATCAGTCCCTTCTTCCAACAACCCGGCAACATCAAGAATATTTTTCTTCATATCCAGAGCTTTGTTGTAGCCTTGCAAAGGCCGTAAAGCCACTGTTGCAAGAGACACCAATACCGCGCACACCAGGCATAAAGCCAAAGCCACGTTAATGGTTTTTTCCAGGCTGTCATTGCTTAAAGCCAGGATTTTGTCGGCATAAACCTTAAATTGCTCGTAGTATTTACAGAGTTGCTCGTTGTACTTGCTGGTTTTCTTCTCGGCATTAAGCATGGCGTTTAATCCTTCTTCTAATATTTGCTTGAACAACAAAGTAATCAATCAATGGTGCAAACATGTTTGAGAAAAGAATTGCAAGCATCACACCTTCAGGGAAAGCCGGGTTGATAACCCGAATGATGATAATCATCACGCCGATCATACAGCCATAAATCCAACGGCCTGTATCGGTCACAGCGGCGGACACTGGATCGGTAGCCATGAACACCGTACCGAACGCAAAACCACCAACCACCATGTGCCAGTACCAAGGCATCGCAAACATTGGATTAGTATTGCTGCCAACGATATTCAAGACAGTGGCCATAGATATCATGCCAATCAGGACGCCAGCCATGATGCGATATGACGCAACGCGGGTGTACAGCAAGAATGCGGCACCCAGCATACAGGCTAAAGTCGATATCTCACCCATTGAGCCGGGGATGAAGCCTACGAACGCTTGGAGCCAGCTGAAACTTGCTTGAATCGCTTCGACGCCGCCGGCAGAAGCCAGAGACAAAGCAGTAGCACCACTGTAACCATCGACGGCGACCCATACCGCATCGCCTGAAATAGACGCCGGATAAGCAAAGAACAGGAACGCGCGACCGGTAAGAGCCGGGTTTAGGAAGTTTTTGCCAGTACCGCCAAACACTTCTTTACCCAACACGATGCCGAAAGAAATGCCCAATGCGACTTGCCACAGTGGGATATCAGGCGGCAGGATCAATGTGTACAACATAGAAGACACCAAGAAACCTTCGTTGACTTCGTGTTTGCGTACCGTTGCGAACAACACTTCCCAAACACCACCCACCGCTAAGGTAGTGATATAAACCGGGAAGAAATACAGCATACCGTGCACTAGGCAGGATATCGGGTTGTAGGGGTTGTAACCCAAAATATCCATGAAAATACTACGCCAGTTGTTGATCGTCTCAACACCCATCGTTTGCATGGCTAAATTGGCTTGGTAACCGGTATTGTAAAAAGCCATCAAAATACAAAACGCAGTGGCGATCACCACAAAGGTCATGGTCCGTTTCAGGTCGTTACCATCACGAACATGGGTTTTGCCGCGCGTTACATCGGACGGTGTGTAGATGAAAGTATCCACCATCTCGTAGAGACCGTAGTACCTCTCTAATTTCCCGCCCTTTGTAAAATGCGGCTCTATGCTATCTAGTAATTCTCTAGCCGACATTATCCTTCCTTCTCGATTTTAGTTAAATTAGCTCTAAGCACCGGCGCAAAATCGTGCTTGCCAGGATCGACAAACGTGAACAAAGACACGTCTTCTTCACTCAATTCCAGACAGCCCAAAGACTGAGCGGTATCGGTGTCGCCGACTACAATCGCTTTCAACAAGGGTGTAGCCAAAATATCCAACGGCATAACGGATTCATAGACGCCAACCGGCACGATGGCACGATTGCTACCGTTTTTATCGGTGGTCAATGGGAACAGGCGATTATCTTTACGATCTTTGCTGGATACGTAAACATTCAAAGCCGAATACTTGTCTTTACCGGGAACAATCCAACCGAAAAACTCCCGGTCACGACCTTCTTTGATAGCAGAAACCTGCAAACTGTAAACGCTCAAAAATGCCGAAGATCCGCACGCTTCGTGACCGTAGAGTACAGAACCTGAAATAACCCGACATTCAACATCCTGCAATTCACCAGCGACCAAATCATCCAGGTTCGCGCCCACTCGGGTGCGGATCAATCTAGGATTTTTTACCGTTGGGCCAGCCAAAGACACCACACGTTCGACATTGAGTTTACCAGTGATAAACAAAGCGCCTATGGCGATCACTGCTTGATAATCGATGTGCCAAACAAATTTATGAATATTGACAGGATCGATGAAATGAATGTGGGTGCTTGGCAAGCCGGCAGGATGCGGCCCGGAGAATTCAGCTACCTGGACGGCTTGATTGACAACCACATCTGTACCCGTCGCTTTACAAAGGTAGGTTTTTCCGGATGTCAATTTGGAGATCACAGTCAAACCATTAGCAAAGTCGGCTGCGCGTTCCTTGATAATAACGGCTGGGTCCGCTGCCAGTGGCCGAGTATCTATCGCTGTCACAAAGATTGAACTTGGAGCAGTATCAACAGTGGGTATCTTGCCGTAAGGCCGAGTCAGGAACGAAGTCCATAAACCGGACGCCAGCAAATTTTCCTTGACCTGCTCTGAAGTCAAATTGCCTAAATCGGCTTCGCCGTATTTCGCAAAAGACTCTTGCTGATTACCCTGCAATTCGATTACTACGGACAACAAAGCGCGCTTGTCACCGCGGTTAATGACTTTAACGACACCAGCGCCAGGCGAGGTGAAGTTGACGCCAG
>MSXO01000033.1:15803-25113 GCA_002083615.1 Proteobacteria bacterium ST_bin11 | reverse complement strand
ACACCTTACGCGATCGCGGGTGAAAGACTTCTAATATCTATTGCGCTTTGAACTGACCTTGATGCTCGATGAACCATTTATAGGTGCGATCAAGCCCTTCTTTCAAGGCAACGTTTGGTTGCCACCCCAGAGACTCAAGCTTTGATATATCCATCAATTTTCGAGGAGTCCCATCCGGCTTGGTGCTATCCCAGCTTATTTGCCCCTGATAACCAACGACGTCTTGGATAGTTTCAGCCAATTCCCGAACCGTTACATCCTGACCAGTACCAACATTTAAATGTGACAACATTGGTTCAGTACAAGACTGGTATTGATCTTTACTCAGGGCCATCACATGCAGGCAAGCCGCTGCCATATCTTCGACATGCAAAAACTCCCGCATAGCCTTACCAGTTCCCCAAACGCTGACAGTCGGCGAGTTACCAACCTTGGCATCATGAAACTTTCGAATCAGCGCCGGAATAACATGGCTATTTTGCAAATGAAAATTATCGTTTTCACCGTACAGATTGGTCGGCATTACTGAACGATAATCCGTGCCGTATTGACGATTGTAGGACTCGCACAACTTGATTCCGGCAATCTTAGCAATTGCATAGGGTTCATTGGTCGATTCCAAAACGCCGGTTAATAATGCACTTTCTTTCATCGGCTGCTCGGCGAATTTTGGATAGATACAAGAGCTCCCTAAAAACAAGAGACTTTTGCAGCCCACCTGCCAAGCCTCATGAATCAAGTTAGCTTCCATCATCAAATTTTGATAGATAAACTCGGCCGGATACTCATTATTGGCATGGATACCGCCCACTTTGGCAGCCGCAAGAATTACCTGATCCGGACGTTCTTGCGCCATGAACTCCCGAACCGAAGATTGATCAGTCAAGTCCAATTCGGCATGAGTACGCACCACGATGTTGTGATACCCCCTCTCGCTTAATTGTCGGTAAATTGCCGAGCCAACCATTCCCCGATGGCCTGCCAGATATATCTTTTCTTGCTTATCCACCATGCTGTTACTCCCTACTAACCGCCACGTTATACCCCTGTTTCTTCAGCAAAGCATGCTTTTGCGCTTGCTCGAGATCGTAAGCAACCATTTCCGCAACCATTTCCTGCAAGGTTATCTGCGGTACCCAACCCAATTTATTCTTGGCATTACTCGGATCACCCAAAAGAGTTTCCACTTCAGCAGGCCTGAAATAGCGCGGATCGATAGCAACTATGTTTTGACCAACCAGCATACCAGGCGCTTTATCGCCCGTAATTGACTCGATATAGCCTTTTTCGTCGACCCCAGCACCTTCCCAGCGAATACTCACACCCAATTCCTTAGCCGACATTTCGATAAATTGTCTTACCGAATACTGTACACCGGTGGCAATCACGAAATCTTCCGGCTGCTCTTGTTGCAACATCATCCATTGCATCCTCACGTAATCCTTTGCATGCCCCCAGTCCCGGAGAGAATCCATGTTACCCATATAAAGGCATTTATCCAAACCAATGGCAATATTGCTGAGCCCACGCGTAATTTTTCGCGTCACGAACGTTTCTCCTCGGCGAGGCGATTCGTGGTTAAACAAAATGCCGTTACACGCATACATGCCATACGCTTCACGATAATTAACGGTGATCCAATAGGCGTAAAGTTTGGCGACCGCATAGGGCGAGCGCGGATAAAATGGCGTTGTTTCTTTCTGCGGAATTTCCTGGACTAATCCATAGAGTTCGGAAGTTGATGCCTGGTAAAAACGTGTGGTTTTCTCCATGCCAAGAAAACGAATGGCCTCCAAAAGCCTTAATGTACCCATGCCATCGACGTCTGCGGTATATTCTGGAGATTCGAACGACACAGCGACATGACTCATCGCCCCCAAGTTATAAACTTCATCCGGACGGATTTCGCTGAGAATACGCGTGAGATTCGAACTATCCGTCAAGTCACCATAATGCAGGAAAAACTGCGGATCCTTGATATGAGGGTCTTGATAGATATGATCGACGCGTTCGGTGTTAAATAAAGACGAACGTCTTTTTATGCCATGCACCTCATAGCCTTTTTCCAACAAAAACTCGGCTAGATAGGAACCATCTTGACCGGTTATGCCCGTAATCAACGCTTTTTTTCTACTCATTCATAGCTCCTTTTCTTTTGAGTCAAATTCGAGGTAAAACCTTCACAATGTCGTCAGGCAATGTAGCTGACTTTATATCTTATTAACCCGGCAAAGCCGAATAAACTGGCTGTATTACTTTACCCGGCAAATATGCCGGCAATTCCGGCAGCAATTCTTTTAAAAACACATTTAGTCGCTTATCGGCAACAGCAATATCTTCGACCTTATCAACGGGAGTAACCAAGCGAATCAGCGCCCCGTCGGTGCGATTCATGGTGATAGCATCATAGAATAAATACCATTTGACCATGTACTCATTGGTTATCATCCGCCCACGTTGCTGGAACCAAAAATACACTAATTGCCTGCTTTCGCCTTTTTGAATGATGGCTCGATTTACCTGCAATGCCTGCCCATCCAATTGCAGATCAGTAAACTCGCGCTGCTCGAAACTGCTAATTTGCCAACCGTCTCCGGGAATACAGCTGCGAGGCGAGTGAACTACAGCCCCCTTACGTTGAGACTGGTAATAAGCGCTGTAAAAATTCACACTATTCCGAGTGTCAGGTTGAACAAAGTTGACGATAACATAATCAGTCAATTTCAATTCGTTTAGATAAAACTGCGTTAAATAGTCATTCCGCCCTTGCCAAGTTCCCAGCTGGGTAGGAAAGTTTAAAAACGCTTTACGCTCGGGGATAATGTCTTCCCGCCCTTTAAATATCTCTGAAGCACCTGCGCCAACGAAAAGCAATAGCAGCACAGCAAACACTGACTTATTCAATATCGCGACAATGTTTCGATTTGCAGTCTGACCCCATTCTTCCGGAATCTGCACCAATTCGCCCATTGCCAGTTTTCTACCGCTAATTCGAGTAAAAATCCACATCTCGATAAAGAGCAGCAGCATACACAACAAAAACACTGCCCATCCTTCAAAATCATGCAGAAAGCCTTCAGCCATCTCGGTGCCCCAATTGTCGACGAGGACACCGATTACACCTATACGAAAACTGTTCATAAAAATTGTCAAAGGCATCGACGACAAAAAAATCAGCAATTTCTGCCAGAACGGTCCTTTAAAAAGATAAGCACAGAGAAAAGCCAGACTGGCCAAGGGGAATAAATAGCGCAAACCACTACAGGCATCTACGACTTGTAGCTTATAACTACCCAAATCGATAACATTCCCTTCCAGGTAAACCATGATGTCGCAAGCGCGAATGAACTCCACACCCAGCCAGGATGAAATCAATTGCAGTTTTGACGAAAGATTATTCAGAATGAACGAAGGAAACGGCACCATGAAGATTAAGAACAACAGTGGGATAGCTCCAACTCGCAACCCACGCATTCCGAATGCACTGGTAAACATCCCAGTCAAAACCACCAGAAAAGCGTATTGCTCCATGGTTTTTATGGTTGCCAATCCACCTAAGATAAAAACAATCAATCCTAAGCAGATAATGATCAACCCAGGAAACGAGGCTTTGGATCCT
The DNA here is from genome assembly GCA_002083615.1 of Proteobacteria bacterium ST_bin11. GTDB lineage: Bacteria > Pseudomonadota > Gammaproteobacteria > Methylococcales > Methylomonadaceae > Methylomonas. Next base: position 21,494 of record MSXO01000033.1, on the reverse strand, counting down.
TGAACCAGAACCAGTTCGCCACGCCTTGCCCACAACAGGTAAATCGTGATGACCGGTATAAAAAAACCGTGACTGTATTCCTCGACGTTAGTCCATGTCGTCGCCATCTCGATAAGGCTATCTCTGAACACCACGCATAGCAGCAGTAAAGCCACGACCCACAATGACCAAACGATGGCCGGTTTCGTATTCTCTGTATTCATTCCGTGTCGAAAATAAGAATTGAAGTTTAAATTTGCCCCACACCAGCACTATTTTTTTGGCGGCATGGTCGTTTTGTCCAACTTACAAATCCGTCCAATCGCAATAGCGCTTGCCGGTAAATCCAACCATTATCACCCGCCATTATTAAAGACTGGTGACACATCATCACAGGCAAATTAAAGCCCTTAAGCTTCGTGATCGACTGTGAAAATCGGGTTTCTTTTATCTTCTTCATTCAATTTGGCTTTTTCCTCCGGATAAATATGCCAAAAAGATTGATCGATAGCACCATCGGTGTAACTATTTTTACGATCATGGGTGAATGGACACCACCAGTTCTCAACCACTTTCACCAAGTATGCGTGCCATTCGAATAGACCAACACTGACCGGACAGTACCAGGTGCAATTCAAAATCCAAAATAATTTTGATTGCGCCATGCTGAACTTAAACGAACCATCCATGGTAATCTGATTTTTCATATCGTATCGGTGACTCGCCCTAGCCGGTAAAAAATCGCCCCATTTTTTAACATTTTCAGCACCAACTAATTTCAGGCTGAAGTAAGTCAAGTAAGCGCTGGCAATCACAAACGGCAAGGTCAAAATCGGCAAATAAATAAACAGCAAGCCGATTGCTCGCGACACCACCGGCATCTGTTTATGGTTGCGACCGATAGTCACGCGATCTGCACAAGTATCACAGGCTTTCATGTTGGCTTCTCCTCTGGAATCGTTATTATTATTTGCTCGCTGTTGAGCAGTTGAAAAATGCTGCGACAACCTTCGCAGCAGAATTTTTTTTCGCCTAGCAAGGTGTTAAGTTCAAATCCGCGGATTAACACGCGCTGACTGCACAAACCGCACTTTGGCTTGGAATCGGCCACGTTTACTATAGACGACTGGATACTGCACAAAAAAAGGTTTTCAAATAATCGGTCTCGGGCAAAGCGGGATGAATCGGATGATCCGGGCCTTGACTGCCAGCGCCGAAAAACACGAGGTGTCGATCAATGTGGCGCGCCGAAGAGCGCAGAATTTCATGCAAGTTATCTCTGCTCAAATGCTGCGAACAGCTTGCCGACACCAAAATACCATTATTCGACAAAACTTGTAGCGCCAAATGATTTAAGCGTCGATAGGCTTCGTAACCGGCCTTGAAATCCTTTTTGCGTTTAATCAGGGCCGGCGGATCCAGGATGATCGCGTCGTAGTGTTGTTGCTGTTCACGCGCCTGTTTCAAAAACTCGAACACATCGCTGCGCACAAATTGCATTTTATCCCGCACCTGATTCAATTCGGCACTCGCCGAAGCCAACGCCAAAGCGCTCTCGGAACTATCCACACAACACACTTCAGCAGCACCCGCCAATGCCGCAGGAATACCCCAAGCACCGGCATAACTGAATAGATCCAATACCTTTAAACCTCGACAGGCTTGCGCAAACTGCGCCCTGCTGATGCGATGATCGTAAAACCAGCCGGTTTTCTGACCCTCGGCCACATTCACGATAAAACGCACATTGTTTTCTTCAATCAGCAACTGCGCAGGCAATTCGCCGTAAACAAGCTCAGGTTCCAAGGACAGGCTTTCCAGTTGACGCTGACTATTGTCGTTTTTCAACAAAATAGCCGTTGGCGTCAGTAACTCGAGTAAGACCTTGACCAGTAGGTCCTTATGCCTCTCCATTCCCGCCGTGGTAATTTGCACCGAAAGCACACTACCGAAGCGGTCAATCACCAAGCCCGGCAGACCATCGCTCTCGCCGAACACTAAGCGATAACACGGCTTATCGAACAAACGCTCGCGTAAAGCTAAAGCTTGAGTCAACCGTGCCTTAAAAAAACTCTCGCTGATTTTGATATTGGTTTTACGCGTCAATATGCGAGCACAGATTAAAGCATGAGGATTGATATAGGCTATGCCCAAAGCCTTGCCGCCGGAATCATGAACAAGCACCAAGTCGCCGGACTCAAACTGCTCCAAGGGGCTGCGCTGGCTATCGACCTCGTTACTGAATACCCACAAATGCCCCTGCCGCAGGCGTTTGTCTTCATTTTTTTTCAGAAAGAGTTCCGGGTAGCTCATGTTGCCCTAAAGTAAAGTAAAGGTATAACCGCCGACTGCGGCGGCAGGCGCCACAATAGCCAACTTAATTTCGACCGTTTGCTCTGCAGCTAAACTTGTTGGTCCAGCCAGATACTGATTCGGGCTAAACACTCGATCCGCAACGGCCTGCCCATTAAAATTCAACAGCGTGAGCTTTAAATCCGGCACAGCTTGCGCAAATGGCGCTTGATTGCTAAGCACAGCGCTAAACAAATAGCTGGTATCGCGCTGAAGCCTTAAGTCACTGTGCGAAACGCTTAATTCCTGAAGATTTTTATAGGGCGGTAACCGGCAAGCTAATATCGCACAAAGCTTATCCAAGTGCGGCCTGAACTGCGGCTGCATCGTTAATGCATAACCCTCAAAATACAGTATTTGCGCGACAAACAACAACGACACTAAGCTGGTAGCGATAAACCAAGCCGCCGAAGTCTGCTGCCAACTTCTTGGGCTTGGGCTGACCGGATATTGCAAACGGCCGGCTAATACCGCATCTTCATCTTCACTGAGGAATTGCAAAGCATCAAAAGATTTGCCGCACGCCGAACAATCCAACAAGCCACGGGAGTGCCGCAAATGCTCGACGCTAACTTGGTGTTGACTAGCACAATGCGGACATCGGCTATACATCGATTCAGTCAGGTTTACAGGCGTCCAATCGACACCAGTCTTCCTGGCTGACCGGCGGTGCGACGACAAAGCCCTGCTCTCGATAAGCCGCCGCCACAGATTCGGCTTGCTCGTTCAGAATGCCCGACAGAACCAGTCTCCCCCCCGGCCTGACCAAGGCGCCGATAGTTGCCGCCAGCTCAGTCAACGGTTTGGCTAAAATATTGGCAAGCACTAGGTCAGCTGTAAACCCAGTAAACTGCTCGGGCAGGTAATAATTGATTCGCTGCTCCACCTGATTTTTTTCGGCGTTGTATTGCGTGGAGGTCAAAGCCTGCGGGTCAATATCCAAGGCATAGGCTTGCTTAGCACCCAATAGAAGCGCTGCCACAGCCAGTATCCCGGAACCACAACCGTAATCGATTAACTCTTTGTCTTTAATATCGTTACCAGCCAACCACTCCAAACATAACGCGGTAGTCGGATGGGTTCCGGTGCCGAAAGCCAAGCCCGGATCCAAAGTCATGCAAATCGTGCCCGGCTCGTGCTGTTCCTGGCCACTAGGACATATCCACAAACGATTGGCAAACTTCATCGCCTGGAAATGTTCCATCCAGGCGCGTTCCCAAGCCTGATCCTGCAAAACCTCGGCTACCCATTCCTGCAAGGGCTGACCTATAAATTGATTAAACAGCAAGTTGCGTACAATATCCGGATCGGTATCGAGCTCGAACAAGGCTGTGACCCGCGTACGGGACCAGATTTTAGTTTGATCGATGGCTGGCTCGTAAACAGGCTCATCATCGGCGTCGCTGTAAGTCACAGAAACCGCCCCCAATTCGCTGAAAAACTCCGATATCTCGGGCGCTGTAGTTTCGTCGGTAATAACGGAAAGCTGATGCCAGGCCATAGTTATAAGACGCTTGTAGCTGGGAAAGGAAACGCCATTTTCAAAATCCCCTTCCCCAAACCGATTAATGGATACCCAATTTCTTTTCCAGATAATGGATATTCTGACCACCCTGGGCAAACGCAGCGTCAGCCATAATGCTTTGTTGCAGAGGGATATTGGTTTTGATGCCGTCAATGACCATTTCACTGAGAGCGGTCTTCATCCGTGCAATGGCGCTAGCTCTATCGTCGCCATGCGCAATCAGCTTACCAATCATGGAATCATAATACGGAGGCACTTTATAGCCGTTGTAAATATGGGTTTCGCAACGGATTCCAGGGCCACCCGGCATATGAAACTGGTCGATTACACCCGGGCTGGGCATAAAGGTTTTCGGGTCCTCGGCATTCAAACGGCATTCTATTGCATGACCAGTGAACTTCACCTGTTCCTGTGTAATCGACAAGGGTTCACCAGCCGCAATGCGGAGTTGCTCCTTCACGATATCGAAGCCGGTAATCATCTCGGTCACGGGGTGCTCTACCTGCACCCGCGTATTCATTTCAATGAAATAAAATTGACCTTTCTCGTATAGAAACTCGAAAGTCCCCGCACCTAGATAACCGATTTCCTGGCAAGCCAGGGCGCAACGCTCACCCATCTGCTTGCGTTGTGCTTCGGTAATGCCAGGCGCGGGAGCTTCTTCCACCACTTTTTGATGACGACGCTGCATAGAGCAATCGCGCTCACCCAAATGTATCGCATTACCGTGCGAATCCGCCAACACCTGAAATTCGATGTGGCGCGGATCTTCCAGAAATTTTTCCATGTAGACGGTGCTATTACCGAACGCGGTACCGGCTTCAGCCTTGGTCATTGCAATCGCATTCACCAAAGCACTTTCGGTATGCACAGTGCGCATGCCGCGACCGCCTCCACCACCAGCCGCTTTGATAATGACCGGGTAACCAATTTCCCTCGCCATTTTCAGATTGGTTTCATCATCTTCCCCCAAAGGATCGCCGTTACCCGGCACGCAAGGAATTCCCGCCGCCTGCATGGCTTTTTTCGCGGCGATTTTATCGCCCATCATGCGGATGGTTTCAGGTCTTGGCCCGATAAACACAAAACCGCTTTGGCTGACTTTTTCGGAAAAATCGGCGTTTTCGGATAAAAAACCGTAACCGGGATGGATGGCTTCCGCATCCGTGACTTCGGCGGCACTGATAATCGCCGGAATATTTAGATAGCTGCCTGCGGACGCGGCAGGTCCGATGCAAACCGCTTCATCAGCCAGTCTCACGTGTTTCAGGTCGCGGTCCGCTTCTGAGTAGACGGCCACGGTTTTTATACCTAACTCGCGACAGGCCCGCAAAATGCGCAGAGCAATCTCGCCGCGATTGGCGATAACAATTTTCTCAAACATTAGTCCAGCCCCTTTGTCGGTTATTCGATGATGAACAAAGGTTGGCCGTATTCGACCGGATGGCCGTTTTCAACCAGAATTTGTTTGATTTTGCCGCTTTTATCCGCTTCGATTTGGTTCAGAATTTTCATGGCTTCGATTATGCACAAGGTTTGGCCATTACTGACCGACTGACCAATCTCCACGAACGATGCCGAACCGGGCGAGGCCGAACGATAAAAGGTACCGACCATGGGCGACTTCACCACATGCCCGCTGACTTTTTCTTCAACGGGCGCTACTGCAACCGGCGCTGCCGAAACGGCTGCGACAGCAGGCGCTGCTGCATATTGCACGGGTGGCGCCGCAGAATAACGACTGATTTTGACTGATTCTTCGCCTTCGCGAATTTCTATTTCAGCAATATCGGATTCCTCTATAAGATCAATTAGTTTTTTTATTTTTCTAATAT
>MSXO01000033.1:0-15738 GCA_002083615.1 Proteobacteria bacterium ST_bin11 | reverse complement strand
CGTAACCGTTCGCCCCCAATCCACAGATAACGCCGACGGCGATATCCGAAAAATAAGAATGTTTCCTGAAAGGCTCACGGGCATGCACGTTCGATAAATGTACTTCTATGAATGCAATCTTGGTTGCCAGCAAGGCATCGCGAATAGCCACGCTGGTGTGGGTAAATGCAGCAGGATTGATGATGATAAAATCCACACCCTGCCGATACGCTTGATGTATTTGTTCAATGATCTCGTGCTCGGCATTACTTTGCAGAAAAATCAATTGATGCCCTAGTGTTTGCGCCAATTGTTCCATTCCCTGCTGAATGCTCTGCAATGTTTTACTACCGTATAATCCTGGTTCTCGGACACCCAACAGATTTAAATTCGGTCCATTCAGAACAGTAAGGTTTGCCATTGCGGATGCTGAACAAAAATACTAAATAAAAAGGGAATTCTGCCTAATTTGTAAGTTTTTGTCCAGATAAACCGCTTTTCACTTCATTAGCCAGCGTTTTAGCCACTTTTCCGTCATTTTGCGGTCATTAACGGCCCAATCACTTCCAAAGCTTTTTCTCGCGTCAGTTCGCCTAACTGGTGATGCACGATTTGCCCTTGTTGGTTAATGATTACCGTGAACGGCACCGTATTGATCACATTACCCAACTGCTGAGCCAACAGGGCAGCCCCCTCGCCACCGATCAATACCGGATAATTGATCTTGATGCGCTTTAGGTAATCTTCTACTGGTTGCTTCTCTTCGATCGCTATACCGACAAATTGCAACCCTTTGTCTTTATACTCGTCCTGAAGCTTTATGAATTCGGGAATTTCTTTCAAGCAGGGCGGACACCAGGTTGCCCAAAAATTGATAATCAAAATTTTGCCTTGCCATTGCGAGACCGACTGCGGCTGATCCGCCAGATCAGGCAAGCTGAAATTCAGTTGCGGCGCGGGTTGACTGGTCTCGGGAACAGCAAAATATTGTCTGGCAAACAGACCCGCTGCCAAACCAACAAAAGCAATGGAGACAGCCATCAGTATGATTTTTTTATTCATAGTTGTTGCAAGGTTCTTAAAAAAGTGGCTGCATCTTGATAGCCAATCACGCGCTGCCCTGCCCGCTCCTGCCCATCGGCGCCGAAAAATATAATGCCCGGCGGCCCAAACAGTGCGAAGCGTTTCAACAAGGCTTTATCAGCCTCATTGTTAGCGGTCACGTCGGCTTGCAACACCACGAAGTTAGACAATTGCTGCTTTACCTTTGAATCGGTGAAGGTATAAGCCTCCATCTCTTTGCAGGAAATACACCAGTCGGCATAGAAATCCAGCATCACCGGCTTGCCGCTGGCCGATGCTTGCTGAATGCGTTGCTCTAATTCCGCAACCGACGCCACTGGCTCAAAGCTAAGGCCAGCAGCAGGCTGAGCCTGGACATTTAACCCCATTCCTTGTAACGGCTGCAGCGGATTGCTATTGCCGGCGCTCAAGCCGATCAACTGCAATACGCCAAACACCAGCATGATAATACCCAGCCCTTTCCAAAGCTTGCGCCAGCCCGAGGCACCTTCAGGCAGTTGATCGATCGCGCCAAGAAATATAGCCGGAATAACCAACAACAAGGACCACAAAAACATCGTTACCGCTGCCGGCAAAATCCGTGACAGCATCCATACCGCCACGGCCAGCATTGCTACGCCAAACACCGCTTTAGTAGCATTCAGCCAGGCGCCGGCTTTTGGCAACAGCTTGCCGGCAGACGCTCCAAGCAGCAGTAAGGGTGCGCCCATGCCAAGCCCCATCACAAACAAGGCCGAACCGCCCAACACCACATCGCCGGTCTGACCGATATAAATCAGTGCCGCCGCTAACGGAGCAGCCACGCAAGGCCCGACGATCAACGACGATAGCGCCCCCATGATGCCAGCGCCAAGATAAGAGCCGTCGCGATGTTTATCGCTGGAGTGATGCAAGGCAGATTGCAAGGATTTGGGCAACTCCAAATGGTAAAAACCAAACATTGATAGCGATAACAGCACAAACAAGCCGGAAAACACCGCGATCACCCAAGGCTCCTGAAAGGTCGCTTGCAGATTGCTGCCGAACAACGCTGCCAGCACACCAAATACGGTGTACATCAAGGCCGAGGCAAACACATAGCTCAAGGACAAGAAAAAGGCTTTACGGGTGCCGATTTGGTCACCGTGGCCAACGATGATCCCGGATAAAATGGGAATCATCGGAAATACACAGGGAGTAAAGGCCAGTAACAAACCGAATCCAAAAAAACTCAACAAAGTCAGCGCTAAACTATCATGCCGCAAAGCATTGACGATTTTGTCCTGCTCTGATAACTCGGCTACCGCAGCTGGCTTGGCTGGGGCCAAGGCGTCCGCGGACGGTAAGTCCAGACTCACTTCGGCTTGCATCGGCGGATAGCAAACCCCACGGTCGGCGCAACCTTGAAACTTTGCCAGCAACTTGATCGTTTCGGCTGCCGAGCTTCCGCGTAGCAGCGGGACATCGATGCTGATCTGGCTGCGGTAGATTTGCACCTGGCCAAATTCTGCATCGTGGTAGGCAGCTCCCTCCGGAAGCTGTAAAGGCGTTAATTGCGTTTGCGTGGCACCCTGCAAGTTAAGCGACAACTTATCTTTATAAAGATAATAACCTTCGGCAATTTGCCAGGTCGCTTGCACCGTATGCGGGTCTTTCAGGCTGGCAGTAAACTGAAACGCTTGCTCCGGCGGCAATAACTCCTCGGCAAACAAACTAGGGGTGAAGCCCTTTAAGCCTTTGACAAACTGACTTAGCGCTCCACTATTTGTAGCGGTCGGCGCTGACGGCAAGACCACATCCAGCAGTACTTTTTGCGGCGGATAACAGACGCCGGCATCAGCACAACCCTGGTACTTGACCAACAGCTGCAACTGGGTTTCACGGCTTGGATTAATCAAGGGCAACTCCACGTCGAGCGCGTTCCGATAGACCGACACTTCGCCCAAACTCGGATCATGCTCAACAAGTCCATCCGGCATGACTGCCTGACCCAGTTGAATCGCTCCGGTTTGCGACTGGAACTTGGTTTTATCTCGATACAGGTGGTAGCCTTCGACTATCTGCCAGTGCAATTCGACTTTATCGCCGGAGGCTGCTGTGGCCGTTAACTTAAATGCTTGCTCCGGGGGCAAAAAATCCTGGCTATCCAGCGCCGCCGCAGTGCGCAAAAAAACAGCCAACAAACACAATAAAATCAGTCGATGCCAAGGCATGAGTCTATCCATTTCAAATAGTCCAGCGAGCCGCGTTCTATCGCAACCGCAATAATTTCCGGGAGTTGGTAAGGGTGTAGGCTTTTCAAGGTCGCTTCAATCGCCGCATAACGGTCTTGATGACTTTTGATGAGCAGCAAATGTTCCTGAGCGGTTTCGATTTGGCCCTGCCATTCATAAACCGAACGCACACCCGGCAGTATATTGACGCAGGCGGCTAATTTTTGGCTGATCAGCATGCCGGCAAGTTTGTCGGCAACCGCTTCATCAGGGCAGGTACAAAGAATCAATTGATACATCGCGATATTATCCTGGAAATTGCACCAAGATGCTCTTAGTATTAGCGGCTTTTTACCGCAACCGAGCTCACCATGAAAACCATGCAAGTTATGTTTATCGCTTTTTTGATCGTGCCGTTTGTGGAAATTTACGTGCTACTGCAAGTTGGCGGCTTGATCGGCGCCTTTCCTACCATCCTATTGGTGGTGTTTACGGCGGTACTGGGCGCTTGGCTGCTGCGTCGCCAAGGCTTCGCCACTTGGCAGCGTTTCCAGTCCGGGTTGGCACAAGGCGAAATTCCGGCTTATGAAATGATCGAAGGACCAATATTGCTGGTCGGCGGCGCTTTGTTACTGACGCCGGGATTTTTCACGGATATGTTGGGCTTCGCTTGTTTAATTCCGACTGTGCGCAGAAAGCTTGCTCAGTACATTATCGAGCATCACTTGCTGCAAACCCAGGTGGGCTCAGTGTTTAAGCAAGCAAGAAATTCGCAAACGATTATTGAAGGCGAATATAACAAACAAGATTGACACGGTTTTATTGAATCCGAATCTGCGCCAAACGGCGCAGATTCGGAGCTAGCCGCTAGGGCTTATTTGCCATCGGATGCTGCATCGGCACCCAAAGTATTTTTGTCCATACTGGAATATGCTGGGCACCAGCCTGAATAACTGGTCGCAACCAAGACCAGGCCAACCAACAACATCAAGATGCTGGCGGTGAACAGCGAAGCCACCAGCAACACGACGCCCGACACCATACGGACTTTCTTATCTTTCTCGCCGATGTTGTGCTCAAATTTGATCAAACGTTTATAATCGAAGCTCATTTCCAATCCTCTCTGTGTTGTAGTTATTAGTCCCGACGCACGGCTTTCCCTTAAAGGCAAGCAAATATACACAGCTCTTCAAAATCTGCAAGTTATAAAAAATGGACGTTTCTTCTATCATCAACTCTCTAAACGACGACCAACGTCTGGCCGTTTCCGCTCCCATGCAAGCCATGCTGATACTAGCAGGGGCCGGTAGCGGCAAAACCCGAGTACTGGTGCATCGCATCGCCTGGCATATTCAAGTTAACCAAATTTCGCCTTACAACATTTTGGCGGTGACCTTTACCAACAAGGCCGCCAACGAAATGCGCCATCGTATTGAAGACTTACTCGAAACCCCGGCCCGCGCCATGTGGATAGGCACGTTCCACGGCCTGGCTCACCGTTTACTGCGGCAACACGCCAAGCAAGCCAAACTGCCGGAAACCTTCCAGGTGATGGATAGCGACGACCAATTGCGCATCATCAAACGTCTGATGAAAAACCTGAATCTGGACGACAGCAAATGGCCGCCTAAACAGGCGCAATGGTTTATCAATGCCCAAAAAGACGAAGGCATTCGTGCGAAACACATACACGACAACGGCGATTTTTATAACCGGCAAATGAAGGAAGTTTATTTGGCTTACGAAGAAGTATGCCAACGTTCCGGTCTGGTCGATTTTGCCGAATTGCTACTCAGAGCCCACGAACTATTGCGCGATAACGACGACTTACTGGCCTTTTATCGAGAACGCTTCCAACAAGTCCACGTCGACGAATTTCAAGACACCAATACCATTCAATACGCTTGGCTGCGCTTGCTCACCGAAGGCAACAACAATCTATTCGTGGTCGGCGATGACGATCAATCGATCTATGGCTGGCGCGGCGCCAAAATCGAAAATATCTTCAATTTCCAAAAACACTACCCGGAACACGGCATCGTCCGCTTAGAGCAAAACTACCGCTCCACCGGCCACATCCTAAAAGCCGCCAATACCCTGATCGCCAATAACGATAACCGGATGGGCAAGGAGTTATGGACCGCTGCCGGCGAGGGCCAAGCTATTTCGCTGTACTCAGCGTTTAACGAGCAAGACGAAGCCTATTTCGTCGTCGAGAAAATCCGGCAATGGGTGAAAGATGGCGGCTTGCGCAGCGACACGGCGATTCTGTATCGCTCCAACGCCCAATCGCGGCAATTCGAAGAACGTTTGATGACCACTGCCACGCCGTATCGAGTTTACGGAGGCCTGCGCTTTTTCGAGCGCATGGAAATCAAAAACGCCCTCGCCTATCTGCGCCTATCGACCAATCCGCACGACGATCCTTCCTTTGAACGAGTAGTGAATACGCCAACCCGAGGCATCGGCGCCAAAACCCTGGACGACATGCGCATTCTAGCGCGTGAACACCAGTTGTCGCTCTGGCAAGCCGCCCTGGCAATGCTGGAACGCAATCAGCTACCGGCGCGTGCCGCCAATGCCCTGCGCGGCTTTTTAAACTTGATTATTGCGCTAGGCGAAACCACTAAAGAGCTGGCTCTGCATGAAACCGTCAAACAAGTGGTCGAGACCAGCGGCCTGATCGAGCAATATAAAAAGGAAAAACAAGACAAAGGTGAAGCGCGGGTAGAAAACTTGGAGGAGTTGGTGAACGCCGCCCGCTTGTTTGATTACGATAGTGAAAACGCCGAAAACATGGGCGAGCTGGATATGTTTTTAGCGCACGCCGCACTGGAAGCCGGCGAAATGCAAGGCGAAGTAGATGAAGATTGCGTGCAGTTAATGACGCTACATTCCGCCAAAGGCTTGGAGTTCAAGCTGGTATTTCTGGTGGGCTTAGAAGAAGGTCTATTCCCCTCTCAACAAGCGTTGGACGACGCGGGCCGTTTGCAGGAAGAGCGCCGGCTGTGTTACGTAGGCATTACGCGAGCCATGCAACAGTTATATCTTACCCACGCCGAGTCGCGCCGGCTTTACGGCAAAGACAGTTATCCAGCCGCTTCGCGATTTTTACGTGAGTTGCCGCAGGAATCGATCCAAGAAATTAGAATGCGCGCCAATGTCAGCCGACCAGTCACCAATAGCCCAACGCAAACGAACCGGATCGGCAGCAAAGACACTTATCGACTGGGACAAGCGGTTAAGCACGAGAAGTTTGGCGAAGGCGTGGTATTGCAAATGGAAGGCGATGGCGAGCAAGAACGGGTGCAGATTAATTTCCGCAACGCGGGCATCAAATGGCTGATGCTGGCTTACGCCAAGCTGGATACTGCATAGAAGACAATTTCTAAGTAGCGCGGCGTTCGGTTAAATCGAACGCCGCACAACAATACAGGCTGACTAAAGAAATTAGTCGGTAACCGTAATGACTTTGAGCGAGTTGGTACCACCAGTGGCGCCGGTTAAGTCGCCTTTAGTGCGAATCAATGAATCGCCCGGCTTCACGACCCCACGCGCTTTCAAAGCTTGAATCAGGCTTTGCGTCACGCTAGCCGACTCCATTTTTTCCTTCGAAAACGGAATGGGGAATACACCTTTGTAGAGTGTTACTTGGCCCAAGGTACGCTCACAACTACTGAAGGCATAGATCGGGATATTAGAGCTGATTCTGGACATCCACAGCGGCGTAGAACCCGACTCTGTCAGCGATGCAATACCAGCAATTTCGGTATGATTCGCCATGTACATCGCGGACATCGCGATAGCCTCATCGATGCGGGTGAACTTATCGGTCATCCTGTGCATGGACTTGGTCACGCTGGGCTGCTTTTCGGTCTCCAGGCAGATACGCACCATGGCTTTCACGGTTTTCACCGGATGCTTGCCTGATGCGGTTTCTGCGGACAGCATGATCGCATCGGTGCCGTCGACAATGGCGTTGGCAACGTCGAACACTTCCGCACGCGTCGGAATAGGGTTCTCGATCATCGATTCCATCATCTGCGTCGCGGTGATCACCGTGCGGTTCAATTCGCGCGAACGCTGGATCAGCAGTTTTTGCGCCGCCGGCAAGTTAGCATCGCCAATTTCCACACCCAAGTCGCCACGCGCAACCATGATGGCATCGGATGCCAAGATGATTTCGTCGATGACTTCCATCGCTTCGGCGCGCTCCACCTTGGCAACCAAACCGGCGAAAGAACCGGCTGCTTCCAACAGCGCACGGGCTTCATGCATGTCATCAGCAGTACGGGGGAAGGAAATCGCCACATAATCGGCCTGAATCACGGCGATGGTTTTGATGTCCTCTTTGTCCTTATCAGTCAACGCAGCTGCAGACAAACCGCCGCCCAACAAATTGATCCCTTTGTTGTTGGACAAATCGCCACCCACCACCACCGTGGTGTTGACGCGGGTATTGTCGATCACATCCACTACATCAAGCACTATCCGGCCATCGTCCAGTAACAGACGAGTGCCGGGTTTCACTTCGCGCGCCAATGGCTCGTAGCTGATACCCACCTGAGTGTTATCACCGTCAAGTTTGCCCAGATTAATGTCCAAGGCAAAATCCTGACCTTCTTCCAAAAAGACTTTATTCTCCTTGAAACGCTCGATACGGATTTTCGGTCCTTGCAGGTCGGCCAGAATACCAACTCTACGTCCGGTTTTTTTGCTCAATTCCTTAACCCGATTGGCTCGATCAATATGGTCTTGCGCCGAACCGTGCGAGAAATTCAATCGTACAACATCAATGCCAGCCTCGAACAAATCCTCGAGTACGCCAGGCTTGTCCGTAGCAGGTCCCAGCGTAGCCAGGATTTTCGTTCTTCGTAACGACATGTAAATCCTTATTTAGCGTTGAACAAAGCTACCGTGGTATCCAGCATACGGTTTGAGAAACCCCATTCGTTGTCATACCAGGACAGGACTTTAACGAAATTGCCACCAACGACTTTAGTCAGTCCGGCTTCGTAGATTGAAGAATGTGGATTGTGATTAAAGTCCATAGACACCAATGGCTCATCGTTGATCGCCAAAATGCCTTTCAAGGGACCCGCAGCCGCTTCGCGCAAGATGCCGTCGATTTCTTCTTTAGTGGTGTCGCGTGACGCTTGGAAACACAAATCCACAACAGAGACGTTGATGGTGGGAACGCGCATCGCGAAACCGTCCAATTTGCCTTTCATTTCCGGCAACACCAAACCTACTGCCGCAGCGGCACCTGTTTTGGTTGGGATCATGGATTGCGTTGCTGAGCGTGCACGGTGCAAGTCACTGTGGTAGACGTCAGTCAGTACTTGATCATTAGTATATGAGTGGATGGTAGTCATCAAGCCGTGATCGACGCCGATGGTGTCCATCAAAGGTTTAACCAACGGCGCCAAGCAGTTGGTGGTGCAAGAAGCATTGGAGATGACTGTGTCGGATGCTTTTAAAGTTTGGTGGTTAACACCGTAAACGATGGTGGCATCGACATCGTTGCCGCCAGGCGCAGAGATAATGACTTTTTTCGCACCAGCGGTAATGTGCGCAGAGGCTTTAGCTTTGCTGGTAAAGAAACCGGTGCATTCATGAACGACGTCTACACCCAATTCAGCCCAAGGCAGTTTCGCGGGATCTCTTTCCGCAAATACGCGGATTTTGTCGCCATTGATTACTATGTAATCGCCATCGACAGACACATCAAACGGAAATTTACCATGAACGGTGTCGTATTTGGTCAAGTGTGCATTGGTTTTGGAATCGCCCAAATCATTGATAGCGACAACTTGAATCTCGTTGGTGCGACCTGATTCGTACAAAGCGCGCATGACATTGCGACCGATACGACCGTAACCGTTAATTGCAACTTTAATTGCCATATAATTTTCTCCGGGATGAGTGTGAAAGACTTGCGTCAAGATGTGCCTAAAGCACCAAAAATAGGTTGGATTGTAGCAACAACCAGCCTTCAACGTCTACCGCAGTTGTGCGTTGGACGCGCCTCCGATATTGAAAAACGGCCCGTGCGGACGAGCCAATCTCCATTTAGAGAGCTGCTTGCACAAAAATGCACCACTGCCCACTCATGTACAATACCTAAGATTAGAGACTCTGCGAGACGCAATCCATGCAAATTCAATGGTATCCCGGCCACATGCACAAGGCCAGCAAGGAGATCAAGTACGCCCTGCCGGACATCGATTTGCTGATTGAAGTACTCGACGCCCGCATTCCTTATAGCAGCCAAAACCCCATGCTAGCAGGCCTGCGCGGCGACAAACCCACCATCCGCGTGCTCAGCAAAGCCGATTTGGCCGACCCTGAACTAACCAAAGTCTGGCAAACCTATCTGGAGGAAGAGCAAGCAGTAAAAACCCTAGCCGTAACCACCCAACAGCCGGAAAAGATCAAGCAGATTATCGACTTGTGCGCGAAGATGCTGCCCGAAAAAACCGCCGCCAACAAAGTCATCCGCACCATGATTATGGGCATCCCCAACGTCGGCAAATCCACCATTATCAATGTACTGGCCGGCCGCACCATCGCCAAAACCGGCAACGAGCCAGCGGTCACCAAACAACAGCAACGTATCAACCTCGGCAATAACATAGTCCTCTCCGATACCCCTGGCGTCCTTTGGCCCAATGTGGAAAACCGCCACAGCGGTTATCGACTAGCAGTGACTGGCGCGATCAAAGACACGGCATTTCAACACGACGACATTGCGCTGTATGCATTGGAATACCTCAGCCAAGCCTACCCCGAATATCTAAAAAACCGTTACCGATTAGAAGACCTGCCCGGCGAGCCGATGACCTTGCTGCAAGCCATCGGCGCCAAACGCGGCTGCCTGCGCAGCGGCGGCGTAGTGGAATTGGATAAAGCCGCTAAATTGCTGCTCAACGAACTACGGGCAGGCACATTAGGGCAGATCACATTGGAAACCCCTGAGATGATAGTTGCGGAAATGCTGGAATTGACCGCAATTAGGGAAGAAAAAGAGGCCAAGAAAGCTGCAAAGCGGCGCGGGAATAAACACATTTAGCTGAGACTAATCCATCTAGCCTGGTTGCGTGATGGGTATTTTGGGGCTGATCGGTCAACAGCGGACCATTATGATTCGGCTTTAATGACCGGAGTGTAACGCGTCTTTGTGATTGAAACGGAGCCGGCCCTGAACCACTAGGTGGCGTGAACGGAATCTAGGGCGTATGCCTTGGAGTCCTCGATTACATCGAGGCTACTCGCTATTCAGCCAATCTTACGGCCTTGACCGCAATAGATTGGGACTTGGTAGCCTCGATGCAGCGCCAGCGAAATCGAGGGCGGGGCTTACCGACAACCAAACCCACATCGGCAATTGAAGGATATAAGTCAAGTAGTAGGGTGCATTCCATGCACCAAAGAACCCATTCATGGCTCACCTAAATCAGCAATGTGCCCTTCAGAGGAAATTCCCGCCCAACCAATTCCATAAACGACATTTTTCACGTAACGATGAAACGTTGAATAGGGCCAATCTGACGCCTGCTTCGCCAAGCCATGTTTAACAGGATTATGATGAATACAATCCAGATGTTTTTCAAAATCCCTTTCATCGCGTATTTGATGCTCCCAAAACCGGCGTTGCCACAGCGTGGATTCCCTTCTTTTCAGTTTTGACGGTTTCATCCAATCATCGCGTTTCAATTCCGGGTTGCATTGTTTGGTCGCGAATCGTTTGATGATAGCGCAAAGGATACCAAAGTCTGCATCATCAGGTGGCAATGTCCAAATGCAGTGGAGGTGGTCAGGCAGCAACACCCACGCATCTATGCTGAATGGATGGTCTTTCCGGGCAAAGTGAATACCCGCCCGCAAAGCCGACCTTACCTGCGCATCACATAGAAAGCATTGCCGCCGGTAAGTTACCACCGTGAAAAAATAAGTCCCGCCTTTGGTGATAGCCCGCCTGTAATTGGACATGCTTGCATGATGTGGGGTTTGGCTCGCCTATGATTTTAGCGCTTTTTGGTGCATGGAATGCACCCTACTTGGCTTACGACCCTGACCGCAAAAGATTGGGACTTGGTAGCCTCGATGCAGCGCCAGCGGAATCGAGGACGTCAGCTTAGCTGCCACCAAACCCACATCGACAATTGAAGGTGTTGGCCTTCGAAACCTCGACTCCATCGAGGCTACTTTCTGCCACGTTAGGCCAGATTGAAGAAATTTGTTAAACATTCCGCGTATTGCCCGCTTGTTAGTTCGCTTTAGAGACCCTTGCGAGCCACAATAAAAAAACTGACGAAATAGCCGGGATAAAAAAGAAGAATACAGCCATTCCCAGGCTGGCGCCATTCGGTAAGCGTTGTGCGAGCCATACTCCGCAAGTAGGTATTGAGGTTAAAAGTGCAATAGTTGGTAAAAGCGAAGACGGCTGTTTGTAAATGTTCAAGAACGCTACACCAAGACTTACCAAATATGCCAAAGGAGCAAAACTAAATGCGCTGGAAAATACTTGCCACAATACTGCTTCATGATATGAATGTGTAAACAGCGAACGGATTATCCTGAACCACACTGCGCCAGAAATTAAAAGCGCAATAATTCCAAATATATCAGTCAATGCAATATCTTCCTCAGTTTCCATAAGTGCCTAACGAGTAATTAAATGGTTTCCGTATATCAACCGAAAACCAAGCTTAGATAGTGATACTCCATTGTTACGCATCCAATTTAGCCTTCTGTATATGACCAAAACCATTGAATCAAATTAGACGATAGGCCGCAACGAATGGTTATCGGTAAATCAGTATAAACAGAGCTACTCAACACTAGCATCGCTCCTAGCGTATGAAACCCCGGCACCAAGAATTTCCCGCCCCACACCCCAGTCGACGCTGCTATCATGCCGCCCAAACTTCGACGGAACAACCCATGCGCGTAATCGCCTCGATTTTTCTCACTCTTCTGGGCTTGGTGACGGTTATCGCCGGCCTGATTTACCTGACCTTGGTCGCCTCATTACCAAAGGACGGCGGCGAAATCAGACTACCCGGCTTGACGACTGCGGTCTCGCTGCAGGATAACGAATGGGGCGTGCCGGCAATTACCGCCCAAAATCGCGAAGATGCCTTTTTCACTCTCGGCTATGTGCATGCTCGCGATCGTTTGTTTCAAATGGAACTGTTACGCCGCAAAAGCGCGGGTCGATTAGCTGAATTATTTGGCGCCTCCGCACTTAAGTTGGACCGTAAACAACGCATTTATCAACTCTCCAAAACCGCCAATACCATCGTTGACGATTTACCGACCAGCCAGCGGCAAACCTTGGAAGCCTACACCCAAGGCGTGAACGCCTACATCAAGCAGGCCAGCATATTGCCGCCGGAATTTTTGGCCTTGCGACACAGCCCGGAGCCTTGGCGCGCCTCCGACAGCATTCTGGTGGCGTTGGCGATGTTCCAAACCTTGAACGGCCAAGAGCAGGACGAACGCATGGTTACTGTAATGGAACGCGCGCTACCGGCTGACCTCGTCACCTTCCTGACGCCGGACACCGATGCCTACGCCACAGTATTGGTCGGTGGCACCTCCTCTCGACGTTTTAACGCAAGCATTCCGCTGCAAGCCTTAGCAGCCTTACCTGACGCAGATATCCAGGTCGCTCACCATCACGTCGATGCCGAAAACGTGGTGGCCGGCTCGAACAACTGGGTGGTCGCCGGCAGCAAAACCCTGGACGGCCGAGCCATCGTGGCAAACGATATGCATTTGGCGCTGGGCGTTCCCAACATTTGGTACCGCGCGGATTTGCGCTATCAAGATAAACATCTCTTTGGCGTTACCCTACCGGGACTGCCAGCGCTCGTGGTCGGCGGCAATGACGAGGTGGCTTGGGGCTTTACCAATGCGACTGCCGACCTGGTGGATTTAATTCGTTTGGAATTAGACCCGCAAAACCCCAAACGCTACCGAACTCCGCAAGGCTGGCGGGAACTTGAAGAGCACACCGAGACGATAAAGGTCAAAGATACCGCCGATGAGGACATACGGTTACAAGACACGATCTGGGGGCCAGTTTCCGATCAGCCATTACTGAATCAATCAGTGGTAATCAAATGGGCGGCGCTGGAACGCCACGCGGTAGACCTGGGCCTGCTGGAGATGGACAGTGCCGAGAGCACACCACAAGCCATCACCATCATGAACAACGCAGGTGGTCCGCCACAAAATGTGGTGTTTGCCGATCGCCAGGGCCATATCGGTTGGACGTATATGGGGCGTTTTCCCAAGCGCTTTGGTTTCGACGGCTTGGCCAGCCGCTCTTGGGCCGAAGGCAATTTGGCTTGGCAGGGCTTTATTCCGCCGGAAGAATTACCCCGCCTGATCGACCCGGCTGAGGGTTTTATCGCGACCGCCAATAATCGAACCTTAGGCAGCGACTACCCTTACGTCATCGGCCATAACTGGTCATTGGGTTACCGGGCCTTTCGCATCGCCGAACTATTGCGCGACCGCCAAGGTTTAAGCGAACCGGATTTATTAGCAATACAATTGGACAGCCGTAGCGGCGCTTTGGATTTTTATCAGCACTTGGCCCTAGCAGAACTGCGGAGCTTGCCGGATAAAGACTCTGACTTATTAAAAGCCGAGCAAGCATTACAAGCCTGGGACGGCCATATGCGTATCAATAGCCTTGGCGCCGCGTTTTTGAACGACTTTAGAAAACGCTTAGCCGAAGCAGTGTTTGCCAAGGTGGTGGCAGCCTGTCGCGCACTGGACCCAGATTTTCATTACGCCTGGCGGGAAATGGAAACGCCCTTGCGCCAGTTGTTGACCGAACGACCGCACGGCATCTTAAGCACTGAATATCGCAACGACTGGCAACACCTGATTCTTGCCACCCTGCGCGAAACCAGCCAAGCCTTGCAGAAACAGTACCCGGAAACGGATGTGACGCAGCTTACTTGGGGCCAAACCCACCGGATGAATCTGCAACACCCGTTTAGCAAACTCTCACCCTGGCTAGGCGGGCTGCTGGATATGCCAGGCTTCGCCAGCGACGGTTGCGCCAGCGTCTGCGTTAAAGTCATGGACAATGGCCACGGAGCCAGCGAAAGACTGGTGTTAGCGCCGGCACACCCGGAAAATGCTATTTTCCAGATGCCGGGTGGGCAATCCGGGCATCCTCTTTCACCGCATTATCGTGACCAACAACAGGCATGGCAGACTGGCTTGGCCACGCCATTACAAACCCAAACAGCTGCCCATACCTGGCCGGTTTTGCCGGAATAAGCCTCAAACGCAGCAACTGTTTAGAGGGCATAAAGTTTCCAAACATCCCGCTATGCCTTCATAACTTTGTAAATGTAATGCGCGCCGGCATGATTTTCAGTGATTTCTTCCACCGTGACCGAAAAACCGAATTCCGGCCCTATGTTTTTCGGATCGTGCGCCTCGCCGACAAATTCCGAATAGGGAATATAAATCCGGGTATGTTCGGTAATATAGTCTTTAACTTGATGGAAAAATCGTTTCAATATGTCGCGCCCACCGTCTTCGTTAAGGCCAAACTTACCGTCCGAGGGATAATAATTAAAATTAAAAACGATCAAATCGAATAGCGCATGCGGCACATCGGCAAATAAATCGCTATGCAGAAAATCGATAGGCGCCAACTCGGGATTTAAGTGCGTGTTTTCCAGGGTGCAATGCACCGCATCCCGATTAGAATCCACACCCATCACGCTTTCGCAGCCTATTTTTTTTAATAAAAACGCGAAATAGCCGCTGCCGCACCCCATGTCCAGCGCCGTTTCAGCAGGCGGCTGTTGCAGAATGAAGTTCCCAAAAAAAGAGCTTGTCAGCCCAAAATCGGACGGAAAAACATTTTTGGCGATCTTCAGGGTGATGCCGTCCAATTCGGTGATGTAAGGCTGTTTATCTAAGTAAAGAGCCAATTCCTGTTTGCGAGCATCAATGCTCATATCCGACTGTTTCATGATTTTCGATGTTCAGTTGCGCCCCCTTCGGGCGCTTTGTTTTAGGAGGCCACCATAAACGGATAGCCGGTTCATGCTGGAATGCTACAACAAACAGCCGGTGCAAACCAACCCCTATGCTGTGATAGCTTAACGTGCCGCGTCATTTTGTCAGGTCAAGTCGAGACTAAGACACTTGAAGCTAAATAAATCGATTAGTTGGGTGTTCGTCAAATCCGGGCAAGATCAGAATTCGTCAGCGCGAACTGGCTGTAAATGTAAATAAATATCTTAAATTATGTCCAGCTAGTGTTGAGCCCCTTTCTGCCCCATCAATAGAGTCGCACTTATTGGCGACAGTAAACTTGCCAAGCTCCTCTTAACTTTCCCAACGAACCTCAATTCTATGATCGTTCCTCGGGATCCTAAAACTTGAGTCATCCTTCACCTAAAGTGTCGCTGTCATAATCTGCTTAACAGGCTGTTGATTT
>MSXO01000085.1 GCA_002083615.1 Proteobacteria bacterium ST_bin11 | reverse complement strand
GGCCGATTTAGCCTTGCGCTGTTTGTATCCCCCGGACAGCGGCGAAACCCTGGATTTCAGTCAGGACCGACCGCTATCAGCCACCTTTGCCGATCTGGTCAACGTCCGGCAAAGCCTGGCTGAGCTGGAACAACAGGAAGCCCTGTTCAAACAAACCTTGCAGCAATCCATCGGTGACGCCAGCAAAGCCCGCTTTGAAACCGGTGCGGTGACCTGGAAGAAAGCCAAGGACAGTGTGGCATTGGATACCCAGCAGCTACTTAAAGACCAGCCAGACCTGCTGCAACGGTATGCCACCACCAAAACCGGCAGTCGGCGTTTCCTCGTACAGGCGGCAGATTAGCTGATAAACCAAAACGAACGAATCCAATTAAACCAACATCAGCACCACAGCCATGAGCGGGAATAACCCGCTCATGGCTGCGCATGCCCTTTAGTGTCAATCACTTGCTCACTCGCTCACTACTCACCCACAGGAGTTCACCATGTTAAAAGGTCTAGCCATAACCCCGCCGGTACTCGGGCGGATTGCCATTGGTAAAATCATTGAGAAAAACGGTAAGCGCTTACCGGAAAAAGATGATCAGTTCACGATCACCAGTCAGTTACAAAGCAAGGACGGCTGGTTGTTACATCCGCACGATGCCGACTTGCGTAAAGCCCAAGGCGGCAAAATCCGCAGTATTCCGATTCGGTTGCTGTTCAATGAGCCTGATTTAAACTTTCGGGCCGAATACAGCTTGTTTGATAGAAACACCGGCAGACCGGTCTGTGTCGGTAATGGCGAAAGTTGCCGGCGTCGCACAAATGACGGGATCGCCAGTGTGCCTTGTCCTGCGCCGGAAGGCTGCCAACTGGCGCAAGGCGGTGCTTGCAAACCCTATGGTCGATTGAACGTACTGATCGGCGATGACGATCCTCTCGGTAGTTTTATCTTTCGCACGACCGGCTTCAACAGTATTCGCACCTTGGCCGCCCGACTGCAATACTTCAAAGCCATCTCCGGCAATCGACTGTCCTGCATGCCGTTGGAACTTAAATTACGCGGTAAATCCACCCGCCAAAGCCACGGCTCGGCGATCTTTTATGTCGATATTACCCTGCGTAACAATCAAAGCATTGAAGAGGCCTTAGCTGAAGCCAAACGCATCGATGATGAACGGCAAGCCTCAGGCTTTGATCAGACTGCATTAGATCAAGCAGCACGGCTGGGGGTTGCCAATGGGGCGTTTGAAGACAACGAGGATGACGGTTCGGCAGTGGTGGAGGAGTTTTTTCCAAGCCACATAGCCGATGTGCCGGATGCGGGACACGGTAGCGATAACGAAAGATTGACGACAGCGGCGGCAACCGGAACCGAACCGGTTGCGCTGGAGCCGTTAGCGGCAAAACTGGACGCGAAAACCCGAAAGCTGGACAGGTCGGTGCAGGCGTAACGCAGCATTTTGCGGCATCTCCCTTCAAACACGCTGCTCGGCTGATGCTTGGCAGCGATCAGCGTTTTATTAACCCTGTGGGAACCCCAGCCTGTCGGGTGGGGCGTTTCCTGCCTTTCGGGAGGAATCCTTATATGTCAGTCATCACCACTCGTGCCGATGCTCACGCACTTTCCGACGCATGCGCTGAGTCATCCGCCGAACCCTATTTGAATCGTCAGGCTGCCAAACGACGGTTTTTTGTGTCGTATGAAATCGACTATGTGCATCGCGTTTCGGTGGGCGTAATCGCCGAGCACCCGGAACAAGCACGGCAACTCGCGGAGCAAGCCTTCAACGATGCCACGATTTGGGACGACACGCCGAATATGCCATTGCTGTCGGACGAGTTTCACGAAGTGGAAGGCGAAAGCCTGATGTGGGAATGCGTCGAAGTCGAACACTGGCCGGCAGCCGATCATTCGATTCAACAACTCAAGCAAGACCATGCCGCGATACAGGTCTGTCGCGGTCTGGTAACGGCTTATACAGCCGGCGAAGCGCGGGGCGGTGACATTGACCGGCGCGATCTGGAGGCACTGTTGCCTTTGGCTTTTTCGGCCATTGGTAAACCCATTCCCCCTATCGAGTCCCTTAAACCGAGCCTCACGAATGTGACCGACACGAACCCTTAACCCTTAACCTAATCGAACGCGTGCTTTCGGCGGTATCCGAAACCCACGCGCTTTCTTTATCAACCTCTGC
Source organism: Proteobacteria bacterium ST_bin11 (assembly GCA_002083615.1). Taxonomy (GTDB): domain Bacteria; phylum Pseudomonadota; class Gammaproteobacteria; order Methylococcales; family Methylomonadaceae; genus Methylomonas. The sequence goes on along the minus strand of MSXO01000085.1, from coordinate 1,135 downwards.
GGGAATGTCTGATGCCCGCAAGGGATCTGGCGTTTTCGCGATTATTCAGAGAACGCCATGACAGATAGCTATCAATATTACCCTATCCCAGCAGCACTGAGCCAGAAAGCCTGGGCCATGTTCAAGAACACCCGCTTTGTCCGGATACTGGAGCCTTCGGCCGGTGGAGGACATTTACTGAAAGCCAAGCCTTCCGAACATGGGCAACGGCTACCCATAGACTGCATTGAAATCGATATTCACAAACACAGCACGTTGAGAGACGCTGGGTTCAACGTAGTGGGCATGGACTTTCTGCAGTTTCAAAGCGGCAGTGTCTATTCGCACATCATCATGAATCCGCCGTTTGCCGACGGTGTCCACCATGTCTTAAAAGCCTGGGAGATTTTGTTCGACGGCGAAATTGTCGCCATTATCAACGCGGAAACGCTGAAAAATCCGTATTCGAAGGAACGGCAACACTTGCTGCGCTTGATCGCACAACACGGCGAAGTCGAATTCTTATCGGAGATGTTTGCCGGTGACGATGCCGAACGCAAAACGCCGGTGGAGATTGCCCTGGTCTGGTTGCAGAAAACCTCAAGCTTTGAACAGGACATCCTCGGCAGTATTCTGGAGGACTTGCGCCAGGATCGCTTGAGTACTGAGGATTTGGCCGGTGAATTTCACCCGCCCCATGAACTCGCGCTACCGAATGCCTTTATCGACAATGCGGTGTTGATGTTCAATGCCGCCGTGGAAGCGGCGCGGCAGGCTGTGGTCAGTGAAGCTCGCGCCAGCCGCTATCGGGCCATGCTGGGTAAAACCCTCGGGGAACTGAATGGCGGTGGTATCGGCAGCAGTAGCGGCAGTGACGATGAATCTTCATCGGATGCGGTGAAGCGCATATTGTTTAAGCGCTATCACGATCTGAAGAACCGGGCCTGGGCCTGTATTTTACGCTCGACTCAGGTCACGTCGCGTTTGTCGTCGGCGGCGCAAAAACGCTTGGAGGCAGATTTCGAAACGGTAAAGTCGTTGGAGTTTACCGTGCCGAATATCTATGGCTTCTTGCAAGGCATCATCGATCAGCAAGGCGATATTCAGTTAGCCATGGTCTGCGATGTGTTTGATGGTGCGGCCTGAAAGCCGTTGT
>MSXO01000032.1 GCA_002083615.1 Proteobacteria bacterium ST_bin11 | reverse complement strand
CCGGGGGCCAGCATCACGTAAGGTTTATTGACCGGAGCTTCCAGCAAACCGCCATCGGTGCCGATGACGGTGACGGGCGACTTGTCGTCCCAAGCCAGTTTGTAGATGCGCGCCGTTGAGCCGTTGAGGACGCGGAAACGATAAGCTCGACTGGCCACGTCGAGCTGAAAATTGGGGCGACCGTTCACCAAAATGCGGTCGCCGTAAAAACCCATCATCCGATCACGCATGTGCCGCGCATAGACAAGTTGGTTGCTGTCATCAAACAATTTATCTTGAATCACGATGGGGACTTCGTACTCTCCGCCAGGCAATTCCAGACGGCGTTCTTCCTCGTCGTTGACCAAAATGGCGCCCGCCAGACCGTGATAAACCTGTTCCGCCGTAGTGTTGTGCGGGTGGGGGTGATAGATATTCATACTGGCGCGATTGAGCATTTCAAACTCATACACAAACACTTGACCGCTATCTATGGTGTATTGCGGATGACCGTCCACTTCGGCCGGCACGTGTAAACCATGCCAGTGAGTGATGCTGGGCTCGTTAAGCTGATTGTGCAGATTGATTCTGATCTTTTGGCCTTTCTCGAAGCGCAGCACCGGCCCCAGGTAAGAACCGGGAATTTCGGTTAAGGTCTGCGCCGGTCCCTTCACTAACTTGGCAAAGTATTGCTGCACTCGCGTGGGCTGACCGGGCAAAATGGCAACCGTGCTTGGCTTGCAAACCAAATCTAATTCCACATCCGGGTGAAAATTGGCCGAAGCTTTTCGCGGCGGTATTTTGGGCATGTCGCCCATATTTTCCATCGCGCGCAACCACGCGGGTGTCGCAGCCCAGGCCATTAATCCTGCACCGCTTTGCGCAAAGAAGCGCCGACGTGACGTGTTGATTGAATTAGACATACACCCTCCTCAAACGTTTTTTATAGTTATGCGCCAAGGGCTTAGCACCGAATGGCGAAAGCGACAGGCTGATGTGCCCGTCAATATTAGTCTAGCCTAATTTACAGGTGCTGCCGGGGTGGCATGGGCACGGCCTCTATCCCCGGTTTGCGACTATGAATCCGGTTTCCGATAAGGCCCAGAACCAAGAAGGCGGCCAAACCGGCCAAGCCTTTTCGCCAAACAAGTTCGCTATCCTGCCAGACCTGCAGCGATGCCAACAGTTGCCAACTCAAGGCGTTAAACAACACGTAAATTGCCACCACTATCACGAACCAACCGAATCCGCGCCGCAACAGCGCCGCACTAATAAAGTTGGAGAACCAGCCACCCAGAAAACTGCCGCAGACCGCGCCCGCAGTAACCAGCGCCATCAAGGGAATATCCAGTTGGGCATGATTGGCGTAGCCGCTCAGACCGGCACTGGCGTTCATAACAATCACCAGCAAGGAGGTGCCGATAGCTGCTGGCATCGGCAACCCCACTAACAAGGTCAACGCCGGTACGATCAAAAATCCGCCACCAACGCCGACTAAGCCCGTTAAGCCGCCCACCAAAACCCCATCGAACAACAGCCGCAAGACCGGTGTTTGTAAGGGGCACATCGGCGATACCTGCTCAAGTTTCGACTCGCTTGGGGCTTTTTTGACGATCATCGCCAAACCGGTCAACGCGGTAATCGCGCCAAAAAACACCATTAACCATTCGCCGGAAAAATGCCCCGCCATGCGACCACCCGCAAATGCGCCGAGCATGCCGGCCAAACCGAATACCAGCGCGCTTTTCCAGCAGACGTGGCCGCGCCGCGGATGCGGGATCAAGGCCATCAGACTAGATACGCCCACCACCACAAACGAGGTGACGATGGCCGTCTTGGGCGGCACATGCAGCACGTATACCAGCATCGGCACCGTCAAAATCGAGCCGCCGCCACCCAACAGCCCCAACAACAGACCTATGCAGATCGCCAAACTCAGGGTCAGGATCACGGGCTAAGCTCGGCTATTCGGCCAGCGAACCGCAGGACTGATTGGCCGGCAAGGCCTGGTCGATAAACTTGGGATAGTCCAGTTTCAAGGCACTCATGATCTCTATGAACGCCTGGCGATTTCGGCCCTGGCCCACACGGGGGTTTTTCGCGATTTCTTGCTTGATAGTGGATACGGTATTACCGTGATAATCATGTCCCGGATAGACAAGGGTATCGCCGGGCAAACTAAACAATTTGCCAACAATACTGTCGAACAACTGGCCGGCATCGCCTTGTTGAAAATCGGTACGACCGCTACCGCCGATTAGCAAAGCATCGCCGGTAAACACGCGATCCGCCATGACGTAACTAACGCAACCGCTGGTATGACCGGGGGTATGCCGCACCTGGATATCCAGGTCGCCCACTTGCAGCAACACGCCATCTGTGACCAACAAATCCGCGCAAAGCGCGCCGGCATCCCGATGCACCACACTCTTGCTGCCCAGTTTTTCCCGCAGTAGGCCGGCACCGGTAATGTGGTCGGCATGGACATGCGTTTCTAAGGTATAAATTAATTGCAAATCCAACTGTTGCAGCAATTCGGTATAGACAGGCAGCTCTGAAGCCACTGGATCGATCAAACAGGCACGACGACTGCGTTCACAGCCCAACAAATAGCTGTAGGTGGAGGTTTCTGTTTCGAAGAGTTGTCTAAAAATCATGACCAGCCTCGTTTATCGCAAAGTAAGAAGAATATAGGCTTTGTTAATCAATACTCGTGCCAGTTCCACGGCAATTTTTTTCTCTACGTTAGTTCTGAGACCGGCTCTCCGGAAGCAAGATGCGCTATAGGTATAGCCATGTTTTTATTGAGTTTTTTATTTTTCATTCGTTCAAAGTTAGTCAATAAATTTTATTGGTCGGCCTAGCAGCAGGCAAACAGGACGTTTCAACATGAAATATTGAAACAAGACTGATACACTTGAAACAATATTGAAACAACACGAGAGACAACAGATGGCATCCTCCTCCCCCGTATTTAAACGCTGGCTCGGCCAAATCGGCGCCGATCAAGTCGTAGAAGTGTTGACCGACTTATTCGAAAACGGCGCGGCCTTTATCGTGGACAGCAATAGCGACATTTTGCTGTGGAGCAAAGGCGCCGAACAATTGTTCGGCCTGAGCGCGACCGAGACCATAGGCAAGCCTTGCAAAACCGCACTGAATTGCGACAGCGACAACGACCCCTGCAACCTGGCCGAACTCGGCATCGTCAAATCGCAAGCGGTGCGGATACATCGCCCGGATGGCCGGGCGCTCAATTGTTATCGAACCGCGCGAGCCTTCTACGACAGCAACGGCGGCTTTGCCGGTGCGATTGAATTCCTGCAAGCGCAAGGCGACACAAGCCCAAAGCAAAAACCGGACGACAGCGACAGCTTTCACGGCATTCTGTCGCGCGACCCGGCGATGAAGGAAGCTATCAAAATTATTCGCAACGTCGCCGAAACCGAAGCCACGGTGTTGATTCGCGGCGAATCGGGTACCGGCAAGGAAATGGTGGCGCATGCGCTACACCTGGAAAGCACACGCCACTATCAACCGTTTCTGGCAATCAACTGCGCGGCCTTGACCCCTAGCCTGTTGGAAAGCGAGTTATTCGGCCATGTGAAAGGCGCATTCACCGGCGCGGTACGTAACCATGCCGGCCTGTTTCAACGCGCCAACGGCGGTACCTTATTTTTGGACGAGATAGCGGAACTGCCATTGGAACTACAAGCCAAGCTGTTGCGCGTGTTACAGGAGCGCAATTTCATCCCGGTAGGCGGCGATAGTGCGGTCAGCGTCGATGTGCGGATTATCGCCGCCACGCATAGATCGCTGCGCGAAGAGGTCAAGGCCGGCCGGTTTCGGGAGGATTTGATGTACCGCTTACGGGTCGTGCCGATCTTTCTGCCGCCGCTGCGCGAACGTCGCCAGGACGTCAGTCTGCTGCTGCAACACCTGATAGACCGGCATAACACCCAAGGCCATCGGCATATCGACAGCATCGCGCCGGAAGCGATGCGCCTGCTGCTGGATTACCGCTGGCCGGGCAATGTCCGGGAACTGAATAATGTCGTCGAATACGCCTATGCGGTGGGCCGCGACAGCGAGCTGAGCATAGGCGATTTGCCACCGGAGTTCCGCGAGCCGCTGAGACCGACAGCAACGATAGACCAGCGCCTTGCACCGCGCCCGAAAAGTCAAAACGAGGCGGAATTGATCCGTGAAGCCCTGGAAAATAATCCGGACAATCTGGAACAGGCCGCGCAGTATGCGGGGATGAGTCGGGCGACTTTTTGGCGGAAGCGGCGGAAGCATGGTTTATAAACCGGTAGGGCTTTGATGCCGCCCCACCATCAACTCGATTTCCTCGACGATTTCTTCCTGGCGCAGCCGATTGCGTTGTCGTTGTAATTCTTCACCGCCGCACTCAAGATGCCGCAACGCGGTTTCCATCTGCATCAGCCGCATGTGGTTTTCCACCCGAATCGAGCGCAACAATAAGGCCAGTAAGCTGTGAAACAGATAATGTTCGGCAACGCCCTGGGCCACTTCCGCTGCCGGTGCGAACGTCAGCGGCGGGTTTTGCCTGGCGCTACTAGCCACATCCGACAGCGGCCAAAGACGTTGGCTGCGCGCACCTTGTTCGTCACGAACACAGGCTATCAACCCGAACTCGACGCCGCGCAATTCCTCGACTGCCGCCAGAATGCTATCTATCGCTGCCGGGGCATCCAAACCTCCGTCGGCACCACGTAGCCGTTGCAGCGCGGAGCGCTCATCAACCATTTGGTGCAGGCCTTCGCCAAGCAGAATCAGCGGGCCTTGCTGAGTGGATTCTTTGCGCCAATAACGTATGACGTCTTCGTTAAAACTTCCGCAAAAGCCGCGCACCGAACCGAATAACAGCCAAATATCGTTGGCGGGCCGACTTGAAACCGGCTCCGGCAAGCTATCGGCCAAATCGGCCAAGGCCGTCTGCAACGATTGCACTACTTGTTGCTGCGCGGCTTCGCGCTTACCCACTTTCCGCAGTTCGGCCAAGGCAAAGCTGCGCATCGCCCCGAGAATGCCGGACAAATCGTCGAACAAGGCTAATCTCGCTTCGACTTCCCGGCGCTGGCTCATAGTTTATCCGCCAGTAATTGCCGCAACACTGACAACCATTGCTTTTTAGGTGAATCCAACATCAAGGTATCCGGCAATTTTACAAGTAGCTCCGCCAATACGCTGGCCGCCTGTTCCGGTTTGAGGTTTTCCAGCAAACCCTCGCCATATGCCAGCAACCAGGCCAGGTGCGCTCGCTCGGACAAAGGTTGCAAGCGGTCCTGTTTCAATATTTCCCGCAGCAAGCGACCGCGTTGCAGCTTTTCCTCGACACCGGCTTCTAAACGCGTACCAAAACGGGCGAACAACTCCAGCTCCAAAAACTGCAAATAATCCAGCCGAATATGCGCGGAAGCGGTTTTGATGGCCGGATGTTGAGCCTTACCTCCGATGCGCGACACCGAACGGCCTATGTCGATGGCCGGCAGCATGCCTGCCGCGAACAGCTTGCTTTCCAGATAAATCTGGCCGTCGGTGATCGAAATCAGGTTGGTGGGAATATAAGCTGACAGCTCGCCCTGACGGGTTTCGATGATAGGCAAGGCGGTCATGCTGCCGCCACCATATGCCGACGACAATACAGTGGAACGCTCCAACAACCGGGAATGCAGATAAAAAATATCGCCCGGATACGCTTCGCGGCCCGGTGGCCGTTGCAACAGCAAGGACAGCTCGCGATAGGATTGGGCGTGGCGCGTCAGATCGTCGTAAACCACCAGCGTATCGCGGCCCATGCGCATCCAGTGTTCGGCAATCGCGCAGCCTGCGAACGGCGCCAGGTAGCGAAAACCCGGCAAGGCGTTGGCTTCGGCGACCACCACCACGGTATAGGCCAGCGCATCGGATTGGCGCAGCGCTTCTATGGTACCGGCCACAGAAGAACGCGGCTGGCCAATCAACACCATCACGCACAATACATTACGACCGCGTTGATTGAGCACGGCGTCCAGGGCTAGGGCACTTTTGCCTATGCCGTCGTCACCGATGATTAACTGACGCTGGCCCTTGCCGATCGGAATCAGCGTATCGACAATCTTGCAGCCGGTATATAAAGGCTCGGAGACGAAATCGCGCTCGATGATGGGCGGCGCGGCAGCTTCCAATGAGCGAAATTGGCGCAATTCCGGCGGCGGCAATCCGTCCAGCGGACTGCCGAGCGGATCGACCACCCGCCCCAACAAGGTATCGCCAACGCCAATTTCCAGTTTGCGGCCGATATGCTGCACCGCCATGCCGGCGGTGACGCCACGGTTTTGCGACAGCAGAATCGCCCCAAGCACCTCCTTGCCCAACTGAAACACTAGGCCGGTACTACCGTCATCGAAACCGATCAATTCGTCGAGCCGGGCAGTGGGCAAACCGCGTATCCAGGCAATGCCGTCGCCGATGCCGGCCACGCAACCGCGCTCGGATAAGCGCAGGCCAAATTGGTAGGGTTTACCCGGCTCAGCCATGATTGGCTTGGCGCCGGAAAAACGCCAGCTCGTCGGCCAGATTAGCGTGCAATTGGCATTCGCCCACTATGGCTCGCAGGCCGGCAAGCAAAGCAGGGTCTTCCTTGAACGTGAGTTGCAAGGTTTGTCCGGCAACATTCGACAGGGTTTCCTTTACTCGCTCTTGATCTGTTTCGCTCAACGGGTGGGCACTGACCAGCTCGACCGCAGAAGCGGCAATCAATATCGCCGCCGCTTTGCGCAGTGCGGTTTGTTCGCTATCCGGCATATTGAGTAGATCCTGCAAAAACACCTCGACAATACGCTGCGTCAATTGCGGCGAAGCCAGCCGTTGCAACATCGCCGCCGCCTGCCCATAAGCCGCGCCCGCCGCTTCCCTTATCAAAGCCGCTTCCCGCGCCGCAATCAGCGTCTGGTTGCGGACCCGCAATTTAGCTTCTTCGTCAGCTAGGGTTTGTTTTAGATTCTCCGTTGCGGTATTGCGCAACTGAGTTAACTCTTCGTCTAGTTGGCGGCGACTGGTTTCTTGTTGTTGATTCCAATCGGTTAATCTTTGCTCGAATTGTTGGCGCAAGGCTTCTGCTTTGTTGCGCAACTGCGCGGCGTGCTCGGTTTCATCTTTGATGCGCTGCTGCCGGGCATCGAGCATTGCCAGAACCGGGCGATACAGGAAGCGCTGCAGTATCCACACCAGGACCAGGAAGTTGAGGATTTCCAGGATAAAGGTTGTCCAGTCGAATTGCATCATGGATGGGTAACCCGTTTTGTTGGATATGAACTTGCGGCGTTGTTCCGAAAAAACCGCCGATTTTTTGTTTCTCCGCTATCTTAAACCCCGCAATGGCTTTGATGTCTGAAAATTTACCCCGCGTAGCTTGCCGTTTAGGCGCGTCTTGAGGCTGGAATACATACGGCTTAGAATACCGCCCGACTTTCCGGATTAGAGCCTGCCCGACCACCTAAGCCATGGCAGATAAGACGGGAAGCCCGGACCAACTCAGCATTTCGTTACCCTATGACCTCTTTGCAAGAACATCTGTCACACCCAAAGTACCGTCCCGATATTGACGGCTTAAGAGCGATTGCCGTTCTCTCGGTTATCGCCTTTCACGCCTTTCCCAAGAGCTTGCAAGGTGGATTTATAGGCGTAGACATCTTCTTTGTGATTTCAGGTTATCTAATCTCAACCATTATTTTTCAGAACCTGGAAAAGGGCACCTTTAGCTTCACCGAATTCTATGCCCGCCGGGTTAAGCGTATCTTCCCGGCCCTGATTCTGGTCTTAGTTGCGTGTTATGTCTTCGGCTGGTTCGCGCTGTTTGCCGACGAGTACAAGCAGTTGAGCAAGCATATTGCCGCCGGCGCGGGATTCGTTTCCAACATTGTGCTGTGGAGCGAGGCCGGCTATTTCGACAACTCCGGCGAGACCAAACCGTTGCTGCATTTATGGAGTTTAGGTATTGAGGAACAGTTTTATATCGTTTGGCCCTTGTTGCTTTGGTTTGCCTGGGAGCGGAACTTCAATCTGTTGACCATTACGGTTCTGATTACCATCGTCTCTTTCGGCCTGAATATCACAGGCGTCATCGCCCATCCTGTCGCAACGTTTTATTCTCCACAAACCCGATTTTGGGAGCTGTTATGCGGTAGTTTGCTGGCTTGGATGACGCTCTACAAGAAGGACTCGTTCTCTTCTATCAAACTGAAGCTTGACGGTTGGTTGGCTTGCGCGGTTTATCGACACTCTCACGCCGCCGACGGCAAGACGCTGGCGAACGCGCTGTCTATTCTGGGCACAATGCTGTTGGCCTTCGGTTTTTTCATCATCAATAAAGATCTCAATTTCCCTGGCCGTTGGGCGGTCATACCGATGTTGGCTGCGGTCATGATCATATCGGCCGGACCCAATGCCTGGGTTAATCGCATCGTCTTGTCCCACCCGCTAGCGGTATGGTTCGGCTTGATTAGTTTTCCATTGTATTTGTGGCACTGGCCCCTACTCTCTTTTGCGCAAATCATCGAGACCGAAGTGCCCAGTATGAATATTCGTGCGATTGCGGTTCTGCTAGCCGTGGCATTGGCTTGGCTGACCTACAGACTGGTGGAAAAACCGATACGCTTGGGTAGTCACAGCAGAGCTAAGACGGCGGTGCTGCTGCTGTTGATGCTCGGTATCGGCTATGTCGGCTACGCTTCATATTCTCGGGATGGCCTGGAGTTTCGTAAAGCCGATGCGCAGACCAAAACCAAGATGTATGCCGACGTGAGCGGCACAGTACTCTACAACACGCCGGAGGACTGGGTCGATGAGCGCTGTAAGGGGGTATTGGGAGGGGCCAGTTACAATTATTTGATGTGTCGCTTTACCACAGCCACGCCAAAAACGCTGGTGGTCGGCGATAGTCACGCCGCGCAATTTGTCTACGACTCTATTTCCAAGAGCTCGAACGATCTGGCATTGGTAGGGGTTAATGGCTGCCTGCCGTTTATCGATCTGGTGAGCATTAATCCCACGGAAGAATTTGCTGAAAAATCGACAAGATGCCGGGTAGTCGTGCCTATCGTGCTGAAGCTGCTGAAGGAGTTCCCTTCGATTCAGCGCGTGGTTTTCGCGACCAGAGGCGCGATGTACATTGAAGGTTTTGGCTTCGGCAATACTGATTCGAAAAACCTCTATCGGATTATTAAAAGCCCGGATGATGTATTAGCAGAAAATTACAATCAATTTGTTTCCGGCTATGTCGCCACCATCAATGAGATTTTAAAGCTGGGCAAATCGGTGGTTTTTATTGAAGACGTACCGGAGATTGGCGTAAGTGCTAAAAATTGTGTGGACGAGCGCCCACTGCGCATTACCGAAAGAGCCCTGCCCGAGTGCGATGTATCCAGAAAGTCTTTTGAAGAGCGGAATATAAACTACAGACGAGCGGTCGAAGCTATCTATGCCGCCACGCACAAGCGGATTAAGATTTTTCCCGCCTACGAATATTTATGCGATGAATCGACTTGCGGCGGCATGCACGATGACATGTCTTATTTTTACGACGACGATCATCTTTCCATGCGCGGTAGTAAGTTTATTTTCGGCAAATTCGCCGAATGGCTGAGCAAAGAACCCAAGTAAGCGAATGGACCACTCTATGGCAATCCGACGTGAGTTATTTTAAAAAATATTCAAGCAACGGATTTCTAAACAACACAATCAGGGCCACCACCAAACAATAAATCGCCAAGGACTCTATCATCGCCAAGCCGATAAACAAGGTACGGGTGATGGTTTTTTCGGCTTCCGGCTGACGAGCCAAGGCTTCCAAAGCGGCGGCGATGGCCTTACCCATTGCCAAAGCCGGCAACATCGTCCCAAGGGCGATCACCAAACCGGCCACGCCGGTGGAAATCATGCTGAATAAATGGATGTCGTTCATGGCTATTCCTTTGGAATGGCGGATGTTTCGGATTCGTTAGGTTCCAACGCACCGGCGATGTAGATTAGCGCCAGCATACCAAAGATATAGGCCTGCACCACGGCTTCGATCACATGCAGCATTAATAATGGCACCGGCACCAGGAAGCCGGCAATCAACAGCACCAGCAAAGCCGCCATTTCCAGACTCATGATATTGCCGAATAGGCGGATGGCCAAAGCCAGGGTACGGGTAAATTCGCTGATGATGTGAAACGGTAACAGGATAACGCTGGGTTCAATATAATGGCGAAAATGTTGCCGCCAGCCGCGATCACGAATCCCGAACCAGTGGGTGGAACCGAACACCAGCACCGCCAAAGCAGCAGTGGCCGACAAGTCGCGGGTAGGCGCATGTAGTTCCGGGATTAAACCCACCAGATTAGCGACCAGCACAAACAGCCACAGACTTGCCACGAACGGCAGCACTCGCCGCACCGACGCCGCTGGCAAGACTTCGGCGATCGCGCCTTCGATCGCCACAACTACCGCTTCGAGCAAATTTTGCAATGAGGATGAGTGACGACCGAAGTGCAAAAACAAGGTTAACACTGCAAAGCCCAACATCACCCCCCAAGTAGTGACAACAGTGTCACTGATCGGCAACGGGCCGAGTTGAAAAACCGTGTTGGCGGCAGATTCAGAGCGGTTCATGTCTGCACCTCGAATTTAACGATAAGATCAACGCTGAACTCAGCGTAGATCCAAAGTTGCTGACTTCCACTGGTCAAGCCTGCTTCGTTAAAGGCTGTCGGAAAAGCCGATACCGTGCCTTCCCCTTCTATAAGCAGTGGCAAAAAAACAGAAGGTCAGGATGACTATTTACAAATTAAACAGATATAACAATTTATGAGTTGACCGCCACTCTCTCGCACTAGGAGAGTGGCGCTTTTACACCATGCTACCGCTTGAAGCGCAGATTCTGCTCGACGCAGAAAAAGACCGATAATTTATTCGGTAGCCAGGTATTGACCAGGAGCCAAAGGACTTTCATAGCGGATGCCTTCTCGGAAAAACTGTTCGGGGTTGGAAGCAATTTCGCGGGCGGCCAGGAACTGCGCATAGTAGTTGCGGGAAGCAAAACCGAAGGCCGGGCCGTCATAGGTGTCTACAATGCGCACGAAGTCGCTACCGACTTGGTTTTGTGCACGCTTCATCCCACCGATGCCGTGGTTGTAAGAGGTCACTGCGGCCGGCCAATCGCCAAGCTTGCCGTAAGCGTAAGTCAGATAACGGGCTGCGCCGTTGGCGGAGACGAAAGGATCGTAACGCTGATCGACGCGATCACCGCCGGGCATGAAGGTTTTGGCGGCGGCTTTGGTAAACTGCCACATACCGACAGCGCCGGCGGAGGATTTAGCTGACGGCTGAAACGAGGATTCTACGTGCGGCAGATAAGCCAAGTCTTCCGGCAAACCGGCGTCGCGAAAGGTTTTTCGAAACTGCAAATCATAGCGACCACTGATCTCCAATCCGCGCTTAAAGCGTTCACGGGTACCCCGCTGCGAACGGAGCCTGTCGCTAAGGCCTGGTAATACGCTATTTAAAGATCTGCCATTGTTTTCAAGTTTGGCCATCAATTGCCTGTCATTGGCATTCAATGCTGCACCGTATCGCAGTTTACTCTCCAATTCCGCCAACTTGGCCTTCCAGTATTCGCGCCGCTGGCTAACCATTTCTTTTTGCTCTGTAGTCAGGCCTTCCGCGACATAACCCGGCAGAGTCATCACTTCGTAGACGACATCCAGGTAACGATCATCGTGAAAAGCTACCTCAGAACGTTGCCAGACGGCATAGGTTTTTCGCCAAAAATCCACTGCTGGCTCCAATGCTGCGGGTTTTGGAAAAGTCCCTGTATAAAACGCCGGTTTATACGGTGCGGGCTGCGGCGCATAAGCCGGCCTTGGTTGGACGATATACGGTTTAACTGAAGCAGTTTTCTCTCGTTTTACCGGCGCACTGCTAGTGCAAGCATTGAGTAATACCAAGGCTAATAGGGGCAGGGTTAAACGCAGCAAGGGTGGTTTCATTTTGGTCTGGATATTGAGTGCGACATTGATCGACGTAAAGTTTGCCAAGCCGAGGAGCGATGGCTTTATTACTCTTGTTTTTTCAATAAATAATAGCGCTCATTTCAAACTTTCGTGAAGAATAAATCCGAAAAAAATTAGCTTTTTTCCTGCAAAAATCGAAAAACATTATAACCGCCAACCAGAATACCCAGCACGATCAAACTCACGGTCCAACGCACCGAATATCCGGTAGCCAAGGTATCTAACCAGCGTCCGAAATATGCGCCGGCGACAATCGGCACCACAAACAGTAGGCCCAATGTACCGCCATAGAGCAACATGCCAACCCAAGTTGCCGGACGACGCGATTTGTCCTGCAAACGCTGCAAATCGCGACGGGTGTGCTCGATTAATTTATCCCGAAAATTCATGGCTATATTCCCGCGTATCCGCGACTGCTAAGCTCGGCTAGGCGTCGCACCAAAGACCGTTCGATCTCCGAGAGTATTGCACGCGCGGTATGCACCTCAGAGTCGACCTGAGCCATGTCGGCAGCTAGTTGATCACAGATTGCATCGCGGTCTTCGCCAAGAAAATAGCGTACGCTGGTAACGGTAATTTGATTCTCGGCAAAGCGCAGCACACCGCTCGGCAAGGCCAAATAGCGCCAGATGCCGACTTGATCCCTAAAGCGGGCCAGACCGTATCTAAGCAAGGCTACGCAATGAATATGTCCGGCCAAAATCCCGAAACTACCGTCAGCATCGGCGCCGATAAACTCGGTTACGGTGTCAAAACGCTCTAAACCGCGACTGTCCAACAGAACGAGCGCGAAATTGTTCATGCCGGCATTGCGCCTTTCATATAGCAATCCGCTTCACTGAAATGGTCGTATTTACCGTTCATAAAGGCTTCGCAGTCGGCGATAGTTTGCGCCAGCGGAACCCGGACGCCCGGCATGCCGGTATGGTCGGCTACGGTGGTAAAAGGTTGAGTTAAGTAGCGCTGTAAGCGGCGCGCCCGTTCGACGATGCGCCGATCTTCCTGCGAGAGCTCTTCGATACCGAGCATGGCGATAATATCTTCCAATTCCCGATAACGCGACAAGTGCTCACGGACGGCACGAGCCACTTGATAATGGCGATCGCCAAGGATGTGGTGATCCATGATTCGGCTGCTGGAGGTTAGAGGATCTATGGCCGGATAAATCCCTTTTGCGGCCTGTTGCCTCGACAAGATAACCACGCTATCCAAATACCCAAGGATGGTAGCCACCGCCGGGTCGGACATGTCATCAGCCGGGACATAAACAGCCTGAACTGAGGTGATGGAACCGGATTTAGTAGAGACGATACGCTCTTCCAGTGAAGCGACCTCGGTCAGCAAGGTCGGCTGATAACCGACCGTAGCCGGCATGCGGCCAAGTAAGCCGGAAATTTCACTGCCAGCTTGGACGAAGCGAAAAATATTGTCCATCAGGAACAATACTTCGGTATCCAGGGTATCGCGTAAATACTCGGCATACGCCAAGCCAGTGTAACCGACATGAAAGCGCACGCCGGGCGATTCGTCCATTTGCCCGTAGACTAGCAGTGCTTTAGGCAATACCCCGGCATCGGCCATTTCATGCCAGAGCTCGTGACCTTCGCGCATGCGTTCGCCAACGCCGGCATAAACCGATACGCCTTGCATGATAACGCTGACGGCATGCATGAACTCCATCATTAGCACGGTTTTTCCCACCCCGGCACCGCCAAACAAACCGGTTTTACCGCCGCGCACGAAAGGACAAAGCAGGTCGATGACTTTGATGCCGGTTTCCAGAATTTGCGAGGCGGGCAGCGTATCGGCCAATAACGGCGGAGCAGCGAGGATATTGCGGAAAACGCTATTGGGTAATGGCTGGCCACCATCGAGCGGATCACCGAAGACATTCAGCATGCGCCCCAAACAACTGGGATCGACGGGCACATTCAGCGCGTCGCCACGATCAAACACCGGCATGCCACGAAACAGCCCTGAAACCGAGTGTAAGGCGATTGCCCGAATCAGCGTAGGCTCCAGATGCTGAAACACGACCAGCACATAGCGGCCGACATCGTTTAGAACGTCGAGCGCCTGACCGATAGGCGGCAGATAATCGCAACGCACATCGACTACCGGCCCCTGTGCCGCTTCAATTCGCCCTACCTGATTCATCTCAGCTATCATAGCAGTTGACTCCGCCGCATAATCCCCCTACAGCACTTGGAAAAGCTTAGAAATTAAGATTCTTTGCCCACCAACGAAAAAAGCTTGCTACTGAATCCGCACTGCTTGGATAATCACATTAGATATTTAGCATATGTGCAATATGTTGTACTCGCCAATTAGCGCTGCGCTCTCCTGTCTTAATCCAGGAACTTTGGACTTTATCACATTGGCCTAACAGCGGAGCGTTGAAAAATGTCGGTTTTCGAACAGAAGACAACGATTATTCCGTTTATCCTCAGCAGCGATTTTTACGAGAAAGAGGGGGAAACATGAAACCAAAAGCAACGAAGTTAAGCTTTTGCTTAAGGTGCGGGGATGAAATTCCGCCAGATGAGTTAAAGTTTTCGCAACACCACATGCTTTGCGCCTTATGCTACAACACAAAGTTGGAATGCAGGGACATCTACAACGCTAGCCTTAAAGTAACTAAACCCGTTTTAACCTTAGTTGCACGAACTGCAAATGTAAGACGGCACCGCCGCGAAATCGCATCAGACCGGTAGCAAAAGCCTTTATCGACTTACAGCTACCGGACCGAACAACGCTGTTGCCATTATCCTTAAAGAACGAGCCAGCAACCTGCTCATCCCACCTTACTGCTTTATATTTTTATAACCTTCTTCGCTCTCGCGCATGATTTTTTGGCCTTCCTCGACCAGATTTCGACCTTCGTCGATCTTCGCCTGCCCATCACGCTGCATCACTTGTCCACGTTCGACCATTTGCTTGCCTTCCTGCCAACGACTACCCAACTGCGCAATACCCTGACTATCGCGCAACATTTGCTCGCCGGACAGAATTTTGTCCGCTGGCTTGGTCGGTGCAACGGGTTCGCTGGCACACCCGGCCACCATAAGCGTTAAGAGAATAACGGAAGTATTCGGTCGGGCTCTATGCATAGATATGTCCTCTTATGATGCACTGAAATGATAGGGGAGAAATATTGCAAAACACCATGGCATCTGGCAATCATTTTTTCAAGTCTGCGACCCATTTTTGGCTTAACCGTCAGGCCCATCTTGATCTAGCCGCATGGACCACAACAAAAAAACCGCCAACGCTAAGCCCAACCAGCTAGTTACCAAAGGGCCCACCACGCCATCGTAATACGTGTTGACCAGAAACAGAGCATCCGCCTGCAAGTTGACATTGAACAAATCCCTACTGACTTTAATTTGCCAAACCCAAGCGGCGTGACAACCAATACATAACCCCAGACTTTGTGGTAGCCGACTTCTGAGGATTGCTAAAAACAGTCCCACCAAAAATAAAGCCAGTAAAGCGCTAAGAATCGCTGGATTCAACCAGTTAGCAAAGGCTTCGGCCATCAACCTTAAACCGCTGCTCGGGGTTAAATCGCTGTAAGCCACGTGCGACTTACTTTTTAGAAAGTGCAACGCCGCATAGTAGAGAGAGCTGATTGTCACCGCAGCGATAATCGACATGCTCCGCTGCAACCCACCCAACAGCAAGCCGCGAAACAGCGCTTCTTCGCCGACAGCAATCAGCAGCGCAAAAAACAAACCCAATCCGACTTTTTCCGCGATTTTGCCGGATGTCCAATGGCGGGTATCGTCCCAAACATGAACATCTAGCGCATACAGCGCCACCAATACTGGCAGCAATGTCAACAAACCCAACGCCAGACCTTGACCAAATTGCTTGAAAAATTGGGTTCTAGGCGCAAAACCCATGTCAGTCCAACTGAGTTGCAAATACTTCTTTAACGGAAAAATGCTCAGTAGCAACAGAACGAGTGTAATTTTGCTGATGACTTTTGCCAACGGCAAAATGTCGCCGGCAATCGACAATAAAACGTACCCTAGCATGCTCGCAATACTCGCCGCAGTGAACAATATGACCAACGGCAACCAGGCAGAGACAAACCAACGGATCATCGAAAATCCCCCCATAAGGTTTGCACAGCGGTCAACGCCGATAATACTGCGGTTTCGGTGCGCAAGATCCGGGCGCCCATCCGCACCGGGACAAATCCCGCTATCTTCGCAATTTGCCGCTCTTGTTCGCTAAAACCGCCTTCCGGGCCGGAGAGCAGGGTGACACAGAGATTTTCCAGCTTTAGATTCGCTAGGGATTGTTCGGCGTAGGGATCGAGAAACACTGTTAATCCTTGTTGTCCATTCACCCACTCCGCCAAATTCGCGATCTCACCGATTGACGGACAACAGGTTCTTCCGGATTGTTCGGCGGCGTGCTGGACAATATGCTGCCAATGTAGCAGGCGTTGCTGCTTCTTATCGTCGTTGAATTTGATCACGCAGCGCTCAGTTACCAAAGGCGTCAACTGCGTCACTCCTAGTTCAACGGCTTTTTGTACCGCCCAGTCCATGCGGTCGCCCCGAGAAATCCCTAAACCCAGATTAATCGCCAGAGGGGATTCGACGTTACGCTCAACGAACTGTTCGATTTCCACGCGCACGATCTTGCGACTAACTTCACTGAAACGGCAAAGGTATTCGCCACCCTGACCGTTGAACAATACGACGCTCTGATCCTGCTTTAAACGCAGCACGCTGCGCACGTAATGGGCCGCATCGTCATCCAATTCAATGCGCCCTCCGACATTGAGCGGGGTGGCGACGTATAAACGCGAGACCCGCATTAGTCGCGCACCGCCAGCTGGATGCCCTGCCAGGCGACGTCTGCCATCAGCTGTATCTCCTGCTCATTGATAACATAAGGCGGCATGAAATAAATCACATTCCCCAAAGGCCGCAATAAAACGCCACGACTCAAAGCATAGCGATACACGGCCAAACCGCGCCGCTGCTGCCAAGGGTAGGCCGCGCGGGTTTGCTTGTTTTTAACCAATTCGATAGCCACGATCATCCCCGTTTGCCGCACTTCTGCGACATTGGGGTGCTCCTTAAAACGCTCTACCGCTTTGGCCAGAAGCGCAGCCAAATGCCGATTGTTAGCAATCACATTTTGCTGTTGAAATATGTCCAGCGTCGCTAATGCCGCCCGGCATCCCAATGCGTTGCCGGTGTAACTATGCGAATGTAAAAACGCGTTTAGATTTTGATAGTCATCGTAAAAGGCTTGATAGACCTGATTGCTGGTCAAGACTGCAGACAAGGGTAAATAGCCGCCGGTCAGCCCTTTGGATAGGCAGATAAAATCAGGACTGATAGCCGCTTGCTCACAAGCAAACAATGTACCGGTGCGACCAAAGCCTACTGCAACCTCGTCGGCGATTAAATGCACCTGGTATTTGTCGCACGCTGCGCGCAGTAATGTTAAATACACCGGATGGTACATACGCATGCTGCCGGCGCATTGCACCAGTGGCTCAACGATAACCGCGCAAACGTCTTCAGCATGTTGCGCCAAAACTTGCTCCATGATGGCGAAACGGCGGATGGAATACGCCTCCCAACTTTCGCCGTCTGCGCGATAGAAGCAATCCGGGCCTGCTACGGTAATCACGTCCATTAACAATGGCGCGTAGGTTTCTTTGTATAAAGCCACATTGCCAACCGCCAAAGCCCCCAGGGTTTCGCCGTGATAGCTGTTTTCCAGCGTGATGAATTTGGTTTTTTGAGTACGGCCGATATTGCGCCAATAATGAAAACTCATCTTTAAAGCGACTTCGACGGCTGACGAACCATTATCCGCGTAAAAACATTTATCCAAACCCGAAGGCGTGATTTCCACCAGCTTTTCCGCCAGCGTTAACGCGGCTTCATGGGTAAATCCACCGAGGATAACGTGCTCAAGCGTTTCAAGCTGCTCTCGTAGCGCCTGATTGATAAGGGGATTGGCATGACCGAACAGGTTTACCCACCAGGAACTGATCGCATCCAGATAGCGGTGACCGTCAAAATCTTCCAGCCAGACGCCTTGGCCCGATTTGATCGGAATCAACGGCAACGCATCCGGCGCAGTGGCCAGGGGATCGTGGTCCTTCATCTGACTACAGGGGTGCCAGAGTACGGCGAGGTCGCGCTGAACGATAGTTTGATTATTCATAGCCTGCATAAAAAAGGGGCTTGCGCCCCTTCTTTTGTCGGATAGACCTAAGCCTTAATAGCGATAATGATCCGGTTTGTAAGGACCTTCCACAGGGACATTAATGTAAGCCGCTTGCTCTTTGGTCAATTCGGTCAGTTTTACGCCAATTTGCGCCAAATGCGAACGCGCAACTTTTTCGTCGAGTTTTTTCGGCAGTACGTAGACCTTGTTTTCGTAGCTAGCCGCATTGCTCCACAGTTCCATTTGCGCCAATACTTGGTTGCAAAACGAGTTGGACATCACGAAGCTAGGATGACCGGTAGCGCAACCCAAGTTAACCAAACGACCTTCGGCCAACACGATAATGCGCTTGCCGTCAGGGAAGATCACATGATCGACCTGCGGCTTGATGTTTTCCCAGGTGTAATGACGCAAGGACGCAATGTCGATTTCCGAATCGAAATGACCGATATTGCAGATGATAGCCTGGTCGCGCATCGCTTTCATGTGATCATGGGTAATGACGCCAACGTTGCCGGTAGCAGTCACGAAGATGTTAGCAATAGCCGCCGCTTCGTCCATTGTCACCACGCGGTAACCTTCCATCGCCGCCTGCAAGGCGCAGATCGGGTCAATTTCGGTAATCAGAACAGTGGCACCTAAACCGCGCAGCGATTGCGCGCAACCTTTACCCACGTCGCCATAACCGCAGACCACGGCAATTTTACCGGCTACCATCACGTCGGTGGCACGCTTGATACCATCGACCAAAGACTCGCGGCAACCGTAAAGGTTGTCGAATTTGGATTTGGTGACCGAATCGTTAACATTGAACGCCGGCACTTTCAGTGTGCCTTTCGCCACCATTTCGGTCAGACGCAATACGCCCGTGGTGGTTTCTTCCGACAAGCCTTTCACATCCGCCATCAATTCGGGGAAGTTATTGTGCATCATGGTGGTCAGGTCGCCACCATCATCCAGAATCATATTTGGGCGCCAACCATTGGGACCTAATATTGTTTGTTCGATACACCATTCGGCTTCCGCCTCGGTTTCGCCTTTCCAGGCAAAAACAGGAATACCGGCAGCAGCAATAGCCGCGGCGGCGTGATCCTGCGTAGAAAAAATGTTGCAAGACGACCAGCGTACTTCCGCACCCAAGGCGGTCAGCGTTTCAATCAGCACTGCAGTTTGAATGGTCATATGCAGACAACCGGCAATCCGCGCGCCTTTCAACGGCTGCTGAGCGCCGAATTCGGCACGCAAGGCCATCAAACCCGGCATTTCGGTTTCGGCGATATTAATTTCTTTACGACCCCATTCAGCCAGGGCTAAATCGGCAACTTTGTAATCGGCTTGGCTCATAATATTTTCCTGATCCTGATTAAATGCCGGCCGCATCTTTCAATGCAGCGGCTTTGTCGGTTTTTTCCCAGCTGAAGCTGGCTTCGTTGCGACCAAAATGGCCATAAGAGGCAGTTGGGCGGTAAATCGGTTTTAACAAATCCAATTGCGCAATCAAACCTTTCGGCCGCATGTCGAAGTGCTCCCGCACGATTTGCACCAAACGTTCTTCCTCAATTTTACCTGTACCGAAGGTTTCAATACTGATGGAAGTCGGTTCCGCGACGCCAATGGCGTAAGACACTTGGATCTCGCAACGCTCTGCTAGGCCCGCAGCAACGATATTTTTTGCGACATAACGCCCCATATAGGCAGCGGATCTATCCACTTTTGACGGATCTTTACCTGAAAATGCACCGCCGCCATGGCGAGCCATACCGCCGTAGGTATCGACAATAATTTTACGACCGGTCAAACCGCAATCGCCTACAGGTCCGCCAATGATAAATTGGCCGGTTGGATTGATAAAATACTTGGTATCTTTGTGTAGCCACTCTTTGGGCAAAGTCGGCAGAATGATTTCATCCATTACCGCTTCTTCCAGTTGCTTGCCGCCAATTTCCGGAGAATGCTGGGTAGACAAAACTACCGCATCGATAGCGACCGGTTTATTGTTTTCGTAACGGAAAGTCACCTGACTTTTTGCATCTGGACGTAACCACGTCAGGGTTTTATTCTTACGGACCAAGGCCTGTCTCTCGACCAAGCGATGCGCGTAGGTGATTGGGGCAGGCATCAACACATCGGTTTCGTTGCTGGCATAGCCAAACATTAAACCTTGGTCGCCTGCGCCTTGCTCGTGGTCCTCGGATTCATCAACGCCCATTGCGATATCTGCCGATTGTTTACCGATGGCGTTCAATACCGCGCAGCTGTTGCCGTCAAAGCCGATTTCGCCATTGTCGTAACCGATTTCGCAAACCACTTTTCTTACTAATTCTTCAGTATCCACCCAAGCGTTAGTAGTAATTTCGCCCGCCAAAACCACCATGCCAGTTTTGACCAGTGTTTCGCATGCCACTCTAGATCGGGGATCTTGAGCCAGCAATGCATCGACAACAGCATCGGAAATTTGGTCAGCGACTTTATCCGGATGACCTTCCGAAACAGACTCTGAGGTAAAAAGGTAGTTTTTATTCACGGTTAGACCCTCGCCAAAATTAAAACTTGCGCATATAAAAAAAGGCCGCGCGAACGGCCTGTTATCTGTGGTGGGCCCTGTAGGACTTGAACCTACGACCTGCCGATTATGAGTCGGAAGCTCTAACCAACTGAGCTAAGGGCCCGTTATATCTAACGTACGTAACATCCCAACATCTTATTCGCCATCAAGAAAACATCTCAACTGCTCTGATCTGGAAGGATGTCTTAATTTCCGCAGCGCTTTCGCTTCAATCTGACGGATCCGCTCCCGGGTCACATCAAACTGCTTCCCAACTTCTTCGAGCGTGTGATCGGTGTTCATATTGATGCCGAACCGCATCCGAAGCACCTTAGCCTCTCTAGCTGTCAAGCCTGCCAATACATTCTGTGTAGATTCGCGAAGGCCGGCGATTGTAGCAGATTCGACAGGCGATAACATCTTGGAATCTTCTATAAAATCCCCTAAATGCGAGTCTTCGTCGTCACCAATCGGCGTTTCCATGGAAATCGGCTCTTTGGCAATCTTGAGGACTTTACGAATTTTATCTTCGGGCATTTCCATACGTTCGGCTAATTCTTCCGGCGTTGCCTCCCGACCCAACTCTTGCAAAATCTGCCTGGAGACGCGATTAAGCTTGTTAATGGTTTCGATCATATGCACCGGAATACGAATAGTCCGCGCCTGGTCTGCGATAGATCGGGTAATCGCCTGGCGAATCCACCAAGTTGCATAGGTAGAAAACTTATAGCCCCGCCGATATTCAAATTTATCGACCGCTTTCATCAATCCGATATTACCTTCTTGAATCAAATCCAGGAATTGCAAACCACGATTAGTGTATTTTTTGGCGATAGAGATAACCAAGCGCAAATTGGCTTCGATCATTTCTTTTTTAGCGCACCTCGCCTTTGCCTCACCTAAGGAGATACTTCGACAAATACTTTTCAGTACCGCGATACTCAAGCCGAAACGAGACTCGATATCCACCAACCGCTGTTGTGCCGCCCTAATGTTCTCGCGGTGCCCGCTGAAAACCTCTGCAAAATTGGGCCTCGCAGCGATAAAATGGTCCAGCCAATCGAGATTAGACTCATTCTCCGCAAACGCATTTATAAAATCCTTACGCGGCATTTTCGCTTTCTTAACGCAAACATCCAGAATGAAACGTTCTTCTTCGCGAATAGCTGAAATCAGCTCTTCGGAAATGAAGACCATTTTTTTCAGATACTGCGGGGTCCATTTGAACTCGCAAAATATTTCGTCGATAGCATCGAATAATTTTTCGGTTTTTTCATGGCCATAACCATGCTTTTTAACCGAGGTTGTTGCGGCTTTTAAGGCTTTTCTCAGCGAATCAACCTTTTGCTTTACCTCTTCGTAATCGACTGTTTTGCTCTCTTCTTCAGCATCCTCCGCCGGCTCCTCGATCTCAATGCCGCTAACGTCGATATCCTCAATTTCAGTGAGATCGACAAAACCCAATACTAAATCATTGAGTCTAACTCCCGAGTCTTCGACCTGGACAGAATCAAATGCATCGATGAACGATTCGACAATGAAACCGGATCGAGCAATAGCACCAACCACTTGGCGCTGCCCTTCTTCAATGCGTTTCGCGATTTTTAATTCTTCCTCGCGCGTTAAAAGCTCTACAGAACCCATTTCACGCATATATAGTCGCACCGGATCAGTGGTCCGACCGAACTCGCTATCGACAGATGCCAAGGCCGCGACTTCAGCCACTTCTTCATCATCATCCGCGGTCACTACTGCATCAGAGGTTATCAGCGAGTCATCGTCATCCGGCGCTACCTCATAAACCTGAATCCCCATGTCGTTGATCATGCCGATAATATCGTCGATTTGCTCGGGATCGATAATATCGCTTGGCAAATGGTCGTTGACTTCCGCATAAGTTAAATAACCCTGCGCTTTACCTTTTGCTATCAGTTGTTTCAGTTGGGATTGCTGTTGTTCTTGATTCATTCTTTACTCACAATACGTTTTCAGCACCAAGCGCCGCAGAACAGGAAATTATAACGGCAAAAATTAATGCAGTCACCTAGGGCTTGTCCCTTAACAGCTTCCGCAGCACCTCTTTTTCTTCAATCATCAGGCCCTCCCGACCCTCCTTTTCGATTAGTCGGGTTAGCATAGCTTCCCTGGCCTGTTTATAAAGTTGCTTTAAGGCTCCACAAAACTCGGCCTCTTCCCCGCCAACCGGCACATCCAACTCTAAACTGGCTAAAGCCTTTACGGCTTTTTCCTGGGGTTCACCCCGGAAATACTCAATTAAGATGGCGCTATTTTCCGGCTTTTCAAGGGCAATCCTCTGCAAAACCTCCCTCAACAATTCAACACCAGCAAACGTTAGGTCTTCGAGTAAAATACCCTCGCGCTCAACCAAACTGGCAAAATGCGGATGCTGCAACAATAAACAGATAACCTTTCTCGCCAAACTGACTCTTGGCGCTGGGATGTTTTTTTTGACCGCATCAAACTTTGGCTTAAGTCTAGCTTGATTTTCGACAACATCTACGCCAATTCTAGCCCCAGCCAACTCTTGCAACCGGGCAAACATCATTTCCCGAAAAAACCCGAGGGGAACCTTTTCCAACGAAGGAGTTGCCGCAGCCAGTAACTGTGAACGCCCCTCAACCGTGGACAAGTCTACTTGACCGACGATATTCTCGAAAAAGTAATCCGACAAGACCTGTGCACTGCGAATTCGTTCCATAAATGCCGCTGAATTTTCAGCACGCAGCAGGGAATCAGGATCCTGACCCTGCGGCAACAACATTATTTTGATTTGCCTGCCGTCGCGCAAACAAGGCAAAGCCGCGTCAGCAGCCTTCCAGGCCGCCACCCGCCCCGCATTATCACCATCGAAACAAAACACCAATTCGGAGGTAAATCGAAACAATAAATCAATTTGAGCTTTAGAGGTCGCAGTACCTAGCGCAGCCACAGCATTGGGAATACCAAATTGAGCCAAGGCAATCACATCCATATAACCCTCTACCACCAATATCTGATCGGGCTTACTATTTTTTTCCAAAAGCTCACAAAGCCCATAAAGCTCCTTACTTTTGGAAAAAACCACAGTCTCCGGCGAATTTAGGTATTTGGGCAAAGAATCGTCCAGCACCCTGCCACCAAACCCAACCACTCGCTTCCGCTTATCTCGAATCGGAAACATCAATCTTCCACGAAAGCGGTCGTAAACCTTGCCGTCATCTCTGACCACCAACATACCAGCCTCGATCAAATCCGCCTGATCAAAACGTGTTAACAGCGCATCCCACTTATTCGGCGCATAACCCAGGGAAAAATCCCGTGCCACCTCACCACTAACACCCCTGGCTTTCATATAGACTACAGCATGCCTGGCTTCCGGATTTCCACGCAACTGCTCGGCATAAAATCCAGCAATACCCGCCAAAATCTCGTAAACACGTGACACAGCCTTTTTATCCGACAGCCCAGACTCACTAGCAATCAACTCTCTGGGCACATCCACCCCGGCAAAGGCCGCCAAATCTTCGACGGCCTCGACAAAACCCAGGTGATTAAATTCCATCAAAAATCCGATCGCGTTGCCGCTGGCGCCACATCCGAAGCAATGATAAATCTGTCGATTTCGGTTGACTGAAAAGCTGGGAGTTTTTTCGGTATGAAACGGGCAGCGCGCCGTAAAATTACTGCCGGATTTTTTGAGGGGGACGCGCGCGTCGATTAGATCGACAATATCGA
>MSXO01000031.1 GCA_002083615.1 Proteobacteria bacterium ST_bin11 | reverse complement strand
TAAATTTCAACAGCCTGTTAACGCTCCCTCTCCTTGCGGGAGAGGGTTGGGGTGAGGGGATACATGGTTATTACAACGTTTATTTGAGCTTCCCTCATCCTAATCTTCTCCCTGGGGAAGAAGGGACTTTTACCTTTGGGGACGGTTTTGGTCCCGTATTTCGACCCCGAGCATCGCAGTTTTTTGCGGGATTGGCCCGGAGGGGAGCGGCAAGGATGCCGCTCGTTGGCGAAGGGGCAGGAAGCCCCTTTCGCCAATCCCTGCAAAAAACGAGAAGCGCAGGATCAGGGCGAAATCCGGGTGTCTTTTCTTTTGGATACTTTTCTTTGGACAAGCAAAGAAAAGTATCTCGGCTGTCGGGCCGAGACCCGACTTTAAAACACCGTCGCGTTAGCGACATCAAACTATGACTATCCTCAACCTCTCCCAAGAACCCCACCAAATCCCCACGCTAGCCCAATGGCACCAAGCCGAATGGTCAAACCTGAATCCCTGCCAAACCCTGGAACAGCGCATCGAAAGAATGCAAGCTTATTTAAGCAGCAAAATAATCCCAAGCACCTTCATTTATAAACAGGAAGGCCAGCTAGCCGGCTCGGCAGCCATCATAGAAAGCGATATGGATACACGCCCTGAACTGACGCCATGGTTAGCCAGCGTTTACGTGGCCCCCGAATTCCGCCGGCAGGGCATAGGCGCACGCCTGGTAAAGCACATCATGCTGGAAGCAGAAACAGCAGGTATTGCCAAGCTCTATTTGTTCACACCGGATCAAGCAGATTTCTATAAAAAACTTGGCTGGAAGGCGATGGCCGACGAATATTATCGCAACCACCGCGTCACCGTAATGAGTGCAGAACTAAACCCTCCCATTACTCCAAACTCAAAATAAACGCCCATTGCTCAGCATTCACCGGCATGATGGACAGGCGATTACCACGACGCAGCAAAGCCAATTCGCCTAGTTCGGTTTTTAGTTTCAGTTCCCGTAGACTGATATTTCGCGATAGCTTTCTGACGAACTTTACATCGACCATATACCAGGTGGGTTTATCCGGATTGCTTTTCGGATCGAAATGTTTATCGTCTGGGTCGAACGCAGTAAAGTCAGGATAAGATTCCCGAGCTACTTGCATAATACCGACGATGCCCGGTTCGTCGCAGTTGGAATGGTAAAAAAATACCTGATCACCAGTTTTCATCTCATCACGCATCATGTTTCGCGCTTGGTAATTGCGAACTCCATCCCAATGCTCGGTTTGGTCGGGTCGGTTAAACAAGTCGTCTATGCCGAAGGTGTCGGGCTCAGATTTCATCAGCCAGTAATTCATAGTCTGCAAGTGTGGGTATGGGTCCGTCGGAGGTTCGCGTCATTTATCCCAAACTCGGACTTAATCGGCAAGCAAAATTGCACGCGACCGGCCTGAAATGGCGAAAAACGCAGGCGTGAGAGTAGGAGACTCCCGGCGCCGCGAAATATGGAGGCCGGTTTATTAGCGGTTGACGCCAGAGGTTGCGTCCCGCTGTCCGAAAGCAAAATATTCGCTAGAAGTGGTCTACACTATCCTGCTACCGAGAGTACACTGACATCTGACGTGGTATAGTACCAAGGTAAGCATTGTCGTTAGATACACGTTGCTTGAATCAATACATTTTCGCTCCAACTAGATAATTTAATTAACTATTTAGGGAGCTTACAACGGCCTTGTTTAACGAATTAGGTCGCTGTCATTTTTCGGTAGTTTGTTACTATTTCATCTGATTTATGTCTGCTAGTATTAAAAAAAGCAAAAGACGTCGCTATATTAGATATGCGATTGATCTAAAAGCTTTGTTTATAACCGGGGAAGCTAATCCGCTGGAATGTCGTATTTTGGATTTTTGTAGCGGTGGATTTTACCTGGTTTTTGATAAAATTTACCCGGAGATTGAATTAGATAAAAATATAAAAATCCGTTTTTCTATTCAACTAGAGTTTGAGCTTAAAGCCTTTGAAGTAGCCGCCCAAATAACCCATATCGGCGCAACGGGTGTCGGAGTCGTTACTGAGCAGATACCCGCTAGTACTTTTAACGCTTTAAAAACTATAGCAGGCCTAGGTTCGCTAGCCCCTGATGACAATTCGGAGGCTTTGCCAGACGGTTTAAACCAAGAAAATTATAAAAATATATTTAAACAATTCCTAATAGAAAGCCTACCCTCTCTAATAGACAGGTTTTTCGACTCTCTCGGCGACTGCATGGATGCTGCAAATGTCCATTCTGAGCTTTTTTCCAGCTTGGCGGCCTGCGATGATTTAATTACTACCCTAAAATTGAATAGAGAGATTATTAGTAGCGAGTTTTGTTGCTCTGTTATATATCAAGTTGATTATATTTCTAATAGTAGCGAGAAAGTGCCAGACAATTTGTATCATGAGTCGCTTTCGCTGATTGAGAAAGATGATTTTGAAGATTGGTTGAATATGACGGCCTCTATCAGGAAGTTGAAAAATTTCTTCGACGATGAGCTTGGTCTATTAGTTAGAGAGCTATGTAGGGTTTTTGGCATATTTGATACTTCGATTAATAATCCAATTGCTCCGGCAATCTTATGTGAAAGTTTCAGGGAGATTTTCTTACAGTTAGAATTAGGACGCGATATCAAAAAAGCCATTTATGCTTGTTTTGAAAAAACCTTAATTATCGCGCTACCGAATTTTTACAAGCAGGCAGCGGTCACGCTAGCGAAATTTGAATCTGCCCGTCTTATAACACCTGCGCAGAAAGAGAAGGCCAGCAGCTCATTTGATGCTAAACATAGCGAAGTAAATCAAGTTTACTTTAACGATTATCTGGAGGCAGAGCCATCTTCTGACTATAAACTCATCCAGCCTTTAAGCCAAGTTACTGGAAAATTACTTAATTTATTGAGTGAAACGAATAATATATCTTCAGCACTCAGGCATGAGGAATCTAGTCAGTCTCCCAACTCTAGTACCCAGCCAGTATTTGATCCTGCTGAAGTGTTAGCGGCAATTGCTAAATTACAAAACGATGTGGCAGCAAAATCCGGTCCACTTTTAGATACGATTGCGTTGCAAAGAAGTCTTACCGATAAATTACAAGCTAATAGCGCGGAAGCCAAATCATTAGGAGCAAATGATGTTCAACGTTTGGAGCTATATGGCAAGTTCTTCGATGCTTTATTTGGACAGCTTGAGTTTTCGACAGATATAAAAGATTATCTGGAAAGTATTTATTTACCTTTGTTGTCCTTACCGATGCAAGGAAATGATTTTCTGGATTCTGAGTCGCATCCCGCCCGAAAAATACTCAATCAACTGGCTGTTTTAGAGCCGGCTATTAAAAACAATCGGGTAATCAAAAATACCAATATAAAAAGCACTGTTGAAAAAGCGATTGCGCGGATTTCTTCTGAGTCTATTACTAATCCCAATGTTTTTGCAGAAGTCGAACATGAATTAGATAGTGTCGCCAAACAATTGACTAAATCTAATGACACTAACATCAAGCGTTTTATAGAGCCTTACGAAGGCCAACAAAAACTCGAATTGGCGAGGCTGACCATTCAACAAGAAGTCGATAAGCGCATAGCAGGTCGCTCTGTGCCATCGATCATTCCTACCCTTCTAGGTGCCGGGTGGCAAGACCTTTTAGTGATTGCCGAACTGAATAAAGAGTCTAATCCTGCAGAAAAAAGGTCTTATCTTAAAGTTATTGATGATTTGCTGTTTTGGCTGTATGAACAAGAGTCCTTTCTTAATATGCAGTCGGTTAGTATTCACTCCACACTTAAATTTATCGAAGACAGTTTGGGTCCCGTTTGTCCCAATTTATTTAAACGCGACAATGTTATTGAGGAATTGTTTTCATTACTGGTGGGTAGTGGCGTACCGAAAGTGAGAAAGCCGATGGAAACGATCAAAATACCGACGGCTAAACCCAGTCAAAAGATGATTGAGTCTGAATGGGCTGTCCAGGTAGCGCAACTGCAGGTAGGAGAGTGGCTGATTATCTATAGAGGTTCAGAGGGGTTTGAACCGATGAAGTTAGTATGGATTGGTGATACTTTGCCTATTTGCGTGTTCGTTAATCGAGATGGAGTAACAAAATTAGAAATTAGTAAGAGCGACTTAGCGCTGCTCCTAGAAAATGGCGGGGCCAATAGAATAGAAAGCTTGGACGTGCCCTTAATGGATCGCGCCACTAACCAAATGTTGCAAAACATGCATAGCAAGCTGATCTATAACGCCACTCATGATGCGGAAACCGACCTGCTCACGAAAGACGAATTTATTAAACTGCTAAAAATAGAGCTGGTTAAGCTCGACAATGCCAGTCATATACTATGCCATATCGAGATATTGGATTTTCGAGTCATCACCAATGTTTGCGGCGTGGCAGGCGGTAAGCAATTCCTAAAAGTCCTTACGCAATTAATTAGAGATCACTTAGCTGATTGCCATTTATTCGCTCGTATTGGAGATAAATCGTTTGCGGTTTTAATTAAAGACTCCAGCGAGAATACAGCCCATGACTTAGCCAAGAAACTGTTAAAAGCCATCAGCGAATCCCGGTTTCAATGGCAAGAAAAAAGCTACACCATTGGGGTAAGTATGGGTTTGGTGCCTTTCGAACAAAACAATTTCGATGTAAACGAGTTGCTGCAAAATGCTGATGCCGCCAGCATGTCGGCGGAGAGAACCGGTCCGAACAACGTATTGCTTTTTACTAATGACGACGAAAATCTAAAGCGTCAAAATAAGATATACGAATGGATAGGCAATATTGACAAAGTGTTTTCCGAGAATAGGTTGTTTTTGCGGTGCCAAATGATCACAGCTGCAGACGAAGCCAGCGCCAGCCACCAACATTACGAAATTCTGCTCGGTATTAAAGACGAAAACGATAATATTATCCCACCCGATCATTTTATACCGGCTGTGGAGCGTTGTAAGCGCATGCCGGAAATAGATCAGTGGGTGATTACGAATGTGTTTTCGTGGATCGAGAGCAATCGGCATTATTTCGATAATGTCGACGGATTTGCTATCAATTTATCCGGTCAGTCGATAAATAGCGAAGAGTTTTTAGGGTTTCTGAAAGACTTATTAGCCTCGACTAGCGTCCCAACCAATAAGCTTATTTTTGAGGTAACGGAGACGGTAGCGGCGGAAAGTTTCTATTTAACCAATAGTTTCATCAAAGCAATCAAACAGTTCGATTGCAAGTTTTCTTTAGACGACTTTGGGTCCGGTTATTCCTCATACTCTTATTTGAAAAATTTGAATATCGACTACCTGAAGATCGATGGGGCTTTCGTCAAAGATATTTTAAATAATAAAGCCGATATTGCCATCGTGAAATCCATGAACGAAATTGCCCATTCCTTGGGTTTGGCTACTGTTGCTGAATATGTCGAAAACGCTGAGATAAGAGAGGTCCTGAAAACCATAGGCGTCGATTTCGTTCAGGGTTTCGGCGTACACAAACCAATGCCGCTCCGCGAGTTAGTCATTGCCCCCCCCAGCGCGCCGCTTTTTTCGTTTGAAGATACAGAGTTCTGGGGGCTTTTGAAGGGTTTTAAGCCTAAGTTATTGTTGCCACAAACAGTTTCCGCTGATTTTGGCTATTTTTGCCAGTCGCTGCTGGTGAGCCTGTTCTTCCTCCGGGTTACAACTGATTATCTTCAACGGCGGCCGGTCGGCAGACAAGCGGACGATAGGCTGTTCATTGCCATTGCCGGTTTGGTCGCCTTCATCCAGCAAGGACGCCTGGCCGCCTGTCATCAATAAATAAACGTCCGCCAGGATTTCGGCGTCGAGCAACGCGCCGTGTAACTCGCGGTGGCTGTTATCTATGCCATAACGTTTGCATAGCGCATCCAAACTGTTGCGAGCGCCGGGGTGTTTTTTCCGGGCGTAAGCCAGCGTATCGAACACCGTGCTGTTAGTCTCGACGCGGCGGTTTTCTCCAGATAATAAACCGAGTTCGTGATTTAAAAAGCCAACGTCAAACGGCGCGTTGTGAATAATCAGCTCCGCGCCTTGAGTAAATCGCATAAAGTCTTCGACGACATTGGCGAAACGGGGTTTATCTTTTAAAAAATCATTGGTTATACCGTGTACCTCGATAGCGCCGGCATCGATTTCCCGATCCGGGTTCAGATAAACATGGAAATGATTGCGCGTCAGGCGCCGGTTAATCAGTTCCACGCAGCCGATTTCGATAATCTTATGGCCTTCCCGGGGATTGATGCCGGTGGTTTCGGTATCGAGCACCACCTGGCGGATTTGACGCGGCATTTGACTCATCTTTATACCTACCCACAAAAGGCTTTTAGCAATTCACTTTGCACCTGATAAACAGGTTGGTCATCGGCCCGTAAATGCCGGTATTGACCATCGCTTTGCAATTGCCAGGCTTGAGCGTTATCTCTGAGATAAGCATCTAGGTCGCCAAGAATGCGCTCGGCAATTCGCTTATCGGCTATCGGGAAGCAGACTTCCACCCGGCGGAACATGTTGCGGTTCATCAAATCGGCGCTAGAAGCGTAAACAGCCCAGTCGCCGCCGTTGCAAAATGCATAAATGCGGGTATGTTCCAAGAAGCGACCGACGATAGAGCGTACCTCAATATTCTCGGAAACACCGGGTATGCCAGGACGTAAGCAGCAGACGCCGCGCACGATCATTTTGATTTCCACCCCGGCTTGCGATGCGCGATAAAGGGCTTGTATGGCCTGCTCTTCAACCACCGCATTGACTTTGATTATTATTTTGGCCGGCTTGCCTTTTTTAGCGTTGTCGATTTCCCTATCGATCATTTTCATGATGCCGTGGTGTAGGGTAAACGGCGACTGCAACAGCTTATTCAGCTTGCTTACCTTGCCTAGACTGGTTAGTTGCATAAATACCCGCCGTACGTCTTCACCCAGTTCTTTCTCGCAGGTAAACAAACCGTAGTCGGTATAGAGCCGGGCAGTTTTCGGATGGTAATTGCCTGTGCCCAGATGCACATAATTGCGCAGCGTAGCGCCTTCTTTACGCAACACCATGCACATTTTCGCGTGGGTTTTGTAACCCACCACGCCATACACTACATGGGCCGCAGCTTCCTGAAGTTTGGCGGCCAAGCCGATATTGTCTTTCTCATCAAAACGCGCCCGCAACTCGATAACGACGGTGACTTCCTTGCCAGCCCGAGCGGCTTTAATCAAGGCCGCGACGATAGGCGAGTCCACGCCGGTTCGATACAGGGTTTGTTTTATGGCCAACACATCTGGATCGGCAGCGGCCTGACGGATGAAATCCACCACCGGCGAAAACGACTCGTAGGGGTGGTGCAATAAAATGTCTTGTTTGCGAATGCTGGCGAAAATATCTTTGTTGCGCCCTAAAGCCGAAGGCAGACTGGTTTTGAAGGTTGGGAACTTCAAATCCGGCCGCTCCACCATGCTCAAGATGGTTTGAATGCGGCTTAAATTGACCGGACCATTGGCCAAAAATAAACGGTCGGGTTTTAAGTCAAAGCGCGCCAATAAGAAGTTGACGGTTTCCTCTGGACAATTGCCATCAATTTCCATGCGCACTTCGTCGCCGTAATTGCGCATGGCCAGTTCACCTTCCACGGCCAGCATCAAGTCATCGATCGCGTCGTCGTCAACGAAAAAATCGCTGTTACGCGTTACCCGAAATTGGTAACAGCCCTTCACCATCATGCCGTTGAACAACTCATTGACGAAGGCATGGATGATGGACGATAGAAACACAAAATCATAGGGGCCGCTATCGGTATCGCTGACCGGTAGTTGCACGATGCGCGGTAAAGCGCGCGGTGCCTGCAGAATTGCCCGACCGCTATTGCGTCCAAACGCATCCTTGCCTGTCAAAGAGATGATGAAATTTAAACTCTTATTTAGAATGCGCGGAAACGGATGGGCCGAATCCAGACCGACTGGGGTCAAAATCGGTAGCAGTTCCTCGTTGAAATATTTTTCCAACCAAATTTTTTGCGCGGGGCTCCAGCGATCGCGGCGCAGGAAACGGATATGCTCGGTTTCCAGGCAGGGAATTAGGACTTCGTTAAGCACCCGGTATTGTTCGGTGACCAGCTCGTGGGCCTTGATCGAGATTTTTTCGAACTGTTCGTTGATCGTCAAACCGTCGGAACTCACCAGATTGGGGTCCATTTCTGCCATTTGGATCAAACTGGCGACGCGCACCTCGTAAAACTCGTCCAAATTGGAACAAGAAATGCACAAGTAATTTAAGCGTTCCAATAGCGGCAGCGTTTCATCCAGGGCTTGCGCGAGTACCCGAAAGTTGAACTCCAGTAAGCTGTTTTCCCGGTTGATATAAAGCTCGGGACTAGTTAGATCGATTGATTCCATGTCGGCTGCTGGTCGGATTGCGGTGTGTCGATTATAAATGAAATTTTTTAGCCTTGGGTTACTGCGGCGCTTGAGGTGTGGAACTTGCTATAATCGCCGCCGTAACGATAACCGGATGTTAAAGTCATGAACTTCCCAACCATAGAATCTTTTGTCGGAAATACACCATTGGTGCGTTTGCAACGCCTGCCAGTTGCGGGCGGCAATACGATTTTGGTCAAACTGGAAGGCAATAATCCGGCGGGTTCGGTTAAGGATCGGCCTGCATTAAGTATGATTCAACACGCCGAAGCGCGCGGCGAGATCAAGCCCGGCGACCGCTTGATTGAAGCCACTAGCGGCAATACTGGCATAGCTCTAGCGATGGCCGCTGCGATTAAAGGTTACAAAATGACCTTGATCATGCCGGACAACATGAGTGCAGAGCGCATTGCATCGATGAAAGCCTATGGGGCGGAAATCATTCTAACGCCTGCCAAAGGCAGCATGGAGGGCGCTATCGATTTAGCGCGGGCCATGGAGGCGCGCGGCGAGGGTCGAATTCTGGATCAATTTGCCAATCCCGATAATCCTTTGGCGCATTACGAAGGCACTGGACCGGAAATCTGGCGCGACACCCAGGGCAAAGTCAGTCATTTCGTCAGCTCGATGGGCACTACCGGCACCATCATGGGGACATCCCGGTATTTAAAAGAACAAAATCCCGCGATTCAAATCATCGGCGTGCAACCAGAAGGGGATTCGAAAATACCCGGGATTCGCCGTTGGCCGAAGGAATATTTACCCAAAATATACGAATCAGTGCGCGTGGATGGCATCATCGAAGTTAGTCAACTGAATGCGGAAAACACCACGCGGGCATTGGCTGCGGAAGAAGGCATTTTTGCCGGCGTGTCATCCGGCGGCGCCGTTTATGCGGCTTTGCAATTATCCCAACGCGTTGATAATGCTTTGATCGTAGCGATTGTTTGCGATCGCGGTGACCGCTACTTATCCACTGGTATTTTTCCCAGTTAGCCTCCACACCAAATCGGTGCGACCGCCAACTTATCCTGGCTGACTTTTCCTTGCGTCTCACCCAAACTGCTCTAACCCGAAGCAACATTGATAATGGCCCACAAGAAAAAACTCCCCTTAGACCCCGTTACCGTTACCATCGAATCGCTGTCCCACGATGGCCGTGGCGTGAGCCATGTGAATGGTAAAGTCGTATTTATCGACGAAGCCTTGCCCGGCGAAACCCTGGAATTTGTCTATACCGACAGCCGCAAAGATTACGGGGAAGGCAAGGTGGTTAATTTACTGACCCGCTCCGAACATCGGGTAGAACCGGCCTGTCCGCACTTCGGCACTTGCGGTGGTTGCAGTTTTCAACACGTCGATGATGCCGAGCAGATTAACTTTAAAGAAGATTTACTGCGCGACCAATTCCGCCGCATCGGCAAAGTTGAAATACCGCAAATCTGGGAAGCCTTGACCGGCCCGCATTGGGGCTATCGCAGCAAAGCCCGGATGGGCGTGAAATGGGTTGCGAAAAAGAATCGGGTGCTGGTGGGCTTTCGGGAGCGGCGTAACCCTTTTTTAGCTGAAATTGATAGCTGCAAAGTGATGAACCCTATCGTCGGCGAGAAATTGATTGCGCTGGGCGAGATGATTGCTGGGTTGACGGTGAAGGACAAAATTCCGCAAATCGAAGTAGCTATTGGCGACAACGAATGCGTACTCGCGTTTCGGGTGCTGGAGCCGCCCACCGACGCCGATAAACAAAGCCTGCGCGAATTTGCCCACCAGCATCAGATCAGCATTTGTTTGCAGCCCAAAGGCCCGGACACCATTGTCCCGCTGGACGGCGAGCCGGAGGTGATTCCCAGTTACGCACTGGCTGAGCAGGGGGTGAAATTCAATTTCCGCCCGGCGATGTT
This sequence comes from Proteobacteria bacterium ST_bin11, assembly GCA_002083615.1. Lineage (GTDB taxonomy): Bacteria > Pseudomonadota > Gammaproteobacteria > Methylococcales > Methylomonadaceae > Methylomonas. The sequence goes on along the minus strand of MSXO01000031.1, from coordinate 43,960 downwards.
CACCCAGGTTAATTACCAGATCAATCAAAAGATGGTGACGCGGGCCCTGGATGCGTTGGAATTGACCAAGGAGGACAGGGGGTTGGATTTGTTCTGCGGCTTGGGCAATTTCACCTTGCCTTTAGCGACGCAAGCAGGGCAGGTCGTGGGGGTTGAAGGCGACTTGCCATTGGTCAAACATGCCCGCGAAAACGCCAAGTTGAATCATCTGGACAATGTCGAGTTTCACGTCGCCGATTTGACCAAAGATCTGAAAGACCAGCCTTGGTCGAAGCAAAAGTTTACCAAAGTGTTACTGGACCCCTCTCGAGCAGGTGCCTCGGAAGTATTGCACAATTTAAAACACTGGCGGCCCGAGCGCATCGTTTACGTGTCTTGCAACCCGTCCACCTTGGCCCGCGATGCCGGGATTTTGGTCAACGAGTTGGGTTACAAGCTGGTCAAAGCCGGGGTGATGGACATGTTTCCGCAGACCGCGCACGTCGAATCGATCGCCCTGTTTGTAAAATGATCCCGGAGTCTGCGGCAAGCAACGCCGCTGCCGATGCAGAGCGCTATTTGGATGTTTCCATTACCGAGCAACGTTTGCGGTTTCTGAATAATGGCGCGGTACTAGCCGAATTTTCGGTCTCAACCGCTAAAAACGGCCCCGGCGAAAAAAAGGGCAGCTATTGCACACCCACCGGCTGGCATAAGATTCGTGCCAAAATCGGTGCCGGATTGCCGATCAATAGCGTGTTGGCCGGCCGTCGGCCCACCGGCGAAATCTATACGCCCGAATTAGCGTTGCAGCATCCGCAACGCGACTGGATCCTCAGTCGCATTCTCTGGCTGGGCGGCCTGGAGCCGGGTAAAAATCGCTACGGCGATGTTGATTCCACTTGGCGTTACATTTACATCCACGGTACCCCAGACGAATTGATGCAAGACAAGCCTGCATCCCACGGTTGTGTGCGTATGCTAAACGCCGACCTGATTGCCTTATTCGAGCAGGTTACTGTGGGTTGCCGGGTCTGGATCCATGAATAGTCAAAATTTGATATGCCGCGTATCGTTTTAGGCGTCGAATACGACGGCAGCGCCTATGCAGGCTGGCAATGGCAGGAAGGCAGAGCGACCGTACAGGGTCAGTTGGAACAGGCCTTGAGCAAAATTGCGAATCAACCGATTACCGTGCTCTGCGCAGGGCGCACCGACGCTGGCGTGCATGCACTGGAACAGGTAGTGCATTTCGATTGCGAGGTTGAGCGCGATATGCACGCTTGGCTGATGGGCGGCAATAGCCAATTGCCCGACGATATTCGCATTACATGGGCGCAATTGGCTCTCGGTGACTTTCATGCGCGATACAGCGCCATCGCTCGCGCGTATCGCTATGTGATTCTGAATCGGCCCATGAAGTCGGCATTGTTAAGAACCCAGGCAACCTGGTGCTACCAGTCGTTGGACGAGCAGGCTATGCATCGGGCCGCGCAAGCACTGCTGGGCGAACACGATTTTTCCTCGTTCCGCGCGCAAAGTTGCCAGTCAGTTAGTCCCAATCGTTTGATGCATTTTATCGACGTGTACCGGGACGAACAGCGAGTGATCATTGACTTATGCGCCAACGCATTTCTGCATCATATGGTGAGAAATATCGCCGGGGTGTTGATGGAAATCGGTATGGGCCGGCAGCCGGTGGAGTGGACTACCGAATTGCTCGATACGAAAGACCGCTCAAAAGCGGCGATGACAGGGTCACCGCATGGCTTGCACCTTGCTGCTGTCTATTATCCGCAGCATTACGGCATTGCCAAAAATGTCTTGTTCGATAAGCTGCCGGCGGATGCGCGGCGTCACGACTAAAGCAGTTAATTCGCCCACAGACACGCTGCTTTGCTTGATTCAGTCTTCCGATTTAGCCGATGGCTTTGAGGGATGTCTGTCTAAGAGGGTGGTCTGTGCTTGCTGCAAACTCAATCCATAGATACCGCTCTTTTGCATGGATTGCTTCAAGGAGGAGGCGAGTGCAGCAGCCAGAATACGCGCATGAAACGGTAGCGTCTCCACGTAGACAGGTAACACGTCATCAATTTTTTCTGCCTGCTGCATTTTCGCTTCCAGTTGCTGGCGTTGATAAGCCACTTGCCGAAGAAAGTTTGGATCGTTGGCGCAATCGTCGGATAAGGCCAAGGTCCAGGTCAAATCGTTTTGCAGATTACAAGTGCCAATGAAACGTCCGGATTTTTTCTGCAACCATTGCTCTGACGCGATTAAAGACAGTTGGTAGCGGTTGTTTTTGGAATAGAGATAGTAAGTGTTGTTTGGCGTGGGTTTAAAACGAATTTCACTACTCAAGACGAATAGAGAGGTAAACAGCTCGTCGCTAATTTGCTGAATGTGTTTAGGGGGAACTTGCAGATGCTTTTTTGCTTGTTGCAAGCTGTCTAATACGCCGACAAGCCCTTTGCCCTGCGGATTGGCCGGTTTAACGATTGGCTTCATCATTTGCACAATAGCGAGACAGCAGTGGGTTGGAGTTCAATTTTACGTGATTTCTCTCATGGTGTATCAGACGGTAAGCTTTATTCTGCTCGGAATAGCGCTAATGTGTTTGATTGGCGGCTAACTTTCCTACCCTATATCAAACAGGGGTAGTGCTGATAGCCTTTATTAGGCGCGTCTTCATTGAATCAAACCAGCCAATAGCTTTTCCACTTCGGTTTTCAGTAGTTTGTCTGTGGCATTGCGTGGAATAGCAGCAACGAAATGAATTTTTCTTGGCAGAAATACCTCATCTAGGTAGGGCTGCAAGCCCAGTCGAATGGCTTGGTGGCTGAGGTGGCTGACCACTACAGCTGCCAATCGACCGTTTTCTTGGATAAAGCAAAAACCGTCTTCTACGCCGTCAATATCTTTCAAGCGCCGGTTTAGCTCGGTCAAGGAGGCGCGTTTGCCGCCGATCTTAACCATATCCTGATTGCGGCCCAACACCGTAAAGCGTCCGTCGGTGTTTATGTTTACGCTGTCCTGCAGCATTATTGCTTCTGGCAAATGCGCGGATTCCAAACTGGTCTGTCCGCTTTCGTTTTTAACCAAGCGGCAGTGAGAGTAAGGCTGCCAGAGGTTTTCTCGCAAGGTTTCGCGACTGGCAAATGATAGGGTTTCCGTGCTGCCATAGATTTCGCGCGGCGATTGCCCTAAAATTGCTGCCGTTTCGCCGGCCAGCTTTTCGGATAGAGTATCCGTTGCGGAAATGATGCCGGCCAGATTGTGCCACGTGGCATCGACCTTGATCAAGGAACGCAAATGTGTGGGTGTGGAAGCCAGTAATGTGGGCCATGGTGCGGTTTTTATGGTTTGGCGAATGTCTTCGGCGAAGAACGGCCGTCCGTCGTGCAACACTAGATTCGAAAACAGTGGCCAAAATACCGAGCTTTCCAGACCGTACATGTGTTGCGGCGGCGTGGTGGAGAGTATCATCAGTTGCTGCTCGGCTAATCCCAGGCTGCTCAATGCCATCTCGGCGGACGTTTTGAAGGTATGCAGGCTATGCGGGCAGGGTTTAGGTGTGCCGGAGCTACCGGAGGTAAAGGCGATCACTGCGGTACGCTTCCAATCGAATTGCGGTTGCGCTGCGCTGTCGATTAAATTTGGCGCGGTCACTTCAAACCAATCCAAACCCGCTTGCTGCGGCGCGTGTTCTCTAGCGATGTAGGCGCCGGGATAGTCGCGAAGAATTTCCTGAATGACTGCCATCTGCCCGGCAGGCGGGAGTAAGCAAACCTGTCCGCGCGCTGCCGCTGCTAGAAGGCTCAGGCAAAACAGATAGCGGTTTTCGCACAAATTAAATTGATAGGGCCTATCCGGTAATTCGCGGGCTAATGCCGCCACGTCTGCCCATAGCTTGCCCCGGCTAATCAACCTGCCTTGGTATATAGCAAAGGGGGCGGCCAGACTCGGGTAAATTGGCGTCTGTATCTCAGTGGAGGCTTGGGGTTCCGGCATGGGATAGGCGTCTTGGGGCAATTACCCTACGTTACATTTTGGGATTCTACCGGCCCTTTTTCGAAAGACAGGACGGAGAGATTTTCTAAATCAATCCCCTTGCTTCAAAACTTGGGGCTTGATTCAGTCACACTAGCGCACCTCGCTAAAGGCGATGCATTTATTTTAACCGGATAAGAGGTCGACAAAACAAATGGATGCTGACGTATTGATTATCGGGGCGGGCCCCGCTGGCAGCGTCGCCGCGAAAATGCTGAAACAACGGGGTCATCACGTCGTTATCTTGGAAAAAGAACAGTTTCCGCGTTTTTCGATTGGCGAAAGTCTGCTGCCACAGTGCATGGCTTTTATGGAAGCAGCCGATATGTTGCCTGCGGTGACGGCTGAAGGCTTTCAATTTAAAAATGGCGCTGCGTTTTCCCGGGCCGGCAAATTGACCGAATTTGATTTTACCCAGAAATTTAGTCCCGGTTGGGGTACCACTTTTCAAGTACCGCGCGCTCGATTCGATCAAGTTTTGGCCGATAGCGCTGCCGACGCCGGGGTGCCGATACATTATCAGCAAACGATTTTGGCTGCCGATTTCAGCCGGCCAGGGCAAGCTCAATTGACCAGTATCGATGCCAATGGTCTGCAAAAGGATTGGACAGCTAACATGGTCTTGGATGCAAGTGGTTTTGGCCGGGTGTTGCCGCGACTGTTGGATCTGGAAACTCCTTCTTCTTTGTCGCCGCGTCGGGCGCTGTTCACACACATTGAAGATAGGATTAGTGTGGCAGATTATGATCGCAATAAAATTCTGATTGCAATACACCCCACGATTCACGAGATTTGGTATTGGCTGATTCCATTCAGCAACGGCAGATGCTCGTTAGGCGTGGTGACGCCTGCCAGGTTCCTGGATGAGCGCAGCGGCGAGCCCCTTGACGTGCTGCGGGATATTGCCATGGAAGAACCTCGGCTCGCAGAATTATTGGCTGATAGCTGTTTCGACACGCCGGCGAATACCATTGGCGGTTACTCCGCCAACGTCAAGCAACTGTATGGTGACGGCTTTGCCTTATTGGGCAATGCCGGCGAATTCCTGGACCCAGTGTTTTCATCGGGTGTCACTATCGCGATGAAATCTGCCGCGCTCGCCGTGCCCTTAGTGGACCGGCAATTGCGCGGCGAATCAGTGAATTGGTCTGTCGAATATGAACGGGCCTTGCGTAAAGGTATAGAGGTGTTCCGGGCTTACGTAGAGGCTTGGTACGACGGAAGATTCCAAACAATTATTTTCGAAGAGAACCAGTTGGCTAGCGTCAAGGCCATGATTTGTTCCATTCTGGCCGGCTACGCCTGGGATGAAGAAAACCCAATGACTCAGCGCTCCGCGAACAAAATCCAGGCCATATTAGCCACCTATTTATCTGGCTAAGCGGAGTAGGGCTTGTATTTACATGATCTAGGAATAGTCTGCGCCTTGGGAGATAGCAAGACAGAAGTTTTAGCCAATTGGCTGGCCGGTCGCGCCGTTCAGCCCCAGGCGCCCGCCTGGTTAAAGTCGACGATTCCGGCATTGGCCGTACTCACTCAGCTACCGATCATCCCTTCCAGCTTTAACATCTATGCTTGCCGCAATAACCGCTTGTTGCTCTCAGCACTCAATCAAATCGAGTCTGCTATCGCTAGTGCCATAGACTGTTACGGCGCGGAACGGATCGGTGTGGTAATCGGCACCAGTACCTCGGGGGTAGCGGAGGGTGAAATCGCCCTACAAACGCTGCGGGCAAACGGGAGCATGCCAAACCAATATCACTACAAGCAGCAGGAGTTGGGTGGCGCGGCGGAGTTTTTAGCAGCTTACCTGGATATTCACGGCCCCGCATACACCGTGTCCACCACCTGTTCTTCGAGCGCCAACGCCTTGGGCTCGGCGCGGCGCTTGTTACGTTTGGGGGTCTGCGATGCGGTCATAGTGGGCGGCGCTGATAGTCTCTGCCGCACCACGTTGGAAGGGTTTGCTGCCTTAGGCGCACTCAGCAGAACGTCCTGTAATCCATTCAGCAAAAATCGTGATGGCACATTGATTGGCGAAGGCGCGGCCTTATTCCTGATGACGCGCGAGCCAAGCGCAATCGCCTTGTTGGGCGTCGGTGCCAGTGCCGATGCCTATCATATTTCCGCCCCGCGCCCGGACGGCAGTTGTGCAGCTATGGCCATGCAGGCCGCGCTGGGCGATGCGCAACTGCGTGTTGAGCAAGTTGATTACATTAACCTGCACGGTACCGCTACTTGGCAAAACGATGCAATGGAAAGCCGAGCCGTGGCACAGGTATTTGGTAACAGTACTTTTTGCAGTTCCAGCAAGCCGTCTACCGGCCATTGTTTGGGGGGCGGCCGGCGCGCTTGAGGCGGGATTGTGCTGGCTGCTACTGTCTGATTTAAATCAAGAAAGTCGTTTGCCGCCCCATGTTTGGGATGGCGAATCTGACCCTGACGTGTTGCGGCTGCGTTTGGTCGGGCTGGAAAATCAAGCGCTAAAGCCGCTACAATACTGCCTCAGTAACTCATTTTCATTCGGCGGAAACAATGTGTCCTTGCTCATCGGACATCCCTAATAGCCCAGCGGAATTTCCTTACCCTATCGAGTCCCTCGTGCCTCAGTCTGGGCGTATGGTGCTGCTGGATCGGGTACTGGAAGTCGGCGATAGTCACATCTTGGTCGAACTCAAGGTGCGGGAGGACAAGCTGTTTTCCAGTCCCGATCACAGCGTGCCGGCTTGGCTGGGATTGGAATACATGGCGCAAGCCATTGCCGCGTATTCGGGGTATCAGCGTAAGTGTCGCGGCGAGGCGATAGGGCTGGGATTTTTATTGGGCACCCGTTATTTCGAATGCTCAGTTGGCAGTTTCCCCAGTGGTGCTAGGCTTACCGTGAAAGCGGAAAAAATTATCGAGGCCGCCAACGATATGTCGGTATTCGATTGCCTGTTAGAAGGACCGAATATCAGCGCCCGGTCCAAGTTAAACGTATTGCTACCGCAGGACTCGCAAAAATTTCTCGCCGGAAAAGGCATATGAGTCAAGCAACCGTCCTGGTCACGGGTTCTAGCCGAGGCATCGGCAAAGCCATCGCCTTGCGCCTCGCTCGCGAAGGTTACGATATTGTCTTGCATTGCCGCAGCCGCTTGGACGAGGCTGAACAAGTCAAACACCAGATTGTTGAAACGGGCCGCCAAGCCCGCATACTTAGTTTTGATCTAGCCGATCGCAGCGCTGCTAGGGACAGTTTGGAAAACGACATTCAAGCCCACGGTGCTTACTATGGCGTGGTCTGTAACGCCGGTTTATCGCGGGACAATGCCTTTCCGGCTATGAGCGAGGAGGACTGGGACCAAGTGCTGCGTAGCAATCTGGATGGTTTTTATAACGTGTTATATCCGCTGGTATTGCCGATGATACAGCGACGCAAACCTGGACGGATCGTGACCCTATCGTCGGTGTCCGGTTTGGTGGGTAACCGTGGTCAAGTCAATTATAGCGCCGCCAAGGCCGGAATCATCGGCGCAACTAAAGCGTTGGCTGTTGAATTGGCAAAACGCAAAATCACCGTGAATTGCGTGGCCCCCGGTTTAATCGAGACTGAGATGGTGGAGGGCCTGCCGCTAGAGGAAGCGCTAGCCGCCGTACCTGCCAGACGTTTGGGTACACCGGAAGAAGTCGCGGCCTTGGTGGCTTTTTTGATGTCTGAAGATGCCGCTTACATTACCCGCCAAGTGATTTCCGTGAATGGAGGTTTGTGTTGACGCGCCGCGTGGTCGTCACCGGAATGGCCGGCTTTTCGCCCATCGGCAACGATTGGGAAACGATACGCGGCAGACTTATCGCAAAGCAATCCGGTATTCGCTACATCCCGGAATGGGAGATCTATAACGGGCTGCTCACCCGCTTGGCCGGGCAGGTCGACGACTTTATCCTGCCGGCGCATTACACCCGTAAAAACACTCGCAGCATGGGCAGGGTCGCGTTATTGGCGACCCGCGCCACCGAATTAGCCATGCTCGATGCCGGTTTGCTCGGTGATCCGGTCGTCAGTAGTGGCCGTACAGGCGTTGCATATGGCTCGTCGGTGGGCTCGACCCCGGCGATTGCAGACTTCGGCAGAATGCTGATTAATCACGACATTGGCAATCTGAATGCCACCACGTATTTGAAGATGATGGGCCATACCACCTGCGCCAATGTGGCTTTGTTTTTTCAGGTGCGTGGGCGGGTCATTCCCTCTGTCAGTGCTTGTACTTCGGGCAGTCAAGGTATAGGTTATGCGTACGAAGCCATCAAATACGGTTTGCAGGATGTCATGTTAGCCGGTGGCGCGGAGGAGCTTTGCCCTACCGAAGCGGCGTTGTTCGACGCACTGTATGCCACTAGCACCCGCAACTCAGAGCCGGAATTAACCCCGCGGCCTTTCGACCGCGACCGGGACGGCTTAGTTATCGGCGAGGGCGGCTGCAGTTTGGTGTTGGAGGCGCTGGATCACGCTTTGGCGCGAGGCGCCCGAATTTACGCCGAAGTGGCTGGTTTTGCCACCAACGCTGACGGTGTCCATGCCACCCAACCCAATGCCGAGACCATGCAGGTAGTGATGCGTTTGGCTTTGCAGGATGCGCAAATCCAGCCGGAACAAGTGGCGTACATTAGTGCGCACGGCACCGCTACCGAACAGGGCGATATTGCCGAAAGTCAGGCTACCGCCGCTGTGTTCGGCGATAAAATCCCGATTAGCAGTTTAAAAAGTTTTACCGGCCACACATTGGGTGCGTGCGGTGCCCTGGAGGCAATGGTGGTCATCCAGATGATGCGCGATACTTGGTTTCATCCCAACCTAAATTTGGATAATCCCGATTCACGATGTGCGGAATTGGATTATGTAACCGGCGACGGGCGCAATATCGATGCTGAATACGTGGTTAGCAACAATTTTGCTTTCGGCGGCATTAACACCTCCTTGGTTTTTCAACGCTGGCATAGCTGAGCAGGCAGCATGGCGGGTGAGGGTTTGGAAAACCAGTTGGTTTTCACGTTGCGGCATTGGTGTTTTTGGCAATCGGTGCATGGGCCTGGTACCCGTGGCTGGCCGAACGGCGAAATTCTGCCGTTTAATCAGGGTAATGCCGATGTGGGATTTTTGCCTGCCATGCAAAGACGTCGACTGTCTCCATTAGCCAGAGCCGCGTGCGCGGTGGCATGGCGCAGTCATACTGAGCACGGAGACATGCCCTCGGTGTTTTTCTCGGTCCACGGTGAAAGCCAGTATTATTTTGAGATGCTGGAAGGCATGGCCAATGCCGAACCTGTCTCGCCGAGTCGCTTCAGTCAATGTGTCCACAATGCCATCGCCGGCTTGTCCAGCGTGCATAGTGCCAGTTATTTACCTTACGTCGCGTTGGCTGGTGGGACGGAGGGCCTGTTTTCCGCATTCTTGGAAGCTAGCGGCAGCCTGCTTGAGGCTCCCCAAGTGTTACTGGTTTGCTATGACCAAGCCTTACCTGAGATCTATCGCAGCTATCTGCCCGATTGTCGCTCGACCTGGGCGCTGGGAATGACCCTTGCGCGAGCGGGTGAAGTGGGGCATCAATTGCGTTTGACGCGCGAGCCGGCGACAGATTATCGCGCGCTGTCGGTAGCCGATCAGGGCTTACCGAATATGGTCCAAGCCATTATTGCCGGCCAACGCCGTGGATCTTCTCGAGAAAGTGGGGCTATCTGGCATTGGCGCTTGGATGATGTTTGAACAATTCGATTTGCCAGGGGTCTGAGCGCTCCGGTTTAACTCGGGGTATAATCCCTGCTTGACGTAGTTATTTAGCGTGCGGCTGTTAGAGATACATAGATGCTTGAAGTGGCTAACGCAAATACACAAAATCAAACCGCTACCCGCCTCGCCGGGTTTGCTTAGCATTTGCTGCATAGAGACGCAGGGCGGTTTCGCGTATCGCAATAGGACACAAAATCTGTATGAAGACCGAAGAAGACGTATTTGCCACTTTGAGACAACTGATGTCGGAAATGTTCGAATTAAGCCCCGAGGACATCATCTTGGAAGCTAATTTGCGGCAAGATTTGGATATTGACAGTATCGATGCGGTGGATTTGATGGTCCGTTTGCGCGAGATCACCGGCAAACGCATCAATCCGGAAGATTTTAAAAATGCCCGCACCATTCAGGACGTGGTAGATACCGTGTATCGCATCAGCGCAGAATAGGCCTGGATGTTAAAACCCTCACGCAACCAAATCGGCCCCACTAAATGCGAGGCGAATCCCAAGTCAGGCGCTAGCCAAAAACCGTCGGCAACGCCGCAGCAAATTATTCTTAACCTGGTGATTGGGGCGGTAACTGCCAGCTACCCATTCTTGATTTGGTTTTTTGCGGATTATTTTCAGCCGCGCTCCATGGCTTTGGGCCTGGCCGGTTTGTTCCTGCTGCGCTACTGGGTACAGAAGTCCACCGAAGCCAACGGCAAAGCGGAATCTTGGTTGATACTGGCTTGCGCGCTTTTTTTGTTAATGGGCGCCTTGATTAACGATGCGGCCTGGCTGTTGGCTTACCCGGTATTTGTCAGCCTGCTGTTTTTTGCGGTATTTGCTTTTAGTTTGTTTCACCCGCCCACGGTAGTCGAGCGCTTGGCTCGACTGGACTTTCCGGATCTGCCGGCTCATGGCGTGCTGTATACCCGCAGAGTGACTCAGATCTGGAGCGGTTTTTTTCTAGGCAATGCCGCTATTTCATTGTTGACCGTGCTTCATGGCGACCGATGGTTGTGGAGCCTGTACAACGGTTGCATCTCTTATGTGCTGATGGGGTTGTTAATGACCGGAGAAATGCTTGTCCGGCGCAAAGTGAAGGCCAGCTTTTGAGTGCGCTCATGCATGACAATGCCCAGGATGTGTTATTGCCGGATCTGCTTGATCTGGAAATGCGCGCCGACGGGGTAGTGCTGGCGTTGCGCATTCCCAGCGATCTCAGCTATTTTCAGGGGCATTTCGAGGAAATTGCGGTGGTGCCCGGTGTGGTCCAAATCCAATGGGCCGTGCATTATGCTCGGCAATATCTAGGTTTAAGCCGTGCTTTCAGGCATATGGAGTCGGTAAAATTCAAAGAGTTATTGCTGCCGTCACAACAGTTGGAGTTGGAATTACAGTACCTGCCAACTCCAGGAAAACTGGTTTTTGCTTACCGATCAGCCACTTGCGAATATAGCTCGGGTAGAGTTTACTTTCATGACGAACCTGTTTAATCCCTGCATTCTTATTCCGGTCTACAACCACGAAAAGCCGCTACCGGGGATTGTCGAGCGGTTGGCTGTGCATCAATTAAATTGCCTGTTGGTGGATGACGGCAGCGATGCGTCTTGCGCTGCGGTCATTCGCGGTTTGGCGGAGCAGTATGCTTGGGTAGACAGTATCAGAGTAGAGGTCAATCAAGGTAAAGGTACGGCGCTCAAACTTGGGATTCGGGCTTTGCTGGCCAAAGGTTACACGCATGCTTTGCAAGTTGATGCAGACGGTCAGCACGATTTGGAGGATGTGGACAAATTCCTAAATGCCGCCAGGCAGGCGCCGGAGGCGGTAGTCATCGGCCGGGCCCTATTCGATGCATCGATTCCGAAACTGCGCTATTACGCGCGCTACCTCACCCATATTTGGGTACATATCAATACCTTGTCCTGGGCCATTCCAGACTCTATGTGCGGCTACCGTGTATATCCGCTAGTATCCTCTGCGAAGTTAATCCAGAGCATTGCGATGGAAAATCGGATGGGTTTTGAAACGGAGATTTTGGTGCGGCTTTACTGGCAGGGGGTAGCTGTCATCTCGATTCCCACCCACGTGCGCTATCCGCTCGACGGCGTATCGCATTTTCGGGCTTGGGAAGATAATTTGCTCCTCAGTCAGACCCATGCCCGTTTATTTTTCGGCATGTTGCTGCGTTGGCCAGCCCTGCTGATCAGGCATTTTCAATGAAAACCGAGAGCGCCACCGCCCGACATTGGGCCGCTGTTGAAGAAAACAGCTTGGTGTGGGGCATTCGGGTTTTGGTTGGGGTATATCGACTATGCGACCGCTGGGTGTTTCGGCTATTTTTGCGGCCGGTGGTGAGTTACTATTTTCTGGCCGGACGGCTGGCCCGCCAGTCGTCCCTGGATTATTTGCGTCATCTAAGCCGCTGTTATCCCGATTTGCAACTCGGCAGCGGCTACTGGCAAAGCTATCGACATTTCCTGAGTTTCGGCGAAACCTTGCTGGATAAAATCGTGGTGTGGACCGGTAACATCACCCCGGAACAAGTCGATTTTCCCAATCGCCAACTGCTATTGGATTTGATCGAACAAAAACGCGGGGCCATGCTGCTATCCGGCCACATCGGCAATTTGGAAATTTGCCAAGCCATCGCCACCGTGCGCGGCCATATTCATCTCAACATTTTGGTGCATACCAAGCATGCCGAGAAGTTTAATCGTTTGCTAGGTAGTCGCGGGAGTGCCACCGTTCAACTTATACAAGTCACCGAATTGAGTCCGGCGATTGCGATTAGCTTGCAGGAAAAGATCGAGCGCGGCGAATTTCTGGTGATGGTAGGTGACCGGGTGCCGGTGCAAGGCGGGCGCACCGTGCCTGCTAGCTTCTTAGGCGAAGACGCCGAGTTTCCGCAAGGCCCTTATCTGCTGGCGTCGTTGTTGCGTTGCCCGGTTTTTACCTTATTTTGCTTTCCGGTGAACGGACGATTCAAGATTCATCTCGAACCATTTGCGGAATCGATTCGCATTCCCCGCGCCGAACCAAAGCGCCAAGAACTGTTGCAGACGTTGGCGCGCCAGTACGCCGAGCGACTGGAAGGCTATTGTCGGTTAGCGCCGTTGCAATGGTTTAATTTTTACCCTTATTGGAGCAAAGCGGCTGCCGGCGATAGCGACCGGATAGCTGCCGAGAACAACTAATATGCTACGCGCCGAAGTCGAATTAATCGTGCCATTTCATGATATTGATCTATTGAATATTGCCTGGCACGGCCACTATTGCAAATACATCGAGATAGCCCGTTGCGCGATGCTGGACAAAATCGACTACGGCTACATGGCCATGAAGGACACCGGCTATGTCTGGCCGATCGTGGACTTGCAGCTACGCTATGTGCGCCCTGCGCAATTTGAACAACGGATTCGGGTATCGGCGGAGCTGGTGGAATGGGAATACCGGATGAAGATTAAATATGTGGTTGCCGATGCCGAAACCGGCGAAGTATTGGCCAAGGGGCTTACCGTACAGGCTGCCATTGATGTGGTTAACCGGGAAATGAGTTATGCCTCGCCGGCGGTATTCCTGGAGAAATTAGGGATTAAGCCCAGTCCTTTGTAAGCATCCATCTTTTTTTATTACGCGAGACACTACTGATAAATTAGGCTAGGAAATTCTCTTTGCTTCAGCAGCGCTCGGCGCGCGCGTTTTGCTGAACTAGGAGACACATCTTAGCCGCTACCACCAACCTGCCGTCACTTTTAATAACAACACGAGGAGTTTGCCAATGTTCAATAAAAATTACATTTTGATGCTGCTGTGCCTGGCTGTTTTGGCCGTCGGTTGTAAAAAAGAGCTTAAGCCGGGCGAGGGCGCAGCGGCGGTAGTTCAACCTGCGCAGGTTTACTATACCCAGTTCAGCCTGTTTCAAGAGCAAAATAAGTTTCGCACCACCAATTATCGCAAAGGCCAATTGATTCCAATCAATACCCCGGTAGCGCTACTGTCTCTGAATTCCGACGAAGCGGTACTTAAGCTGGAAGCTAGCGGCCAAGTGATTACGATCGAAAATGTGCCGAAATTTACCAAGGACGACATGCCGATTGCCTTCAGTAAAATCGCCGGCACCAGCAAAGTCGATATGAATCAATTTACGCCTGCCGAACGCGAAAGCATCTTGGCGGGGCAAGTGAAAAAAGACATGAGTAAAAAAGCGGTGCTGGCCGCCATCGGCTATCCGCCGCAACATGTCACCCCATCCCTGGACGGTGACGATTGGACTTACTGGTCCAACCTGTTTAATCGCTTTGTGGTGAAATTCAAAAATGGCAAAGTAGACAGTATTTTCGAATAAGCCCCGCCCATGTTGATAACACTGGAACTAGCAATTGCGCCCAAGGTTCCAGTGGTATCGCCCGCAAGCCGCTTAAAGTCTAGTCAAATCCAAACCCTGCCTGCTTCCAGGCATTGGTCCCGCCTGCCAGATTGCTCAAGTGATCGTAACCGAGTTGATGCAGGGTTTTAGCGGCAGCGTTGCCCATCGGGCCACCTTCGCAGTAAAGATAAATCGGTGTGGATTTATCCTTAGGTAGCTTGTCCAGGTATTTCTCAACATCGTTGTAGGGGATGAATGCATCAGTACCCTTGATGTGCCGCTGTTCCGGTACGTGCACATCCACCAAAAAAATATCCTGGCTCTGTAGCAGCTGGTTTAATTCAGTTGGGGAAATGACGTTGAGATAGTCGGGCGCTTGGAATGAGCAGCCGCTAAGAACGAGCAGCGACGCTGCCCTGGAATAATATTTGTTCATGGCTTAAGTCTCCGCAATCAGATGCGTTCATTGTAAGGGATGGTTTCAATTTGCCCAGTCTGTCCCAGGGCTTTGCTTAGCGTGACAGTCTGTAAATTCGCAGCTGCGATAGCCTCCAACAAGGGTGGTAGCACTGCCAATATGACCGGAATATTTTCGGTGGTTCGGGCGGAATTGCTGTCGTGTAGTAACAAAATGTCACCGGCTTTTAGACCGTTCAATAGTTTAGCCAACACCACTTGTGGGTCGCGTTCGACGGTGTCGAAGCCGCGCCGGGTCCAACTGGCTAGCTGCAAATTAAGTCGATGCAGCACCGGGTCCAACAATGGGTTACGCAAGCCGACCGGCGGTCTGAAAAACCTTGGCCGAACCCCGGTCACTCTGGTCAGAGCATCCTGTGCTAAGTTTAGTTCGGCCAGCCAACCGCCCAGCAACAGAAAAGGCATATGGTATTGATGATGCATGCTGTGATTTTCCACAGCGTGGCCGCGCTTGACGATGTCCCGGCACAACTCAGGGTAACGTTGTGCTTTGGCGGCGATACAGAAAAACGTGGCTTTCGCGCCGTATCGATCTAATACCTCCAGCACGGCTGGTGTGATATCGGGGTCGGGGCCATCGTCAATGGTAATGGCAATTTCGCCACGCGCGACGGCGGCAGGCGGCAGCGAAGTCCAGTTCGATCCAACCCATGCACAGCGCGGCCATAATCCGGCAAAGGTTAAAACCAACAGGTCGAAAACCACCGCAGCTAAAGCCCAGGGCCAGAAGCCAGGTTGAATCGCCACCGTTAGCAACGCGCCTATCATCAACAAACCCGAAGCCTTCATCAGTGGCGTCGGCTGCCAGTTTTGGTAAGCTGAGACAGTCATGATTAATTTGCTTGCGGGTTAGGGCGATAGGCATCGCCGGTGCCGAGCAGCGCGGCGATCAGGTTTTTCTGCACTTCTGAGCTGCCGGAAAATAAGCGGCCGCCCATGGCATCCTGCACCAATTCCGCCATTAGGCTGCCCGATTCCAAACCGGCCGCGCCCATGATCTGCACCGCATCCAAACTGGATTGCAAGAAGGCCTCTGCCGCATACAGTTTGGTTTGTGCTGACGCCAGGGTAATGCGTTGACCGGCGTCGCAGAGGCGCGCGCATTCGCCTAGCCATAAATCTATAGTATCCAGCCTTAATTTCATATCCGAAATCCGATGGCTGATAGCTTGATGCTTACCCAGATGCACGCCGCCTGAGCGTCGCTCCCGGCTGTAACGCACCACTTCTGCCAGTTGCCAGTCCATGATCCCGGCAATGCCGGCGAAGACGAAGGCGCGTTCGTATTCCAACGCCTTTTGGATCATCTGGGCGCCGGCGCCGACTTTCCCCAAGAGGCGGTCGGCATCGATCCGGCAGTCTTTCAAACTCACACTACCGGTGGCGCTGCCCCGACAAGCGGCCAACGCGCCCTCATGGCTGAACTGGCAACCTTCATCATCACGGGAAACCAGAAACGCAGAAATCTTGCCTTCCAGCTTGGCGTAAATTACCAGCCAGTCAGCCAAGGGCACATTGCTGATGTAACGCTTTTCGCCGTTCAACACATAACCTTCGCCTAATGGCGAAGCCACGGTAGTCATGGCTTGCACGTCCGAGCCGCAAGACGGTTCGGTAATCGCGTGGCCGCCCAGCCATTGCCCACTCAATAGTTGTGGCAGAAATTTTTCTTTTTGCGCTTCGCTACCGTACAACAGGATAGGAAAAACAGAACCCCACAGATGGGCGTTGATCGCCAGCATCAGACCGGGATCGCGGCTGGCTAGACCTAGATTGCGATGGGTTTTGACTAACTCGGCAAAGTTATCACCGAGACCGCCGAGGTGTTGGGGAAGGGCATGGCGGAACACACCCAGCTCGGCGACGGCACGCAGGCGAGACTGGATTTCGGCTTCTTTTGGTGGGCCTGAGTAAGTAGGTATGCCGGAAAAATCAGGAGTTTTAGTCATAGTTGAGCTATTGGCAAACGCAATAAAGTTAAATTGTATCGTTCCCACGCTCCAGCGTGGGAATGCAGCCTTAGACGCTCCAGTGTCCCGACTACCATACATCAATCTCAATCAAACCACCCAGTCCCGCATAACTAGACGCACTCGAATAACGCCAATGCTCCGGCAAATTCACATAACCCCGCTTCACCGGATTAGCATGAATATACTCCAGCTTCTCCCGCATCATCGCCTCGCTAAGAATCAGCTCCGCATGCACACCTTCCTGCCAAAACTGAAACTCCCGGTCATGCTTATGCGCGCATTTAGCAAACCGCAATCTTTGTAACAAACGTTCGGCTTGTTTTGCCTGCAAGTGGTCGATGATTCGCCGCGCGGTAAAGGCTTTGAAGCTGGCAATACATTTATCCAGCGCCACACTCTGCGCGACAAAATGCAGGTGATTTTCCAGAATTACGTAACCATAAAGTTTCAAACCGACCTGTTGCCGTTGATATTGCCAGCAGTCGAGCAGGATTTGCACGGTTTCCGGGCGGGTAAATACCGGTAGCCACTCAACGACCGTGCAGGTCATAAAATGTGCTTGCTGAGGTTCAGTGATGGTGTAACGGCTTCGGCCCATTGGCTAGTTGTTTGTTCAGGACGCTGGAGCGTCCGGGGCTGCGTTACCACGCGGAGCGTGGGAACGATGAATACGCAACCATGCGTATTAGTTTTCGTCGAAGTAATCGGAGTCAATCTTTTTGACTATGTAAGAAGCAGAAACAGAAACACCAACGTCAAAGTCGATCATTAAACTGGACAAAAGTTGCCCGTCTATGAGCACCACCTTTGTATCGATATTTGAAACATAAGAAAGCGCATCTTGAGTGAAGCTTGATGTGGTGATGAAAACTCCTTTCTTGGCTCGCTGACCTTGCAGAGCACCAACAAATTTTTGGATCTCTGGTCTACCAACAGACCCCTGCCAACGTTTTGCTTGAATGTAGATGGCATCAAGACCAAGTCGATCTTCTTTTATTATGCCGTCGATACCGCCATCCCCACTTTGCCCAATTCGTTCCCCAGCATCTTTGCGTGACCCGCCGTAGCCCATTTTTACTAGGAGTTCCACAACTAGGTTTTCAAAAAATAACGGCGAACAAGTAAGGATTTTAGAAAGTATTTCTTGAGCAAGTTCCTTGCGTATATTCTGGTGTGCTATCTCAAGAATTTCTTCTGGAGTTTTTTCTTGTGTTTCTGCATCTGAAAGGCTACTTGCGTCATTGCTGCCACGTGTAGCATTGCGGAACTCAACAAATTCAGGGAATTGTTCAAGGAATTTAACATCTATTCGTTCGGGTGGCTTAGTCAGCACCTCCAAACCAAGTGCCGTAATTCTCAGAACTCCTCTTTTTGGCGAATCCAACAAGCCCGCCTTTTTTAGGTATGACCTTGCCCAACTTACGCGGTTATGAAAAGTCGCCTGCTGTCCGCTAGGCAATAACTCGGTGCGTTCTGCAGCAGTGAGTTTGAATTGGTTGGCAAGATATTCCACCGCCTCGCGGAGAGAATGATCTTTCCTATCGTCCGCAAAATTTAGAAGTGGAAGCATGCAAGATTGATAGTCTGGAATTGCCATGATTTTCCTTGTTGCAAATAATCGATTTTAAAAGTGAAACCAAATGATGGCGTATTTTCTAAACACATCGAATCAACCCGAATAGGTTAATCTGGCATATTAACCGGCTATGGTTCATCTTTTAGTATCCTTAAAAATGCTCGATAGTCCAACTTCCCATTAGCCAATAGCGGCAACTCCTCCAAGACCAGATAACGACTCGGCTGCATATAGGCCGGCAATTGGCGGCTAAGTAACTTGCGAATCTCGGCGATGCTCATTCCCGGTTCTAAGACCACTGTCAACGCCGGGCGCTGGCCGGCAGTCGGATCGTCTATGCCGATCACGGCACAACCTTTGACGCCTGGGATGGCATTCACAACGGCCTCAATTTCCGCCGGCTCGACGCGGTAGCCGGAGCATTTCAGCATGCGGCCCAGGCGGCCATGGAAGCGGTATTCGTTTTGTTCCAGGCTGGCGCGGTCGCCGGTGGCGTACCAACCTTCACCGTTCAGGAAAGACTGCACTCGTCCGTCGCGCCAGTAGCCGCTGGCTAGCGTCGGTCCGCGTACCCAGAGCTCGCCGGTTTCGGCGTCGATATGCAGGTCGCAGCCAGCGGCAGGTAGGCCGATGGGGATGGATTGCTCGGCGATCAAGCGTTCCCGCGCCACCGGCCAAAAGCAGCAGACATTAGTTTCGGTAGGGCCGAAGAAATTGTACAAGGCCGTCTGCTGCAAACTGGCGGCCAGATCGATCAGAGCAGGGGTGGGAAACACTTCGCCGGCGAAGATCAGAAAGCGCAACGCAGCCATTGAAGTTTGCGCCAGGTTGCCTTTATACGTCAGGAAGGCCAATAGCGAGGGCACGGTGTACCAACCGGTGATGGCTTGTTCGCTGAGCCAGGCGCTCAAGCGGGCCGGGGCCATGGTCAAGCCGGCCGGGATGAAATGCAAACTGGCGCCGGCGCCTAACATGGCGTAGAGATCGAAGGTGGACAGGTCAAAAAAGAACGGCGCGCTGCTGGCGATACGGTCGGCTGGCGTTAAATTCAGCAAGTCGGCTGCCCAGTTTGTAAATGCCGAAATCGCCCGGTGACTAATAGCCACGCCGCGCGGCTGACCAGTAGAGCCGGAGGTGTACAAAATCGCGGCCAGCGATTCGGCGGAGATTTCGATTGGCTCCGGAACGCCTTCGCTAACGCCGGCGATGTCCAGCCACAAGTGTTCATCCAGCCAATCCGGCGCGGAACCCGAACCTAAGACTGCGCAAACCTGAGCGTCTGTGACAATAAAGCTCAGTCTGGGGGCTGGTTTTTTTAGGTCGAGTGGCACATAACAGGCTCCGGCCAGCAGAACGCCGAACAGCGCGATAGCGGCGTCTATGCCGCGATCCAGATGAATCGCTACTGGCTGGCCGGTTTGGATACCTTTCGATTGTAATGCAGATGCAATGGTTTGCGCCTTATGCAGGAGCTGCCGATAACTGACTTGTCGATCCTGCTCTTGCAAGGCCAGGGCATCGGGTTGGTGTTGGCATTGGTTGAGAAATGGAGCTAACAACATTGGTTTTGGTTTCGCTAAAAAATGACGATTTTTATGGTTCCCACACTCCGGCGTACCCGCGGGGCATAAATGGGAACCGTGTCAGGGACGCTCCAGCGTCCCGAACCGCTGGAGCGGTTCTAACTGCATTCCCACGCTGGAGCGTGGGAACGATATGCATCACTCAGCTCAGGGCAGTTTCTAACAACTCCGCGTTCATTTTCGCCATTACCTTATCCAACCACGCTTCGTCTATCGCCGGCGATAAGTAGCTATAGGATAAAACCAGCTTGCCATCAAGCTGGCAGGCTAACAGCGCCAAACCCGGCGGTAAAGGCATCCAGCACATCAGCGACATATTGGTAACCGGAACGCCGAGAAAACCTGTCTTGCGCCAGGACAACTCGCCGATATCGGAAAACCACAATGAGCTCAATTCACCGCCGCTGTGTTGCTTGCGTAAAATTTTGGCGTACTTGGCCGGTGCCAGCCATTGGCCCAGCCACATCAGCGGCAGGTAAGCCAGATCCAGTTCATCCCGAACCACTTGTTTATGCTCGCTCAGCAACTGCGCGAATAGACCTGCTCTATCTCGCACTTGAGCGCGGGTTGCGCGGGCGAACAAGCAGCCGATATGGTTGCCAAACACCGGTGTCGGCGCATTCTGTCGGCGTAGATTAAATGCGTAAGGGATGCAATAACCGTCTTTTGCCGCCGGCGGTCCGACCATTTCCATCGCCCGCATGAAGCAGCCCAGGTAATACAGCGTGCGGCCGGTCATGCCGGTGTATTGCTGCGCCAACTTGGCAATACGCTGTGATTGGTCGGCATCGAAACTTTGTACTTTCAATTTCAGGCGTTGTGGGCCTTGTTCAACCTGAGTCGGTAGGCAACTGTCCAGGCTATTGGCTTGCGTGTTGTGGCGCTTGGCTTTGAAAAATAACTGCAGTTTTTTCCAGAAGCTCCATTGCGCCAATTTGGCTTCGATCAGCGACGGCGAATCTTTAAAGCTTTCCGGTCGCTCGGAGGATAGGAAATCCAACAATATCTTACAGCCACGGGCATCCAACAAAGGATGCAACCAGATCAGCAGCAGGGTGCCGCCCTCTGCGCCGGCGATCCAGTGTACGGTCAGGGGCCGGGATTCCGGGCGGTTGAAAATCTCCAATAATATGCGTTGCGATTCGTCCGCTTCATCGGCATCCGCATGGCATTCATGAAGCTCCAGCGCTACGGGATTGCCGGTGGCGACCCACGCAAAACGTTTGCCGCGCGGCTCGATTTTGGCGGATGCTTGCGGGAAGCGTTCGACCAGTAAATCCAAGCGTTTCTGCAGACCAGACAAATTAGGCGTTTCCGCCAAATGCAGCGCAAATGCGCAATAACCGCCGGGCATGCCGGCATTGCGAATCTCCTGGTCGAGTACGTAAGTAAAATAATCGCCAGGATTGAACACCTGTTCCGTGGATTTGGTCATCCGACATAACCGCTGCGGCGGATCCAGCTTTCCAGCGACTTCAGGCTGCCGACGTTATCCGGTTCGATTTCGGTGTCCGGCAAGGTAACGCCAAATTCCTTCTCGGCAAACATGATTAACCGCATGATGCCCATGCTGTCCAGTCCCGCGTCCAGTAAATTATCCTCATCGCCAAAAGAGGTCGGGTCTTCATGATAGATGAGTTCGGCAAAGATGAAATTCTTCAGTGTTTCCTTCATGGCAGTGAAATGGTGAATAAGTTAAGAAAGAAATCGTATGCACAGCGCATCACGAGCATCAAGCGGACTCCGACGAAAAGGCTTTTAACGCAAAGCCCCAGCGCGGCACCTGTCGACAATAGTGGCTATAAGAGGCACCAAACCGGCTGGTAAGGTCCGGCTCTTCGCGGAATACCACGGTAATATGGAAAAACAGGGCAATCGAGCCGGCATAGACCAGCAGGGTCGGGTCGGCAAACAGTAAACATTCGGCCAGTAGCACCAGCAAAACCCCTTGAAACATTGGGTTGCGGGTGCGGCGATAGAGTCCGCTTACCACCAGTTTCTTTGGCGGATCGATGGGAGCCGGAGTTCCAAGGCCCGCGACGGCAAAATCCCAGGCACACCGCAGGTAAATGGCCAGGCCAATTAGGAAAAACATGCCAGCAGCCAATAACCGGATTAGATTAGCGTTTTGCAGCTGGCTGTTTAAATCCGAGAGCAACCAATAAGGGACGTAAAACAACACTGCACCGGGTACGGCTAGCGTGAAAAGCAGGATCTTGAGGGCCAGGGTTAGACGCACGTCGTTGTCAGTCGAAAGTGGAAGATGGGTTGGTCCGAGTCGCGGCAATTTTGGCACTCCCCACGCCGCAATCCAAGTGATTTTGAACCGGTTTGGGAATTTGTGTAGAATCCGACGTTTATTAATGGAATTTAAACAGCCATGTCAGATGACTTGATCAGCCAATTGAAAACCATGCTTATCGAGGGCTTGCTCCTGGAAGACATTGTTCCGGATGATCTGTCGCCGGACGACGCATTGTTTGGCGGCGGACTGGGCTTGGATTCTATCGACGCTCTGGAAATCGGCGTGATGCTGGACCGGCAATACGGTATCAAGATCACCTCCGGCGACGAACGTAACAATCAGATATTTCTCTCCCTCCGCTCGCTCGCAGACTTCGTCGCCGCTAATCGCACCCGTTAATCATGGGGCATGCCATCAAACCGCTTGTTATCGTCGGTGTTGTTGTCGCATATCCCTTTCTGAGTGCCTACCTTGCCGGTCTCGGTTTTGCCAGTCTGGAGCTTATTGTCTTTGCTGGGTTGACGCTGTGGCGCGGCATTTCCGCGACCGGTCTGGTCGCACGCTTGATTAGTTTTTTACTGGCCGCTGTGTTGTTGGCCGGCGCCTATTTCGCGACGACTTATTTTGTCTGGCTGGTGCCGTCGTTTGCTTTTTTGTGGCTGACATTTTTGTTCGGGCATACCTTGTGGTCGCCACCGTCCTTTATCGAACGCTTGGTGCGTTTGCAGTTTCCGGAGTTAGTGCCCGGCATTGCCGAATATTGCCGGAGTTTGACCTGGGTCTGGACCTTATTTTTTGCGGTTAATATCGCCATCTGCGCCGCTCTGCCGCTGATCGCCGGGCAAACTGCCTGGGCGCTCTATACCGGTGTAGTGGTGTATCTATTGATGGGGCTGCTGGGCACCGGCGAATGGTTTTACCGGCATCGGCGCTTTCCTGATTTAGACATCCCGCCGGCATTGGAAACGTTTAAAGTCATCGCCATGAACGGTCATAAGGTATTCAAGGGATGACGATTAAACGCGCACTGTTTTTGCTCTTGGCTTTATTGCCCATTGCCGGATCGACCGATGACAGCGTGCTTACCGAATTGCTAGCGCGTATTCGCCAAACGGGTCAGGCGCAGTTTCGCTATGAAGAAACGCGCATCCTGGAACTGGCCAACGAACCGTGGCATGGCCAAGGTCAGATGCTATCGGGGGCGGACGGCAGTCTGGTCAAATTGCAACTGCAACCCACTCGGGTGATCATGGCGATTACTGAACAGCGCATGCTCTACTGGGACCCGCAGCAGAACCAGCGCCACAGTGCAGCGTTGGATTCGACAGGTCCGGCGGGCGAGCAAATCAAAGTATTTCGTACCATCCTGCAGGGGCGAACCGACGAACTGCAAACAAGTTATGACATTGCCGCCGAAAAACAAGGCAAGCAATGGATCTTGCGACTGACGGCGAAACCGGAAATGAATGCTGATGAGCTCCCCTCGATCGAAATTTCCGGCGACGACGAGGACAAGCAACGCCGTATCCTGATCAAACAAACCGACGGCGAATCCACCGAGTACCGGATGCAAAAAGCCACTGCCGCCCAGCAACAGGAATATTCCCTGCAGCGTTTGCTGCTGGAAGCCAGCGGAGAATAGGGCGTGTCTTTTGTTTGGAGAAAGCGCTGGTTCGTGCTGCTGTTGCCGTTGTTGTTGGCCATCACTTTCTGGCAAATCAAGGTCGAGACTGACCTTAACGCTTTTTTTACCGCGACTGACGACGAGGACTCTCGGCTATTGGCCGGCCTGTTGAAATCCGGTGAATTGTCGCGGCGCTACTTAATCATCGTCGAAAAGTCTGAACCCACTAAAGCGGCAGGTGAGGGGAATGCCGGTGAACCCCCAACTTCCATCGCTGTGTTCAGTGCCAGGCTGGTTAATCAGCTGGCCAAGCTCGATGACGTAGAGCAAGTTTGGCCGGCTGACCAGCCGCCTCGCGATTGGATCGACAGCGTTACCTCTTACGCGCCTTACCGCACTCGTATATTCAGTCTGAATCCTGAACAAGACGTACAGGAGTTGTTCGACTCCAACAAGTTGGAAACCAAGGCCGAAGGTTTAAAACAAGCACTGCTTTCGCCGCAAGGTGGCTTTGTGAAAACCGTTGCCAAGCAGGATCCTTTACTACTGTCTTTAAACGGCTTCAAGGCTTTGCAGAGCCAATTTCAGCAACAAGCCAAGCTCGGTAATGGCGGCGCGTTAATCCTGCAAAGCCGGCCGGCCGCGTTGGATTCCGAGGCGCAGACCCGCTTACAAGCGGCAATCCGCGCCAATTTTGCTGTACTGAACGCGGCAGCCGGTGAAGCGTTTAAAATGTCCATGGCTGGGGTGCCGGTGTTCAGTGTGGCCGCGCAAAGTGAGATTAGCCAGGATGTGACGCTGGTATCAGTGGTATCCAGTCTGGCTGTGGCTTTGGTGTTTCTATTCTTGTTTCATTCCTTTTCGGCCTTACACTGGGTGATGATGGTGCAGGGCGCTTCGTTTGTGCTTGGCACCTTAGCGACAGCGTTGGTGTTTCCGCAAGTCCATAGTTTGACGCTGGCTTTGGGCGCCAGTTTGATCGGCATTTCTTCCGATTATCCGATTCATGTGATGGTGCATTGCGCCAAACATCGCAACACGCCTTTAGCTGCAGTTCGGCTGTTGTGGCCCAGCCTGTTAATGGGCGGCTTGACCACCGTGATCGGCTACGGCGCCTTGGGCTTTACCGGGTTTCCCGGCTTCGAGCAAATTGCGGTGTTTGCCTTTGCCAGTATCGTCGCCTCTTTGGGTTTGACCCGCTGGGTGTTGCCGGCCTTACTTGCTAATTCTGCACTGCACTCAGCGCACTTGCCCGGCATTGCGGCGTGGGTGGATTTTTGCGGTCGTTACCGCAAGGCCTTGCTGGGTCTGTTCGCACTCAATGTGGTATTAGCCGGGCTATGCCTGCCGCAAATCCGCTGGATGGGTGACATGCAGAAGTTGGCGGTAGATATGGATGTGTTGAAACAGCAGGATGCGGCAGTGCGCTCGCACTTTTCCAGTATCGAACCAGGCCGTTTCGTGTTGATCCAAGCCGACGACTGGGAAACGGCGCTGCAACGATCAGAAGCCGCCGAGCGACGCTTGCAGTCCTTGAAGCAGAACGGTGTGCTTAGCGAATATCATGGTCTGTTTCCGTGGCTGGTATCTGCACAATTGCAAACCCAAAATCACAAAGTTTATCAACAGGGTCTGACGCCGGAGTTTCAGCAAGCCTGGCAAGCGGGTTTAGCCAAGGCGGGCCTGTCATTGGAGAAATTAGGAAGTTTGTCATCCGCGGCAACTGAGCCATTGTTACCCTTGAATGTAATGGGTTCATCGGTAAGACACATTCTGTCTGGGCAAATAGTGAACGGGCAAACTGGGGTTATGTTGACGCTGTGGTTGGGTGAGCACGATCCTGAAAAATTGATAGCCGGTTTGGCTGGCTTGGAAGGTACTCGTTACTTCAGCCAAAAGGACCAACTCGATCACTTGGCGAGCAAATATCGAGATCGCTCTTTAGTGATGCTGGGTATCGGTATCGGCGTTATGGCGTTGTTTATTTGGCTACAGCAACGCGATCTGCGTAAGGTGTTGCTGACTTTGTTGCCTTCCCTGGCCTCCGTGCTGTTCATTTTTGCAACTTGGGCGCTAATGGGCGAGGAAGTTAGCTTCCTGCATGTGATCGGCCTATTGTTGTCCGTGTCGCTTTGCGTGGATTACGGCATCTTTTTTATCGACAATCGCGGCAAAGACGCCGACGTAACCTATCATGCCATCGCCTCATCGACCCTGACGACGATTGCGTCCTTCGGTGCCCTGGGCTTGGGTAAAACACCCACCTTGCCAATTCTGGCGCTCTCGGTAAGCTTGGGCGTCACCTTGGGTTTTCTGCTTTGCCCTCTATTGATCCAAAAGCCAAAGAATTAATGACTATCTCACCGCTGATCTCTCCCATCGCCGTTAGGGCCTACCAGTGCGTCAGTGCCGGCGGTGATGATGTGGAAGCCTTGTATGCCAGCTTGATTGCCAACCGAACTTGCCTGAAGCCGCTGACGCTATTTGCTATTCCTTTCGATACCTTGGTGGGAGAGGTGACTTCAGGGTTGCCGGCAATTCGGTCTAGCTTGCAAGCCTACGACTGTCGTAATGCCAGGTTGGCTTTAAAGGCCCTGAACCAAGGTGGTTTTCGTGTCGATGTAGAGCGGGCGGTCGCAAACTACGGGGCGGCAAGAGTGGGTTTGATATTGGGCACCAGTACGTCCGGCATCTACGATTCCGAGAACGCTTATGCTCGGTTACAACAAGACGGCGTCATGCCCAGAGATTTCCATTTCACCAAGGTACAGACCGCCCAAGCGACTGCCGAGTTTTTGCAATTGGAATTGGGTTTGCGAGGGCCGTGCTATGCCATCTCTACCGCTTGTTCCTCCAGCGCCAAAGCCTTGGCCGCTGCGCAACGTTTACTTAACTCAGATTGTTGCGACGCGGTGTTGGTCGCCGGTGTAGACAGTTTGTGTCGATTGACGCTGCGCGGTTTCAACAGCTTACAGTTGATTTCGGCGGAAGCCTGCCGACCCATGGATGCGGAGCGCAAAGGCATCAACATAGGCGAGGGTGCTGCGTTGTTATTGCTGGAAAAGTCCCGCGCTGAGAATGCAGATCGGTCCCGACTGGTGGCGGTCGGCGAATCCTCCGACGCCCACCACATGAGCGCCCCTCACCCGGATGGGCTCGGTGCCGCCGCCGCAATGGCGCAAGCATTGCGTCTGGCGGGACGCGATGTTAGCGAGGTCGATTACATCAACTTGCACGCAACCGCCAGTACCCTGAACGATCTATCCGAGGCCAGAGCGGTAGCCAGCGTGTTTCCCGATCCGCCGCCGTGCAGCGGCGTAAAAGGCTTGTTTGGTCATACGCTGGGTGCGGCCGGTGCCGTGGAAACCGTGGTTAGCCTGCTGGCGTTGGAGCGGGGCTTTTTACCCGGTAATTGCGGCTTGCTGAACCCCGACCCGGAATGTCAGTTTCCGGTTTTGGCAGCGCCCGATTTGCAAGTCCAGCCTCGTCTAATATTGAGCAACGCCTTTGGCTTTGGCGGTAACAACGCCAGCGTGTTGTTGGAGGCTGCGTAATGGAATGCATGAGTCTGTTGGGTTTTAGCGCCTGTGCGCCGGACGCAGAATTTCGCGATAGCCTGCCGTTTCCGGCCTTTGATATCAATCGTGAAACCATTCCGCCGCTATTGCGTCGGCGCAGCAGTCAGGCGATGCAAATGGCGTTCAGCGCGGCAGCCGCCGCTTGCGAACAAGCGCAGCGTTCGCCAGCTACCTTGCCGGCTATTTTTGCCAGTGTGGCCGGGGAAATAAAAACTACCGACCAGATTTGCACAGAATTGGTCAAAGCGGATGGGTTAATGTCGCCCAGCGCTTTTCATAATTCGGTGCAAAATACGGCGGCTGGTTATTGGAGTATCGTTCAACAATGCACTCAGCCTGCCTGCGCTTTAGCTGCAGGTGATGACACATTTGCCATGGCCTTACTGGAAGCCTGGTGCCAATTGTCTGTTTATGGCGGAGAACTGTTGTTAGTTTGTTATGATGAAACTTGGCCAGGCTATCTGGCACCCGGTTACGGACATCCGGCATTTGCCTGCGCTTTGTTATTAGGCGCCGGTGCGATGACGGGTGGCTCCTTACAGATGGGCAGGCCTGAACTTGGTAGTGTTGGGTTTCCAGATACCTGGGCTGGTTTGGCTGCACGAATGCCGATTTTAGCGGCCATCCCGTTGCTTAGTGTTGTCGAAGCGCCGGTGCCGCCAAAGCTTGTAGCGTTATCGCCCGCTGCACTGGGCTGGCAAATCACAATTCGCGCAGATCAATAAAAGTGCGGTGGGGCTGTAAAACCTTGCCTGCTGTACTAGTATTGATCGCTACTAAAACAACGACGAAGAACATCTCATGAATCGGTATAAATCTGTGGCATTTCTAATCATTTTGGCGTTTGGCGTTGGCTGTGCATCCTCCAATAAATCGCCGGCGCAATCCGCGACGCCAGCCCCTCAAGGTAGTACTCCGCCAGAGTCTCGCATCGATGGCAATTTTCCAGCGAATAGTCCGTTTGCAAAACTAAAATTGGGTATGGTTCAGGGGCAAGTGCACGAAATTTTGGGTCAACCCACGGATACCAAAATGTATCAAACCGGCAAGGCTTTCATCCCGTTTTATTTTGGACCTGACGTCATGCGTAGTGAAGAGTTTTACAAAGGCGTCGGTGTTCTTACCTACACCGGCGCGGGTGTCGGCGGGGTACATTGGAAGCTCTATCGGGCTGTATACGATGCCGCCGAAGACGGTTATCCAAACGATTGAGCATTGATGCTGTGCAAAAATGATCGAAGACAGGCAACACCATTTTGACTACGATGTCACTGTCGTCGGCGGCGGTCCGGCCGGCTCGACGGCAGCCACCCTGCTTGCTCAACACGGCCACCGGGTTTTGTTGTTGGAAAGCGGCAGGCATCCGCGTTTTCATATCGGCGAGTCCATGTTGCCGTTTAGTGAACCCGTCATCCAACGGCTGGGAATTGATTGGAGCGCGGGTAATCTGTCGAAAAGCGGTGCGGTGTTCATGGACGAAGCAACCGACCAGCAGATGTATTTTCCGTTGAGTGTGCATCGCAGAACCTACCAGATCGAACGCGCCCCGTTTGATCAAATGCTGTTTGAAAACGCCGGCAAACACGGTGTGGTAACTCATCAGGATGAAAAAGTCATCAATGTGTCTTGCGACTCGGACCGGGTCAGCCTGGTTTCCGATAAGTCCGAATACCGCAGTCGTTACCTGATAGATGCTACCGGGCGCAGCGCATTGATGGGCAGAAAAGCCAAGGCTATCAGCCGTATTCAGAATTTGGGGAAGTTTGCTGTCTACACCCATTTCGAGAACATTCAGCCCAGCGAGGAAGCCGACGAACTGTTTCGATCCGGTAATATCTATGTGCCGGTGGTGGATATCGGTTGGATCTGGATCATTCCGCTGGCCGGGCGGCGTTTGAGCGTGGGTTTGGTGGTACAGAAAGACAAACCCAAAGACTGCGAAATCGAAGCCTTGCTGCAGCGTTATCTGGCCGCTTCGCCGATCTTGAGCCGCTTGTTAAAAGGTGCAAAGCAAGCCGAGGCGGCGAGGGTGGAAGCTGATTTTAGTTACACCAACCAAAGCCGCTACGGCTCCCGCTATGCTTGCTGCGGCGATGCCGCCGGCTTCCTTGATCCGGTATTTTCGTCTGGGGTGTTTTTGGCCTTTACCAGCGCCGCCCGCATCGCCGACCGGGTTCATCAGGGGTTTCTTGAAGGACTAGAAGCCGATCCAGCCCTGCACGTCGAGGATGATGAAAAGTACTTGTTAGGCTTTAACACCATGCGCCTGTTCGTGGAACGCTTCTACCATTCCAATATCGTGCATAACTTGTTTTTCGAAGCGCATCGGGATCCGGATTTAAAAGCACAGATCGCCCAACTGTTAGCCGGCGATTTATGGGTCGACAATAACAAGTTGCAACGAAGTCTGCTCGCTGGTCGCAGAACCGCTAGTTAATCGTTTGTCGGCTACCTGCGTTGCTTGCTGTCCTGATATGAATAACAACTGAGGTATCCGCTAGGAGTTTAACGGTCGCAGTTGTTAATCCTTTTAAGAAACCTAAGCCCAGTCCGTGCTCCACGTTGCCGAGCTATGAGCACTTCAACCAGTAGCGCTTGCATAGGCCCAATGGTAGGGGGTTAATCCAAAATTGCCGGACAAAGTTTTAAAGGGCCAGTCAGAAAGCAATAAAAAAGGCCTAGGTGAAAAACACCTAAGCCCTTGATATATATGGAGCTAGCGATGGGGCTCGAATCCGCGACCGGCTGATTACAAATCAGTTATTCGGCTAGATCTTTGTTTTTGCCGCGTCTTGAGGGTGAGCCGACCCGTTTTTTGCTCTTGTCTTTTTTAACCAGGTCGGGGTCGAATTTGGAAATATCCAGGGACTTTCCGACTACTCGAACTTTTTTCAGGGCCTGAAACAAGTCTTTCGGCATGCCTGCCGGTAGTTCTACCGTGCTGTAGTGTTCTTCGATCTTAATCCGGGCGATGTGATCGCCGTCTATGCCGGTTTCGTTGGCGATTGCGCCGACGATATTGCCCGGTTTTACACCGTCGCTGTGGCCAACTTCGATACGGAAGGTTTCCATTTCCACTGCGCCGGCCCGACCTTTTTCACGTCTCGGACCACGATCACCTCGATCGCCGCGTTCAGAGCGATTATGTTCCTCGGCGTCTTTGCGGGGTTTTTTGCTTGGCTCCTTCATCAACAACGGCGTCTCGCCTTGCAACAGTCTGGCTAATGCTGCCGCCACGTCCAGCGCGGGTACATTATGTTCTACCTGGTATTGGTTGATCAGTTGGTTGTAAAAACTGAGTTCCTCGCCGGCCAGCGTGTCGGTAATCCGCTGTTTAAAACGGTTGATCCGCGCATTGTTAATAAAGTCGGTCGAAGGCAATTGCATTTCTTCGACTTTTTGTTTGGTAGCTTGTTCGATGTTGGCCAGCAGGCGTTTTTCGCGTGGCGAGACAAATAAAATCGCATCCCCAGTCCGTCCGGCGCGACCGGTACGGCCGATACGATGGATATAAGATTCGGTGTCGTAAGGAATGTCGTAGTTGACGACGTGGGTAATACGATCAACGTCCAGACCGCGCGCGGCAACGTCTGTGGCGATTAGAATATCCAGTTTGCCACTTTTTAGATTTTCGATGGCGCGTTCCCGCAAGGCTTGGGACATGTCGCCGTTGATCGCTGAAGCGGAAAAGCCGCGCGCTTCAAGCTTTTCGGCCACCTCAATGGTCGCGGTTTTCGTTCTGACGAAAATGATCATGCCGTCGAAATTTTCCGCTTCCAGAATCCGGGTCAGTGCGTCCATTTTGTGTACACCGCTGACGAACCAATAACGTTGGCGGATATTGGCGGCGGTGGCGGTTTTGACCTTGATAGTAACTTGTTCAGGATTGTTCAGGTACTTCTGGGCAATTTTGCGGATTTCGGTCGGCATAGTTGCCGAGAACAGCGCAGTTTGACGCGTGGATGGAGTCTGCTCCAGAATCCATTCGACATCGTCGATGAAACCCATCCGCAACATTTCATCGGCTTCATCCAATACCAGCGAGGTGAGTTGATCCAACTTCAGCGTGCCGCGACGCATGTGGTCCATCACCCGTCCGGGGGTGCCAACTACGACGTGCGCACCGCGACTCAATTGGCGCAGTTGGCTGGTGTAATCCTGGCCGCCGTAGATTGGCAACACATGAAAGCCCTTGATGTGCGCGGCATAGCTTTGAAATGCCTCGGCAACCTGTATCGCCAATTCGCGGGTCGGGGCTAGTACCAAAGCTTGCGGGTCTTTTTGCTTGAGATCGATACGTGACAAAATTGGCAAGGCAAATGCGGCGGTTTTACCGGTGCCGGTTTGTGCTTGGCCCAACACGTCGCGACCCGCCATCACGAAGGGAATAATCTGTGCTTGAATCGGAGAGGGGGTTTCGTAACCGACACTTTCCAGCGCTTTGAGAATAGGTTCTGATAGCGATAAATCTTTAAAGGAAGGCGTGGCGGAGGAAGGGGTGTCTGACATTAATAATACCTGTAGAAAAAAAGAGGGTTGCAGGCCATTGGCTCGCTATGGGCAGCATTGTATCTCAACTTGGCTTGATATTGCTTAACTTATTGATAATTACCGCAAAATCCTAGCTTGTCTAGTCTGGTTTCCTGGAGGAATAATTTAGGCAAATAAAGATGAAAAATTGCGCGCCAAAAATAAGATTGGCCATTAACAGATGTAGAGGTTGGGCTACGACCGGAAAACCGAGCCTGTCGAGGCTGACGCCTGCCAAAATGGCGGTAACAATCAAACCCATCAAGGCGTAAGCGGTGCGCAAAAGCAGGTTAGTTTTGTCGGCATGCTGATAAATTTTCCAGGTCAGCCATAGGTTGGTGAACAAAATGATCGATGAAAAAGAGCGGTGGATGTAAAAAATAATCGGAAAACTGTCGCGCCAATACTGCCTGTCGATATAGCTGTGCTCATGAGCAATGTAATCGACCGCCTCTCTGACTTGGGTGCCCATTGCTACTTGTAGCAACGTCATCGCCATCGCAATTTTTAAAACCAAAGCAAAACGCGGTGTTAGCCAATGGCTGTCAATGGCTTGCAATAGCGGTTTTTGCGACCTGGCAATAGCGTAGATCAGCAGTGCGACTATGAACAGGGCCAGCAGCATGTGCAGCGTTATCATCAAGGGCTTTAGGTTGCTGGCCACCACAGCCGAGCCCAACCAGCCCTGAAATCCAACCAGCAAAAAGACGGATAACGCTATATAAAAAATTGCTTTGTCGGCTTTTAGATAAAGCCGAGAGGTCCATGCTGTCAGAAAGATCAAAAAACCAATAGTCACGCCCACCAAACGATTAGTGTATTCGGTCCAGGTTTTCATCGGATTGAAAGCGGTGCTTTCATAACCGCGCGCTGCATAAATTTCGTGGTAATTGGCCGGAAGTTGCGATTCGTGCGTCGGCGGTACCCATTGTCCGAAGCAGGTAGGCCAATCCGGGCAACCCATGCCAGCCCCTGAAGCGCGAACGATGCCACCGACCAGAATCACAAAATACACGGCAAAGATGGTGAGCGTTCCTAAACGGCGAAAACGGGCTGCGTCTTGAGCGTCTATCATGTGTTTTTAGGTCTCAAAGGAACATTGAATGCGCGAGTTCGATCTCTTCCGAGACTCCTTCAATTTCCAAAATTTCAGTATCAGGCTGGATGCCCAGTTTCACAAAGGCGGGTACGGTATTCCAATCGACGCGGCAGGCCGGGTGATCGGTGCCGGCGATGCTTTGCAGAAACGCGACTTGCACTAAATCGACATAATCGGCTTTAGCGCCAGAGTCGCGCTGAAAATCCACGTACTCGGACGGCACCAATTTAAGTTCTTCCGGGAAGTTCCAGGTATTCATGATCAGTTTGCCGACGTGCGGATGGGCTTTTTCTAACAGCTTATCTAAGCGCGATGGGCTGTCCCTAAACTCCGGAATTTTTTCGACCAGCGTTAAGATCGGTAGTTTACCGATTTGATGGATCAGTCCGGCCAGCATGGCTTCATCGGCGTTTAAATGCGGGACGAAGGCGGCCAGTGCGCGACTAATCGCTGAGACGTTGACCCCTTGCTCCCAAGTGCTGCGAAAATAGCCTTCCAGCAGCGGAGTGGTAGGCGTGAACATTTGCTGCATGATCAGACTGGTGATCAGCGTGCGTATGGTGTTGTTGCCTAGTCGGGTTACGGCCATTTGAATGTTTTTGATTTCCATCGTACCGCGATACAAAGGGCTGTTCGCGACTTGTATCAAACGAGCCGAGATAGCCGCGTCTGTCGCGATAATCTCAGCTAGGCTTTGCGCAGTGGCATCGCCTTTACTTACGGCATCGCGGACTTTGATAGCAACGTCCGGCAGGGTAGGCAGGATTAATCGGTTGGCGTCCAGTTCAGCTTGCACATGAACTAAAAAGTCTTGAACAGATTTGAATTGCATGGATAGAATTTCCGCTATTGATCCGAAATTATCGTGATAGGTGTACGATACTCGTCATCAAGTATAAGGTTTTTTGGCAGTCCATCAACTATTTGCAGGACTAGCAACGAACGGTTTATGCCGTTCCAGGCTGCCTTAGTGAGTAGGCACCCCATATTTTGCTGAGAAACGCTATCGAACACCTTACACCCCGTAATCACACCCTCTGGTATTTGCGGGCATTCGGCAATAAACAGGGCGCGTTTGACTTTCCCCAGATAGTGACTGCGCGCCACGATTTCCTGACCGGTATAACAGCCTTTACTGAAACTAATGCCGCCGAGTTGGTCAATGCCCAACATTTGCGGAATATGTTGTTCGGATTGGCTAATATCTAACCAAGGCAGGCCTGAGGAGATATCCTGGTAACGCCATTCCTCCAGGCAGCCAGGTTCGAAATCGTATTGCGAACGCAGTAATTCGCTGAATTCATCAATTTGATCGAGCCTACCTAGCACCAAGTGACGCGGCGCTCCGGGTAATTTGATAGTCGTTAGCGGCGCTTGTCCCACTGCAAAATTGTTTGCTGGGGGATTAAACGCCTCTGCAAGATTGCTTATACCCATGACCTGCATATGGTCGGTTTGATCATGCAGTTTTGCGTCAGCTCGTAGCACATACATCCGTAATTTTTTCAGGACGACGTCCAGCAAGTCCGCAGGCAGAATAAGGTAAAACGACTCTAGCGCTTTAACCACCAATAGGGTGCTGATCACTCGGCCCTTAGCATTGCAAAACGCGGCTATACTGGCCTGCGACGCAGATAAGTCGTTAATATTGCATGTTAACTGACCTTGCAGGAGTTTGGCGGCGTCTTGACCGGTAACTTCTATGATGCTCAGGCCAGTGGAGGAGAATACTCTTCTGGCTAGTGAATTGGGGTCGGTAAAAGCGTTTTCTGGGTCTGTCCGAGTTTCAAGCATGGCGGCAATATTTTTAGAAATACATGAACATAATTTAGCAGGCTAGTTTACCTTAGCTCGGAACAGGTGCGGGGATTGTGTCGAAAAATCTCGAAGAGAGCATGAACTTTACAATCCGGCGCTCACGGTTGCTGAGGCTTATCGTTAGTATTATTCACGCACTGATGCTCATAGCGTGCTGGTTGAACGCACTGCCAGCGCCCTACAAATGTTTACTGACTATTCTGGTTTTACTGAACTGGCGAAGCAAACTGGTGTCCGGGGAGCTGAACGCAGTTTATCTGCGCTATACTCCGCATCAGGGATGGACTTTGCTTGGCGATGGCGATCACTACCTGCCCATCGAGATCCAAGCCTCAACTGTGGTTACCGAATTTCTAATCGCGCTAAACTGGGCCCAGAATAACGGGAGGCGTCAATCGATGATAATTCTAAAAGATTCAATGAGTAACGACGATTACCGCAAGCTTCTGGTTTGGTTGCTTATTTCGGGTAATGGACGCCGTTGATGAATGCCGGTGTTAAGCAAGCGGTTGAACTGCAAATGAATTCGCTGAAAAACTTGCCGGTATTACCCGATGCGAGTTTGCGAATTTTAGGTGCTATCAACACACCGGATATTCCGATAGAAAAGTTGGCGGATGCCTTGTTGTTATCGCCGAGTTTAGTCGCCCGATTGCTTGGTCTAGCAAATTCGGCTTATTTTGCTAGAGGTAGAAGCGTTACCGATATTCGCTCAGCCATTTTTCAGGTCTTGGGGCTGGATTTGGTAAAAGCCCTGGCGCTGGCGCTTATTTTTAACGTGCAGTTCGATACGCGCGCCTGCGAAAGATTCGACCCCAACTATTTCTGGATGCGCTCACTGACGACCGCCGAGTGTGCGCGAAAACTGGCCATCGAGATCCCGCAACTGGGTCAGTTTACGCCATCGACGATTTATTCCGGCGGGTTACTGTTAAATATCGGCGTTTTGGTGCTTGGCTACCTGCAGCCGGAAGAGCTAAATGGTATTTTTGTCGAGCGCCAAAAAACTGGCTTGTCCGTGAGTGGGGAAATTCGTCGACAAATCGGACTGAGTCATTACCAAATTGCTTATTTTTTGATGCATAAATGGAATTTACCAACGTTGTATCAGGTGCTATTACAACATTATGAAAGCAAGGATTTTCAGGGTGTGGAGCGGTCTTTGTTGCACTTGTTGAGGGTTTGTCAGCGATTAAGCGCGGCATTGATTGCCGGCAAGCCGGTTAATCCGCAAGAATTTGAACTGGAGTGCGAAGAGATTGAACTGCCGCTAGAGGCCATATTTGACCTCGCTGAACAATTGAATGAGAACCGGCAGGCCATGCAGAAACTTGCAGCCATCATGGGGAATTGATGAACCCGCAAAACGCAAATAATCAAGATCCGGAACTGACTGGCTTCGGTATGCAGGATTTGCTGATGGACCTAATAAATGCGCTGTCCGCCGTCAAACAATTGTCCGAAATCGACTATCAAGTCGATGACGAAAATGCTCTTATCAGACAAGCGCTGGCTAGCCTTATCCAGTATCAAGATATGGAACGCTGTTCTTTTTTTATCGTGGATAACGAGGGCTTTTTAAGCAATGTTGCGGGTATCAGTGTGAGAGAGCTTGGCAGTGCAGAACCAAATCCCGATACGCCTCTGAGGTTTAGGGTAGGAGAGGGTGTGATTGGTGCGGCCGCTGCAACCGGTGTTCTGCAACATAGCCAGGATTGCCATGAAGACACGCGTTTTGAAAAAACTGGAAATCTTAATCAGTCGCCCGGGTCAATTATCAGTGTGCCGGTGTTTACATTGAACCATGCCCTAATCGGCGTTTTAAACGTTTCCCATCCGCAAGCAAACTATTTCAGCGAGTGGCACATCCGTTTGCTGGAAGTTTATAAAAATATTCTCGGTCAGCTCATCACTACCCGGCGTTTAGTACAGCAAATGGAGCAGCAAATTGCGTTCAGAACTGCCGAATTGGAGAGCTTGGTTGCAGAAACCAATCAGCTAAAAGACCATTTTGCCAGCATGTCCATGCACGACCAATTGACAGGCTTGCATAATCGGCGGTTTTTTTACGATCAAGTCGAAGTAGTTATTGCCCATCACAAGCGCTACAAAAGTTGCTTTTGCCTACTCGTGATGGACATTGATCATTTCAAAGTGATCAATGACCGCTTTGGGCATTTGTTCGGCGATCAAGTTTTGACTGGGGTGGCTAATGCATTAAAACGGCAAATGCGTAATACCGATATTTTGGTGCGTTTCGGTGGTGAGGAGTTTGTCGCAATATTTACCAACACGCGTTGCGATAGCGGAAAAACATTCGCGGAACGTATTCGTCAGGACATTAAAACTCTGGAATGGTCAATCGACAATCAGCTGGTTAATTTGACACTAAGTATCGGTTTATATTGCCTGAATAGCGATTTAATTCAATCCGAACTAACACCGGACATTGATCAAATGATTCATTATGCCGATGCCGCTTTGTATCAAGCCAAAGCCAACGGTCGTGATAAAACCATAGTATTCGGCGAATCCTGCTCTGATCGGGACTAAGAATACTTTAGATCGCTTTTGCGCTTGTTCATAAAGCGCAAGAAGTACAAGGCGGTGGCGGTAGTGGTCAAGGCGGCGTTTTGCAAGTCAAATAATAAGCCGAAGCGCATCGTCCGCAAATGGTGCGTTTCTCATCTTTTCGGCTGAGTCGTATCATCAAATACTCTGTATAATCTTTCTCGCTATCTTCCGGTTTGTCCGGCTCCCGTTAAATTAATCCTTCTGTATAAAATCCATGGCACTACACTGCGGAATCGTTGGGCTGCCCAACGTCGGTAAATCAACTCTGTTCAACGCGCTGACCAAAGCAACCATTGCGGCTGAAAACTATCCTTTTTGCACCATAGACCCGAATGTGGGTGTGGTTCCGGTTCCCGATCCGCGCATGGATAAACTCGCGGCCATAGTCAGCCCAGAGCGCGTGTTACCAACTACGATTGAGTTTGTTGATATCGCCGGTTTAGTGGCTGGTGCCTCTAAAGGAGAAGGTTTGGGCAATCAGTTCCTTGGCAACATTCGCGAGACCGATGCAGTGGTGCATGTCGTGCGCTGTTTTGAGGATGACAATGTGATTCACGTGGCGGGCAGAGTCGATCCGATCAACGATATAGAAGTTATCAATACCGAATTAGCTTTGGCTGACATGTCTTCTGTCGAAAAAGCCTTGCAAAAAGCCGCAAAAGCGTCAAAGTCAGGGAATAAAGACGAGCTAGCTAGAAAGGATGTGCTCGAGCGCGTACTGGAGCATCTCAATGCTGGTGAAGCTGTCCGTACTCTAGGTTTAAGTGAAGATGAAGCTAAGCTGATAAAGGAACTGTGCCTGATAACCATCAAGCCGACCCTTTATGTCGCCAATGTTCAAGATGACGGTTTTGAAAACAACCCAATGCTGGATAAGGTCAAAGCGTTTGCCGAAAAAGAAGGCTCTAAAGTCGTCGCCGTTTGCGCAGCTATAGAAGCTGAAATTGTGCAACTGGATGAGGAAGAAAAGAAAGAGTTTCTTGAAGACTTGGGCCTGGAAGAGCCGGGCTTGAATAGGGTCGTGCGTGCCGGCTACGAACTGTTAAATCTTTCCACTTATTTCACGGCAGGTGTAAAAGAAGTAAGGGCATGGACCATCCCCGTTAACGCCACCGCTCCGCAAGCTGCGGGCGTGATCCATTCCGATTTCGAAAAGGGTTTCATCCGGGCCGAAGTGGTTTCGTATAATGATTTTATACTTTACAACGGTGAGCAGGGAGCCAAAGATGCCGGTAAATGGCGTCTGGAAGGTAAGGAATATAAAGTTCAGGACGGCGATGTAATGCACTTTCGTTTCAACGTTTGACATTAAAAAGCCCGCAACCTATAATGCGCGTCTTTTCAAAGCTGTTCCCAGTGGCGATATAGCTCAATCCGGTTAGAGCGCGGGATTCATAACCCCGAGGTTCCAGGTTCAATTCCCGGTGTCGCCACCATTTAAATCAATAATTTAGCGTTTTTTCATCACTGTTACATTTTTGGGTGCTACCGATTTTGCAACGATTGATGAAACATTGTTAGCGTAGTCGTTAAGATGATCGGGTGCTAGATGTGCATATCTAAGCACCATGTCGTAGCTACTCCAACCTCCCAGTTCTTGCAAAACGTTCAGTGGTGTCCCATTTTGAACGTGCCAACTTGCCCAAGTATGTCTCAATCCATGCCAAGTAAAATTCTCAATTTGAGCGCGTTTTAATGCTTCACGCCAGAATTTTGTTCCTACCTTTAACACTGGACAGCCTCGGTAAGTAAATACTCGCACTGGATGATTTCCAATCTGGAGCGCCAAAATATCAATTGCATCCTGATTCAGTGGCACCCGAATGACCTTCCCATTTTTTGACTGATCAGCATAAATCCATGCTATTTTTTTTTGCATGTCGATCTGTGACCACTCCAACTGGGTGACATTAGATTCTCGCAAACCTGTTGCCAACGTGAAGATTGCCATTGCCCTTGTGTGCTCTGGTAACTCATCTAGCAACCTTCTGGCTTCCTCGGGTGTTAGCCATCTCAGCCTTTGATTATTTTCTTTAAACCGCCGGATGTGTGGAACGCTATCGATCCACTTCCATTCCTTCATAGATTTATTCAGGATGGATCGTATTAACTCGGTAGTGCGATTCACACGAGTTTTTCCGGCAACCTTAAGCTTTTCAGCAATGATTTTTTCAATTAACGTCTCGTTAATTTCATCGATATATACATCATCGAGAAAAGTTCTTAACCATTTTAGGTGATACTTGTCAGTGTCTATCGATTTTTTCTCTGATTCCGAAATCCAGCGAGTTACTGCACTTTGCCAGATATAACGGGGCTTTTCACCCATTTTGATAATATCGTGAGCTTTGGCCTTCGTTTTGTCAGCTATTTCTTGAGCTTTAGTTTTGTCTTCGGTTCCAGTAGATCTGAATATTGTTTTTCCGTTAATCGTAAACTTGTAATGCCAATATTTTGATCCTTTTCTTTTAAAGAGCATGGTCTTGTTTCTCCTTGACCTACATCCTGCTTGCCTTGTCCAGTATATTTCGAACGAATGTATTCGATCAAATCCAAATCAATGAACACCCAGCATTTACCAATCTTAGCGCCTGGTATTTCTCCAGACTTGGCTTTTTGCTGCAATGTAACTGGATGAATCTTAAGAAAATCGGCAGCTTTATGCAGGTCTAAAGTATTCATGTTTATCCCTGGGTTAGTATTTTCGATTATGCGAATGTGTATGCCGACAACCATGAAAATCAGGTCGTACGCTGTCCACAACCCTAGCATCAGATTGCGTTCATATCGGTTTGAAATAACTGAACGATGGCAAATACAGAATTGCTTTTGAAATATACTTGCCATGGGCCGGTAGCTTAAAGTGTGCATGCAATATGCTTATGGCGAGTCAATTAAGCTTTTATAAGCTGTTTACAGACGCCACACCGCTCAATATGATTCATGCGCGCGCGCAACAAATTCCAGCAATTACAAACAGGACATCGCGTCAGCTCAATCGTATTGGCTTTAAGCTCTTCAACAATCACACCGGTTTCGGAAAAACCTAGTTGGCTGATCGGGTGTATTTTTTTGAACGCATCAAAAGCATTGATGACTTTGTAAATTTCCACCTGTTCAACAACTAACTCAGCATGCCTATAACAAACTGCAAAGGCTGTCGCCTCCTTGTATTGCTTGTTAGTTCGCGTGAGCGCGTGGATCGATTGCTTGTTATCACCGGATCGCGCAGAAATCCCATGATATTCACGATAAGCTTTTCGCAGCCATTTGATTGAAAGGGTTGTTTCTCCATGAATCGTGGAAATACGGGCTTTGCGCTTGATGAGTTCAAGGGCCAGTGTATGTTGCTTATAGTTAACTAACATCACGTCCCCTTTACCCTGCAGTGAGAGCCAGGATCAAATCCACTCGATCATAGCGGCGCTGTCCAAATCCCTGAATAAATTGGGAAGTAAAGCGTGGTGCAAAGCATAAACAACCTGATCGAGCTAGGTACTGCATCTCGTCCATGGACAAATTCGCCATTGCCAATCTCAACTTTTCATCGGTAACCCCCATGATCAACAGCGCTTGTAGGGCATTCTCTCGGGCGAGTGCACGCACCTTTACCAGCCAAGCCAAATTCAGATCGTAGAGTTCTTGATCAACCACGTCCTGTTGCCGGCTCATCAATCGCTCAATAAATTCATCCACATGGGTCAAATCATCTTGCATGATGGCTTCAACAGCAGGAGTCATATTGACCACCCGCAAATTGCTTTTTAGGAAGTCAGCCCCGAATTCGTTTAGTAGTGTGAAGATAGCTTCCTGAAAAAATCCTGTGGCGATGGATTCGACCGCTTCAAAATCCAGCGTCAGGCATTCGTTGCGTAAAAAACATTCTCGCGCCCTTTGCACCAACTGCTTGCCATGGCAGGCTTGGGGTGTTTTCAGTTTGGTGAGGTGTTTGATTACGACATACATAACAGTCTCCTTGTCGGTGGTTAAGATGTCGATAACCGTGAATCTGAGGCTAAGGTGCGTTCCCAGCCAAGACAAGACGCCTTGTGGCGGCGTATGTTTTTTTCAGCCCAAACCTCACATATTGGGCAGCGTTGATAAAATTTCGGCAATGTATTCAGCACGATATGGCGGGATTGACAGATTCCACACAGCACAAGTCGACTTTCACGGCTATTAACCTGCTGAATAAGATGCCAGGCACGGTTGATGCCTAAGAAATTACCTTGATCACTGCTGACGTCTAATCTATTGTCATTAAAAACACGCCCAACAGTCTCACCGTACAATCCATAGGCCGTCATGAATCGGGTGGCGTGGACAGGTTTCTGCGTTACGAGTTGAGAGAAGTCGGAATACATACCCAGGAAAATCGAAGCATGTAGTGCATTCATCGATGATCGTGCAATCCAATACGAATCGTAAGGCAACATGCCAGACTTAGAGGGGCAGTGATGGACTTCCTTGTAAAGGCGGATCGCCACTTTGCGACCAATGCCACACAGATGCTGAACAACTGGCGGCCTAGCGCCTAATAGAATGAGTTTGTTGGCCATGGAAAGGGTTTCCAAAAATTCAGGCAACGCAGTTTCGCTGGGTAACCGGTACATTTAGGCATCCTCCCCGTTGTTATGAGTGGGCAATAACAATGCGCTATGTAAGGACGGCGCTATATGTTGTGGCGTCTTTAGGGGTAATAAGCGAATCATTGCCCGACTGTTACTCGCCAATTCCCGAATCTTTTCCAGTGTCAGTGTTTCCATGATACTGAGTTGTTTCTGATTCAAACCAAAACGCCAAGCGGCTTCCAGCGCATTGCTGCGGACAGCCTCGCGGGCCAGCATCAGATATTCAAAATTGAGTTGGGATAAATCCTCTTCCAGTGTCGACATTAGCGTTATCTCTACGTTAAGTGTTTGCTTTAGGCGATATGCTAGGGGGATCAATTGGAAAAATCTCACACGGAAAGTGGTCTGTTTTGGGGTACCTTCCTCGCAAGACTTTGCGGGGCGTTGGCTGGACGACGGGGAAAAACGGGATAAAACGCAAGTTGTTAGTGATATTTGTGAAACATTTCACAAATATTGTCTCATGATGGAGCAATGCGCCACCGTCTCAAGGACGGGGCGCTGTTATCAGATTTTTAGATAGCCTATTGGGTAGAGATCCACGTTCTGTGTCGTGTAGATCAGCCTTGATTGCCTAAGAGCAAGCTCACAACAATCCAT
Organism: Proteobacteria bacterium ST_bin11; assembly: GCA_002083615.1. Classification (GTDB taxonomy): domain Bacteria; phylum Pseudomonadota; class Gammaproteobacteria; order Methylococcales; family Methylomonadaceae; genus Methylomonas. The sequence continues at coordinate 1,506 of MSXO01000031.1, read as the reverse complement.
GTTCAGCGAATGAATACACGGTTTCGCCGACGATGAAGTGATCAAGTACGCGAACGTCAATCAAGGCCAAGGCTTCTTTAAGTTTTGCTGTAATCACGCGATCGGCCTGACTGGGATCACTAATGCCCGACGGGTGGTTATGCGCCATGATCAGAGCCGAGGAATTATAGTGCAGCGCGGCTTTGACCACTTCGCGCGGATACACGCTAGCGCCATCAATCGTACCCCGGAATAATTCATCGCAAGCGATGACCCGATGTTGATTGTCCAAGAACAGACACAGAAATACTTCGTGCTCATACGGCGCCAATTTCAATTTAATACAGTCCTTCGCCTTGTCCGGACTGGTCAAGGCTTCGCCTCGACTGAACGTGCGGTTGTAGATCTGTATGGCCTCCAAGATGACATCCTGTTCATCGGCCATACGGTAACGATTATTGGTTCCTCGAATGTATAACATGGGCTTTCTCCGGTAATCTTAAAATGTGGAGAAAGCCGTCCCCTTCCGGGGTGGACTTTCTCCGGAAGGGTTGTCAAAAATGTGCAAAGCGTTGTCAGCGATGCCCGCAAACGTTGGCCGTCCGCTGAAGCATCCTTCGCTAATAAAACTTAAGTTGACGCCTCTCTTGCGTCAGGTGTTTGGGAATTGGTTTCCTCGAATAAAAAAGCCCCGAGGACACGACACAGTCCAACCCCGACGGGGAGAACGGATCATCTCCCCGAGGCGGGTAATACTGGCTAGGCCAGTGGTTAAATTAAAGACCTGTATAACACCGTATTACGATGCCAAAGCCAGGACTGTATCCGATGGTAGAGCCTCGGCCCATTCCAGCAAGCTGGATGGTTCGTTTTCCAATACCGCATCGGGATCAATGCCTCGGCTGGCAAGTACCGTGCTCATCGCCTGGGTTAACAGACGATGGCCTTTTTCCCGTTCCGACTCGCCGCCGTGCTTGATCGCCCAAAAGGGATCGAAATGGACATGCCGGCTACTGCGTGGACACTGCTTGTTCACTTCGGTGTGAAACGCCCGATCTAAGGTCTCTGCCTGTTCGAACTGCTGCCAGAAACCTTGTCCGGCTTGGCTTTCCACCGGTGGCAACCAGCGGCGCTGGCGGCCAACCCAACGATTCATCCGGTCGATCAAGGTTTTGCTCTTCGGAAAAAAGTGAATGGTGCCAACGCCCGGATAATAGCGAACGTCAAAATAACTGCCGCCGATCCGCTTGCCGACCCGAAGCGCGTGAAAATGCTGCCGAAACACCGACACCAAACTCACGTCCGCTTCGGTCTTACCATCGAGCAAGGCAAACACCTTGTCGAAATCCGCTAGCAGACGTTCTGACTCCCAGTTCAGGCTATTGTGGTACGACTCAACTTTGTGCCCTGGTAGAACGAATCGAGTGGTTTTGATCCGCATGCCCAAGGTGCGATGTTTGTCATTGCTTTTCCAGCCCATGTAAAACACCGCATTTTCACTGTAATAGCGGGTGATCAGTCGGGTAA
>MSXO01000003.1 GCA_002083615.1 Proteobacteria bacterium ST_bin11 | reverse complement strand
CTTTTTTATTAGACCACTACAATGAGCTACGACGATTCGATCATCCAACAATAATATCCAAGGCTTGATGATCGTGACCCAGGAACCATAGGGAATCGCGAAAATACTGACCAGTAATGTCAAATCTTGCGTTGTCACGGATCTGGGTACGGATAACGATAGCCATCCAGCATAAACAATTAACACCGAGAACCCAGCTATGATTGCTAGCCAACCCGCTATAACCCAGACATGCCATTGTCTTAATTCGATTTGTCCACGCCGAAATAACCGACTCGCGATCCAACTGGGTTTGACTTCACCTAGTTCAGTCATTTGATAGCTGGCTTGCAAATCGGCTGCATTGTTCCTGCCAAGGACGCCGTCAATCGTTTGGTCTTCTTCCATTATTTCCGGTATCGGTTCTGCCTTGATATAGAACGTCGTGAGTTGTCCCGGACCGCCCTTTGTGCTTTTACGGTCAGGTTTTGGATAACAAGACAACCCACGTTTACGAGCAAACTCTAAGATTTGCGGCTCTCGGGTTTCGCAATATTTCTTCAACGAACCCGGCCAATCGATCCACTTTTTAGGATCGGAAATTCCTATAGATTCACCGACTGCGGCGACGATTTCATCAGCCGTGAACCGGCGCTTCGACTCTTCGAATTCTGACTTCTTCAACGATTCCTGGGCTAACGCGCGCAATATGCGGTGCCCTTTTTCATCGCTTGGCTCGCTATCCAACCAATCGATCAAGCATTGAATTACCTCGCGCATAAACCACCCCAAACCAGGTAACCAGCAGTAGTTGTCTGGTTAGCGAATAGCCGATTCATAACAATTTCCTCCATAACAAATTCGAGATAAGCAATATAAAAATGATTTTGGAATGCAATTATTCAGGTCAAACACCAATTAAGGCTCTACTTCTTGTAGGCAAAGTCCCTGGTAAGCAGAACGAGATTAGAAGAATTTCAGGATCATTCAATTCATTGGACCCTGCAATTAGCCTGGCGTTATCAAATTGGCCGTCCGTTATTTGCAGAAAAAAGCGTCGCCAGCGCAATAGGACAATTATTTTCAACAAAGCCAAATCATATCTATCGGGGGTTCCGGAGGTTTGTGACCCAAATCAGGTCACTTTGCGACCGGGACATTTCCGCGTTGCCTGCCTAGCATATCGACAACAGTCGTTAATCAACTCAGAGGCGTTTATGTCAACACTGGATGAAGATCTTGCCCGGTTAAATTTCGAATATCTCATGCTAGCCAGGGAATGCGCACGCAGTAATCCTGAAGAAACGGCCTGGCGCTTTGGATTAGATCGGAATGGTATAGACCATCTCGCCGGCACGACACAGGAGCAACTTCGTGAACACGCCGAAAGCAGTCGCGCAGTGATTCAGTTATTGCCGGTTTATGTTCCAAGCAACTTGCCCATGGTCGCCTATGTGGATCTTCTCCAACCGTGTATCACTGGAACTGCGGATGAAACCAATGCCCTTTAAAAGCAGGTCAAATATAGGCGCGGACTTGCTATTGGCCGAAAGGCTAATCCAGCTTGGCGCACGTCCTCCGATTGTCAGCCAACTCTGCCATTTAACCCGAAAGCAAAGCATCGAATTATCTAAAGCGGTACAAGGACAACCGCCCAAACAAGGCATGCTGCCTCATGATCATCAATGGGCCATCCGCTCGGCGTTCAACAACATTCATGCCTCGCTATTTTTAAGCATAATTGAAGACATCAGACACCGACTTTCTACTCCGAACCTGAGTGCAACCTTACTGGTTACGGCCTATGAGATCTACAGCAACGTCGCTTCCAAAATTTTAGCCGATCGGCAATTTATCCAACCACGCTCCAGCCAACATTATCCGTTAGACATCAACCGGGCTTGGTATTTAATTAGCCTGCTCTCGGCGGGTGATTTGGTTTTCATTCTTTGCGGGCGTTGCCGCGCCCGTTACCTAGGCATGATTCACCCTGAAGCCGCATTTAGTCAATGCCCTATCTGCGAGGTGTGGACTGATCGCTCAGGTCGGCGACGCTGGGTTTCCGCAAAATCAAAAATGCTCACATTGAACAAACCAAGAGCTCGTTAGAGACGATCCATCAGCTACTAAGGAGAAGTCGCATGCATATCGTTGTTGTCACAGCCACCCATTCCCAAATACCCCAGCCAATCCATGGCAAAAATCTAGCCCGCTTGGCCCGAGAATGCTTTGCCAATCAGCAATCGCTGACGATTGATTTTAAGGACGTCAAAACCATCACGCAGGGGTTCTTTCAGGAATTGTTTTTGCCACTGGTCGCCGAATTCGGATCCGATTATCTGAAATCGAAACTGAAAATAGTCAATATGGCGGGGCACATCGACAACATGATGCAGTCAGCATTCAAAAATCTCGAGGTCTACTTTGACAAACTGACGGCGATCAATCAACTGGGATGCGATGAAGAGATTTATGCCATGAATCAAACTTGGCTCATCAAAGCCAGAGAAATCACACGGGAGAACTCGGTTCTGACCGAATTAATCTTGGGGATTACCGATGAGGCCATGCGCTTGGCAGTTGGTCGTTTATCTTTAGAAGACATTGACTTAATTTCCCGCTCAAACTGGCTATGTTTTACCCCTCGATTTTCGAGTCAGTTTATTCAAAACATCAATAGAGAATCGCCTCCGATGGTGGAAGCCATGCTTGGATTAAGCGGCACTATTGATTAAGGGAGGCAGCTAATGCTCAAGAAATATCAACAACAAACCTTGGCGATAGAACTGCTCAATCTCCATGCGAAAGTCAAAATCGTGCATCAAGCAACGGGAGTACCGATAAAGTTACTGAGGCAGACATACCGTCAATTACATGGCCAATCGCCCAGTCGTGGATCGATCAAGTTTTCCACCCGTGGTCTGACTGGAAGCCGGCGGAAATACAAGGACGTAACGCTATTTGCCGTGTGCTATCGGGCTGCTTCAAACAAATCGCCCGACAGTCAAATCCAAACACTGATAAGCGCTTTTGACGCCTACAAGCGTTCCTATCCTTCCGGGCAACTCGACTTTTCGGCTGCTTGGGTGGTGGCCCAGGACATCAAAGATAAAAAAGTTCAGATTTCGACATGCAAGAATTGTCGAGCCTGGGTTTTATTGAATGCGAGGGAAGATCTATCTGAGCGTTGCGGTGTGTGTAACTACTCTTTGTAATTAGGTTGATCCTGTGAATACTGAAAGCGAACAAAAGACGACAGAAATTACCAAAGAAAAAGAGTTCTTAAAAATCAGTGACATGTTGGAGAAATTAGGTGTGACTCGCACTCAATTTTGGCGAATGAGGAAGGCTGGCGAAGTACCTCCACCGGTAATTAAGAATCCGCAAATGTGGCTAGCAAGCAAAGTAAATGCTTTCTATGAAAACAGGGCAAATAAGGAGAGTGATAGTTCGCTTTAGGCAGCGAGTGCAGTGCGGTGCTTTCAGAACTACAAATCTTTGGATTTCAGGCTTAACTGTGACTGTGGCGAAAACACTTGGTTATGTGGCGTACGTTTTTCAGATAGTTCACCGAAAAATTTTCGGTTTTGAGAGAAAAACAAAGTGACCATAAAAGTGACCACGCATAAAAAAAGGGCTCAGGTATTTCTACCTAAGCCCTTGATTTATTTGGCTCCCCCGGACGGGCTCGAACCGCCGACCTAGTGATTAACAGTCACCCGCTCTACCGACTGAGCTACAGGGGATTAATATTTTTCTTGTTCTCGATATGGCGCGCCCGGAGAGATTCGAACTCCCGACCGCTCGGTTCGTAGCCGAGTACTCTATCCAGCTGAGCTACGGGCGCTTATCTGAGCCGCTTATTATCTTTTCTGAGCAACTTTATGTCAAGTTTTAATTTAGTTTAAGAAGAAAAAATCTAGTAGAGTAATGTGTGTTGCATTTTTTATGTACTCGATCAGTAGTTCTACTCTCTGGTATTTCGTTAAAGTATTGACGATTTAACAATTTCTCTTGATCTCAGTGTTCTTTGCGTCGACCACCCAAGGCCAAAGCTGCTCGTGTGATATTTTAGTCGCATTGAGGGCTTATATTCTCTGGTATCCTTGCATATCACTGCAAGTTTTTAGTGCCGGGAAAGCTGCTTTCCGCTTCCTAAGCGTTTTAGATCAACCAATTAGGATTTAAAAATTCCAGGCAAGCTTGAGTTTTTTGCTGCATCCCATTTTCGGCGGGGCTCTGTCCAAATAGCTTTTGGGTGAGCTCCCAGTCGTTAAAAGCTATTTGATGCTTAGTTGCTGTCAAGTACGCAAATAAAACACAACGGAGATGAGGCTCCCATAAAAAAGCCTCTTATCTCGCAGCGTTGTTTGATACGCGCTGCTTGCAGAGGCTTTTTAAAAGGCTAATTGAAAAACTATGCCTTAAATGTTATGGCGGAGAGAGAGGGATTCGAACCCTCGATGCGCTTTTGGCACATACTCCCTTAGCAGGGGAGCGCCTTCGGCCTCTCGGCCATCTCTCCTATAACTGGCTCAGCCCTCCGTGCTTCCCGCTTCGGACTGCTCTTTTTTAATCCTCTCGTAGATTTCTTCCCTATGAACAGATATATCTTTTGGTGCATTTACACCAATTCTAACTTGATTTCCTTTGACCCCGAGAACTGTAACAGTCACATCGTCACCAATCATCAAGGTCTCTCCTACTCTACGAGTCAAGATAAGCATACTATCTCCCTACACTATTAATGCGCTTTGTTACTGCAACATACTCGAACCGACGATTATATCGGTTTTTGGGAAAAATGAAAGACAAATTTAGAATGACAATTGTGCATGCATCTTAAAGACTTTTCCGACAGTTAGTCAGGTTCGCGAGTTAATATCCCGTTTTTGTTCGCCCTTAAGATGGGATCAGGCTGAGCCTGAATTTGACATCGCCGCACATTATCGCTGAATCGCGGCCCAGAGAGGTCAGAAGCTCGCCAAAGGCGACGTTTTAAAGCCGATTTGTAAGCAGCGTTTACCCTTCATCACTGCCATCCGCTGCAAGTTTTTACTTGGCGGGTGGATGCTTGATCGAATTGATCACCAGCAATTCCGTGTTTTGTTGGTAAGCTAGGGGGATAACTATTCTTATAACCACAATTCGGAGAAAATAATGACCACGTTAATCAAAATTGCCATCGCCACTTTATTAAGTCTTAGTGGCGCTGCGGCACACGCTTACGGGAGTAGTCAGAGTTCGCAGAGCTGCGATAAACCGGTGTTTTCGGAGTTTCAGCCGGCCACCAATAAATATTTGCAGTCGTTTAGCGAGTTTTCGTTGATGGCTTCCGCTAACACCACACTGACATCGGTTGTGGTCAATGTCAGCGCGGGCGATACCAAACATCATTTCACCTCCAAAGACTTACAAATTACACAACAACCTAGCGGTCGCTTGGAGATAAAAGGCAAAGTGGACAGACCCATAGAAGGCGGATTTGCGCGTTTGAGCATTACTGCACACAGTAAACCTGGTTGCGAAAAAACTGACGGCTATCTGGTTCGCATCCATTAATTGTTTAAATCCGGGTTTGCCCGACATTAATTTCTAACCCAGCCCCTGTGCCAGTGTTTAGCAGGGGGCGAACACCAGGACGTCGAGTTGACAGCGAGTTTGTCCCATGTGACAGGAATTCCGGAAACGCACTATCCACTATCTTGATAGGCCAACCCTAAAATCCTCTGTTTGCTGTTTCGGAATGCCAACAACGCCTTGTGTGTTCGACGTTTCACCCCGATCGATGCCAGTAATAAATGGCATTTGCTGAGTAATCAAATAGCCACCCAGATACTCGCCGAAAGAGGATGCCTTCGGTACTAGCAAAGCTCCAAAACCGCCGAGCATTCAGCAAGAGTTCGCGTCTGGTCTATAGTTGCGGCTAACCGATAGATCCATTGTTGGGGCGTTAGTAGGGCAATGACCATCTGTTCATCTTGTATAGCCAAACTCATAACTCTGGTTTCTCCCGGTCACCACTCACCAGTGCCCAGCAATGTCAACTAGCGTTTGCCGCATGTGAAGAGCTTAAATAGGGGATTACAATGATCAAAAAACCTGGTTTTTATCTGTTGCCAATCGTGTTTTGGGCGTCCATAGCGATAGCGGATTACAAAAATGATATTGGATATCAAGCTTTGCAAATCCAGCTTGGCGCAAATATACCAACCGGCGATGGAGTCAATGTGGTTCACGTTGAGGCGTCCTTGGTCGAAGCGCAAGATCATCCTGACTATCCAATCTATGCGCCGGATACTCTTAACGCCCAATTTGCCGGTAAGATATTTACTTTTCCGGGTGAAAAAGCCAGTACTGCGCCATCGGGACATGCTAACGCGGTTGGTGCCAGGTTTTATGGAAAGGACTCTATCGCCCATGGAATAAATAATATCGCCAGTTACGATGCCAATGCCTGGCTCGACGGTATGATCAGTCCACGTGCACTGGCACCCGTCAATGCTGGACGGATTGCCAACCACAGTTGGGTCGGCAAAGGTGACACTATATCGGAAACGACGCTGATTTTGCGCCTTGTGGATAGGCAAGTGCAGCGCAGCGAGTTTATCCAGGTGGTCGGTATGCATAATGGTCTCAGCAATTCGCCTTTGTTGGGCAGTGCCTACAATGCCATCGCGGTGGGACGCACCGACGGCAAGCAGGATAGGGGATCCGATGCGGTGGATTCTTTATACGCAGCGGGTCGAACTCGTCCCGATTTGGTCGCGCCGCAGAGCACCACTAGCGGAGCGACACCTATCGTGGCTGCTGCTGCCGCGTTGTTAGTGGAGACCGGCCACAAGGGTGGTTTTAATCTTTCGCATGGATCTGAGGATATTGACGGGGTGGGTACGGTTTACAACGCAGAACGAGCGGAAACCATAAAAGCGGCGCTGCTTGCGGGCGCCGACCGAGAGACGCAAAATACCTCGATCGCTGACAACATCGTCGATTATCGTGGCGGCGGGCATCAAACGGTGAACGGGCTGGACGACAGGTACGGCGCCGGCCAACTGAACATTTTGCACAGTTACGAAATCATCGCCGCCGGCGAACAAGATAGCCTGGAAGATGGTGGCGATGCGAATGGCATTGGTTTGGCTGGATTTGATGTCGACACGGCGTTCGGCGGATTGGCTAGTAATGCAGTTGGTACTTATAGATTTGCCGCCGAGACGGATTTAAATTTGCAAGCTTCATTGGTTTGGAGTCTGGGTATATCCAACGACCTAAGTCTTACTTCGACCTTACACGATCTAAACCTGGAGTTATTCGACATCACGGCGCAACACATCGCCGCCTTCTCGGCGAGCAGCGCCGATAATAGCGAGAACTTGTGGCTTAGTTTGCTAAGCGGACACCATTACGAATTGCGAGTCAAATCCGGGGCTATCAGCCCGTTTAGTTGGGATTACGCTCTGGCTTGGCATATGCGTCCAATGCAATCTGCACCGGTGCCTTTGCCGAGTGCAGTCTACTTATTTATGTCCGCCATCGTTGGCTTTGGTTGGCGTGTGCGCCGCAAATGCTTAAGATAACTGGGTGGCTAGTTGAAGACCGCCAAACGCCAATTCGGGATCAAGTCTTCGATAGGCTGCTCACCTAAATCATCCTAAACTAGGGCAAATCCTGGGCGATAAAACTGGTCAGGATTTTTTGGGTAAGGTAGCTGTCACCATTAACCGAAATGCTTGGACCTAGGTATGACGATTCGAAGAATCTATCGATTAAATTTTATCAGCGAATTTTTCAAGCAACTCTTCGGCTGAAATTGGTTTGGAAACTAAATAGCCTTGCACGATATCGCAATTCAGTTCGCGCAAGATGTTCAGTTGCTCTTCTGTTTCCACGCCTTCCGCAACGACTGAAAAACCGAGGGTTCTACTCATGGCAATAATGGTTTGGGCGATTACCCGATCCTGCCCTTGCTCGGTTATATCATCAACGAAACTGCGGTCGATTTTAACTTCGTCAATCGGATAACTTTTCAGGCGGGCTAGAGAAGAATAGCCTGTGCCGAAATCATCGATTGATATTTTCAAGCCCATTTCCTTCAAGCTCAAAAAGCTGTCCTTCAGCAGCTGGTTGTCATCGGCCAAGGTGCTTTCGGTAATTTCCAACATGATTTTTCCCGGCGGCAATTGGTAAAGTTCAACCAGCCGCTGCATCATGCTCAACACGTTACCGCGCCGAAATTGTTCGATGGAGACGTTTATGGATACATGCGGCAGGAAAAATCCGTTATCCAACCAGCGTTTCATTTGCATACAGGCGCAATTGGCCACCCATTCGCCCAGTTTCTCGATCAAACCGCATTTTTCCGCCAGCGGAATAAAATTTGTCGGGGCAATGGGTCCCAGTTCGGGGTCCGTCCAGCGACAGAGAGCCTCGACCCCGATCAATCGACCGCTGGCTAAATCGATCTGCGGTTGAAATACCAAAGCCAGCTCGTTTTTATCCAGCGCCAGCCGCAGCCCGTTTTCCATGCGCAGCCTCTGATCGGCCTGTTCCATCATGCGCTTGGTAAAAAATTGATAGGCACTTTTGCCTTTGGCTTTTGCTTCATACATAGCGGTATCCGCATGCTTCAGCAGGATTTCCGCATCTTTGCTGTCTTCCGGAAACACAGCAATGCCGACACTGGCACCGACATGAGCCATTTGATCGCCCAGATAGATAGAGCGACTGATGGCGGCGCATAAGCGCCGTGCCGTACTTTCGACTTCGGTGATGCTGGTGTTCTCTATCAATAAGGCAAACTCATCGCCGCCGAAACGAGCGACGGTATCGACCGCTCTCACCAGGCTGCGCAGCAGTTTAGCTACTTCTTTTAACAAGGCGTCGCCTGCAGCGTGACCTAAAGAATCGTTAACGACCTTAAAGTCATCCAAATCGATGAACACCACAGCAAACAAATACTTGCCGCGCTCGCCGCGAGCAATGGCCTGACGTACTCGATCCAAAAACAGCAAGCGATTCGGCAGTTCGGTCAAGGGGTCGTGAGTAGCCAAAAATTCGATGCGACGCTGCGATTCTTTAACAATGGTGATGTCGCTAAAAATTGCCACGTAATTGGCGGTTTTGCCACTATGATCCAAAATGGCATTAATGGTCAGCCACTCCGGGTAAATGTCGCCGCTTTTTCGGCGATTCAGAATTTCACCCTGCCACCAGCCCTGGCTGTGAATACTGCTCCACATCGCTTCGTAGAAAGCGTTATCTTGTAAGCCTGAGGATAAAAACGTCGGCAATTTGCCGATGACTTCTTCGGCGCTATAGCCGGTTATATTGCTGAAGGCTTCGTTGACGGTAAGGATCTCTTTTTTCGGGTCAGTGACGACGATGCCTTCCGATGAGCGGTCGAATACTCTGGCGGCCAACCGCAATTGGCTTTCCGCTTGCACTCTGGCGGTAATATCCGAGGATTGGGTGCAGACGCCATAGGGCAAATTATCAGAGCCGATTAGCGGAAAGCGGATCGATAGCATGTGCAAATCGAAATCGCGGTGCTTTAGGTGGTCTTCGCTTTCGATGGTTTGCAATTTACGAATGACTTCTAATTCTTTGGTGCGGAAATCGTCGGCAATCGCTTCCGGTAGGAATTGGCTATCGGTTTTACCCAGGATGTCCTCGGCTTTGATGGCAAAGATTTTTTCAAATTGCCGGTTAACAAATTCATAGCGACCGGCAATGTCTTTCAGCGTAATGATGGCCGTTGAATTATTCATGATCGCCAATAACTTTTCCCGATTGCTTTTGACGGCTTCCTCGCTGGCTCTGCGCTCGGTATCGTCAACCAGGGTAACGATGGCTCCACGAGCATTAGCATGAGAGGACTTGTAGGGGGAAACATGCAGCAGATAGTGGCGTTCTACCGAAGGAATCGCGTCCTCAACGACTTCCCCGTTACGCATGGCAGTTTCAATATGATGCGTAAAGCCTTTCATGCCGACCGGCAGCCGCAAATTGGCAAAATGTTGACCCAGTGACGACTGATTTAACAAAAACAAGGTGGCGGCAGGCGCATTAAAGCGCAGTATTTTCAGCTGTTCGTTAACGGCAAGAATCGGGTAGCCGACGCTGTTTTGAATGCTTTCCAGTTCGTTAAGCGCTTCAGCGAGCTCATTGGTCCTGATCTGTAGCTCTTCGTTGACAGTAGTCAGTTCTTCGTTGGTCGATTGCAATTCTTCATTGGTGGCTTCGAGTTCTTCGTTGGACGATTGCAACTCTTCATTCGCCGATTGCACTTCCTCATTCAAGGCTTGCAGTTCTTCGTTGGACGTTTCCAACTCTTCGATGACCGTTTGCAAGCGCTCCCGCGTCATGATCAGTTCATCTTCCAGTTCGCGGAAATTTAGCTTGGTATCCGCATCCAATTCCGATAGGTACTCCCGGCTTTGATTTAGTTGCAGAGTGTTTTCAGGTAAGGTTTCAAAACTGACCAGAAAAAAAGCTCCGGCAACATTTTTTTCGGTAGGGTGGATGGCCAGGCGAATATTACTTAGGGCACCACCTAAGCGCAGATTCCGAGTTCTGCCGATTACCGAGTCTAATTGCTGCTCGACCTGATGTTGTAGCAGTTGCAAATCCGGGCGCAGTTCGCGCTTAATCAGATGCATCAAATTCATGCTGGGCTTACCGGCAGAAATCGATAAAAAATTGCTGACATCGCCAAAGATATGCTGAATATCCAAGCTGTGGTTGACCAGAATGGTGGGTGGTACATACACCCGCACCGCAGTCTCCATCAGTTTTTGTTCAGCATTATTTTTTTTTGCCGGATATTTAGCGACTTCCGTGTTTAAGTGCGGCAATTGATAAACGGCTAACGGAATCAGACTGTCTTTAGCGCGCCGGCGATAAATTCGATGGGTTTTGTCAACGTCGTCGAAAAGGCTGTCTTGCTGATAAACACTCTCGGATTTACCCAGAAACAGATAGCCGCCGTCGGCCAAACCATAATGAAAAGTGGCTAGAATCTTGGCTTGAATGTCGGTGTGAAAATAAATCAGGACATTGCGGCAACTGACCAGATCGAGACGCAAAAAAGGCGGATCCAGGATTAAATCCTGGCGAGCAAACACCACCATATCCCGGATGGTGCGGTTGATTTCGTATTGACCATGCAAATTGATGAAAAACCGGTTCAGCATTTCCGGCTCTTGTTCCGCCAACGAGCCTTCCAGATATACACCTTTCCGGGCAATCGCCATCGCGTCTTGATCGATATCGGTAGCAAAAATTTGTACTTTAAACTGGGATAAAGTACTACCGATAGTCTCAGCCAATAGAATAGCGATGCTATACGCTTCCTCGCCGGTCGCGCAGGCCGGCACCCAAATTCGAATCTCATCACCCGGTTGCTTGGTGCTGACAATCAATTCAAGCACTTTTTTCAATTTTTCAAATGACTCTTTGTCGCGAAAAAAAGCAGTGACTGAGATCAGTATGTCTTTGCTGAGACGATCCAGTTCATCCGGATTGTCATCGGTAAATTGCAAATAATCTTCGAATTCGTTCAAGTGATTGGCTGCCATGCGGCGTTCGATGCGTCGCCATAAAGTGCCTTCCTTGTAACCGCCGAAATCGATGCGAGTTTTATGTTTGACGTTGATCAGTAGCTTTTTTAACTGGGTAGCCAGCGACTGCGGTTGCACGGTTTCCAAATGACCGGGAAAAGCCGGTCGGTTGCGGACGATGCTGGTAATCTCGACAGCAATTTTTTCTGGCGGCAAAACCCAGTCTACGCAGCCCGAATCGATGGCCGACTGGGGCATGCCGGTATATTTAGCGCTGCTGGGTTCTTGAGCAAAAGTAAAACCGCCGTTCAACTTAACCTCCCGAAGCCCTACAGTGCCGTCGCTGCCGGTACCGGATAGCACCACGCCTATTGCGTCTTCGGACTTTTCAGCCGCCAGGGAGGTCAGGAACACATTCACCGACGGTTTGGGTAGGGTTTCCCGCCTGGTTTCCAGCAGTTTGAAACACCCGTCTTGAAAAATGGTATTGCGGCTCGCCGGTGCCACGTAGATCACGTCGGGTTCCGGAGTTGTGTTGTCCTGAATTTCGACCACAGCCATTGGCGTCTCGCGACCTAATAACTGCACTAGCATGCTTTTATGGGTTGGCGACAAATGCTGAATAATTACGTAGGAAATGCCTAAATTGCTAGGCAAGGCGGCAATCAGAGCCGATAAGGCTTCCAGGCCTCCCGCTGATGAGCCGATACCGACTACGTAAGGTCTTGGCGGGTTAACTTTAGGTGTTTCTTTTTCATCAGTCACTGCTTTATTGGGGTTCATAATGGGTACTGATTTAATTATCGTAATCGCTTATCGAATATATCTAGAATTGATTCTTCTTGTGTTGTCAGACTCAAGCCAGCGCCTGAGGCAATACACCACATCAAGAACGCTATTGCATACAACGCGGGCAAAGGCCGTAAACGACTCGAATGGCCTCGCTGGTCACCGCCACTGAGTCCGCTTCCTGCCAATCATTTTGGCCTACTTTGCGTATCCGATTGCAAAGACTGCAACGAATAAAGTGAGTGCCCAATATAGCCATTCTGCTTTGAAACGCGGCTGACGCGCTTTGCTCCGTTGGGCTAACCGTTTTAAACGAGGTTTTTTTTGCCATTGGCTCGGTGCGCAACAATTCATGCGAAACTCGCACCAGACCATCGTCTTCGGGTGTAACTGTCATCATCATAAAGCGTTTAAAGTCAGGCGTATCGCAGCGATACGGACGAAACAATGTCCTGGGTAACACCCTGACCGATTCCAACATGGTTGCGATATACATGCGAGTCACGTCGTCGCAGATAAAATCGAACAGCGGTTTGCCAATAATGCTTTGGCTCGCAGCGCGGTCTGTCCAATTTTCTGAATCCATGGAGCGGTCCCAGTCTTCATCGACTCTGCGGATGACATTGACGGAGTCTAGCCAATAACTTAGCGTTTGCTTCATTTACCTACCTGGCTACTTGGTTTTTCCAGAACTATACCGGAAATTATTAATCCGTCTTACCAATTAGCGAAATAATCAAAGGGCCTTGCAGTATTTCGTAGTCGTTGCTCCGCAAAGCGGAAGTGTGGCGAAATCGAAAAACTCGTAAGCCGGAATTAGAAACTTTACCGACTTGCCATAACAAATACCGGCGTCAGAGCGACAGGTCAGCGATTATCCTGCCCAGGTCAACAAACCAAGTCTAAAGCAAGCGGTTAAATGCCTTTGGCTTTTCAGCACTGGGTATTTTAACCCAATCTTTTAAGCGGCAAATTCAAAGTGTTTTTCCATGCCTTTGTTTTTCGCACGTCGAGCTTTTCTTTGGATAGCCCTTAGCGGGCAATCTTATATCTTAATATTAGATATTTCGTTCTAAATATATCGTTTTAGCGGTTGATTGACTTTAAGTAGCATACTCAGCGTGGTTGATCAAAGCCAGCTTGCCGCCATCAGAACGATAACCCTTTTTCAGGAGCACCCATGAGATTCACCGACAACTACAAGCCTTTACTCTTTGCTATTGCGCTAGCCCTCAGCGGCAACGCGCTTGCGGATCGGACCTTGCTGAACGTGTCTTACGACCCCACCCGTGAGCTTTACAAAGAATATAACCAGTTGTTTACCCAGTACTGGAAAACCAAAACCGGCGAAGATGTGACCATCCAACAATCGCATGGTGGTGGCGGTAAACAAACTCGCGCAGTGATTGATGGTCTGGAAGCCGACGTGGTGACCTTGGCCTTGTCCGGTGACATTGATCAGATTCATGATAAAGCCAATCTGTTACCCAAAGATTGGCAGAGTAAGTTGCCGAACAATAGCTTGCCTTACACCTCAACCATCGTATTCCTGGTGCGCAAAGGCAATCCCAAAGCGATTAAAAACTGGGATGGTCTGATCAAAGACGGCGTCTCCGTCGTCACCCCTAACCCCAAAACCTCCGGCGGCGCCCGCTACAATTACTTGGCGGCTTGGGGGTTTGCGGAAAAGAAAAACGGCAGCAAGGACGCCGCCAGGGCTTTTCTGGAAAAGCTGTTTAAAAACGTTCCGGTGTTAGATTCCGGGGCGCGCGGCTCCACCACCACTTTTGCCGAACGTGAAATCGGCGACGTACTGATTACCTGGGAAAACGAAGCCTATCTGGTATTAAAAGAATTTGGTGCCGATAAATTCGAAGTCGTCACGCCGCCGTTCAGCATCTTGGCCGAGCCTCCGGTGGCTGTTATCGAGAGCGTCGCTAAGAAGAATGGTACCCAAGACTTAGCGCTGGAATATCTGAAACATCTCTATACCAAAGAAGCCCAAGAGATTATTGCGAAAAACTACTATCGCCCGACCGATAAAGAGATAACCGCAAAATATGCCAAACAATTTCCCACTTTGGATCTGATCAGCGTCGCCCAATTAGGCGGGTGGACTGCTATTCAGAAAGAACATTTTGACGACAATGGCGTGTTCGACAAGATTTATGGACGCTGAGAACGATTCGGCAGAGGAGGGTGTAGCCATGGTGGAAAATACCATTAAATTACTCCGTGACGATCTGGATAGGGCTTTGTATCTGGATCTGGACGAGTTCAAACTGGAAGTCGAGCAACAGGAAGTACTTAGCCGGTTTATTGGCTTGAAATTGCGCAGCGAGTTTCAACCGATATTCGATGCCGGTAAATCCCAGGGATTGCTGGGCTACGAAGCCTTGCTGCGCACTTCCACCGGTTTGGAGGCAGTGAGTCCGGATTTCGCGTTCAGTTGGGCGGATAACCAGGGCAAACTGGTGAAGCTGGATAGGGTGGCTAGAACCCTGCACATGCTTAACTATCTGCATCTGCCAGCGGAAAAGGGCTTGCTGTTTTTAAACGTGCATCCCAAATTGCTGGTTAGCGTTAATACGCATGGGAAGGTGTTTGAACACATTTTGCATCTGCATTCGGTGCCAACCACACAAGTGGTGCTGGAGATCATGGAAAATGCGGTGGAAGCCGATCAACAGTTGCTCGAAGCGGTGGAGAATTACCGTGATCGAGGCTTTCAGGTGGTTATCGATAATTTCGGTAGCCGGCATTCCAATCTGGACCGCTTGTGGCGTTTATCGCCCAGCTTTGTGAAACTGGATTTAAGCATCATCCATCAGGCGCAAACCGATGCCAAGATCCGCCGGGTGCTGCCGAAATTAATCGAAATCATCCAGGCCTTGGGCGCCCAAGCGATCATTGAAGGCATTGAAAACGAAATACAACTGGATATTGCCTTGGATGCTGGCGGTAAATTGCTGCAAGGTTATTTTCTTGGACGGCCAGCAGCGGCCGGACATTGGCAAAAACCCAGATCTGTGATGCAAGATAATTCCTTAATGCCCGGCGCACCGCAGCATTTTGGCAGTTTCAGCGTCCCCGCCCAGCACGGCTTGTAGTATGCGTTGAGCGTAAGCTGTTTTGACGGTTTACCGATGACTCGGTGAGATGTGCTCTCCTGTGGCAATCCTGCTAACCCCGCCGTTTCGGCGGGCTTTTTTTGCGGTTGAATCTGGATTAAAAGCCTGACCTTTTAGTATCCGTAACTTAAATTGCGGATCTTTTTCAGCTCGCCATCTTCAAATTCTAACAATTGCTGAAACTTGCGTGGCCCGAAGTTGTAAATCCACTCTTCGATCAGCACCTCTTCAAATTGATCTATCTCCAATGCGCCGTAGGGATGCCGCAAACGGCTGCCGCGGATTGCTCTGCGCTGTTCGACGGAATCCGGCTCCCCGCATCTTGCCAAGACCTCGGATTTATAGTCGCCAATTTGGACCAGCTTATGCCCGCAGCGTAGTGCGAATGCATCACCGGCAAACGCCAGCATGCCTAATGCCAGCAATACGCCTCTGATTGGCGGACTGACCACTAAGGGCTTACCGTATAGCTTTGCGAATAGCTGCCACCTTTACTACAGACGTTCCGACTGGTGGGTGATTCACAGGATACATCCGTAAATTCGGCTTTCAGCTCACCGGCCTTATCCGGTACAAAGTAGAAACGGAAATTCGGGTCGGCGCTGATCGCGATATCGATTTTCGCGTTGAGCACCGGCTTGCCGTTGAACGTCACTTTCAGTTGATCGATGAAGTGCGATTTTCTGATAAATCGGGTCATTTGATCCATCTGCATACCCGTTAGATTGGGATGGCTGATCATCAATTGGGTCAGGGCAGGTTGACCGCTTTGAATGCCATCGTCGAGCCTAAACTTTACTTTGCCGAGCCGCTTCATGGCTTCATCCAGATCCGCGCCGATCGGTGCCGAGCAGCCGCCGCTGGCTTTCACGAATTTTTTGGCCATAGTGAATTTCCCGTCATTGGTTTCGGCCACCGCGCGAATGTCGCTATAGGTATTGACGCGTACGCGCAGGGCCAAATCGGCTTTGCCGCTCTCCGGGAAGAACTCAAATTCGCCGACAAACGGAAACGGATTTTTATCGACAAACAGCCAGATTTTCTTGATGTATTTTTCCTTGGTTTGCGCAAATTTGCTGGTGACTTTAACCGGCACAATCGCCGGATCTTCTGCCCGATAAGGGGCATCCAATTCGATTACCGCATTGGATTCGTCGATGGTTTTACCGGCAAAAAATTGGCTTTTTAAAACAGTGTTCCAAGTAATGTCATCGCCTTCCGCAGCGGCCACCGCAGGCAAAATTATCAAAGCCAGTAGGCAAAGAACGTTGTGGGGTTTATGCATGCTTTTAGTCTCCTATTTTTTAAATTTAGCTCGTTGCGCGGATATGAGCTTACCATCGGTGGCATTGGGTCTGCGCTGCTTGGCGGGTATGCCGGCTATGAACAACGCTGAGAAGGTGGAATTAATCTTCCCATTCCAACTCTGCAAATGCGATCGTGACGTTTTTGCGGTGGAATTGTTCGAATAACTGCCAATGCTTTTTAGCCGGTAAGCCGACGGTATTCACCGCTTGCTCCAAGGTTTTGCCTTGCTTGATCATTGCCCTCAGTTCGGTTGCTAAGCCAGTCAAATAGGCTTTTTGCGGCTGCAGACTTGCCGGCCAATCTTTCACCAAATGTCCGTGGCCGGGTACGACCAATTTGTAGCTATTTCTCTCCAAGCGCTCCATTTCCGCCAACCAGCCTTTGATACTGCCGTCTATGACCGGGATATGCTCTAAAAACAGCAGATCCGCCAGCCAGATAGTATCGGTGGCCTTGTCGTAAACGCTCAAATCGTTATCGGTATGGGCACTCGGATGCGCAGTCACTACCAGTTCGCGATTACCCAGATTCAACGTCATTGTGTCCTTTACTTCAATATCGGGCGGAATGATGTTGTCTTGATTGACTTGAATATCCAACAATTCCGCCGCGCGCCCGAGATAATGGTCGCCGCGCGTGGCCATCGCGCGGGCCAACTTGTGATGGCCGATAAACTGCACGCCCGGTTCCTTGAAGGCGATATTGCCGTAGATATGGTCGGGATGCACATGGGTGTTAATGACGTAACAAACCGGTTTAGCGGTCACTTGTTTGATCGTATTTCGCAACGCGATGCCCTGCTGTGGGCTGCCGCCGCTATCTATCACTGCGACACAGCGCTCACCAATAACAAAGCCGATATTGGCAATCTCGCCGTGATTGTCCCGATCCGGCCAATGATGTGCGGCCGTGTGCAGATAGACGCCTGGCGCGATTTGGCTGAAAGATAGCGGCGGCAATGCCATGCCGCTGTAACTAATCATTAAGCCCGCTAACAACAACGCAAACTTCATTCGGTCGACTCCTATGCGGCGATGCGTTTGAAAAACTCGGTTTCGGCAATAATATCTTGATTGTTCTCAACCCTATCCAGATACACCAAGCCCAACAAATGATCGAACTCGTGTTGGAATACTCTGGCCGGGAAACCCTGCAATGCCAAACGACAGACGTCGCCTTGCTGATTTTGATACTGCACTTCGATCGCCTGGTAGCGCGGCACAAGCGCCCGGATACCTGGTACGCTTAAACAACCTTCCCAGTCTTTAACTTGTGCGCTATCACTAATTTCGAAACTTGGATTTACCATCAGTATGGGCGGCATTTCCGGGGCGTGAGGATAACGGGATGTAGGCCGGGACGCGATGATTAAAACTTGCAGCGAAGCGCCCAATTGCGGCGCGGCGATACCGACGCCGTTGGCTTCCAGCATCATCTCGCGCATGGTTTCAATCAGTGTATGGAACTCCGGGCAGGCAAAGTCGTCAACAGGCTGCGCCTGCCGCCTTAATACCTCGGCCCCCAGTTGGAATATGGGTGTGCTTGAAGTCATGGTTTGCGTTGATATAGCATCGGTAGGTTGCGGCAATGAATCGTTTTGGGCGCAAGTATACTGCCGATTGGCAGAATCTTCCCGCCTTTACTTTACAAGCCTTTTTTGTGATATTAGCAACTGGCCCATTGCCATAAACGCAGGGTTCTAGTTGACCACCACTTATTAGAAAAATTAGTTTTTTCCACAGGAGATAGTATGAAGAAAATCAATAAAGCCCCCTTTGCGATTGCAATCGGCGCTGCCTTAGTCGGCAATATTGCTCAAGCTGATAATAATCCCTTTGCGCTTTCTGAGTTGAGTTCAGGTTATATGTTGACGGCAGAAGCCAAGCCTGAAGCCGGTGCAGATAAAATGAAAGACGGTTCTTGCGGAGAAGGAAAATGCGGCGCTTCGATGATGAAAAAAAGCACCGACAGTAAAGCCGCTACCGAAGGTAAGTGTGCTGGTAACAAACCGGCTGCTCCAGCCGCGGACGCAGCAACTGAGGGCAAAAAGATGGAAGGAAACTGCGGCGCTAACATGAAATAAGCGCCCCATGACGCCGGCTTTTTCGGGATGGAAAAGCCGGCGTTTTTACACGCTATACTGTAAAACTTTCACCGCAACCGCAGGTGCCTTTTACATTCGGATTATTGAATCTGAAGGCTTCGCTGAAACCCTCCTTGGCGTAATCCAATTCAATTCCGCTTAATTTATCCAGATCAGCCTGTTTAACCAGCACTTTCACATCGTATTGATCAAATATAACCTCATCGGTTTCGGCTTGATCGGCGTAATCCAATACATAGGCATATCCGGAGCAACCAGAGGCTTTAACGCCCAATCTTAAACCTAAACCTGTTCCGCGCTTTTGTAACTGCTTTTGGATTTGCCTTGCAGCATTTTCAGTGACGGTAATAGCCATGACTAATTCTCCTATCTAATTTGCTATCGATGCTTTCAAGACATCGACGAATTGATCGATTTCAGACTCGTTGTTGTCTTTTCCCAAACTGACGCGGATGGCTGACCTAGCCAAGCGAACGTCCACTCCCATGGCAGTCAATACCGGGCTAATCTCGCCGGAAGACGCAGAACAGGCTGAGCCGCTGGAAACCGCGATATTGCGCTGATCCAACTGCATTAACAACATTTCGCCGCTAATGCCAGGAATACCAAACTGCACCGTATTCGGAATTCTTTTTGCCTTCTCGGCAAAGATCACTAAGCCCGGAATAGTGCGCAGGGATTGCTCCAAGCGTGTTCTCAGGGCCAGCATCCGTGTTTGCCTTGATCCCAGTTCCGACTTTGCCAAGTCGGCTGCTTTGCCAAAACCCACTATTGCCGCCACATTTTCTGTGCCGGCCCGCCAGCCATGTTCTTGGTCGCCGCCGCGCTGCGAGGGCTTTAAAACAAAATCCTCGGAGACTACCAGAGCTCCGCAGCCTTTCGGTCCATATATTTTGTGACTGGATAAACTCATTAAGTTAACGCCCAGCGTTTTGAACGAAACCGGTATTTTACCCAAGGCCTGCACCGCATCGGTGTGCAAGTTCAAGCCGCGCTCCGCCAGCGCTTCGGAAATGGCGGCAAGGTCTTGAATAACGCCGGTTTCGTTGTTTGCCAACATCACGGACACCATGTCGCCGGTTTGCCAACTTGTTTTTTCCAACGGCAATGACACTAAGCCGTCACCATTCACTTCAATCGTTTGCAAGTCACGAAACCAATGCTTGTAGTATGCAGCGTTTTCGAAAATAGAGGGATGTTCAATGGCAGAAACAGCCAGACCTCGGTGCCGCGCGTTCGCCAGTGCCAAAGCATTTGCTTCAGTGCCGCCGCTGGTAAACACTATTCTTGCTCCCGCAGCGTCGATCAGGGCAGATATTTGCTCGCGGGCGGTATCAATAGCGCTACGAGCTATGCGGCCAAGCTTATAAAGACTGGACGGGTTACCGTACATGGTATTCAAGTAGGGCAACATCGCTTCCACCACGCGCTCGTCACAGCGGGTAGTGGCGTTGTGATCCAAATAAATCACTGGGCGACGCGTTTTTCCTGTCTAGGTTGCAGTTCAATAACATGTTCCACATGCTTGCTCTGTCTTTTCGCTACGTCGCTGACAAAATCGCGTTCCAGCAGTTGTCCCAGACTAATTTCTTTTAAATATCCACGAATTTGATCGCTCAAGCCCATCCACAAATCATGCGTCAGGCAAGGTTGATCATTGTGGCAGTTGGCTTTTTCGCCGCATTTTGTGGAATCGACGGGTTCGTCAACTGCCTCGATAATGTCGGCGATATTAATGTCTTTGGCGCTACGGCTGAGGGTATATCCGCCGCCAGGTCCTCTCACGCCTTTAACCATGCCAGCTTTGCGCAAACGCGCAAACAGTTGTTCAAGGTAAGACAGGGAAATGGTTTGCCGAGTCGCAATGTCAGTCAAAGTCACCGGGTTGGATTGACTGTGATAAGCCAAATCCAACATCGCGGTGACCGCGTAACGTCCTTTTGTGGTAAGCCGCATGTCAAACCTCTTATAAACTAATAAAAATAAGCCTGACTATAAATAAACCTAGTAATTTGGTCAAGTATTGGATCGTAACTATCAGTGGAATTCGCAAACTTATGCAATTTTTACTCGATGTATGCCGACAATCCCACCAGCTCTAGCTTCTGGCTGTTTGAATGAATTGGAAATGCCGTTTTGCAATGGCCTCAAGGTAATGGCATTTCAGTTTTCTTGGAGCGACGCAGCGAGCGCTGGGGTGAAAGGCGTTGGCGGTTTGAGGTTAGAAAATCCCTGACAAGTTTATTGCTTGTCCTTGATCTCGCAATCGTCCAGCGCAGGCATCACTTGACGATGGCAATCGATACCGGCCTTGTTCAATACCTGCTGCATATCGGCTATTTGCTTATCGAGTTGGTGGATATGATCAAGCATCAGATTGATGGCATTTGCGATGGGATCCGGCATATCGCTGGTGGCTCCATAGGCGTCGAAACCGATTTTTTGCGCCATCGCGTCGCGTCTGGCTTTTTCTTGTTTGGCTTTGTCGTCGACGATATGCGCGGGGATGCCGACTACCGTGACACCAACGGGCACCGATTTTACCACTACAGAATTGGAACCGACTCGCGCGCCTTCACCGATTTCAATCGGCCCCAAGACCTTTGCGCCAGCACCTATCACTACGCCTTTGCCCAATGTCGGGTGGCGTTTGCCCTTGCTCCAACTGGTGCCGCCTAGGGTTACCCCGTGGTACAAGGTGCAATCGTCTCCGATCACCGCTGTCTCGCCGATTACCACTCCCATGCCGTGATCGATAAAGAACCGCCGGCCAATTTGAGCGCCGGGATGAATTTCGATTCCGGTTAGCCAGCGGCCCAAAAAAGAGACATAACGGGCCGCCCATCTGAAGCCTCGCGACCACAACCAATGGCTGCCACGATGAATCAAAACGGCATGAAAACCGGGATAGGTGGTTATCACCTCAAAAGCCGACTGTGCAGCCGGATCCCGGGCAAATACGCAATCAATATCTTCTTTGATTCTGGCCAACATGGGCTTATTCGGTATTATGATTTTGCGAGAAGCGCAAGATGCCTCTCAGGATGTCCAACTCTTTGGTATCCAGCTGGGTCCGGTTAAAGATTCGCCGCAAGCGGCGCATGATAGATTGGGAGCGTTCCGGGTGCAGAAAGCCGATATCCAGCATAGTTTGTTGGAGATGCACGTAGAATGCTTCCATTTGCTCAGCCGTTGCCAAGGGTTCTTCGCCTAAGTCACCAACCTTGCTAACCATCTGTTGGCCGGACGCCACGAACAATTCGTAGCATACCACTTGGACTGCCGCAGCTAGGTTCAAGGAGCTGTATTCTGTATTGCAGGGTATCCGCAATAAGTAGTGGCATAAGTCAAGCTCCTGGTTTGTTAAGCCGGAATTCTCGCGACCGAACACCAAAGCTATATTTTGCTCCGGCAACGCGCTTACCCATTTTTCAGCAGTCTGTCGTGCTGTCAGACAGGGCCAACTGATGGTTCGATCTCGCGCACTGGAACCCAAGACAATCCGGCAATCGGCGATTGCATCCTGCAGGGAGTCGAACACTGTCGCGGCTCTAAGTAAGTCGTCAGCCCCCGAAGCCCGGGCGGTGGCGTCGGCGTGTGGAAAACATTTTGGCGATACCAGGCGCAACTGATCCATCCGCATATTTTTCATGGCTCTGGCAACCGCGCCGATGTTGCCGGGATGGGAGGTTTCGACTAAAACCACTTTAAATTGTGATAGCAATGCCCAGCCCCTACGGCTAAAAAAGCAGCGATTCTAGCAAAATTTGCTATCCTATCCGAGTTTTCTAACTGCTCATTTTCAATTAGATCTATGCACCCGATGCTAAATATTGCCGTCCGCGCAGCGCGGAACGCCGGCGACCTAATCCAGCGCTCTTCACAAAATATCGAGAAACTCACCATCGATCAAAAAAGCCGCAACGACTATGCTTCCGAAGTCGATCGAGCTGCCGAGCAGGAAATCATTAAAGTTATCCGCGCCGCCTTTCCCGAACACGCCATTCTTGCTGAGGAAAGCGGTGAACATAAAGGTAACGACTACACCTGGATCATCGACCCGTTGGACGGTACTACCAATTTTTTACACGGCTTTCCGCAGTATGCGGTGTCCATAGCGTTAAAAAACAAAAATAAGCTGGAGTTGGGCGTGATTTACGATCCCACTCGTGACGAACTCTTCACAGCCGAGCGCGGTGGCGGAGCGATGTTGAACAATCGCAAAATCCGCGTTACCAAACAGAGTAGTATGCGCGGCGCCCTTATAGGCACCGGTTTTCCGTTTAAAACTATGGAAAACATCGAGCCTTATATGGGTATGTTTAAAGCTGTCTGCGCCGATTCTGCCGGTATCCGCCGCGCCGGAGCTGCGGCACTCGATATGGCTTATGTGGCCTGCGGTCGTTTGGACGCTTATTGGGAAATCGGTGTCAAGGAATGGGATATTGCCGCCGGCGTTATTTTGGTGCAAGAAGCGGGTGGTGTTGCTACTGATTTTTCCTTTAATGACAAATACTTACAATCCGGCAATATTATCGTCGGTAACCCCAAAATGCATCAATTGATGTACCACGCCATCGAACCGCATGTGCCAGCTCGCTTAAAATAAAGCGCGATTCGGCATTTCGCCTAGAATTGTTATCGTCTTGCCTTTTCTTTTATACTTACCGGCTAATCAAATTATAAGAGGCCATCATGGAAAAACCCTTTATTCTGCACATGCTGACTACAGCCAAGAACTTAAGTCCATTCGACGTCAACATGGCGATGGATGCTGGTTGGATTTCAGCTATCCCCTACATAAACGTTGAACCCAGCGAAGTAAGGGGCTTGGTCCAAGATGCGATTTTTTCTCGCAGCCCGAAAGGCCTATTACGTACCGCAATCTTCATCGGCGGTCGCGAGACTAAGCAAGCGATGGACATGCTGAAGATGGCAAAGAATTCTATGGTGCCGCCTTTTGAAGTATCGGTATTTGCTGACCCTAGCGGGGCATTCACTACGGCTGCCGGTATGGTGGCGGCTGTCGAGAAAGAATTGGCTGAGAAATTTGATACCACGCTGGAAGGTAAAAACGTCATTGCCTTGGGTGGTACAGGTCCTGTTGGACAAGCGGCAGCGGTCATTGCCGCT
This sequence comes from Proteobacteria bacterium ST_bin11, assembly GCA_002083615.1. GTDB lineage: Bacteria > Pseudomonadota > Gammaproteobacteria > Methylococcales > Methylomonadaceae > Methylomonas. The sequence goes on along the minus strand of MSXO01000003.1, from coordinate 160,524 downwards.
CAAGCGGGTGCTAAAGTCAGAATCATCGGTAGGCAATTGGATAAAGCCGAGCGCATCGCCGAACTCTGTAGCGAAGAATTTGGCGATGGCAAAATCACGGTGCTTGCAGGTACTGATGCCGATAAAGCCGAATACATGAAAAGTGCCGACGTGGTATTCGCGACAGGTGCCGCAGGTATTGAGTTATTAAGCACTGAGTTGATTTCCAAAGCCGCACAATTGAAAGTGGCTGCCGATGTAAACGCGGTACCGCCAGCCGGCATTTCTGGCATTGATGCGTTCGACAACGGCAAACCATTGGCTGGGTCAGCCAGTGGCGCAGTAGGCATAGGTGCTTTGGCGATAGGCAATATTAAGTATCAAGCGCAAAGTCGTCTGCTGAAAAGAATGCTAGAAAGCGATCAGCCGCTATTTTTGCATTTCGAACATGCTTTTGAAGTCGCTCGCGAGTTCATCAAATCGACTAAATAACCAGCTAAGCTCCCCAAAGTCTGCCTATCAAAGAGGGTAAGGTAAATATGCCAAAACGCAGCATACTCCACATGTTCGACCCGATGCCAAACAACAGTCCGTTTGACATAAATATGGCACTCGATGCAGGTTTTGACGTGCTCATGCCTTATTCCAATGTCAAGTTGGAGAACATTCACAATTTGACCCAAGATGCCGTTTTTTCGCGTAGCCCATCGGCCAGCAAAAAAACCGGAATCTTTATCGGTGGTAGGGATATGGGCATGGCTATCGACATGCTGCAAGCCACCAAGCCCGCAATGGTGCCGCCTTTTCAAATTTCCGTATTCGCGGATCCAAGCGGTGCCTGCACCACCGCGGCGGCATTGGTGGCCTGCGTAGAAAAAGCGCTGAAAGAACACCATGGCAAAGAACTGAAGGGCTGTAAAGCCGTTGTTTTCGGCGGTACTGGCCCAGTTGGTATCGCAACGGGCGTAATAGCGTCTCTGCAAGGCGCTGAAACAATTTTGGTGGACCATTTATCGATAGATTCGGCCAAGGACGCGGCGAAACAATACAATCGGCGTTTTGGCGCCAGCATGACGGGTGATGTCGCTCGCAACGACGAAGAGAAAGCAGCGCTATTAGCCGATGCTGACTTGGTATTTTGTACTGCCAAAGCCGGCATTCGCGTCATCAATGCTGCGGTGCTGGCGCAAGCCAGGCAATTGAAAGTTGCCGGCGACGTTAATGCTGTACCGCCATCCGGCATAGAAGGCATTGAGCTCAACGATTTATCAGCACCTTTAAGCTTGGCCAGTCAGTCCACTAACGCCATCGGTGTCGGAGCCCTGTCGATAGGCAATCTCAAGTATAAGCTGCAGCATGAGTTGTTAAAATTGATGCTGGAAACAGAAAAACCGGTCTTCCTGGATTTCCGCGAAGCTTTTGCCAAAGCCCGCACCCTAGTCTAAATCGTTAGGGGGTGTGCGTTAGCCGAACGCGCATCCCCGGTACTTAGAGAGTCTCCAAATAATTGAATTTGACCGCCAGTCTGGTTAATTCCACATCATTTTTTATATTGAGCTTGCGGTACAAGCGGTACCGATAGGTATTGATGGTTTTGTCGCTCAGTTGCAAGGCTTCCGACATTTCCTGAATGCTCTTGCCGCGCAAAATAAGCCTCACCACTTCTGCTTCGCGTTGAGAAAGTTGCAAAAAAGGCGACACATCGGCACCGGGCAAAAACTGAAAAGCCAAATTACTGGCGACATCCTGGCACAAGTAGCGTTTACCGGAAGTTACCGATTTAATCGCCGCCACCATTTCGCTGACTGGCGATGCCTTGGAGACGAATCCGACTACACCCAATTTCAGCAACTGCTGGGGTATCGGGCCATCGTTATGCACCGACAAAGCAATAATTTTGATCGAGGGCTGCGATTGCAGTATGCGGCGACAGGCTTCAAATCCACCTATTCCAGGCATATTAATATCCATCAAAATCACATCGGGCGGCTCTTGCTCGACAATACGCAGGGCTTCCTCGCCACAATTACATACGGCGACCACAACAATATCCTCTTCAACAGCTAACAACGCCGCTATTCCGCTCCTGACGAGTTCGTGATCATCAACCAGCAACACTTTAATCATAACTTCCTATTTCTGGGGCTTCTGCGAGGCCAAGTTTCCCAAATTTCATCAATAACAGCAATGTTAAAAGTTAGTAGGATAGACGCAATTAGCCTCGTTGATTCGTGGTTTTGGTGTTTAACCGTTAAAATAGCGCTTTTGATTAATTACCTCAGGGCCAATATGCGCACTTCCCAGTTTCCTCTTAGCACCGTCAAAGAAATACCCGCCGACGCCGAAATAGCCAGTCATCAGCTAATGATACGCGCCGGTTTGATCCGCAAACTTGCTGCGGGGGTATACACCTGGCTGCCGTTGGGTTTGCGGGTATTGCGCAAAGTAGAACATATTGTGCGCGCGGAAATGAATAAAGCCGGTGGTTTGGAGGTGCTGATGCCGGCTTTGCAACCCGCCGAGTTATGGCAGGAAACCGGTCGTTGGGAAAAATATGGCCCAGAATTGGCGCGACTAAAAGACCGTCACGACCGCGAATTTTGTCTGGGTCCAACGCACGAGGAAATTATTACCGATCTCGCTCGTTATGAATTGAAAAGCTACAAACAGTTGCCAATAACGTATTACCAAATTCAGAGCAAATTCCGCGACGAAATCCGACCACGTTTCGGTGTGATGCGTTCGCGCGAGTTCATCATGAAAGACGCTTACTCCTTCCATCTCGATCAGGAATCGCTACAAGCGACCTACGACGTGATGTATCAAGCTTACACCAATATTTTTAACCGCTTTGGCTTGAAATTCCGGGCGGTGATTGCGGACTCCGGCTCAATTGGCGGTGCGGTTTCTCATGAATTCCACGTGTTAGCCGAATCCGGCGAAGACGCGATAGCCTTTTCTACTGCCAGTGATTACGCCGCGAATGTCGAGAAAGCCGAAGCTTTAATGCCGGAGGGCACGCGTGCCGAGCCCAGCCAAAGCAAAACTTTGGTTGATACGCCGAATCAGCACAGCATCGAAGACGTCAGTGGATTTTTCAAGGTGGATGCGAAGCAGTGTCTGAAAACCTTGATTGTCAGAGGCGAAGACGGTAGCTTGGTTGCACTGTTAATGCGTGGCGATCACGAATTAAACCCGATTAAAGCTGAAAAAATCGACGGGGTACTGTCGCCATTGCAATTTGCCAGCGATGAAGAGATTCTTAGGGCCTGCAACTGCAAACCCGGCTCAATAGGGCCTATTGATCTGAGTATTAAGATGATCGCTGATCGGAGCGTGACGTTAATGTCAGACTTTATTTGCGGCGCTAACCAAGACGGTAAACATTTTCAGGGCGTCAACTGGCAACGCGACCTTGGCTTACCTGAGCACATTGCAGACTTGCGCATGGTTGTCGACGGTGACCCGAGTCCGGATGGGGAAGGGCAGATTACTATTGCCAGGGGCATCGAAGTGGGCCATATCTTTCAGTTGGGCACGAAATACAGCGAAGCGATGAATGCTGCTATCGTCAACGAAGCCGGCAAAAACCAAATCATGATCATGGGGTGCTATGGCATCGGTATTTCTAGGGTGGTCGCGGCGGCTATAGAACAAGGTCATGATGAGCGCGGCATTATTTGGCCCAACGAACTGGCGCCTTTTCAAGTGGCTATTTGCCCGATGAATATGCACAAGTCCGATCGGTTGATTGATACGGTAGAGAAAATCTATAAGGATTTAACCGATGCCGGCATAGAAGTATTGCTCGACGACAGAAAGGTTCGCGCCGGATTCATGTTCTCGGACATGGAACTGATCGGCATTCCGCACCGTATTGTGATTGGCGACCGGGGTCTTGATAGTGGTACAGTCGAATATCAAGGCCGAATGGATAAAGAAAGTCAAAATGTTGAGTTCGCCAATCTCGTCAATTTCATCAAGGACAAACTTGTCTAGCGTCCGTTAGAGCAATCAGACAAAAAAGGGCGCAAAATGCGCCCTTTCTATATTCGGTAGCAGATGCTTGCTAGCGTACCAGAGTAAACATCGATTTTACCGCGCCGCATTTAGGGCAGCCCCAATCTTCCGGAACATCTTCCCAGCGAGTGCCGGGTGCTACGCCATTGCGCGGATCGCCCAGCTCCTCATCGTAAATGTGACCGCAGGTTTTACATTTGTATTTTCTATAATCTGCCATGGATGGTGTCCTCGAGTTTTAATCACGGTTTAAATAAAGCCCGCGAATTGTAGCCGATGCTCTCCGTACAAAAAACCACGAAGATTTGGAGGGGATTGTTCTGGCTCCGTGAAATTCGTTGGGATAGACTTATTTAACCTAATTTTAAATTCATATAAACAATTGATTTAAAGCAATAAAAATGATTATTTATCCGGTTTGATTGTTGTCGGAATGAGGGCTCTACTCTTATAGGCAAATCCTCTCAAGTAAAGCAAGTGAGTTGCCGGTTAAGATGATATCGCGTTCATTCTGTCGTATTTGCGATGATCTTATGAATTCGTTTGGTGCTAATGGCAATGACCACCAAAACGAACGGAATCGACAGACCTTCAACCAATCCGACATCAACATGCCAACCGAAACTGTGCAACGCTTCGGCGATTTTGCCGATCAGACTTGCGGCGTAATAGGTAATGGCAACCATCGAAATGCCCTCAACCGTTTGTTGCATGCGCAACTGCATTTTTGCTCGTAGGGCCATTGAGGATAGTAAGCCCTGATTTTGCCGCTCAATAATAATGTCCACTTTGGTGCGTAACAGCTGGCTGGCATTGCTCACGCGTTCGGAAACCAGTGTGAAACGGTGGGAAACGGAGTTGCAGGTATGCATCGCCGGCTCCATGCGCCTCTTCATGAATTCGCCCAAGGTCTGAATCCCTTGAATCCGCACTTCGCGCAAATCTTCTAAGCGTTGGCCGACCAACTGGTAGTATGCGCTGGCTGCGGCAAAGCGAAATTGATGCGTGAAATATGGTTCTCAACTTCAGCCGCCAATGCGGTTAACTCATCTAGCAGTCTGGCGTCATCGTTATCGGTCTGCGTCATCGAGTTGGTGATGGTGTACAACTGCCGATCAGCCTTTTTTAATTCTGGATACAGTTTGCGCGCGATAGGAAACGCCAGTAGCGCCATCACCCGGTAAACTTCGATATCGAATAAACGATGCAACAGGCGCCCGGCCTGCGCGGTTCTTAGGTTTTGATTCACCACCAAAAAGCGACTAAATCCATCGACATGAATTCGAAAATCGGTAAATACAGCCGCTGCCCCGCCGGTTACTTTAGATCCAACGATTGGGTTGCCGGCAAAGTAGGTGGTTAGTGGCGATAAATCCATTTCGTCCTGGTAATGAACGTCTTTTGCCGATACGACACTGGCATGAGCGGCTACGATCACTTTTCCGCTGATTTGCGATAACCAATCGACAGGAACTTTTTTTAAAGCGGGTTCCGCAAAGGGTTCGGTGGTGTCATCGTAGGCGTAGAAACTGTAGGTGCTGAATTCGCCGTGTTGCTCCCAACTCATTTGAAATGCATCGAAGCGGGCGCTGAAGTGATCCGCATCTTGATCGGGCGGTGTAGCGCCAAATCGCTCGCAAAGCGCTTTCAGATGTCGGCGTTCCTGCATTTTTTCGTCGCTTGATAGCGACAACGCCAAGTAACTGGCTCTAACCGGCAAGCTGAGAATCGACGAGGCCCTGGCATGGACTTCGTTGTGCAAAACGAATCGTTGCGGATGATTTTCTGGAATCTGAAATAAGGTGGTCACGAGTAGTTTAGGTAGCTGTAGAGGTAAGCGTCTATCGCTTTTACTGGTGAATATAACGTAGTGATGGATCGGTTGCCACTGCCTATATAACAGCGGGCTATCGGCGATTAAAAAAAGCTGAGTGTCGGGTTTTGTCAGCTGGCTTACGCAAGGCGGTTGAGGGCACCGGCTACACTAAGCAAGTTTTTGATTTAGCGAGGGTATCAATACTATTTTAGCTGATTTGGTCGTATGAGCCCTGGTTAATTCTCGATTTTCCAGGGCTTCATGGGCTAACTCATCTTTCGGGTAGCTATGGAGCTGGCGCCATGTACTATTCCAATTTCGTAAATTTGCTCACAAAGCTAATTTGGCAGTTTTGACCTGTTATTCCAGAAGCAAAGCTTCTTTGCTGACGTAGATAGGAATCATATATCGCACAGCCATCATGCGAATCTAAGTTTGCGAAAGGGTCGTAGCCTTTTTGGGAAAAAAAGGAATGGCATAGCTGTTGAGACAGTGTCAGTTGATTTTTGGGGTTGCTTGGCTTTTCCATGTTGTTCTCCGATGCATTACAGTCAAAATAACATAGACTTTTTAGCAAAAAAAATCTGTGAAATGTCGTTCGGAGTTCAAAATACTTTTTGTACGCAGGAAAAAATGCCGGGAAAACAGCGAGAGCTAAGATAGTCCGCAAAGTGCTAAAAATAAGCGCATCAAGCGAACTTTGTGAACACGTTGAATAGCCGGACGATGCTCTCGCTGTGCTTTTGAAAGTCGGCATGGTTCGCAACCCCGGCGGCAAAATGTCGGTAAAAGCAAATTAGAACTGTGACGGAGTGCTATAATCACAAAAACCCGTGGGCTATCAGCCTGCGGAATCATCACTATCCGAATGATGTTGAATCAGGAGATTATGGATGCGGAAAGATAATTTAGAAAATCATGGAAAAGGGCAAGACGACGTGGAGCTGTCTCGACGCAGCTTCTTCGGGCGTCTGGCCTTGGGGGCGGTTCTGTCTATTGCAATGCCCGGCGTAGTGAATGCTGCAAAAAGCGCAACGGTAAAAGCGGACAAAAACCATCGCTTGGCGAAGGCGGCAAGGAGCGCAGTGCGACTACCCAAACGTGAAGCCGCTCAGGCTAGCAAGGTTGGTCGTCAAGCTGCTAAATTAAACAAAAGTGCTGGCGGTAATAACCTTAAACCCGTTGTTGGCGGTCATGGGAGCTTGCATACCGCTCACGCAGAACGAAACATGCCACATGAATCGCGCGTGCGAGATATTTACACGGGTAAAAAACAACATGTGAACACTGCCTCCTACCATGCCAATCGTCACGGTCATCAAGGGGGGAGAACGAACTCGATTATTCAACCGGCACCGAGAGAATCATTTATCGAGTCTAGCCAAGACTCGCTGTTCTTGGCAGACCGTGGTCGTTTTGCAACTCATCGAGCGTTGGCATTTCAAAATCCGCACACAGGCGACAAATTAAGCCTGACGTATTTTGAAAGGGGTCGCTATCTTAGTGATGCGTTGAATGAAATCAGCTTTTTGCTGCGCGACTATCGCACTGATGATGTACATCCTATCGATCCTGAGTTATTGGATCAATTACACGACCTGAAACAAATGTTGGGACTAAACCAACCCTTTGACGTTATCTGCGGTTATCGTTCGCCATTGACCAACGCTAAACTGCATGCCGAAAATTCGGGCGTCGCTAATAACAGCTTTCACATGCATGGTCGAGCTGTAGATATTCGCATCGAACGCTTCGACCTTCGTCGTATTCACAGTGCGGCGTTGGCTATGCATCGTGGTGGCGTGGGATATTACCCTGAGTCTAACTTTATCCACCTGGATACAGGTACCTTCAGAACTTGGAAGTTATAGCGTGCTTAACGCATAAAAAAAGCGCCACTTGTGGCGCTTTTTTTATGGCCATTCGGTTTTGTGGCTTATGGGTTAGGTCCAAGGTCGGCGCTTTTACTCATAGCTATTTGATCATTCGAACTTGCATTGGCTGTCGTGGGCGCATGTATTTTGTTCAAAGCCTTTTTTAACAGCTCATCCTGACCGTATACGTCCGGGTAAAAACGTAACTGGTTTTGGTGATCGACAAACGTAGTCCCATAATAAAACAGCACGGGTACCGCGCGTTTTAAGGTGACATGGCGGGTTTTAGGTGCAGACATCGCTTGCTTGATGGATTCTTTATCCCAACCGGACTGATCGCCAAGCACGAATTGGGCTAATTGTTCCGGTGCCGATACACGCACGCAGCCATGGCTCAAGTCCCGACGCGGTCGGTTAAATGCAGCGTGACCAGGGGTGTCGTGCAAATACACGTCCGCAGTATTTGGAAATACGAATTTAACGCGGCCCAGCGGGTTTTTCTTGCCTGGGCGCTGGCGCGCCCGCAAATAGCTACCACCGCCTTTTTCTTCGCTGTTTTGGTGCCTTACCAACTCTATGTCCTGACTAGCTAAATAGCCGTTGTTGTTTGCCGCTTTGGGTAGAATTTCCTTTTCATAAATGGTTTTTGGGATATTCCAATAAGGCATAAATTCCAAATATTTCATTTCTTCCCAAAGTACTGGCGTTTGGTTGGTCTGAGATTTACCTACCACTACTTTCATATTAAGTGGGTTGGTATCATCAATAGAATTGAACGCCCATAACTCAAACGCTGGGATGTTAACCACAATCATCGGCCCGTCTGTGGCGTCTGGAATCCAACGCGCGCGCTCCATGGCCAATGTGATCTGAGCGATTTTTTCGCTAGACGACTGATTGAATAGTGCCGCAGTGGCTGAACCAATCACGCCATCGGCTTTTAAACCTTGCTGCTGCTGAACTGTTTTGACGGCGGCAACCAAATCGGCATCGTAGGTTTTACTCTCGGTGTTGGCAGTATTGTCTAGCAGGCCCATGCTACGCAGTCGTTGATGCAAATAAACGATATGCTGATGCTTATCTCCGGGACGTAGTATTTTTCCCGGTTTGAATTCGTCCGCCCCTGGTTGATTTCCTAACTGCTGCAAGCGGGTTAAAATTTGTTTGAGTTGCTGGTATTGCTTGGTTTTAGGCTCAAACTGACTGACCACCTCTGTCAATGTTTGCGATGCCAGGTGCTGTTTCAACAAACCGGCTAAGTCTAAAGCCGGTTTGGGTGCGATATGTACCGGATACTCGACATCCCGCGGGTCCACTTGGCCTTGCCGCAAATCGTGCAGATAACGGACTAAGGACACAGTCAACGCTACATCGTGACCCGCAACCAGGGCAGAGCTATCCGGATGTGGACCGCTGATCAGCTGTTTGAGGCGGTCAACATCATAATTTGCCGGATTTAAACCATCGTTGGGCGCATTGTTTAAGATACTCAACAAATCGTTAAGGTTTTTTTCGGAGCGATTGGCCGTAAACCAGAGAGGTTGAAATTGCGTATTAAGATAGATTTGGCTAACAAACTCGCTAACGCGGCTAAAATCGGCACGTAACAACAACGGATGTTGTTTGCTAAGGAGGATGGCGCCAATCGGGTTGTCGGCAGGGATAGGATTAACCACCTCGGAAACGCTATTGATAGTCTGTAGGTTGGTTTCTGGTGTTGCAGACGGTATATCCGCGCCCAATGCCTGTTTTGCGCCGGCATAATAAATACAGGCCACCAACGCTAACCGGGCATAATGCCTATGGCGCGAATGTTTTAGGGTGTGCGATTTAGTTATCATGGTTACACGGATATAGAGTTCAAATTTGAAGTTTATCGTCTGCGCCCTGCGGTTAATGCCGTCAGGCTAATCGACATAATACTAGTCTAATTGTACCCTGTTATGACAACAATTGACGTTAAAGCTTGTCAAGGCTTTATGAATTTGGTTACCGGAGAATTGGCGAAGTTGCTTAAAGTGCTTGTTACTTTTTTAATGACCATTATCGCGCAAGCTATTCTGCTCTAACTCTCAAAAGATAATTTACCGGCAAAAGCGGCCTGCCAATCGTCGTTGAATTTCTCAGTTGCTGCGTCTGTAGACGGAGTGGTCAAAAATTGCTGCGCGATATCCAGTGGCAAGGTCACTGCGCCAACGCCGAGTTTTAAAACCTGCAAAACCTGATTGACGTTTTTAAAACTGGCCACCAAAAGCTTGCCGGGAAGCCGGTAGCGGTCAATTAGGTTTTGCAATTCACCGACGACAGCAATGCCGTCAAAGCCTTGATTGTCGATGCGGTTTAGATAAGGTGCCAGGTAATCGGCGCCATTTAGCGCTGCAAGCATCCCTTGTTGGACGTTGTAGATTGCCGTAGCCAGCAGCGGAATATTCTGTTTTTTCAATTGTTTGATCGCCGTTAAACCAGCGGTATGCGCGGGAATTTTGACGATAATGTCGAACGGTAATTCATGGAGTTTATGTGCTTCCGCGATGATACCCTCAACTGAGTCACTAAGCACTTGAACGTGAAACCGCGCTTGTGGACCGATGCTGTCTATCAGCGCCGGTAACAGCTCTTGCAGACCGATGCCGCTTGCCGCGAGAATCGATGGATTAGTGGTAACCCCCGCCAAGGGCAAAGCAGGGCAAAGGTTTTTGATGCCGACGAGATCGGCGCTGTCTAAATAGAGCTCTAACATGGAACAAGATTGGTGGTTGTGCGGGTAAATGAAGTCAGTATAACCAGCGCTGCCGAATAACTTTAGAAAATTACCTCAGCAAGGAGAGCATTGGGCATAAGTTCCGCCTTTTTTGCCACCTGATCTAAGGCTATTTGTTGGGTTTGGGGATTGGTTAGCAATAGAAACTACCGCTTCTACGCTTAGGTTTCGATGATTTTTGAGTCTTTAGATGTAGTTTTACAAGTTACAAGCAATCCGGTTTTGCAGAACCACAGTCTTTCCTTGAATTTTTTTCTGAACGCTCTTACCCTCTGCGCCTTTGATTGCCAATTATGCGGGGCATATTTCTTTGGATACCGATTCATCTTTAAAACGCTTGGCTTCAGTAGATATCTTGCGCGGTTTAGTTATGGTGCTGATGACACTGGATCATACGCGTGATTTTTTCAGCGATAGCCATTTCAGCCCCACCGATCTGGACAAGACTTCAGTGGCTTTATTTCTGACCCGGTGGATCACGCATTTCTGCGCTCCGGTGTTTGTGTTTCTGGCAGGCACTAGCGCATATTTGTGGCAAAGTCGGCGTGGCGAGGCAGCGCCGCTCAGTCGATTTTTAATCGAGCGCGGTCTGCTGCTGTTGGTTTTGACGTGTACGGTCGAAGCCTGGTCTTGGAATTTCCGCGCCGATTTGCGGCATATCGATGGCGGCGTATTATGGGCAATCGCCTGGTCGATGATTGCGTTGGCTGGCTTGGTGAAGTTGCCGCTGGGTTGGTGCGTGGCTTTGGGTGCGATCATGATAATCGGACATAACGGCTTTGATAGCTTGACGCCGACTGACTTGGGTGGTTTCGGTCCATGGTGGGCGGTTCTTCACACCGGTGATGATGTGTCGTTCGGCGACGGCTGGTTACTTAATCCCTATTACCCTTTGATTCCGTGGATAGGCGTAATGGCGGTTGGCTTTGGGTTTGGAAAACTATTGACTGACAGCGTCTGCCGGGAGCCGCATCGGCTTTTGGTTTTAGGGCTAATGTTGATCGCGGCATTTTTGGTGCTGCGATTCAGTAACTTGTATGGTGACCCTAAGCCCTGGCAAAGCTATCCGGACCCCGTCTTCACCGCCTTATCATTTCTAAACTGCCATAAATATCCGCCGTCGTTGCTGTACCTGTTAATGACTCTGGGACCGGCACTGCTGCTGTTGGGCTTGTTTGAGAGCAAGACCCTGGGTCGCTTGGGCTTTTTGCAGGTATTTGGCAGGACCCCGCTGTTCTTTTATCTGCTGCACTTATATCTTATTCATGGGCTGGCAGTATTGGTGGCTGCCATCACCGACGGCCCAGTAATGGCTATCATTGGCGGCGGCATCTGGGCGCCGGATCTGCCTAAAGACTACGGATATGGCTTGCCGGTGGTCTATGGCATATGGTTGTTTGTGATACTGGTCCTCTATCCTCTCTGCCATGGCTTTGAAGCTTTAAAGGCGCGGAAACCTCATTGGCGTTGGCTGAAATACCTGTAGCACTTCCCCCCCCATTTGTCTGGCGAAGTACACTAAACACGTTTTACTTGTCTCTGGGAATGCGCTGACCCACGAGTCAGACGCTTTCAGCCTTTTTGCAGGTAGGGCTTAAGCCATCAATTGGTGATGCAAGGTGTTAACACTGAACTAGTTATATATCACGCATTCATGTCCGCTAAAAGGCGAAATGAAAATAGTTATCGGCAGGGCATATAATCTCCGCGCCCATGACCTGGATTGTAGTTGCCAGAATAGCTGTATCGGCGATGTATTTTGCGGGGGCTAGGTAGCGCTAACGTTCCATTAAGTTTTCGCAGCAGCCCTACCAGTGGTTTAGTGGCTATAAATTGGCCTTGCTGGTGGGTCATGCAAGTTTCTGGGAATTAAGAGGTCTGAGACTGCTTTGCCTGTTTTTGTTTGTTCAACTGAGTTAAAAAATAGTGTTGGTAGTTCCAGCCTGGACGAGCAGGTGGTGGTTGGTGAGCGAAGGGCATAATAAACCTCTGGAGCATTGATTAGGTATTAAAGTGCCCCCGCAGACTCAGCAACGATGCGCTCTATTGCTTATCGAGACTACGGGAGCATTAACTAGGAAATATTGAAACTAATACACTGCGAGAAAGAATCTACCAGCGAAAAGCCGACAAGCAAGAGCGGATAGAATTTTTAAAGCGGTGAAAAAGTAGTTCAATAGCACTTCGCTGAGCTGTCGACAAATGGTCAGACCGACAGCGAAAGTCCTAGGTTTCCACGCTCGCCAGCAGCGATTTGCTCTGGCTCTGGCGTGGGATGACGATCATTTTAGGCAGCAGAAAAGCCGTCTATCTGCTCGCGGGGTATTTGCAGGCCAATCAGTTTTTCAACTAAACGCAAGGCCTGGTATTCGTCTTGAGACACCAGTGAAACCGCTTGCCCGTTTTGTCCAGCCCGACCGGTTCTACCGATGCGGTGCACATAATCGGCGGACGAACGGGGTAACTCGAAGTTAACTACATGCGGCAATTGAGCAATATCGATGCCGCGCGCCGCCACGTCAGTTGCAACCAAAACGCGGATATCACCGGCTTTGAAACCTGCTAAGGCGCTAGTTCTGGCGCCCTGACTTTTGTTACCGTGAATGGCAGCGGACTTGATGTTGGCGATATTCAGCTTTTCGGTGAGTTTGTTCGCGCCGTGTTTGGTGCTAGTGAACACCAATACTTGTTGCCAATCTTTAGTTTTTACCAGATGGGTCAACAGTGCGGTTTTTGCAGTTTTGCTAACGGTGTAAACCCTTTGATCGATCAAATCGGCGGCGGCGTTTTCGACGGCCACTTCGATTTTGACCGGGTTTACCAGCAAATCGCCGGTTAACTTACGAATGTCGGCAGAAAACGTGGCCGAAAACAGCAGGTTTTGGCGCTTTTTCGGCAGCATGGCTAAGATTTTGCGAATGTCTTTGATAAAGCCCATGTCCAGCATGCGGTCGGCTTCGTCCAGCACCAAAATTTCTACTTTATCCAGTTTTACGGCGTTTTGACTGATCAAATCCAACAGGCGTCCGGGCGTTGCGGTCAGAATGTCGACCCCGCCGCGTAAACGCATCATTTGCGGATTAATCTTGACCCCGCCGAATACCACTTCGGATTTTAAGCGCGGTTGCTGATGCGCACCATACTTGACCACGGATTCCGCAACTTGAGCTGCCAGTTCGCGGGTAGGGGTCAGAATGAGCGCGCGTACAGGCCGGTTGCGGCCATGTTCGGTTTGCGCCAAGCGTTGCAAGATCGGCAGGGTAAAGCCTGCGGTTTTGCCGGTACCGGTTTGAGCGGCGGCAAGCAGATCGCGGCCGGTTAATACGGCGGGGATGGCTTTAGTTTGAATCGGAGTAGGGGTGGTGTAGCCTGAGTCGGCAATAGCTTTTATTAAAGCCTCGGATAAACCGAGATTGGAAAATGGCATTAAGGGTCTCGATGGGAAAATAGTGGGGGGAGGTCTGAGATAGGTGGTGCTGTCAGATTGTCCACCCGGGGACTTAGGGATCACATGTTTTGGATGAATTTCCAGTTAGCAGTCTATCACGCTTACCGACGTTAAAGTTAGAAAGCAGTGTTTGTCTGATAAAATGCTTGTATGGGTTGACAGAACTGATCAGTCATTTTAGCTTTCAAATAGCTAAACAGGCTTGGTCGATCAACACCTGACGGATGTTTTCTGCAGCGCCTAAATAGTCGGCAATCCGTATATCGACATGCGGATTTGCGTCGCGCATGCTTTGTACCTGTTCAGGAATATCGATAGTAACGTGACGTCCCGCCGACAGGAAGTAAGGCATGACGATAATCTCGAGCGCGCCGCGCGCGATCAGCTGCTGCAACCCCTGTTCGATGGACGGTTCGGCGATTTCCAGAAAAGCGCATTCTATTACTGAGAAGCGATTTGTCATCAACTGCATCTGTTTTACCAAATCGCGTATTTCAAGGTTTGCGGCTGCTTGGCGACTACCGTGCGCCACCACTAACAAATGCATCCTTATTCGATGTCTATATGGATTTCGTTGCGCCGCAAGGCAGGCAGCGTCCAAGGGGGATCGTATGCCGCAGAGCGCGGAGCAGAAAGTGGTGTGAGATGTTGTTGTTCAATCCAGGCCGATAATAGTCGGCTTTTTTCGTTAATCTTTTCTAAATTAAGGCTGCCAGAATAACGGAGCACCGCGACTTTTTTGGCCGGTAAGGCTTTGATGGCCACTTGGGGGTCTATTGGAGTTGGCAGTGTATCGAGACTGTAGTTCGCTGGCATCACGAATGCCATTGTCCATTTGTTGTCCGTTGCTTCTTGTAACACAGGCGCGGTCATCGGGATTTGTTCGCCGGCATTTTCCCGAAAAACTGGCGTAGTCATCGCCAGCTGTTGTTTTTGCAAGTTGCCGCCAAAAATAAAGCCGGCCAAGCGGTTGAAACCAATATTCCCGGCCTGCGCATAATCCGCGTCAATGACGGTTTCGGCGATCAATAATGGCGGGTACCGACGAATCTGGATGTCTCCAGTCTCGGAGAGCAACTCATAGGTTGGCTCTGCGCTGCTTCTAATGCCCATTACCGAACATCCGCTCAAGATCAGACTGCCGATTAGGGCTAAGAGGTTTTTCATAGGTTGGGATCTCGTAACGCAGGGGCATTTATTTTTAATGATCGGAGCGAATGCTGCAGCGCTCATCTTGACAGGTTTTAGTCCCTAACCAAGCCCCTAGACCCAAACGGTGCCTAGCAAACCAGGCATACAGCTTATCAAATAGTGGTTTCAGGAGTGGCCAACGGGTTGGTGCCATTAACCACCCGAGACCGACGGCACTGTAGGCAGCATAAAACACCGGCATGCCGTTAATCAGGCGACCATTGCCGTCTACGCCATGGATTTCCGCCATCAAATCTTCGACCGATTTGCCGTAGAGTTCAGGGCTAAAGTCCTCGGCGTGAATATCCTGCAATCCCAACCTGTTTAGCTTGTTTCGCGAGCTTAGCCAAGCAACTTCCCTCCGGCAAATCGGGCAGCGGCCGTCATAAAATAGTGTGAATTCGGGTTTTGTAGTCATGGGCTAATTCCCGTAGAGTTAACTTCTGCGCCTTTGCGATTGGGGGATCGTTGCTGACGGTTTCGTATCCCCGTTAACAGGAGCCTAAAAAGCATGTGTTCCAGTGCTTTCGGTGTCCGAAAAAAAATCCCCTCGCGACTCTGTCGCTCGGATGCTATCCGATGATTGAGAATCGAAGGGGATCGCGGGCTATGGAGCACCCCTCTGAGGACGGAACGTGTGTCAGGAATCAACAAACTTAGCACTTCCAAATCTACCAGCAGAAACTCGGTAAGCAAGGGTGCCGATGTTAAAAAAGCGCGTCGTCACTCGTCAAAATATCGGTTCAGCGTTACCAATGTTCGTTCGGTGTTTTTTTTCGGCCTGATGTAACTGCGCTGTCCCAGCAAAAGTTCCGGTTTTATTGTTTACTGAAAGTGAATTATTAATAACTTAAATCGCTAATTGTAAATTTTCGAGAGGGGATTATAGTGAAGTCGTACTTTAAATCGACTGCAAACGGTCAAGGCGGAAATCATGAACTTTCCAAGTACTTTTCAGAGAGGCTCTGTCACCTGCGTTCAGTTTCCTGATGGGAGACCGAGCTTCCCGGTGGGTGAGTTTGTGGTATCTACGCTTTTGTTCGACACTGTGTCCATTTGCCGTACTTTAATTTTGTTGGACCCGCTAGTGTTTTAAGTTTTATGTGTGACCTCCCTCGTTGTTAAGCAGTGACTCCGGCACTGCACACTCTATAGCCTCTATCGTTTCATTCGATAGAGGCTTTTTTTACCTAGACCAAGCGGTTACTTGCAACGTACGCGGTAGATGACGTATCCAGCAAAAAACATGGTTAGAAGGTAGATTGTCGCTGTAATCATTTTGTACTCCTGGTTGTCATTGTAGTTGTACGCCACTTATAACAGAAATCTGGATTCGGCGGAGAGCATTTACATCTGAGACGTATTGTTCGTGTTAGGATTTGAGCCGGTTGTCGCGGTTCACTAAATGAGCGGTGGGCAAGTTTTTTATCGGGATGTTAACCCGCTCCAAGGCTATGGCGAGTAACCCGTTCGCCTTGAGTGGCAGAGGGCCAATTTGGTCTCATGCGTTACCCGCTGAGCAAGCAAGGGCAGCCCATCAAAGCTATAGAAGCGTTAGGCGATTGACTCAGTTAGATTTCACCGGCTTTGCCCGAATTTATGTTTTCGAATTGGCTAACAATTGACCGTTGCATACTCTAAATAAAGAGTTCTTAGCACAGGAAATCAAAAGCTGCAGTATCCACTTCTTGATCAATTTGGCGGAAAATTTCCTGAGACATCAGTCCCGCTTCGCCTAGAATGTTCAATTTATAAAGCAACCTTTCAGGACATGTTATGCAAATTCTTGGTGTAGATATCGGCGGTTCAGGTATCAAAGGTGCGATTGTCGATACCTTGACCGGTGAGCTAATTTCGGAACGACATAGAATCGACACGCCGCAGCCGGCAACGCCGGAGGCGGTCGCGGCGGTGCTGGCGCAATTGGTGTTGCACTTTAGCTGGAATGGGCCCATCGGCTGTGGTTTTCCGGCAGTGATTCAACATGGTGTGGTGCGCACAGCGTCCAATATATCGAAGGCATTTATCGGAGCCAACATCGATAGCTTATTTTCGGAAGCCACCAACTGCGAAGTTCACAACCTGAACGACGCAGACGCTGCCGGTATCGCCGAAATGCATTTTGGTGAGGGCGCCGGCCAAGTGGGGGTGGTGCTGTTAATCACTATCGGTACGGGTCTAGGAACCGCGCTTTTTACCGGTGGAAACCTGCTGCCCAACACTGAACTTGGTCATGTGTATCTGGAGAATGGCTTGGAGGCAGAGCGCTTCGCGTCCGATGCCGCGCGAAAACTGCAAGATTTGGGTTGGAAGTCTTGGGGTAGCCGTTTCGATATTTATCTCAGTACGATGGAAAAACTGTTCTGGCCCGATTTGATCATTTTGGGCGGCGGGGCGAGTAAGAAATTCGATAAATTTAAGGAGCAGATTTCCATAAAAACCACGGTTAAGCCTGCGGCATTTTTGAATCAGGCCGGTATCGTCGGTGCGGCGCTTTATGCCAAATCCAAGGTGGTTTGATCAATTAAGTTCTCCTGCGAGCAGTCACCTCCACCCGCAGAACACTGGAAATAATGGTTGTTTGAGCTAGCCGAGAATTTTTTTCATTGGCGGTAAAAATCTAGTTCCAAACACACTTGACTATCCAATTATCCGCGGTAACCTGAACTTCATGAGGTTGTCGGCGGAAAAAAACAATTTTTCCGAGAGATCAATCAGACACTACAGTGGGCAGCTTCATATCTTTTATACGCGTTAAAAGCTGATTGTCAGTGGTAACAAGCTAACATTCAGAGTGCATCATGGGTGGTGCTGGTGGCGTAAGTTTCTAGGTCGGGAGATAGCTAGAAGCCCGTCATCAGTATCATTCCAAGCGGTCCAAATACTTCTCCATCACAAAATAGTCTGGGTCTTTGTCTTACAGGCTAACTTGAATCTGCTGCAACCTTACTGGCTTTACGGCGCACTCTCCCCCGTGTAGGATGCTGCGAACTGTGGCGCTAGGGTGTCAAACCGATTTTCAGGCGCGCTTGTATATTCCCCACCGAAGCGAGAAATGTTATGACCAAGCTGAATATCAACGGTACAAGCCGCAAGATAGATCTGCCTGCCGACACGCCATTGCTCTGGGTGCTGCGCGACCAACTGGGTTTAACCGGTACCAAGTACGGTTGTGGGATGGCCGTCTGCGGGGCCTGCACCGTGCATCTCGACGGAAACCCCACCCGAGCCTGTGTCACACCTATTTCAGCTGCGGTTGGCAAAAAAATTGTCACGATTGAAGCGATCGAGCAGGACGTAACCGGTAAAAAAGTCCAGGACGCCTGGTTGAGTTTGGGTGTGCCGCAATGTGGTTATTGTCAGGCCGGACAAATCATGTCAGCCACAGCGCTGCTTAAACAGCATTCGCAGCCCAGCGATACCGAGATTGATAAAGCTATGAGCGGTAACTTGTGTCGTTGCGGTACCTATCCGCGCATTCGCGCCGCAATCAAGCAGGTTGCCGATTTGCCGGAGGGGAAATCATGAAAAAATCAGTCGAATTGTTGAAAACAAACAGCGATCAGATCGATGCTGATGACGGTTATTTGATCGACAATGTTAGCCGACGGGCTTTCATAAAACAGTTCGCGTTGAGCGGCTTTGTGTTGGCCGTCGGCTTGCCTAGGCTTGTCAGTGCCGACGAAACCATCGCGCCGGCCACCGACAGCAAGTTCGGGGCCGATGCGATGCCGCATGGCTGGGTTGATGATCCCTTGGTATTTGTCGCCATTGCGGTCGATGGCGCGGTCAGTATTTTTTGCCACCGGTCCGAAATGGGGCAGGGCGTGCGTACTAGCTTGCCGATGGTGGTGGCCGATGAATTGGAAGCGGATTGGTCCAGGGTTTGTGTCGTGCAAGCGCCCGGCGACGAAAAGCGCTTCGGCAATCAGGATACCGACGGCTCACGCAGCATGCGCCACTTTTTTATGCCCATGCGCCGGGTCGGTGCGGCTGCTAGACAAATGCTGGAAGCCGCTGCAGCCGAGCGCTGGCGTGTGCCCGCAGCGGAAGTGCGTGCCGAACAACACCAAGTTCGGCACATGTCTAGCGGCAAAACGCTGCGTTATGGCGAGTTAGCCAACGCGGCGGCGAAATTGCCGGTGCCAGCGCGTGATACTTTGCGTCTGAAAAATCCGACTGAATTTCGTTATATCGGCAAAGGCCGCCAAGGTGTTTATGACGGCCTGGATATTGTGGCCGGCCGCGCGGTGTATGGCATAGATACGCGTTTAAGAGGCCTGCTTTACGCCGTTGTGGCACGACCACCGGTATTGGGCGGCAAGCTATTAAAGTATGACGCGAGTCTCTCGCTGAAAGTACCGGGTGTCTTAAAAATCGTGGAGCTGCCTAGTAGTCCGCTGCCCGCCGAATTCAATCCGCTGGGCGGCATCGCGGTGATTGCCCGCAACACTTGGGCCGCGATTCAAGGTCGCAATGCCTTAAAAATCGAATGGGAGCACGGCATTCATGCTAGCTACGATTCGACAGCCTACAAAGCAGAACTAGAAGCCGCCGCCCGCCAGCCCAGCAAAGTGGTGCGCCAACAAGGTGACGTGGATGTCGCCCTGCATGGTGCGGCCAAACGTTTGGAAGCTGAATATTATTTGCCACATTTAGCCCAAGCGCCGATGGAACCGCCAGCGGCGACAGCCCGAATCGTCAAGGGGCATTGCGAAATCTGGACCTGTACCCAGGCACCCCAGTTAACGAGGGAAAAAGTCGCCAAATGGCTGAAACTGCCCGAAGACAAGGTCACGGTGAATGTCACGCTATTGGGTGGCGGTTTCGGGCGCAAATCCAAACCCGATTATGTGATCGAAGCCGCTTTATTATCGCAGGCGATGAAAGGCAAACCGGTTAAAGTGACCTGGACCCGCGAGGACGATCTACATCATTCCTATTTCCATACCGTATCTTTGGAGCGCTTGGAGGCCGGTTTGGATGCACAGGGCAAAGCTATTGCTTGGCTGCACAGGACCGCAGCGCCCAGCATTTCCTCTACCTTCGGGCCGGACAGCAAGCAGCAAATGCCGGCTGAATTGGGAATGGGCGTGATCAATATGCCGTTTGCGATAGAAAACCTGCGCATCGAAAATCCGCCGGCAGCAGCACACACTCGCATCGGTTGGTTTCGCTCGGTATCCAATATTCCACATGCCTTTGCCGTGCAGTCATTTGTCGCTGAAATGGCGGCCGTAGCGGGACGCGATCATCGGGATTTTCTGCTGGATTTAATCGGCCCGGCGCGGAGTATCGACCCGACCAGTTTGAACGATACCTGGAATCAGGGTGAATCGCCGGTGCTTTACCCCGTCGATACTGGCCGTTTGCGGCGGGTGATCGAAACGGTGTCCCGCGAGGCTGGTTGGGGTCGGCCGTTTCCCAAAGGGCAGGGTTTAGGATTGGCGGCGCATTATAGTTTTGTCACTTATGTGGCCGTGGTCGTTGAAGTAGCGATCGATGAGGTCGGCAAATTGAGTATCCCTCGAGTCGATATCGCGGTGGATTGTGGTCCGCAAGTCAATCCCGAGCGGATTCGCGCGCAGATAGAGGGTGCTTGCATCATGGGTGTCAGTTTGACGACACTGGGCGAAATCAGCTTTAAGAATGGCGCGGTACAGCAGGACAATTTTCATGCCTACCAGCTTACCCGCATCGACGATGCACCGCGCGAAATTAAAGTACATCTGTTACCGGCCCCAGAGTTCGATACGCCCTTGGGCGGCGTTGGCGAACCAGGCGTGCCGCCAATTGCGCCGGCGTTGTGCAATGCTATTTTTGCCGCCACCGGTCAGCGGATACGCCAATTACCGATACGGGATCAACTATTGAAAGATTGAGAGCCTTTGCTGGTGAAGAGCTAAATTTGCGGCCCCCGATTCTTTCCCGATTGTGAAAGCCTGAGATCGTTGTTTAAAGCTTTGCCAAAGCTGGTCGATAAATCGAATGCCAGCCGAAACATGGCGGGTACTATTCAATCCAGAGGAGATAAACCATGTCATCCGTATCGGGAGTAGGCTCAACACCGTATTTCCCAATCACCAGTCAACCGAAGCAGCCCGCAGCCAATCAGCAAGCAGCAGCGCCACCCGTACAAGCTGTTGTGAAAGAGGCTGATGGCGATAATGATGCTAGAAAAGGCATAAAAATCGATACCTATGCCTGATAGTGTTAGCAGTTCCACGTAGTAAGAAAAAGCCGGGTAACACCGGCTTTTTCTTTCGTGTGGTGTGCGGGGGCAACGAATTATGGGGTTTGCAAAAAACGCTGCTTGGCCTCATTGTCTTCGCGGGCGGCGTCTATCTCGCGAATCACGCTGCGCAGGTCTGCCGGTTTTGCGTTGTCCTCGAAATAGCCGGTCAAGTTGGTCTCCGGATGTAACTCACCGCTTTGATAGAGTTTCCACATTTCATTGCCAAAGTTAGTAGTCAACAGTTCCGGCGCGAAGCGACCGAAATAGGCGGCCATATTAGCAACATCTCGCTCTAGCATTGTGCGGGCATTGTTATTGCCGGCCGCATCGACCGCTTGCGGTAAATCGATGATTACCGGGCCGTCGCTACCGACCAGTACGTTGTATTCGGACAAATCGCCATGCACCAGGCCGTCACAGAGCATGCGCACAATTTGGCCGATCAAAAAGGCGTGGTACTCCCGCGCTAATTCTGCCGGCATTTCCAAATCGTTGAGCCGGGGGGCCGGGTGGCCGTCGGCATCCGCCACCAGTTCCATCAAAAGCACGCCGTCGATGAAGTTGTAGGGTTTCGGTACTCTGACCCCGGCATCCGCCAGCCGGTATAAAGCCGTCACTTCAGCGTTTTGCCACGCCGATTCCTGCTCTTTTCGGCCATAGCTGCTGCCTTTTTCCATCGCGCGGGCGCGCCGGCTATTCCTGACTTTACGGCCTTCCTGATACAGAACGCTCTGCTTGAAACTGCGCTGTTCCGCATCTTTGTATACCTTCGCGCAGCAGATTTCCGAGCCGCAACGTACGACATAGACGGCAGCTTCCTTGCCGCTTTTCAAAGAGCCAATGATCTCGTCGACCAAGCCGCTTTCGATTAAAGGTTCAAGTCTTTTCGGTGTTTTCATGAGTGATATTATGCCGTGCTCTTTTGAGTTTAGTTCAATAGTTCGACAAATTTGGGTGCTCGCATCGCTAGAAAGGGGTTCTTCGGCGTTAAATAGCGGAAATCGAAATCAGTCTGGCGACAGAGAGACCGTTCTGTCCGGCGCGCATTAAACCTCTATCGCTCGCACAGTCATGCAGATTTTATAGGTTTTACCGGGCTTAATTCATGTCCGCAGCAGGCGAATATCTCATTTTTGGTGTTTTGCTGGTACATTAGCCGGTTTTAAATAAAATGCTTCGGCAATAATCGATTCACAATCAGATATGGTCAACTCCAAACACATCATCATCGTCGGCGCCGGTCCGGGGGGCTTATGCGCCGGTATGTTATTGAGTCATCGCGGCTTTAAAGTTTCCATTTTCGATAAAAATCCCAATGTTGGCGGCCGTAATAGGGCCATCAGCATGGATGGCTTTACTTTCGATACCGGCCCGACCTTTTTGCTGATGAAAGGCGTGCTAGACGAAATGTTTGAACTGTGCGGTCGGCGCAGTGAGGACTATATGCAGTTCATGCCGCTCAGTCCGATGTACCGATTGCTGTATGATGACCGCGAGATAAATGTGTTCTCTGACAGGGAAAATATGCGGGCCGAATTGGAACGGGTATTCGACGAAGGCAGCGCCGGCTATGAGCGTTTCATGGATAACGAGCGTAGCCGTTTCAACCGCTTGTACCCTTGTATCACCCGGGATTATTCGACCCTAGCCTCGTTTTTCTCGCTGGATTTGATTAAGGCTTTGCCTTGGTTGGCGTTTCCGAAAAGTGTCTTCAAAAATTTGGGCCAGTATTTCGATAAGGAAAAAATGCGCTTGGCCTTTTGTTTCCAATCCAAGTACTTGGGTATGTCGCCCTGGGACTGTCCGGCTTTGTTTACCATGTTGCCTTATCTGGAACACGAATACGGCATTTACCATGTGGCAGGCGGCTTGAATCGCATTGCCTCGGCGATGGCGCAGGTGGTGACCGAGTCCGGCGGCGAGATTCATTTAAATGCCGAGATTGCGTCTTTGATTGTCGAGGATGGGATAGCGAAGGGCGTGAAGTTGCAGAATGGCGAGGAAGTGCGCGGCGACGAGGTCATTGTTAACGCTGATTTTGCGCATGCCATGACCCACCTGCTGGAACCGGGCACCTTGCGGAAATACGATCATCAACAGTTGGAAAAGCGCGAATATTCGTGTTCGACTTTCATGCTCTATCTGGGTTTGGACAAGCAATACGATTTGCCGCACCACACTATCGTGTTTGCTAAGGACTATCGCACTAATATCAACAACATCTTCAGCAATAAAACCTTGACCGAGGACTTTTCGTTTTACGTGCAAAATGCCTCTGTCACTGATGACAGCTTGGCGCCGGCAGGCAAATCGGCTTTGTATGTGTTGGTGCCGATGCCCAATAACGACAGCGGCGTCGATTGGCAAGCCCATTGCGCCGATGTGCGCGAACAAGTGCTGGATACCCTGGGAGCGCGTCTGGGTTTAACCGACATTCGCGAACATATCGAATGCGAAAAAATCATCACCCCCGGCACCTGGGAAAGCGACGAGCACGTCTATAAGGGCGCGACTTTCAGCCTGTCGCACAAGTTCAGCCAGATGCTGTACTGGCGGCCGCATAACCGCTTCGAAGAGTTGGATAACTGCTATCTGGTCGGCGGCGGCACCCATCCCGGTAGCGGTTTACCCACCATCTATGAGTCCGCGCGGATTTCTTCGAATCTGATTTCCCGCAAGCACCGGGTGCAGTTCAAGGAAATTCAGCAAAGTGCTTGGTTGAAAAAAGCTAAGGCTTAAGCGATGACGACAATCCGGGCGGTTTCGCCGGTCGATGGCCGGGCGCTGGGCGAATTTCCGGTTAGCGATGCGGTGTCGATACAGCAGCAGATGCTTGCTGCGCGTGCTGCAGCGCAACTTTGGGTCAAGCAGCCGGTTGCCGAGCGGGCCAAAGTTTTATCCAAATTAGTGCCGTCGTTGATGGCCGAGTTGGACTCGATTTGCGAGTTCATCAGCCTGACCACCGGCAAAGTGCGCACCGAAGCCTTGCTGGGCGAGATATATCCTGTTTTGGATTTAGTGCGCTATTACCAAAAGCATGCCGCCAATATCCTGGGTTATCGCGGCATTCCCACCTCTCCGTTTGCGTTTCCCGGCGCCACCGCCGGTATCGAACGTCGGCCATTTGGCGTGGTAGCGGTCATCTCACCGTGGAATTATCCGTTTCAACTCTCGGTCGGACCGATGCTGACGGCTTTGTTTGCCGGCAATGCGGTGATCCTGAAACCCTCCGAATTAAGTTTGCCTGTCGGCCAGCTAATTTTTGATCTGTTCAAACAACTGGAATTGCCGGAAGGCTTGGTGCAATGGCTGGTCGGTGACGGTGATACCGGTGCGCAGTTGATTGACTCCGGCCCGGATTTGGTGTTTTTCACCGGCGGTCTAAATGGCGGCAAAGCCGTGATGCAACGGGCCGCGCAGCATCCGATTCCGGTATTGCTGGAATTGGGCGGCAAGGACCCAATGCTGGTGTTCAACGACGCACAAATGCAGCGCGCCGCTGACGCAGCCTTGTATGGCGCGTTTTGCAATAGCGGCCAAGTTTGCGTATCGGTGGAGCGTTTATACGTGCAACAGCAATGTCACGATGAATTTTTAAGCTTGTTGCAGCAAGGTGTATCGCAACTGCGAGTCGGCCACAACCCACAAGGTGACTTGGGTGCGATGACCACCGAGCGGCAGTTTGCAACTGTCGAAGCGCACTATCAGGACGCCATCGTCCAAGGCGCGCAAGCCTCCGGCCCACTGGAAAGGCTGGGCAATTACCTTAAGCCGGTCGTGCTGTGGAACGTGCATCACGGCATGCGGGTTATGCGTGAGGAAAGCTTCGGGCCACTGCTGCCGGTAATGACCTTTAGCGATGAAGCGGAAGCAATCCGTTTGGCCAACGATAGCGAGTTTGGCTTGAATGTCAGCGTGTGGAGTCAGGATATTGCTAAAGCCGAGCGAGTTGCCGACCAGCTGCAAGTCGGCAATTGGGCGATCAATGATGTGATCAAAAATATCGGTCATCCAGGCCTGCCGTTTGGCGGCGTGAAAAAAAGCGGTTTCGGTCGTTATCACGGCGCGGAAGGTTTACGCAGTTTTACCTACCCCGTGGCCGGCATGACCAGCCGCAGCCATTTGCCCAAGGAACCTAACTGGTTTCCGTATTCCGAACAACGCTACCAGGACTTTAAAGGCTATATGGACTTTGTCTATGGCGAAGGTTCGCTCATAGAACGCATCAAACGCAATTGGCCGGCGCTGCAAGCTTTTCGGGAATATTCAGCCTTCGATTTAACGCAACGCTGGCAAAATCTTAAATTACTGTTGTCATGGAAACGGGACTACTGATGAAAGAAAACAATACTAAACGCGTCGTCATCATCGGCGCCGGTCTGGGCGGTTTGTCTGCAGCGATTTCGCTGGCTAGCGAAGGCTTTGCGGTGGAAATGGTCGAGAAGAACGACAAGGTCGGCGGCAAACTCAACATCATGACCAAAGACGGCTTTACGTTTGATCTGGGGCCGTCGATTCTGACCATGCCGCATATCTTCGAGGCCCTGTTTACGAAGGTCGGTAAAAACATGGCCGATTATGTCGGTATCGAAAAAGTCGAACCGCACTGGCGCAATTTCTTTGAAGACGGCACCACCATCGATTTATGTGAGGACCAGGAAAACCAACGCCGTGAGTTGGACAAACTGGGTCCGAATACTGCCGCCGAATTTGCTAGCTTCATGGCCTATTCCAGAAAGCTGGGTACCGAAACCGAAGCCGGCTATTTTGCCAAGGGCCTTGATACATTTTGGGAATTACTGAAGTTTTACGGCCCTATTCGCGCCTTGAATTTCGACGTGTTCCGTTCGATGGATCAGGGGGTGAGACGCTTTATTTCTCATCCCAAACTGGTCGATATCCTCAATTACTTCATTAAATATGTCGGTTCCTCGCCCTACGATTCGCCGGCCTTGATGAATCTCATGCCCTATATTCAATACGAATACGGCTTGTGGTATGTGAAGGGCGGCATGTACGGTTTGGCGCAAGCGCTTGAAAAACTGGCGATGGAGCTTGGCGTGACGATTCGCCTGAACAGTGAAGTCGAGGAAATTCAATATCAAGCGGGCCGTGCTACCGGGATTAAATTACAGGGCGGCGAGGTATTGGCGGCGGATATCGTGGTGTCGAATATGGAAGTGATTCCGGCCATGGACAAACTGCTGCATAGCTCCCCTGCCGAACTCAATAAAATGCAACGCTTCGAGCCGACTTGTTCGGGTCTTGTTTTGCATTTGGGTGTGAATCGGCTGTATCCGCAATTGGCGCACCACAACTTCTTTTATTCCGATCATCCGCGCGAGCATTTCGATGCGGTGTTTCGTAGTGGCAAATTGTCCGACGATCCGACCATTTATCTGGTCGCACCTTGCAAAACCGACCCGAGCCAGGCGCCGGATGGCTGCGAGATCATCAAAATTCTGCCGCACATCCCGCATATCAACCCCGACAAACCGCTGACGGCGGAGGATTATTGGGCGCTGCGCGAGCGAGTGCTGGCTAAGCTGGAGCGGATGGGCTTGACTGATTTACGCAAGCACATCGTCACCGAGGAATACTGGACGCCGCTGGATATTCAGGCCAAATACTATTCCAACTTGGGCTCGATTTACGGCGTGGTGGCGGATCGCTGGAAAAACTTGGGCTTCAAAGCGCCGCAACGCAGCCATCAATTATCCAATCTGTATTTCGTCGGCGGTAGCGTTAATCCAGGCGGCGGCATGCCGATGGTGACATTATCCGGGCAGTTGGTGCGGGATAAGATTTTGGCGGATTTGGGCCAAGCATAGCGCTCTTGGCAGACAAAAAGCCTGGATGGGAATAAATGCAGATTGAATTTAAGCCTAAACTTAACCGGCGTTGAGCATGGCGGGGTCCCGGTGAGAGCACGCCAACAAAACGCATCCGCTCCGGCAAGCCCGATAAGGGGCTTTCGGTCTGTTTCTATGGTAAAGCTCACGGTCCGCTAGATTTTTATGCTGCTTTTTTTTCGGAACATCCCGGCACCGACTCGTCCCAACGAGTTGTATTTTTTCGTGGCGATGGCTGTAAGTGAAGATTTAATAGAACAAACCGAGCGCGTTATCATAGTCGATGTGATGGTGATTCGGGATAGACGCACCAATCAGTTGGAGCATCATGGCCTGGTATCGGTCAGTTCAGAAGAGGCCGGTATCTGTGCTATCAAGAATCTGAACGGTTTATTGTTCAATGACTGCGAGGTTTTGGTCAGATGTTACAAGCAGCGTGACGTCAAAAACGATAGGCGCCGCAATGGTCTGCCAGTGGCTCAGGCGCTCGTCGAAAAACGCATTCAGGACAGGCGCCGCGGCAATAGCGTGGAAGTCTACGTCGATTTTTCCAATGTGTTCTATCCAATCAATCTTTAACTGTTGTTTTGCTGTTCGCCAAGCCAGTATCGTCTCTCTGCTCCTGCTCCTGCTCCTGCTCCTGCTCCTGCTCCTGCTCCTGCTCCTACTCCTGCTTGTGAATTGCTGAAACTTCAGAGCATGAAGCGAATCCGGGCCGAATGGACAGATTTGGGCGGGCGTGACGGGCTTTAGCTGGAGCCGTTAGCTAATCAAGATAGCCGCTTAAAGCCAGACACGCACACTGTTCCGACCATTTTCCTTAGCGGTATAGAGCGCTTTATCAGCCTTGGTCAATACGCAATCGGCACTGCCACTGTCGGCATGCATCAGAGCAATCCCGATACTCACGGTGATGGAAATAGTATGTGTCTGTAAAATCAGTGGTGTTACCGCAAGTTGATTGCGCAGGCGTTCCGCAAATACCATGGCCGGTTCTGCTTGGGTATCCGGCATGAAGATCGCAAACTCCTCGCCGCCAATCCGGCCTACTACATCGATTTTGCGTAATTCTCCGCGAATAATGCCGGCAAAGTGTTGCAACATCGCATCGCCAGTAGGATGTCCGTAATTATCGTTAATCTGCTTGAAATGATCTAGATCGAGCATCAACACGGCTACCCGATGATTGTTGCGTTGCACCCTGGCAAATTCGTTTTCCAAGCTAGCCATAAAATGGCGGCGATTTAAAAAACCGGTTAAACCGTCGGTTGTGGCCAATTCCCAAAGCTCGGATTGTATCCGCTTGCGTTCGCTGACATCTTGCTTTATCCCGACAAAATGCCGGATACAGCCTTGTTGATCCTTGACCGGCGTAATCACAAGTTCTTCGTCGTAGAGTTCACCATTTTTGCGCCGGTTAACGATTTCGCCGCGCCAGGTGTTTCCAGAGAGTATGGTCTCCCATAAAGTCTGATAAAACGCCGGGTCTTGCTCGCCGGACTTAACCAACTCGTTGGGTCTTACACCTATAGCCTCGTTCCGGCTAAAGCCGGTCAGGGTCTCAAAGGCTTTATTGGCCCATTCAATTTGGGCATTAATATCGGTAATGACTACTCCGTGCTCCACCGTTTCCAGGGCCGACACCAGCAAGTAGTCGCGCAATTCCGAAGCCTTGCGCAAGGTAATATCCTGATGAATGCCGACCGCGCGGATCGGCTGACCGCGAAAATCCCATTCCAGCACGCGACCCGTATCGTGTACCCAAACCCAATGGCCTTGCTTGTGCAGCAGGCGATGTTCCACAGAGTAAAGGTCAGTTTCGCCGCGTAAATGCGGTTCCAGTGAGGCGTTGATCACTTGCCAATCGTCTGGATGCACCAAGCGTTTCCATACATCGATATCGTCGCCAACTTCGTCGAGCCTATATCCCAGCATTGAGGCCCATAGATCGTTAAAAACCACTTTCCCGCTAGGAATATGCCAATCCCATAGACCCAGGCTCGCGCTCTGTAAAGCCATGCCCATGCGCTGCTCTGACTCGAACAGCCGTTTTTCTAAACTGATTCGACTGATGGCATAGCGTATCGCCCTGACAAGGCTATCGGTGTCGATGTTGGTTTTGATCAGATAATCCTGCGCGCCGCAGTCCAGAGCCTTCAGCGAAAACTCGGTATCGTCATGCCCGGTCAGCACAATGATCGGTAGTAACTTGGTTGCTTTGCGGATGCGCTTGACGGTATCCAGGCCTCGCGAATCCGGTAGACTTAAATCCACCAATACCACGTCGATTTTTTGCTGGGCGATGATTTGTTCGCCATCCACTAAGTTCTCGCGCCAAACCAACTCGAAGCGCAGATTGGTAGAGGCGCGCAAGTACTGTCTTACTAGACTGGCATCGCCAGGTTCGTCCTCGATCAATAAAACGCAGCATGGTGTTGTGTCGGCCATATTGATTACTTGTTCGGTAAGCGCACTACATTGAACCAATAAGCTTCGATTTGCCTAACCACTGTGATTAATTGTTCGACATTCACTGGCTTGGTAATGTAACTGTTGGCGCCTAGTTGATAACTTGCTACCACATCGCGCTCAATATCGGAGGTGGTGAATACTATCGTGGGGATGCTGGAAAAGTTCGGTTCCGACTTGATTTTAGCCAGAAACTCGCGACCGTTCATGCGCGGCATATTCAGATCCAGCAGGATCAAATCCGGGCGCGGCACGTCGGCATAGTCGGCGCCTTGCTGGCGCAAAAAGGCTATCGCCTCCACGCCGTCCCAGACGTGATGCAGATTGCAAGGCAGTTGATTTTCTTTGAAACTCATTTTCATCAGGTGAGCATCCGCGGCTTCGTCCTCAACCAGCAGCACATCGAACAGTGGCATAGATTTATCCGGCATGCTTATTTCCTTCGATATTGGGTAGCTCAAAAACCACGGTAGTGCCTTTATGCCCGGCACTTTCAATCCAAATCTTGCCGCGGCAACTCGTCACAATCCGGCGGGCAATCGACAGACCGATCCCGGTGCCGGCCTGATGGTCGCGATAGTTTAGGCGCTCGAAAATCTCGAACACTCTTTGCTGGTAGTCCTCGTCGATCCCCTTGCCGTTGTCGCGCACATAATACCGGCTTACGTCCAGCTCTGATATGCCGCCAATCTCGATTTGTAAAGCCAGCTCAGGATTGGCCGGACGACCGTGACTCAAGGTATTGTCCAGAAGTAGGCTAAATAGCTCGATCAAGCGGGGAAGGTCGATATAAGCATGCGGTAAGCGGTCGACACTAATCTTCGCGCCGACCACAGCGATCTTGTCGGCTAACCCTTCTATGGCCTCCCTGACAGCGGATTCGGCGCAGACATAAGCTATTTTTTCGCGAGCCTGGTCGGCAGTCACGTAACGCTGAATGTCGCGGACCAGACTGAGTAAGCGCTGGGCGTCTTGATCCAGGTAACCGAGGCTGGCATTGACCTCTCGATTGTTGATGACTTCCGGATAAGCGTTCAAGGTATTGCGCAAACGCTGGGTAAAGTTACTAAAACGCCGTGTTGGTTCCATCAGATGGTGCGCGGAAATCTCCGCGAATCGGCTCAGGTCTGCGTTACTGCGTTGCAGATCGATACGCACTTGCCGGTGCTCGGTAACATCGATGCATGAGCCTATATAGCCAACGAATCCGCCATTGTCATCGTAACGAGGTATGCCGTTATCCAGTAACCAGCGGTACTCGCCATCATGGCGTCTTAGGCGGTACTCCATGCTGAATGGCCGCCGATTCGCAAAATTTTGTGTGTAGTGCGCCAGACAAAAGTCCACGTCATCTGGATGCACCGCTTCTAACCAACCGTTACCGAGTTCTTGCTCGATGCTGCGCCCGGTGAAGTCCAACCACACTTTGTTGAACCAATAACACAGCATATTGATGCCTGATAGCCAGATCAGTGCCGGGGCCGAGTTCGCCATGCTTCGGAATCGGCTTTCACTTTCGCGCAATTCGGCGGTCATGTTATGCGCCAGAGCCATCGCTCGGCTGCGGCTATTTAGCAATTGCCAGGTTAACAAACTCAAGAGCAGACTGAGGCTGACGCCGCTGCCGGCGATAATGAGTGGCTTGTCTTGATCGACACGTGCCTGAAAATTCGGTTCGGCGTGAATTAACAACGTCCACGGATGGCAGGCCAGCACGATTTGTTGTTTGGCAGTCAGTAATGGGTGGCTTGTTGCCGCTGGTGCCAAACCGTACATGCGGTTTTCTTCATTGACCGTTTCGGTATCGAATATTTCCAAGCCAATCTCGCTTTCTCGTTCGCCGCCGATGCCGTTCATTAAGTCTTTGGTACGGAAGGGCGCATAAACCCAACCCAATAGATTGGCCTGACGTTCCGCCACTGTGTCGATCGGGAGGTTTTTTCTATATACCGGCAAATACATGAGGAAACCGGCTTGTACGTCTTGTGCAGTTTCCTGCAGTAAGGTGACTTTGCCGCTGATGCCCAGGCTATTGTTGTCGCGGGCGTAGGTCATGGCGCGGTTGCGGATTTGCTCTGAGAACATGTCGTAGCTGAACGCGCGCAGATTGCGTCCGGTAAACGGTTCCAGATAAATAATCGATGTGTAAAACTCCCGCTCGCCGCTAGGATGGATGTCGTAATCGGGGAAGCCTTCGCGTCTTATCTCGGCCACATGCCGGTCTTTGTCGGTTTTAGGAATCCACAAGGAAAAGCCGACGCCCTGGATGCCGGGAAATCGTTGATCGAGGTTGAGGGCGGAGACATATTCTCGATATTCTCCGCGTTCAACCAGTCCGGATGCAGCAAATAAGCCCCTTGCACCATATAACATTTGCTCGTAAGCGACTAGTCGTTGCTCAATACTTTGCACCAGTTGCCGAACGCGGAAATCGAAATATAGCTGGCGTTCGTTTGCCAAGTCCTGAACCGCCAGCCGCCAAGCCTGGTAGCTTGCTAGCAATGTAACAGACAGTACCGTAGCGGTTAGCCAGTGGCTGCAATATCGCGGCTTTCTCAGTTCGGCCAAGCTTGGCTGCGGCGACTTGTTATTCATGTCGGTTGGCCATCGGTAGCGGGTGTGTCACCCAAGGGTATTTCAAAACTAAAGCAGGAACCAAGGCCTTCGCCCGCTGAATCCACCCAAATTTTGCCATTGTGGTGTTCGATAATGCGCCGGCACAAAGCCAGTCCCATACCGGTGCCCTCGAAACGGTTACGTGCTTGCAAGCGGCTGAAGAACTGAAACAGCCGATCAAATTGTTCAGGGTCTATACCGATGCCGTTGTCGTGTACCCTCAGCCGCCAAAAGCCGTCGCTGACTTCTGAGCTAATTTTTATCAGGGGAGCCTGGTGTTGTTGACGATAGTGCAAGGCGT
This sequence comes from Proteobacteria bacterium ST_bin11, assembly GCA_002083615.1. Classification (GTDB taxonomy): domain Bacteria; phylum Pseudomonadota; class Gammaproteobacteria; order Methylococcales; family Methylomonadaceae; genus Methylomonas. The sequence goes on along the minus strand of MSXO01000003.1, from coordinate 127,962 downwards.
TGACCAACAGGTTTTGCAGTAAGCGGCTCAGTTCGTCGCGGCTGGCATAAAGGATGGGCCACTCTCCTTCATATAAGATCTCGGCTTGGGACTGTTCGGCCATGGGTGAAACGAATTGCAACACTTCATCGCGGACCGCATCGGTAGCAACCCAGGATTTTTGTTGAGTCTTGCGACCAACGCGCGAATACTCCAGTAGCGAGACGATCATCGCATCCATGCGTTTGGCACCTGCCAGCGCAAAATTCAGGTTTTGCCGCGCATCGTCATCTAACGTTTCGCCAAGATTGCGTTCCAAAAATTGCAAATGGCCGGATACCATGCGCAACGGCTGGCGCATGTCGTGGGACACACTGTAAGCAAATTGCTCCAGATCGACATTGGAACGCGACAACGCGTCATGGCTTTGCAGCAATTCCTGCTCGATCTTTTTATGCTTATCAATATCGACATGCGTCCCCAGCATACGTTGCGGTTTGCCTTCCGGGGTGTGGGCCACAACCATGCCCTTGGCGAGTATCCACTTATGGCGGCCATCCTTGCAGCGCATCCGAAACTCCACCCAATACAATTTATCCTTGCCCTCAAAGTAGTCACTCAGGGCCTTCAGTACTCGATCAGTGTCGTCCGGATGCAGACTGGTGCGCCAGGCCTCAAAGTTATCGGCAAATTCTTCGGGCTGATAACCTATCATCGATTTCCAACGCGGCGAGAAAAATACTTCGCCGCTGATGATGTCCCAATCCCATACCCCCTCATCGGCGCCTTCCAGCGCAAATTTCCAGCGATATTCACTGTCCGCCAGTCGAATGTTTTGGTCATGAACTCGTCGCCGCTCTGCCGCCAGATAGCGATTCATTGAGATTAAACTCAAACTCAGTAAAACCACTAACAACACACCGGCGCTGAGGGTCAGCAAGGGGGTAGGGTAGCGCTGCCAGATGTCCTTTAGCGTGAATTGAGGCGCGGCCTCAAAGGGCTTGATGCGAAGAGTACGCAGCAATTGTTCTACCGAATTGTAATCAGCAGGTATGGTAAATCCGTCTATTCCAGGGATTTGCCCTGGGCTCATCAGCAGCAAATTGCCGGCGACTTTTTTGGCTAGCTCGCGGTTGACGCTCGGCATTGCTAAAAACGGCCACTCTGGATATAGACGAGTGGAGAGCAGTTCGAAATCGGTCGATGGTTGCGGGTTTAAGATTTTGATTCGCTGTAGGTCGAGTTTGCCTTTCTTGGCCAAATCCTCCAGGACGCCGGTTCGGATAAAACCTATGTCTGCGCGACGGGAGAATACCGCATCCAGCACTGCGTCGTGCGGCATACCCGTGATTAACAATTGCGAGTTCTGAGTTAGGTCTATTCCGACTTGGGCGGATTCGTAAGCTTGCATTTGGAAGCCGCCTAGGGAGTCTCGACTGGTCAGCGCGATTATTTTGCCGCGTAAGTCACGGAGTCCGCCGAGATCATCGCGTTCGGCGAGCGCGAAGATCACGCCGCCGAACAGGTCTTGGGTGCGGTCGTCCTCGCGCCTTACTAAGGTGGCTAACGGTGCCGAAAAGCCGTGTTGATAGCTTATATGCACGTAGTGACCAGGATTGGTCAGGACAAAGTCCAATTGGCCGCCATCGACGCTGGCTTCGAGTTCTTCGTAGTTCAAGGCCTCGATGATGAATTCGCGCTCCGGGATGGCTTGGTGCAAGACTCTAGTTAGCGCTTGCCATTGTTCCTGGGTTTGCGCTTTAGGCCGATAGGCCAACACACCGATGCGCACCGGCGTATCGGCCAGAACCGCAAAGCTAGCCAGTAGCCAACAACTCAGCAGAAGTAATTTGCTTGGGTTAATCAAAGCGTTTTTATTCATTAGTTAGTGGTTGCCGCGCAATTTCCTAAACCCGATACAAACCTGGCTCAATGCCCTAAACACTCCCTGATAGTGAGGCGAGTTGCTCTGCGCGCGGGCCAGAAAGCTGCCAACCAGGCCACGCTTAACACAATCAGCAGCCAATACAGGATAGCCCATAAGTCGAAGCTAAAATCCAGCTGTATGCCAAGCATAGTCCGGCCCAGTTGTTTCGCTAGCGGCTCGGCGCAAACATAAGCCAGCGGAATGCTGATGAGCCAGGCCAGGCCGCCGTGCAATAGGCCTTCCATTAAAAACATGCGGAATACTACTTTTGAAGGGGCGCCGATGGCGCGCAGCACGCCGATTTCCCGAATCCGTTGCAATACACTGATGGCCAAAGTGCCGGATAAGCCGATGCCACCGACTGCCGCAATCATGCAGGCTAGACCCAGCAAGGTGTTGAGCACCGGTTTGAACTGATTGCGAGCAAACTGGCGTTGCTCTAGCTTGGCGAGGGTTGTATAGACATCCAATTGCACGCCTTGATCTTGAAAGCCCCGCTGCAAACGGCGCAGATACTCGGCTTCTTGAGGCAGGTCGGCGATCGGCGCATCCAGCAAGGCGAACGAGGCCAAATCCTGGCGTTTGCTAATCTGCCGCAATGTGTCCAACGGCGCGTAGACCGGTTCCACCGCATAACTACTCCCGGCCAACCAGCGATAGATGCCGATCACTTGCCATTTTTCTTGGCCGTTAGCCAGCCCCACGTCGAGTATATCGCCGGCTTGAATACCGTTTAGCGCGGCGGTATCGGCGCTGAGCACCAATACGCGCTGATTGGCGTCGCTAGCTTGCAACCAACGCCCGGATTCGATCAGCGGTTGATATAGGTTTGCGTCTTTGGGCAAGGCTAACATTTGCAAACCCAGGCTGCCTTTTTGCTGCAAGGTTTGACCGTCTTTGGCAATGTGCATGCTGGCGCGTTGCCAAAATTCCAGGTGTTGCGTGCCGCCAACTGCGGCAGTGATCTCGCGCACTTTTTGCTCGGATTGGTCAATGCTAAAACCCAGCCGCACTGCGTAACGACTGCGGGCCATTTCCTGGTCTAGCGTGGTGTTCAGCGAAGCGATTAAACTGGTCAAGGCTAAAAACATCACGCCGGCAATGATTAAGACGCTTTGCGTTAGTACCAACCTGGCTTTTCGCCGGAACAAATTGCCAAGCGCCGCAGCAGATAACGTGGGGAGAAAACGCGCGCCGAATTTTTCTATGCAAACATCAAAACGGTTATAACCAAAATCCGCGCCCACCCCATAACTGGCGATTGCCAATCGTACCGTTAGCGCCGCACCGCGCAGAATCGGCAGTAAGGCCGCCAGCAGAGGTGCCAACAGACCGCCCAGCACCATGTAAACTAAGCTGGGCACGGACACCATATACGCGCCGCAGTCGATATTGAACAAAGCCAACAGCCGGCAAGCGCTAAAATAGGCTCCGGTTAGAGCAGGGGGCGTGGCCAAGACTATCGCCAGTAAAGCCAGCAACAGAATTTCCAGCAAATACAATTTGGCGATGGTGTTAGTTCTGGCACCCAGTGCTTTCATCACGCCAATCTGGTCGGTCTGCTGGGTAATATGCGCCGAGACAGTATTTAAAATCAAAACGCTGGCTAGGCCCAGCGAGACCAAGGCCATGATTTGCAAGACGCCATTAATCCCCGCTAGAAATGGCCGGCCCCAGTGCTGTTCAGGGTCTTGTAATAGGGTAACGTTGATGCCGATATGTTGCGCGGTCAGTAGTTGACGAATTTCACCGGCAACGCTGCGAGCTTTATCGCTGCTGTATGGTTCGGAGATTTTTACCAATAATTGCCGGAAACTGTGCGCCGGAATGCCAAACGCGGCAGCGGTGGCCGTGCTTGCAAAAAAATGCAATTGGCCGCCGAATTTGGGTGGCTTTACAAACGGGTGACGGACGATACCGCCGATAGGCCAGGTCTGCACGCCTTGGAGGGTTTCAAATTCAAGGTCGCCGCTTTGCATGCCGCTGGATAGGGCAGAGAGGTTTTCGATGGCAATGCGGTCGGCATTTGGCCAGTTACCTGAATGCAGCGCGGTTTTGTCGAAATGTTGATTTTCATAGTCGGGACGGATGATCAACGTGCCCAGACGCCAGTCGAGCTCGCCGGGTTGCCGGAAATGCACGCTTAGCGGGGTCATGGTATCCACGCCGACAACGCCCGGCAGGGCCTTGATTTGCGCCAGCAAGCGCATGTCGGCATCCTGACGCAAGATCAGGTTGATATGTGAGGGTTGCGACTGTTGGTGCGCAGCATCCATTTTACTCAGCAGCAAATCGATCATCCCGAATAAAGTGCCGACGCAACAGACGCCCACCGCGATGCTGACGATCGCCAAAGCGGTGCGGCTTTTAGTCAGCCACAAGTCGGCCCAGACTTTATGCCAAAGCGTATTCAAGCGCTGCCTGCGGACTGGCTGTCGATGTGGATACGCCCGGAACGTATCTCTAGTTTCCGACCGGCGGCGTCGGCAAGGGATTCGTTGTGGGTGACCATCACCAAGGTTTTGCCTTGATCGCGCAGATGCGCGAACAAATCGAATACCGAATCGGCAGTTGCCGCATCCAGATTGCCGGTGGGTTCGTCGGCGACGATCAGCGGCGGATCGTTGGCTAGGGCGCGGGCTATCGCTGCCCGTTGTTGCTGGCCACCGGACACCTGGCTGGGTAAGCGCGTTGCTACATCGGCCAGACCGACTAATTCCAGCAAATACATGGCTCGGTCGCGGCGTTGAGGTTTGCTTAACAAGCCAAGAAAGTCCATCGGCAGCACAATGTTTTGTAAGAGATTTAAGCTTGGCAACAACTGGAAGAACTGAAACACGATGCCGACATTAGCACCGCGCCAGATGCTCAGTTTTTCATTACTGAGTGTTTGTAGCTCGGCACCATTGACGATAACTTGGCCTTTACTGGGATGATCGATGCCGGTAAGCAAATTTAATAAAGTGGATTTGCCATTGCCGGAAGGGCCAACGATGGCAACGAATTCGCCGGGATAAATCGCCAGATTGATGTCGTGCAACACAGTTTGCAGCATGCCGGCTTGCGGATAATCTTTATAAACCTGTTTCAGTTCGATGATCTTGTTCATAACAGCCGGCAAATTGCGGTATGGTACACGAGGCGCGGGCATCCTGGCATACCCCTCATTTCACTAAGACTTCGCCGGAGGGCGATCAATGACATCGGTACGGATTTTGTGGCTATTGCTTTGTCTGGTTTGGATAACGGCGGAAATTTTTTTGGCGCGCCGCACGGCTGTGCAGGCCGGTTCGGTTCTGAATACGGAACAGCGCTCACAGCGGGTGTTGTGGATCAGTATTTTGATGGGTCTGAGTTTGGCCTTAGGATTTAAATATCTGGCGTGGGCGCCGATCAAGCTTGAGTATCTACCCAGGCAAGCGTTGGCCATGTTGATGTTTGGAGCAGGGCTGTATCTTCGCTACGCAGCGGTGACGAAATTGGGCCGGTTTTTCACGACTAACGTGGCGATACAGCAAGAACATCGTCTGATAAACGATGGACCGTATCGCTGGTTGCGGCACCCAGCCTATACGGGTCTGTTGATAGCTTTGTTCGCAGTTGGGGTGGCGATGGGTGATTATATTGCGTTGGCATTGTTGCTGATGCCGACAGTTTGGGCGTTTAGCCGACGCATCGAAATAGAAGAACGCATGTTGCTGGCGGAGTTTGGCAGCGTTTATGCCGATTTTTGCCAGTCTACGTGGCGGCTGCTGCCCTGGGTGTATTGAAACGGTTCTAGACCAAACCTGCAGCTAAGTTCGGGCGACCGGGGCTCAGCCAAGTGTGATGATGATCGGCGCTGGAGCGTTTTGCTGGTTTACCGATAAACGCAAGAACGCCTTAGTGCCGTGGGAGGCCTAATGGAAACGGTCGCCGGTAAATTCTAAAAACGACTCGACAACGGTAAACTATGCGTTTGTTGCTATCGAGGAGTTTTCAAATATGTTCAATGCTGTCAACGGTCCCCAACTGATGGGGATACTGAATGTCACTCCCGATAGTTTTTCCGATGGCGGAAAATTTACCGGCATGGCTGCAGCGATAGCACAAGCCGAAAAAATGATAGCTGAGGGTGCCGATATTATCGATGTCGGCGGTGAGTCCACTCGACCGGGCTCCGATCCGGTTGCCGCGGACGAGCAGATTCGGCGGGTAGTACCGGTTATTACCGCGATCCGTGCAGGCTACCCCCAGGTTCAAATCAGCATAGATACCACCTCAAGTCAGGTTGCTTTCGCCGCCTTGAATGCGGGTGCTACTATCATCAACGACGTCTCGGCCGGCCAAGGCGATCCCAATATGTTAAGTTTTGCCGCAGCCGTCCAAGCACCCATTATTCTGATGCATATGCAGGGTACACCGAAAACCATGCAGGACCGGCCGCATTACAATAATGTAGTTGCCGATGTGATTGCCGCTTTGCAGCTCCGCATTGCAGAAGCATTGGCTGCTGGGGTGTTGGCCGAAAATATCGCGATCGATCCGGGTATTGGTTTTGGTAAGGGTAAGCAAGACAATATAGATCTTTTGGCCCATTTGCGCAGTTTCGTCGATTTAGGTTACTCGGTCTTGCTGGGCACTAGCCGCAAGCGTTTCATGGGCAGCATCTGTAATGTTAGTGAACCCGCCGAATTGTTAACAGCGACAGCGGTGACCACCGCGTTAGGGGTGATGGCGGGTGTGCAGATGTTTCGAGTGCACGATGTCAAAGCCAATCGTCAAGCCGCCGATGTGGCTTGGGCCATCAAACAGGCGCAGTGAGCGATCTGCATCCGCGCCTGCTGGCTTTGCAGCGCAGTTTGGCTGCAGCGCCGCTGACCAGAATTCGTGATCGGGAATTAGCCGACCGGCAGTTGGAGTTGTGGATCAAGCGCGACGACTTGCTGCATCCGATTATCTCCGGCAATAAATGGCGCAAGCTCAAATATACCCTCAATCATGCCTTACACAATGGCGCCGACAGCATCGTCAGCATGGGCGGCGCGTATTCCAATCATCTACATGCCCTGGCTTTTACCGGCAAAGCCTTAGGGCTGCAAACCATAGGCTATATTCGCGGTGAGAGACCGGCGCACCTAAATGCCACGCTCTACGATCTGCTTGATTGGGGCATGGAGCTGCGTTTTGTGTCACGTAGCGATTACCGGCAATTGCGTGATTGCCAACACTACGACAGTTTGCCGGAACTTCAGGCAGGCCAATACTGGTTGCCGGAGGGCGGGGCTACCGACCTGGCATTGCAAGGCGTTGCCGAACTGCTAGATGAAATCGAAATTGGTTTTGACACGCTGGTCGTGGCCTGCGGCACCGGCACCACGTTGGCAGGCTTGCTTACTTCGCCACTTACTAACCGAGCTATCGGCGTGGCGGCGCTGAAAGGTGGCGACTTTCTAATCGAAGATGTCGCGCAAGTGCTGAATAAACAAGGACTGACCAGTCACGCTGACTGGCGAATTTTAGTGGATTACCATTTCGGCGGTTTCGCCAAAACCACGCCGGCTTTGCTGGCGTTTATGCAGGATTTTAAGCAGCGGCAAGGTGTCGAGTTAGAGCCAATCTACACCGGAAAGATGTTGTTCGCGCTCTACGATCTAATTCGTCAAGGATATTTCCCCGCCGGCCAGCGGATACTGGCGATACACACAGGGGGGTTACAAGGAAGGCGTAGTTAAGAGGCTTTACCGGTTGAAAATCAGATAGATATTGAGTCAATACTCAAAATGGTGATAATAGCCCCAGCCGAAAATAATAAGAAAGGTGGCACCGTGGTTGCGCAGATCATTTCATTCCCCGAACAAAAAAGTAGCAATAAATTGGCGGTGTCTTTCCGCTTTTTACTGAGTTTATACGCCATAGTGCCACTGTGTTTAGTGGTGCTTTGGCTAGACAAATTCGGCTTTAATTTCGCGCTGCGCAATATGCTGCCCAGTAGCCCGACGCATTTTTTGTTGTTTCAAATTTTATTCGGTACCCCACATATCATCGCCAGCAATCTCTTGTTGGTCAGTCACCATGACTATCTGCATGCCTTTAAAAGCAAACTAATCGGCATGACCTTGTTCATCATGGTTTTTTTCGGTTTTGGCAGTCTGTTTATTCCTTACCGTGCGTTATACATCATCACGGCCTGCTGGACGGTCTACCATGTTTTGAAACAACAGCATGGTATCGCCAAGGCAGTGTGCCGCTTGCCGGGCTGGGCGTTTTACTTGCAGTTGTGGCTCAGCGTCAGCGCCGGGATTTTTATCTATATGGGTATTTTTCTGAAAAACAGCCTGGAGCCAGAGCAAGCAGCGCTGGTGTTACAGGTTGCAAGTGTTTTGACCGCCGGTCTGTTACTTAGCACCTGGATATGTCAACGCTATGTGCCCAGTCGTTTTGGATTGTATTTTCTGTGGGCTAACACGCTGCTGGTTGCTAGCAGTTGGTATGTTTACAGCGAACAGTATTATTTTCTGGCGATCTTGATGCCGCGCTTGGTCCACGACGTTACCGCTTACAGTTTTTACGTCACTCACGATGTGAATCGGCACGGTGAACAGCCGCAAAATGGCTTATTCCGAGCAGCCACGGCCCTGCGGGTGCCTATTTGGTTGGTGTTGCCACTGTTATCCTTTGTTTTGACGTATCTATTGCAGGCTTATGGCGACGCATGGGTGAATTTGTTGCTGCAAACCCTGTTTTCGACGCAAATCTATAAAGCCGTCACCTTGGGTTTTTTAGGCTATTTGGCGCTGATGCATTATTACACCGAGGCCTTTGTGTGGGCGGCAGGCTCGCCGCTAAGGCGCTATATTCGCTTTAGCGGCGTCTAATGGCTTAGTTCGGCAAGGTATAGCCCACTTTAATGGTGACTTGCCAATGCGCTACCTTGCCATTGTCGATATGGCCGCGGGTTTCCACCACTTCCATCCAGCGCATCGTTTGGATGGTCTCGCCGGCTTTGGCGACGGCGTTCTCGATGGCTTGCTGGATGCCGAGGCTGGATGAGCCGGTCAATTCAATTTTTTGATAAACATGTTCTGGCATGCGATTTACTCCGGTTGATGGTTGAATAAGGTTTGGTAGGCGCGCGCAGCGCTTTCCGGTTCATGGTCGAATATGCCGCCTATCACCGCCAATAAGTCTGCGCCCGCTGCCAATAAAGTTCCGCCGTTTTTCGGCAGAATCCCGCCGATAGCGACTATCGGCACATCTATCGATTGTTTGGCGCGTTGCAGGCTGACAATCTCGGCGGGTGCGGCTAACGGTTTCGATCCGGACGGGAAGAAGCGACCAAATGCCACGTAATCCGCGCCAGCCTGGGCCATGGTCCGGGCTTTTTCCACATCGTTGTAACAGGATACGCCGATGATCGCATTCGGTCCAAGCAAGCGTCGCGCTTCGGCAATTTCGCCGTCGTCGCGGCCCAGATGCACGCCGTCCGCACCAACTGCCAATGCCAGCGAGACGCTGTCATTGATTAACAGGGGAGCATGGTAGGCGTGACAGAGTTGCAATAACAGACCCGCTACCTGCGGCGCATCCAAGGGATTTTTGTCGCGGTATTGAACCACGCTTGCGCCGCCGCGCAAGGCTGCTTCCACATCTTTTACTACTTGGTTGATCGTTCTGTTTTCGGGTTGGGTGATGGCGTAAAGGCCACGGCGGGGCATTTTCATCCTTCTACCCAAAATAAGCGATCGGGATTGTATTGGCCTTGACCCGGTCGGTATGCGGCTGCCAGGGACTGCCAGGTAAACTCCTGGGCTTCGCTAACGGCAGTAAACACATCCAGGCCTTGGGCGAGGAGCGCGGCGCTGGCACTGGCCAGCGTGCAGCCCGAGCCATGATAGCTGTGTGGTAAGCGTTCCCAGTTGAAGGTTTCCTGGAGTTTGTCCGGCATGTACAAACGGTTATGTACCAAGTCCGAGCTTTCGTGGGTGCCGGTAATCAGCACGTATTCGGCACCCTTGTTTTGCAGGAAACGTCCGCAGTCGCCCAGGTCGCTTTGCCCGGACAGGCGGCGGGCTTCCTCGCTGTTGGGCGTCAATAAAGTGGTTAGTGGCAACAGTAGTTCGACGATGACGTTAATTAATTGTTGGCCGGCCAATTCCGTACCACCACCTGCCGCCAGCACCGGGTCCAGTACGACCGGGATGGCTGGATGGTGCCGCAAAATTTGCGCAATCGCTTCGGCAACGCCGGCATCGCCGATCAGGCCGATTTTGAATGCCGAGACTTTAAAATCCGCCAACAGGGTTTGCGCTTGACTGATAATGTCTGCGGGTTGTTGTGGAAGCAGTTTTTTGACGTTGCGGCTGTCTTGTTCGGTTAAGGCGGTAATAACGCTTGCAGCATGGCACTGATGGCCGACAATGGCTTCTATATCGGCTTGCACCCCGGCACCACCGCTGGGGTCGTGGCCGGAAAAACACAGTACTACAGGGCGGTTACGGCTCATGCGTCATCTCCGGACAGCAATTTCAGAAATTCCTGCTCAGTAATGACAGTCACACCTTTTTCGCGGGCGGCGTTGGTTTTGTTAGCACCGACATTATCGCCGGCTACCAAATAGTCGGTTTTCGCCGAGACCGAGCCGCCGACTTTAGCGCCTTTGGCTTTGGCTTGTCTGCTCAAGTCGTCGCGGCTGCCACTATGCAAAGTGCCAGTGAAGACCAAGGTTTTGCCGGCAAGCGGGTGGACGTTGTCGGTGGCCTGGTTTTGCGTTGAGGTGAGATTAAAACCCAGTGACATCAGGCTGTCGAACAAGGGTTTGATTTTGGTAAAGCCTTCGGTGATCACTGCTGCCGTTTTCTCAGCAAACCCTTCGATAGCGACGATGTCGGCTTCGCTGAGATCGAAAATCTCCGCCAAAGGATAATGCGCCAAGAGCCGTTCGCAGTTGCCTAAACCCATTCTAAATACTCCGAAGGCCGACAGAAAGCGCCAGTCTTCTATGGCTTCATTGCGGCTGCGCTCTAATTGGTCGACCAAGTTTTGCGATTGTTTGGGACCGAAGCCCATGCTTTCGAATTGTTCAGCCGATAGCGCGTAAATCTGGTCGACGCGGCGGATGCCGTATTCGTAAAGCTTCTTGATCGTCGCAGCCCCAAAGCCGTCGTTGTTTTTCAGTACCCGGAAAAAGTGTTCCATGCTGTTGCTGATTTGGGCTGGGCACTCCAGGTTGTTGGGGCAGATCAAGTAGTCGTTATCCCAAATCAATTCGTGGCCGCAACTTGGGCAGGCGCTGGGCACTTGCGGCTCGGCTGGACGCAGTACTTCCTCGATTTTCGGGATGACTTCGCCGGAGCGAGCCAAGCGAATCAAGGCACCGGGGCCGATGCCTTTCTCCAACACCATTTTGTAGTGATGTGCGGTAGCGCGGGATAGTAAGGCGCCGCTGAGGCGCACCGGTTCCAACTCGGCGACCGGGGTGATACGGCCCGAGCGCGAGGTTTGAGGGGTGACGCCAATGACGACGACTTCCGCCGTCTCCAGGTTTTCTTTGTAAGCCAGTTGCCAGCGGTGATGGTGGCGAGTGGCACCCATCGCTTGTTTCAGTGGTTCGTCGACGATCTCCAAAATCACGCCGTCGACGTCGTAATCAGGTTTATGCCAGATGTCTTTGACGATGGTTTCGAAGTTATCGATCAGGTCCTGCCAGGCGCCGGTCCAGCAGGGCAGTATCGCAAACGGATAAAACACCGCGGCCTGATCGGCGATGGCGCGTTCGGCGTGTTCGTCCAGTTCTTTTTCCTTGATGACGCTGGCCTGGAAGTTACGAGCATTGTCAAAAAACTCGGACAGATGCTCGTCGAAATAACTGCGGCTGACGACGATTTCGCCGGCACCCAAGCCGCGCGGGCCTTGATTGGCGACTTGCAGGCCGCGTTCGAATACGCGACTAATGTCGGTACCTTTGCGACCGTCGCCGCGCGTATACAGCATTTGGCCATCGTCATAGGCGGCGTAGCCATCCAGTTTGGGCGTGACCTTAAAGATCAATTCGGCAAAGGTTTTGTCCAGATCGCTAGCGGCTTTTTCGATGCGGCCAGCCCAGCGTTCTACCTCATCGCGACTGTAGGCTTTATCGGTGGAGAGCATGATGGTCGGTAGATCCACCGTTTTACCGGCGAATGTCGGTTCCGGCTCAACAGTGTGCAGTAGCGGATTTTCGGGCTGCCGTTTTTTCAGTTCAGCCAAATACACAAAATCGTAATCGGCATCGCTGATAATCGGTTCGCCGCCGCGATACAAAGCGTTGGCAATTTCCAGGAACGCGACTAATTCGTTGTCCGTGACGGTGTTCAGAAAATCCGCTTGTTCACACAATTCGCAAAAACGTTGCTCACCAATAGCATTCGGATCAAGGGTGGTTTGCAAAAGAATGGCTTTTTGACTGTCGGTAAGCATGCGCGGATAGATGGTCAGCAAGGTTGGCGATTATAGGACACTATCGCAAAAAAAAGGCGGGAGAGATAACTCGCCCGCCGAAGCATCTATCTTTCAAGAGGATCATGTCGACGGTAGTAAAACGCGTGACATGGAGCTTAATATAAAGTTTTCTGGTGGACAGATGTTGATCTAGGTCAATATTTGCCGGGTTAGTAACGAACGATTTATTCAGCGGGGTTTGAGGCAGGGCTGCAGGATTTGCATAAGCCGTGAATTTCGATGGTTTTACGTTGCGGCACGAAGCCGGCTTCGCTCAGTTCTTTCGAGAGTGCGCTCAATACTGAAGGCGAGGAGCGTTCCTGCACCATATGGCATGCGGTGCAGATTAGCAGTAGCTGATCGTGTTGGGTCCCGGAGCAGTGGCAACCGACGAAGGCGTTTAAACTCTCGACCCGATGAATCAGACCTTGTTCAAGCAGAAAATCTAAAGCCCGGTAAACTGTCGAGGGTTTTGCCGCATCGTTTATCGGCCTTATTTGATCCAGCAAATCGTATGCTTTAACTGCCTTATGACTGTTCCAGATCAGTTCCAAAACCTTGTGGCGGATGGGAGTCAATTGCACGCCGCGCGTTAAGCAGAGTTGCTCTGCTACGCTGATTGCCTTATGCATACAGATGCTATGGTCGTGTTCGGGGGCCGGAAAAATTGCTTTGTCAGTCATTTTACAAAGGGTGATTAGGTTCATTCATTTTGTGGGCGCGGTAAGTTATAGTGCCAGCATAAACAACCCATTTCAAATCGGATTATCAACACAGAGTTTGCGTGCTTTTTATGGTGTTTACTTGAGCGCCATAGTATGGTTGTTTGGCAAATTCTCGGCGGATTTTTGCGAAGCGGCTATCAGTGTTTTCGAGGCAATAAATGAGAAGGATTACATTCCTGGTTTATACAGTGCTATGGATTATGTTGATTAGCCTGAGTCTTTACCAGCAAGTTACGGATACCAAACAGTACGCGCAAAAAATTGCTACTCGGCAGGCCGAGATGTTTTTCGATCATATTGTGTTGATCAGAAAGTGGAATGCCTCGCACGGTGGGGTTTATGTTCCTATTACCGAAACGACCCAGCCCAATCCTTACCTGAATCTACCCAACCGAGATATCGAAACGACCGATGGTAAACGGCTGACTTTGATCAATCCAGCCCATATGACTCGGCAATTGGCTGACATGAGTGGAGAATCGGGCATTGCTTTTCATATCACTGGTTTCAATCCGATGCGTGTAGAGAATCGACCGGACCAATGGGAGACTGAGGCCTTGTTAGCATTCCAACACGGTCAAAAAAGCGCCAGTGGCATAGGTAGCATCAACGGGCGTTCTTTCTATCGCTACATGGCGCCACTGCATGTATACCAGAGTTGTCTGGTTTGTCATCAGCAGCAAGGTTACATAGAGGGCGATATTCGCGGCGGCATTAGCGTGAGTATTCCTAGTGTCAGTATCGATGCCTTTGTAAATGATCGTCTGGAGCATCTGACAATTACCCATGCGATTGTATCTGTGATCGGCTTGATCGTTTTGCTGTTGTCTTATTTGGCGCAAGCCAGACTGAGTCAGCGGTTGGATAAAGCTAAAAGCCGTATGCAATTGGCATATTTGGATTCCTTAACTTTATTGCCCAATCGTCGTTACTACGATGCTTTTGTTAAAAGGGAATGGAAGCGAGCCTTGCGCCACCAGTATCCGATCTCGATGATCATGATAGACATCGATTTTTTTAAGCTATACAACGACAATCTTGGTCATATCGAAGGCGATCATTGTTTGCGGCAAGTGGCGAAAACTTTGAAGCGTTTTTTTCGAAGGCCGGGCGATTTGATTGCCCGTTATGGTGGAGAAGAATTTTGCGTGGTGGCTGCTTGCGACGCAGAGCAAATCTCGGTGTTGGCGGAGATTCTCAGAAAAGCCATAGAAAATATGCGTTTACCGCATCCGGCTTCTAAAGTTTCCGAATTTGTGACTATCAGTCTTGGCGTGGCGACTATCGTCCCGGGTGACGATCAATCCTTTGAAAGTCTACTGAATTCGGCGGACCAGGCACTTTACGACGCCAAGGCCACCGGCAGAAACCGGGTTGGAAAACGCCGTTATTGAACGGATAGGGCCGGCGATAACCGGCCCTTTCTACGGAAAAACTAGGACTGTTTTTCCAATAGTTTGGCGTGAGCCGCTGCTAACCGAGCCACTGGGATCCGGGGTGCGGAGCAAGATACATAGTTTAAACCCAGATCATGCACGAACCGAATGGAGCGCGGGTGCCCGCCATGCTCACCGCAAATGCCGATTTTCAGATCCGGACGTTGCTGACGACCTAACTCCACGGCCATTTTCATTAGCTTACCCAAACCCTCAATGTCCAAGGTTTCGAACGGGTTGTCTTCCAGCAATCCCGATTCTTCGTACAGCGGCAGGAATTTGTTTTCTGCATCCTCGCGCGAGAACGAAAACGTGGCCTGGGTTAGATCGTTGGTGCCGAAAGAAAAGAAGGCGGCGGTTGCGGCCAGATGGTCCGCGCGGGTGCAAGCTCGCACCGTTTCTATCATGGTGCCGAACTTAAAGTTAAGCTTGAGTTTGTATTGTGCTTCCACTTCGGCTTGAATTTCGTCGACGTAGGTTTTCACGGTTTTTAACTCCTGGGCCGTGATGACTTGCGGTACCATGATTTCCGGTTCGACCGGAATCCGTTGTTTTACGCAAAGCGCCGCCGCTTCCAAAATCGAACGGATCTGCATTTTGTATATTTCTGGATAGCTCATGCCCAAACGAACGCCGCGATGTCCCAGCATCGGATTGACCTCATAAAGTTCCAGCACCTTATCCAGCATCATTTGTTTTTTGCCGATGGCTTCCATAATCACATCTTCGTTCAACATGTTGAACGGTGCCGGCATTTCCGCTGGATGCGCCAGTGTATCTAGGGTGACGCGCTGGCCTTTAACGATAGTCAGGTAATGCTTTAGCGCATCCAATTCATCCAGTAATTGGTGCTCGTTAGGCAGAAACTCGTGCATTGGGGGATCGAGCAAACGTACGGTAACCGGGTGGGGCGACATGGCTTCGAATAATTGTTGGAAGTCGTCGCGCTGAATCGGAAACAGTTTAGCCAGAGCGGCTTCTCGCTCCTCAGTGTTGCGCGCCAGAATCATGTCCACCACCAATGGTAAGCGGTCTGCGGCGTTGAACATCCTTTCTGTGCGACACAGGCCTACGCCTTTGGCGCCATAGCTTACAGCGATTCGAGCGGTTTCCGGCGTATCGACATTAGCATGAACCCGCAAACGCGCAATGCTGTCGGCCCAGCCCAATAGGGTTTTAAGTTCTTCCGAGAAGGATGGCGGAATGGTCGGAATCCGGCCCAGATAGATATTGCCGTTGCTGCCGTCTATGGTGATCAAATCGCCCTCCTTGATATGGATGTCGCCAACTACAGCGACGCGGGCACGCACGTCGACTTTAATATCTTCGGCGCCAGCCACACAAGCTTTGCCCATGCCACGCGCTACCACGGCTGCGTGAGAGGTTTTACCTCCGCGGCTGGTCAATATACCTTGTGCGGCAAAAAAGCCATGAATGTCTTCAGGCTTGGTTTCCTCACGCAGCAGGATCAGATCTTGGCCGGTTTTGCCCAAACGCACGGCAGTATCGGCGTCGAATACGCAGTGGCCGCAGGCAGCGCCGGGTGATGCCGGTAAGCCTTGGGCAATGGCTTTAACTTCGTGATTGGGAGCCAATTGCGGATGCAGCAATTGTTCAAGCATGTCCGGATTGATCCGCAGTAGCGCTTGTTCTTTGGTGATCAGACCTTCCGAAACCATATCGATGGAGGTTTTTACCATCGCGGTCGCGTTCATTTTCCCGTTACGGGTCTGCAGGCAATACAAAACGCCGCGTTCGATGGTGTATTCGTAATCCTGTACCTCGTGATAATGCGCTTCCAGTTTGTTGCGTAGCTCGACCAGTTGCCGATATTGCTCAGGCATTTCCTTCGCCATTTCCTGCACCGGTTTGGGGGTGCGGATGCCCGCTACTACGTCTTCGCCTTGGGCATTGACCAAGTATTCGCCATACATCTCGTTGATGCCGGTGCCGGGGTTGCGGGTAAAGCCAACGCCAGTAGCGCAGTCGTCGCCCATATTGCCGAACACCATCGTGACGATATTGACGGCGGTGCCATTGGCAACGTCCGGGGTGATGTGGAATTCGCGGCGGTAATCCACCGCCCGTCTACCCAGCCAAGAGTTGAATACCGCGCGAATGGCAATTTCCAATTGCTGGTAAACGTCTTCTGGAAATGGTCGCCCCGTTTCCTCTTGAACCACCGTCAGGAACAGTTCGCTAATTTCCTGGAGTTGGTCGGCAGTCAAAGCTACATCGGCTTTAATCCCGGCAGCCCGTTTGACGTTGTTGAAATGCACATCGAACTTCTCATCGTCAATGCCCAGGGCCACTTTGCCAAATAACTGAATGAAACGCCGATACGCATCGTAGGCAAAGCGCGGATCGTCGGTCATTTCGATCAAGCCGGCCAGGGTTTGCTTATTCAATCCCAGGTTCAGAATGGTGTCCATCATGCCCGGCATCGAGATGGCCGAGCCGGAGCGTACCGACACCAGTAAGGGGTCACTGGTGCCGCCAAACGTTTTACCGCTTAGTTGCTCAATCTCAGCAATTTGCTGGCGTACCTCGTCCATTAAATCGCCGGGTAATTGCTTGTTTTCCAGGTAAGTCAAGCAGGTTTGCGTCGTGATGACAAACCCCGGTGGCACGTTAAAACCCATTTGCGTCATTTCGCAAAGGTTTGCGCCTTTACCGCCCAGTAATGCTTTGTTTTTGCCGTCGCCAGTATTAAATGAATAGCTGTATTTTGGAGTCATTATGGCCTTGTCGAAGTGTTTAAGTTGGGTGGTGGCTGCGGGAAACGCCTTGCGTAGCTGTTTGGCGTCTCGGGATGCCGGGTATTGCGGTTAGAATACCCTACTTTTTACCCATTTTTTCGAGTCATTACAAGTCACGCGCCATGGATAAATTTGATGTCATCATCGTCGGGGCCGGTGCTTCGGGTTTAATGTGCGCAATCGAAGCCGCCAAACGCGGTCGGCGCGTGAAAATAGTGGAACACGCCAACAAGCCGGGTAAGAAAATTCTGATGTCCGGTGGCGGGCGTTGTAATTTCACCAACTACAGCATAGCGCCGGAAAATTACATTTCCAATAACCCGCATTTCTGCAAGTCGGCGCTTAGCCGCTTCACACAATGGGATTTTTTAGGCTTTGTGCAGGGCCACCAAATACCGTTTCACGAACGTCTACACGGGCAATTGTTTTGCGACAACAGCGCCAAAGATATTTTGGATGCGCTGTTAACAGAATGTGGCCAAGCCGGCGTGACACTGGAGTTAAACTGTCGGGTCGAACGTTTGGAAAAACCTAGCGATGGCGATTTTTTATTACACACCAGCAGCGGCTTGGTTTCTGCAGCGGCCCTGGTTATTGCCAGCGGCGGCCTGTCCATACCGAAAATGGGTGCCACGCCGTTTGGGTATAAAGTGGCGGAACAATTTGGCATCAACGTCTGGCCGACGCGGGCCGGTTTGGTTCCGCTCACCCTGCAACCCGACGACTCACAGCGTTTTACCCCGCTGACCGGTATCGCGGTACCCTGTCGGGTGAGTAATCAACAGCAGTCTTTCAAAGAAAATATTCTATTCACCCATCGCGGTTTAAGCGGTCCGGCCATCCTGCAAATTTCTTCGTATTGGTATCCCGGCGAGGCGCTGCAGGTGGATTTATTGCCGGACCTGGATTTGTTGCAGGAATTGAAAGAAATGCGGCGGCAGGGCAGCAAGTTAAAAATCCAAAATCTATTAGCCGAATATTTACCCAAACGTTTATTGCAAGCGTTGCTGGACGAGCGGCAGTTGGATATAACCGTTGCCAATTGCGCCGATAAAGACCTGAATGCCATTGCGGCAAGCCTACATAATTGGACGATCAAGCCCAATGCCACAGAAGGCTATCGCACGGCCGAAGTAACCGTTGGTGGCGTCGATTGCGATGCCATTTCTTCGAAAACCATGCAGAGTTTGCAAGTGCCGGGGCTGTATTTTGTCGGGGAAGTGTTAGATGTCACGGGGTGGCTGGGGGGGTATAACTTCCAGTGGGCTTGGGCTTCGGGGTGGTGTGCGGGGCAGTATGCTTGAATGTTTGCGTCGATTCAATAAGGTGTCGCTGTTGCGACGGATTGTTTTGAAGTCGGTTCTCGGACCGACAGCCGAGATGCTTTCTTTTGTGTCGCCAAAAGAAAGTATCCAAAGAAAAGGCGACCCGGATGCCGCTTTGATCCTGCGCGCCGAAGGCTTTGAACGGGGTTTTCCGAAGGGGCATCCCAGCCCCTGCGGAAAACGCGATACATCCCTGCATCGCCCCTCGCGGGCCGATCCGTCCAAATCCTCCGGTGCTCGGCGCGGCATACGGGAGAAAACCCCGTCGCGAAATTCGAAACCCAGCTAATATTTGCGGAGTCTTGTGGGGCGCATTACGCTAAAGCTAATGCGCCGAAAGTCTAAAAGCCAACATACGGCGTAATACCGCTTCGCCTATTGACGCCATACGAGCTGCACTTTATGGCCCTCGGTAAAACCTATCAGTAATAGGTTCGAACAATTTCAACCGGAGAAAATCGCTATGGCTTTTGTAAACGAAAAAATAACCGAACAAGACAAAACAAAAATTGGTGCTGTCATTAATTATGAAAACATCCGAAAACAAGCGCGATATATACCTGAGTTTGACTTTCCAAGGACTTCATTCTGGGTGCCAGATAGAGAACGTGGAGTCTACTTGATTTTTTTAACTGGCGGGGGGCGAGAGCAATTAAATTACTATGCATTAGTGATTGATGACCAGCCAGTTATCTTTAATGTTGATCCGATTATAAAAGGGAACAACAGCATAGGAAGGCAAGATCATTTGAATATTTACGATCTGTTGATACCGGAACCTCTGGAGTCGCGCCGGGAGGAAATCAAACAACTGATACGCGAGGGGCTTGAAGAAAAGGCGTATCTCTCTTTCACAGCTGACGGCGGAACAGCTAATAACCCAAATCTGGTTGCACGCTCTAAAATTATTTCTTTCGATATTGAATTCAAATAAATCAAGGATCAGATCATGGCATATACAAAGGCCCATTCTTTAAGTCTGGTTGAGTTGACACGGTTTTTGTGCCCACGCGGCATTATGAACAGCGTGAAGCGCACTGTTCGCGACAGATGTGCGTCCATGCGTTGACACATCATGTATTGTCGGTAGCGACACTTAGGGAACCTCTGATTAATTCGTGATCTTGAATTCCAGCATCAGTTAAATCAATGAGTTGTACATTGTCATATCTTGAAAAACTGAATTAATCAGAGGTTCCTTAGGCAGCAAAACTCTTTTGCGCAGTTGGGCCCCAACGTTAATGAACAGTCAATTCAACTTCTCCAACAACGCCGGTTTTACCTGTTCCAGCCAATCTAGAATCCGGGTTTTGGTCAATTCGGGTTGGTTGTGATGATCTAAGACCAGGCCGACAAACTTGCCATCGACTACCGAACTGGAATGGGTAAAGTGATAGCCGTCCGTGCTCCAGGCGCCGGTCACCTCGGCACCATAAGACCGAACATGGTGATACAAATGAATCAATGAGCTGGCGAAGCGGGCGTAGTATTTTTGCTGATTCCCTAAACCAAACAGCGCAACGCGTTTGCCGGATAAATCGGTTTGGTCCAGACGGAACAAGAACTCTTCCCAATTGCCTTCTTCGCTGCCGGTGGTTCTGCCGGGTATTTCGCCGACGCCGTAACTGGGCATGCCCAGAATCAAGGCTTTGTAACCAAGCAATTCCGCTATCGAGGCTTGGTTGATATTCACTGGCTCGCTGGCGAATTCTTCCCCTAAAACCCGATACATAACCTGCGCCATCACCTCTGTCATACCTCTTTCGGTGCCGAAGAAAATTCCGATCTTATTCATTGTGAAAACCCCCTATCAGTTTGCCTAAAAACACTTAAGCAAAATTTAAACCAGCAGAAGTCGTCGGTTTGGACATCTCGTTTGCCGATTGCGGGTCCGCTTCAGATGTTTCGCTAAGTCGGTCGCGTCAACGCTTTGCGGTACACTGCTCGCTAGATAGGCGGTGAAACACAGATCAAGGTGTTTGGTTATGTTCGTGACAATGCAGCCGACATGCTGTTGTGTCATTACAAAAACTTCCGGATGGGCTGCTATTGTCGATTGATGCAACGGGGCTTTTCTGATTCGGAAGGCATTCCTACAAGCGAGTCAAAGAATGAGTTGAACTTTTTTGCGGAAGAGGCACTAACCATCACGGGCGTAAGTATGAGATGGATCGGGCCATAAGGGTTTGGCCTAATCATATTGCCTGTGTGATAATCGAATCCAACTGCTAAGCTTCTGGTAACAGAAAACTGAGGAAACCATGTCAAACGATACTTTACTGGTTAGGCACAATGCCACCGGAAAAGAAGCTGAATATCCGTTGTTGAAGGGGTCTTTAGGTGCAGATACTGTCGATATTCGCTCTTTAAGCAAAGATCTCGGGTGTTTTACTTACGATCCAGGCTTCATTGCCACGGCGGCTTGCAAAAGCAAAATTACTTATATCGACGGCGATAACGGTATTTTGTTGTATCGCGGTTATCCCATCGAGCAATTGGCGGAGAACTGCGAATTTACCGAAGTTGCCTATCTGCTGATGAACGGCGAATTGCCCGATGCCATGCAGTTGCGCGATTTTAACGAGGAAATTAGCGATAGGGCGATCATTCACGAAGCCTTGCGCAAATTCTTCGACGGTTTCCATTACGATGCCCATCCCATGGCAATGCTGGTCGGTGTGGTGGGTTCGCTCTCCGCGTTTTACCATAGTGACTTAAATATCAAGGACCCCGCCAGCCGCAGAGTCTGTGCGACGCGAATGATCGGTAAAATGCCGACCATTGCCGCCGCATCCTACCGGCATTCCATCGGTAGACCATTCGTTTATCCGCGCATGGATCTGAATTATTGCGAAAATTTCTTGAACATGATGTTTTCGCGTTCCTCGCAAAATTATATTGATCAGGAACATTACATCGATCCCAACTTGGTCAAGGCACTCAATCTGCTGTTTATCTTGCATGCCGACCACGAGCAAAACGCCAGCACATCGACGGTGCGTATGGCCGGTAGCACCGGTGCCAATCCCTATGCCTGCGTCGCAGCAGGCATCGCGGCCTTGTGGGGACCCGCTCACGGCGGTGCCAACGAAGCGGTTTTGAATATGCTGGCGCAGATCGGTAGTGCGGAAAACGTACCCAAATACATTGCCAAGGCCAAGGATCATGACGATCCCTTCCGGTTGATGGGCTTTGGGCATAGGGTTTATAAGAATTTCGACCCTCGCGCCACCATCATCCGCAAAACCTGCTACGAAGTATTGAGTAGAACCCAAACCAGTGATCCCTTATTTGAATTAGCCTTGGCCCTGGAGGAATATGCGTTGAAAGACGAATATTTCATCGAGAAAAAACTCTATCCCAATGTCGATTTCTACTCAGGCATCATATACAAGGCGTTGCACATCCCCGTTGAAATGTTTACGGTAATGTTTGCGATTGCTCGGACCGCCGGCTGGGTGTCTCACTGGTTGGAGATGATGGAAGAGCCGGCGACGCCCATCAGCAGGCCGAGGCAATTGTATGTAGGGCCGCCACGTCGTGACTATGTGTCAATCAATAACCGATAAATTATGCAAGATACCGACATGAAGTTAGCTAAAACTAACACTGAAGAAACGCCTGAAAACGTTTGCCCCGAATCAGAGAAGACAGTTGCCGATGATCAAGCTTCTCGCATGCCGATAGAGATTAATGGCCCTAAAGGTCCTGAACCTACTCGCTTTGGCGATTGGGAACGCAAAGGTCGCTGCGTCGACTTTTAATTACATATCACTTTCAACTTTAAGCATAACAGGGTAAATCATGTCAGCAAACAGACCGCTTTCGCCCCATCTCCAAGTCTATCGATTGCCCTTAACAGGCTTGGTTTCAATTACTCACCGCATGACTGGTGTGTTTCTTTCTATGGGCTTGGTGTTGTTCGTCTATATGCTATTTGCCATTGCAGCCGGTGAAGGCGCTTACGGCGCTATGCAGGCATTCATGTCCTATTGGCTGTTCAAATTAGTTTATTGGGGCTTCATCTATGCGTTATTTTTTCATCTAATCCATGGTATTCGCCATTTGATTTGGGATTTTTGCAAAACCTTCGAGCGGATGACCTTAGATAAGTATGCGGTTTACGAACTAATCGCTTCGGCGTCGTTGACATTGATTACCTTTGTGGTTTCTTAGGAGGGGTTGGTTATGGATTACAAAGCAACATTAGAAAAAGCCGCCGACTTTTTCTCGGTACACAGTGGCTCAGGGCATTTTTGGTACCAGCGCGTGACTGCAGTGGCCTTGGTGCCACTATCGATCTGGTTGATTGTTCTATTAAACAAAGCCTTAAATGCGCCCTATGCGAACACGGTAGAGTGGCTGTCTTCGCCGCTAAATACGATTGCGATTATCGCTTGGACTGTCGCGGTGATTTATCACGCGGCTTTGGGGGTGCAGGTGGTGATAGAAGATTATGTTTCGACCATTCCGGTTAGAAACTTGGCGATACGCGCCACCAACCTGATTTTTTTAGTTTTGGGTGTTGCGGCATTGCTCGCGATTATCATTATTCTTTTGGCAAGGTAACTCATGGCCTCGGCATATAACATCATCGAACACCAACATGACGTCGTGGTAGTTGGGGCCGGCGGGGCCGGCCTGCGAGCCACTTTCGGCATGGTGGAAAAGGGTCTAAAAACCGCTTGTATCAGTAAAGTGTTCCCCACACGCAGTCACACCGTGGCGGCACAAGGCGGGATTAGCGCTGCGCTGGGCAATATGGGTGAAGACGACTGGCGTTTCCACATGTACGATACGGTGAAAGGATCAGATTGGTTGGGCGATCAGGATGCCATTGAGTATATGTGCCGGGAAGCGATACCGGCCATTATTGAATTAGAACACTATGGCGTACCGTTTTCGAGGACTGCGGAAGGTAAAATTTACCAGCGGGCCTTTGGCGGCATGTCCACGCATTACGGTAAAGGCCAGGCGCAAAGAACCTGCGCGGCGGCGGATGTGACCGGACACGCGATTCTACACACTTTGTATCAACAGGCTTTAAAGCACAACGCAGAGTTTTTCGTCGAGTACATAGCGTTGGATTTGATCATGGAAGAGGGCGAGTGTTGTGGGGTCCTGGCTTGGTGCTTGGATGACGGTTCTATTCATCTATTTCGTGGTCATCAAACAGTGATGGCAACTGGCGGATATGGTCGTACCTATTTATCCTGCACCTCCGCGCACACTGTTACCGGCGACGGCAACGGCATGATCTTGAGAGCGGGTTTACCTCTGCAAGATATGGAGTTCGTGCAATTCCATCCGACCGGCATCTACGGGTCCGGTTGTTTAATGAGTGAAGGCGCGCGAGGCGAGGGCGGCTACCTAACCAATTCTGAAGGGGAGCGATTCATGGAACGCTATGCCCCGCATGCCAAAGACCTAGCATCGCGAGATGTAGTGAGTCGGGCTATCACGGTCGAGATCAATGAGGGCAGAGGGGTGGGGCCTAAGAAAGACCACGTTCACTTGCATTTAGAGCATCTTGATCCAGCAATTATTCACGAGCGTTTACCCGGTATTACTGAAACAGCCAGGATTTTTGCAGGCGTGGATGCGACTAAAGAGCCGATTCCGGTATTGCCAACCGTGCATTACAACATGGGTGGCATTCCCACCAACTATAAAGCTGAAGTGGTAACACTGAAAGACGGTAACCCCGATTACGTGGTGCCGGGTTTGATGGCGATTGGTGAAACGGCCTGTGTTTCTGTGCATGGTGCCAATCGCCTAGGTTCAAATTCTTTATTGGATTTGGTGGTGTTCGGTCGAGCGGCAGCTATTCGCTGCACCGAGTTGATTAAACCGGGCATGCCGCATAAGCAGTTGGCAAAAGACGCCACGGATCAAGCTCTGTCTCGCTTCGATAAAATCCGCAATGCCAGCGGCAGTCGCAAAACCGCCGAAATCCGTATGGATATGCAAGTGACGATGCAGTCTAAAGCAGCAGTATTCAGAACGGAATCGACGCTCAACCAAGGGATTAAGTCCATGGGCGAAATTGCCGCGTCTTTCAACGATGTTAATGTCGGCGATAAATCGTTGATTTGGAATACCGACCTGGTGGAAACCTTGGAACTGGATAATCTGCTCGGCCAAGCTCAGGTTACTATCACCGCAGCAGGCAATCGCCAAGAAAGTCGCGGCGGTCATGCGCGTGAGGACTTTCCGAAACGCGACGATAAAAACTGGATGAAGCACACTCTGACTTGGCGGGAAGATAACCAAGTCAAAATCGACTACCGCCCAGTCCACCTGTATACGCTAACCGACGAAGTCGAAGTCGTTGCGCCTAAAGAGAGGGTTTACTAATGGTTGAATTTACACTGCCTAAAAACTCGGTCGTAAAAAAGGGTAAGACCTATAAAGCCGAAGGCGCTACCAACGTCCGCCATTTTGAGGTTTATCGTTGGGATCCTGATTCGGGGGAAAATCCCCGTATTGATACCTACGAAATCGATATGGACCAATGCGGGCCGATGGTGCTAGATGCGATTATCAAAATTAAAAATGAGATAGACAGCAGTTTGACATTTCGCCGCTCCTGCCGAGAAGGCGTCTGCGGGTCCTGCGCGATGAATATCAACGGTAAAAATACTCTGGCGTGTACCAAGGCAATTGGTGACTATAAAGGCACTGTTAAAATATTCCCTTTGCCGCATATGTCCGTCGTCAAGGACTTGGTCGCGGATATGACGCATTTCTTTGAGCAATATACGTCTATAAAACCCTGGTTAACCACCGAGTCAGAAGCACCGGCGGGAGCCGAACGTCTGCAAAGCCGGGAAGACCGTGCCAAACTCGATGGCTTATATGAATGCGTGCTCTGCGCATGTTGCTCAACCAGTTGCCCAAGTTATTGGTGGAACAGCGATAAATACCTCGGGCCGGCTGTTTTATTGCAGGCTTACCGTTGGTTGGCAGACAGCCGCGATGAAAACGATAAGGAACGGCTAGACGAACTTGACGAATCGTTTAAATTGTATCGTTGTCATACCATTATGAATTGTACCGATACCTGTCCTAAGGGGCTTAACCCCGCAAAGGCTATCGCCGAAATCAAAAAGTTATTGGTGGAACGCGATCACCTGTGAACGAAAACATCAATAAACTGCGCTGGCGTTGCCGGCGCGGTACACTTGAGCTTGATTTGATATTACTCAGGTATTTAGAAAGTCGCTACCCCAAAGCCGATATTTCGGAACAGCAGACGTTTTTACTACTGCTAGGCCTTGAAGATACCGAATTGATGCGATATTTGATGGGCGAACAATTGCCGCAAGACGAACTTCTGACAAATCTGATCTTAATTATTAGAGCTTTGCCGGTTTAAGTCTTGCGCCATCCGGGTTCCCATTAACAATACTTGGCGAAATATAACTACGCGAAGTATTAAAAACCCAATAAAATTCCCCTTCACCGATCTTGCGAACGAGCAATTCTCAAGAGTTTTCAAAAGTGATTTAAATACTATTTTGCAATGAAAAAGAGCGACTTCAATTTCCAGTTGCCCGAGCAACTTATTGCTCAGTATCCGCTAAAAGAACGTAGTGCCAGTCGACTGTTACGTTTGGATAAACACTGTGGGGCAATCGCAGACTGTCAGTTCACCGACTTTGTCGACTTAATTAACGACAAAGACTTATTGGTTTTTAATAACACCAAAGTTATGCCTGCTCGCTTATTCGCGCACAAGGCTAGCGGTGGCAAGGTGGAAATATTGATCGAACGCGTTG
This sequence comes from Proteobacteria bacterium ST_bin11, assembly GCA_002083615.1. Classification (GTDB taxonomy): domain Bacteria; phylum Pseudomonadota; class Gammaproteobacteria; order Methylococcales; family Methylomonadaceae; genus Methylomonas. The sequence goes on along the minus strand of MSXO01000003.1, from coordinate 101,572 downwards.
AGGACACTCATGTTGCGCTCGCTCATGTCAAAGCCAGTAAGTCGCTAAAGATCGACGCCCGGTTAACCTTGGAAAATGGTGCGATTTGCAGAGTTGTCGACAGAAATAGCGATTTGTTTCGCCTGCGGTTTGAAACGGAGGTTGGCTTGTTGGCGCTGCTGGACGAAATAGGTCATATCCCTTTACCGCCCTATATTAGCCGCTCTGACGAAGCGAGCGATTTGGATCGTTATCAAACCGTGTTTGCCGAGCAATTAGGTGCAGTGGCTGCGCCAACCGCAGGATTACATTTTGATCAAACCATCTTGGATCGCTTAGATCAAAAAGGGGTGGCGCGCACTTTCGTTACCTTGCATATTGGCAGCGGCACATTTCGACCGGTGCGTGTCGAAGATTTATCCGAACATCTGATGCACACGGAATTTTACAATGTGTCTCAAGCGTGTGTAGATGCGGTAAACCAGGCAAGAGCCAGGGGCGGACGGATTGTGGCTATAGGCACCACTGCGGTAAGAGCGTTGGAGTCGGCATCGCGAAGTGGTGTATTGCAGGCGGGACTCGGCGATACCGATTTATTTATTACGCCGGGATACTCGTTCAAATCGGTCGACGCTTTGCTGACCAACTTTCATTTGCCGGAGTCGACTTTGTTGATGTTGGTTTCTGCATTCGCCGGCTATGACGCGGTTATGAATGCTTATCATCATGCCATTGAGCAAAAATATCGATTTTTCAGTTATGGCGATGCGATGCTAATTATCTAAACGATTTGCCAGTATTCAGCAATTGTAAATTGCAGGCTGGATAAGCCTTGTGTGCAACTCGATTGCTGGTTCGGCTTCCTTACCTGGCGCGTGAAATAGCCCGTTTTTACTGAATAATTAAAAAGATACTTAAGTCGGATTTTTTACCTGTTCCAACAGGTTGAAGCATCTAAGGTGGCGCCTATTACATCTTTGCTGCCGGTACTGTCTATCCATAAGGTGCCACATCTGTCGCCGGCTTGGGCGCCGATGGGGACTGCGCTTAGGGTATAAGTACTGGCGCTAACGGCACTAATGGTCACAGTGTAAAAACCGGCTGTTTCCGTTGGAATTGTAAAAACTGACGGTGTGCCAGTGTCGCCGGTCGCCGTGCCGCAACCAGTTACCGCAGTGCCTCCTGTCGCAGCGTCGCAAAAGCTATTCGCCTCTGTAAAACGTCGCTCCATTGCGTTAGTCAATCCTAGCAATACGCCTTTCACGTCTGCTCGTCTGGATTTTCGAACACTCTCCTGGTAGCTAGGCATCGCAATTGCTGCAAGTATGCCAACAATCGCTACAGTCACCATCAGCTCTATAAGCGTTACGCCTTGTGTTTTGCTTATTTTGTTCATTTTAAGTTTGCCTGTTTTATGGGTGGCGACTGCCTAGTTTAATTTGTAACTCTACTGCTCTTCTTAGTGTTTACCGCATTGAAATAACAATGCTTCTCGGTCCCTTAGTAAGCTCGACCGATTTCGACTAGGCGACTATCGCTTTCGTGAGGGGTGAGAAGCATTAAGCGTTAAAAGCCTTTCTCCGTGTCAAAACACAGGCGCAATACTTTGTCGGCTATTTATCTTAACTGACGCCAAGACGTTCTTTTGCCACCGCCGCCACCGCCGCCACCTGGAGGGTCCTTTTTAAAAATCATATTGTCCAGACCGTCGCTACCGGATCCTATACCGATATTTTCAACAAGACTAAGATTTTTATGGATGCCGATGCCCATATCCCAACCAGTAGCAGCAACTAGTTTGCCATCGATAAGCATAAGATCATTTGCGTCAGCCTTGCCGTCATTACCGAATAGATCGAATGAGGCTGTGGCTGGGCGTTTACCCGACACTGCCTCTACAGGCATTACACGGCTTACACCGCCACCGGAGCATGGATCTGCACTTGGAATCATTGTTGAAAAAATAAGCAAATCTTGATAAAGCACCGGTGGACTAACGACTCTTTCACCTTGGGCGATATTGGTAGGCTTAAGGAGATTCATTGCCCAGCCTTTTTTAAGATTAGTTGAATTGCAAGTATTGGTGGGTGTGTCGTCGTCCAGCAATGGACTGGTTGCCAGTGAATAGCATACTGTGTTTCTGGAACTGACTCGAACCACGCCTGTACCCTCTACCCCGGCAGAGTTCTTTGGTTTACCCTCATAGGTGATAGTTTGTTCTTGTAGTTTTGCTCTGTCGGCGATTATCCCAGTGTTGTCATCCCACAGACCATAGAAAGATTGAACTTGTGGACTCGGGGGTATGACATTGTCGTCGGTTTCAAAATATTTACCTGTCCCAAAATACACCATAATTCCACCTGTCTGATCGGCTCCAACTGGCCCAACGCTGGGTTTTCCAGTGATTGGTTGGCGATTCGCCGATGTACATGAGCTCCCGGTCGTAGAGCAAGCTACAAACAGTGGGGAGCCACTATTGGCAATGGCCCAACTCGTTGGAGAGTTCGAGCTCACATTGAATTTCCAGAAGTTACCGTAAAGATCACCTGCGTATATGGCGTCAACCATTTTGTCTCCGTCAGTATCGACCGCTTTTGGAGAAGAGAGGCCGTTTTTCAGCGCTGCGTCACCTATGCCGGTATCAAATTTCTTAATTAACGCCCCTGTTTTAGCATTGAGCACAAACAGCACTGCTTTACCCGCTTCGCTGTTGTAACCATTCGCAACAATAACAGCCCACGTGCCGTCTTTCATTTTAGCGATACTCGGTTGTCCTATGGTGTAACCCAGATCAGTATCATCCGCGTTGGTGTATTCCCATAAAACGTTGCTAGCACCAAAACTATCAGGAGAAGTGATGTCGAGTGCAAATACGGCTCGACCGCCTGCACCAGTGACGCCGGCAAGCAGCGTATGCCAATTCGAATCGTAATAGACATCGCCAAAGCTTGACATGCCGTCAACAAAATACTGGTGGGCGTATGAGAAAGAGGTCAATTTGCTTAATTCCGGAAATAAGGCGTTCGGGACATAGGCAAATACCTCATTGCCGCCGGTTGTGATTGAGCCGGCGTTCTTTTTGGCATCGAAACCATGCAGCATGCCATCGTTGGCCCCCACGTAAATCATGGGTCTACGATTTTGATAACTATTGCTGGTTCTAAACGCAGTGTAGTCGCTGCCTTCCTGACCAGGTAATGAACTGTATCCAAAATCATCAGTGCCGACATAGATGGGGTCGGAGTTTACGATGTCCCCCAACCTGTTGGTAGCGATAGTGCTATCAGCCAAGTCTGTGGTGTTTTCTAGGAAAGTGCCGTCAAATCGCTTGATTCTGTTTCTAAACTTTTCGACGCCGCCCAAGCGCTGTTCACTTGTGTTGTCTCCACGCAGCCAATTGAGCCGTAGCTCACCTTTGCCGTCCACGACACCTAATATTTGGTTAAGATAATCTTTCTGAGAATAACCTGTAGGTGTTTCGGTCAAATTTGCCCATTGAAAAGGCATGCCGCGTGGACCAGTGGTCAATGTCGGATCGTAGGTATAAATATTACGGGCGCTGGCGACAGGTAAGCGCGTCGCGGCGTCCCAGTTCAGATTATTGGTTTCCAATTGGCCCGTAGTGTCGTTTATTGGTATGGCTAGTAAATGCCCACTCCAGTCTCGTGGGTCGAATTTGGCTTGATACACCAAGGTGCCGGTATTCAATTTTGCCGTGTTGGCTGCTACCGCAGATGAAGAACTGACATTGCTTAATATCTTGGCAAAAGCTTTGCCTAATTGTTCTGACAGTTTGCCGGCATTGGTGACTAGAAAATAGCCGTCTGGGGTGCCGTTGCTGTCTTCATCCCATTCATTGGTATCGAGAATACCGTCTTTGTTTTTGTCGTTTACGCCCCATTTCGCGGCATACCAGAGCGGGTCGTGTTTCACGAAACTGGCTGAAGTTGTAGTGCCGACGGTAAAAGTACGGCTTGCAGTGAGTGGCAAGGCTGTGCTGTCTGCCCAAGTGCCGCCAGGGAATTGGCCGGGAGGGGTGTCGAGAAAATAATCGGTGTCACCTCCTGCACCCGTATCGCGATCGCGGACTTCCAAATAGACTCCATCCCTGGTAGTGCCAGAAATAACATAACCCATGTGTTGTACTATGCCGCCTGCAGCGTAAGTCGAGTTCAGATCAACCACTACTTGGCCGGATGCGTTAACTGCAAATGTGTATTCCACAATTGCGTCCATGTCATGATCGGCCGCTTGTTCAACGTCCTCGTAATTTATGCGAAATTTTCCGTACGGCCGTCCGCCGTTGATCAAAGGGTCTTTGTTTCCGGCTGTTACCCCTGATATAGGCTCAACCGTGTTTGCAATCTTCTCCACATAAAAGTCGACTATCTGGTTGGTGGGTTGAAAGGTGGTTGAGGTGGCGGTGATGCTAGATCCCGCTACGGATTTCGCGAACGGTACCAAAGTCACAGTTTTATTGTTCACCGGGATTTCAATTCTGGGTAGAGGCGATGCTAATGCAACTGCCAGGGTATCAGTCTTTTGATCTCCGGTAACGGAGTTCAAGTCAGTTCTCCTGCCGTGCAGCGCAATGCTACCGGCATAAAAACCACCGAGTTTGGTAGGTTCTTCCGGTGCTAGGCCGCGGATATTTTTAAAGCTGTTTGCCGATTTTGCGGTAGGGGCGCCATCACTTAGGATCCCTGATTGGCCGATAAACAGGTTGCTGGCTTCGGATTCGTTACCCCAGATGGTGTCAGCCAGGCTTGAGACATCGAGACCTGCTAAATCGCCGGTGAACGATGCATTAAAATAGCTGCCAGGTAGTTGGTCAGTATCGTAGGACGCGTTGATGTCGCTTATAACTAGTTGCATGGGTTTGGCGCAACTCAGATACTTGCCGCCTGTCGATGAATAAGGGTCCAGCCAGGTTGGCAACGGCAATCCCAAGGTCGCATCCGGCGTATCGGTGGCGGTAATCGAATAAGCCGAGGTGGGCGTTGCTTTGCCGGCAAAATAACGTAGGCCTTCATACATCATTTCCGCAATAGGATTGCCCCATTCTGCCGCTTCGCCTTGATTTATAGCCCGCGTGGTAATCCATCCAGAAGCGTAATCGTGACCGGAATAGCGAAACGTGTTGATACGCAGATTATTGATGGTATTTACGATGCCGTTGGTGGTGGTAAATATACCGGTATTTGCATCTACTTCGTTTTTGAAGGACTCTATGTTTTTCCGCAACACGCCACCGGAGATATTTTTCTTATAAGATCCGGTTATCAAACCGAAGGCCATGGCATCATTTTCACCGTAGGTGTGCAATAAGCCGGTCGGTTTATAAGTGGTGGTGGAACCGCTGGTATAGGCTTTGCAGTTGGCTTCCAATTTGCCGGTTTCGCAGACTTTAACATTGACACTGTAGTCCGTCATGCTCGATCCGGCCGTTGTGGTTTCCCAGCGCAATACAAAACTGTCACCTCCGGAGCGTTCCTCGTGGCGATACTCGATATCGTAAGCGGTACCGGCATTCAAATAGATGGTGCCGTTGTAAGTATTACAATTACATGGGCCATGCCCACCGTACCAGCCGGCGACCACGGTAGTGCCGATGATAACTTCAACTGCGTCGTCACCGTCAACGGAAAATTTGTAGGTGCCGGTTACTGGGACGGTTATCTTTCCCTTAACGATAGTCATGTAAAAATCGTCGCGGCCAAAGGGATTTTGGTCGTTACCCTCAATAGTGGTCATCGAGCCGCTACCAAATCTTCGTGATGTTTTAGCGTAGTCGTTCACCCATTCGTCAAAATCGTCATGATTGCTCGGGTGGCCGCTCTCATCGCTAGACGATACATCGTAAGTAGTGCGAATCAGATTGCTGAATACCGTGCTAGGAACCACCGACCAGCTGGAACTTGCCGCTACGGCACAATTCGGTCCAGAACCGCCGTGTAAACATCTCGTACCGGCAACCGGGCGCTCTATCGATACCCACTCCCATATTCGGTATTGGCTGTTGTCCAGAACACGGAGTAACGGTTGGCCAGTGTAACTTAAGGAGACGTTGGCAAATAAGTGCCGTTTCCCTAGCTCCGGTTCGCTAAGCGGAGTGTAATCGGAAATCACGTAGCCGGGACTGTTGGCTGGGTCGTATTCTTTTCCCCAGGCGTGGGCGTCTTGGGGAATAAATGAGCGTTTTAAGAGGGTTTGCGTGGTGGTATCTTCACCCCGGAAACCGCCATACAACACTTTACGTAGTGCATCGATGCGGGCTGTCGTTAGATAATTTAGAAAGTCGCCACTCCAGTCACCGGCGACGCCTGAGCATTTCTTATTGATGGCGGAGTCTTTGGGCTCAAAATATCCGCTGGCGTTGTAATCGTAACAACGCTTTGAGTCGAAATAGCCGTAGTAATCAATCGCCGGTTTATAGCCGACGTCAATTACGCCGTCGCCGTTTAGGTCAGATGCATCGTTGTAAGCTTCGTAGTACATCTTGTGGTCGCGGCCCATGGTAAGCATGACGATGGGCGGAACGCTGGACGTGAGAAACAAGGGTTGTTGAGAGATACCCGCCGACACGTTGAAACTTGGCAGCAGTGCCTGAGACAGAAGCAGCAAAAAGCAGGTGTTTAATTGGAGTTGCTTAGTATTCATGGTTTTGCCCTCTGCGTGTCTCTGTCTGAAAAAAATTAGCTAACACGACTAACTAGAACTGATAAATGGACTGGAGCATGACGATTGCGTCCGTGCTGCCACCGGTGGCTCTTGCGGTAATTCGATAGTTATGAATGCCGGGACATGCGGCTGGAGCAGGTAAACAACCTAAGTCTTCGATTATGTAACGAGGATTGGCGCTGAGGTTTGACAAAACGCCAGAGTAAGCAACTGAGTCAGTGCTCCAATCTATGCTGTCCCATACTTCCACAGTTTCCGCTGTTGCGGAGTTGCAGTCTTTATCACGCGGGTTGAACCTGCCGTTGTTTTTACTGCAACTGAAAGCGTGGGTGTTCAGCCAAGTTTCCCCAGCTTGCAGGGCGGATTCGGCAGCTTGAAAGGCAAGATTGCGGTCCCGCATATTGCCTGCCATTTTTTCTTCCAGGCTTGTTACATTGGTACCGGTCACGCCAATAATCGTCAAAAGCAAGAGCATGATTAAGCTAACCATTAGTACCGCACCCGATTGTTTTGCTCGCGAATTTATCATGATGATTTTTCCTATGGCAGCCGATTGCGAACCGCAATGGTAGCGTTGAAAACCCGGCGAATGCGCCGGTCACCAGGATTATTGGCGGTATTTCCGTTGTAATCGTATGTGAGGGTTTGTGAGGCTAGATTCTCACTGGTGCGTGCCAGGATAGAAATACGCACACTGGCTACATCGCTCATATCGGTGACGTTAGCGGCGGTTTTGTATTGGTTGGCTACTCCGTCGGCATCGGTGTCTTCGCCGTAAAGAATTTGTAGGTTTTCGATGCCTTCCAGCATCTCGATCGGGTTAGAACCGCTGGTTGCCTTCGTATTGTCCAGTCGCCAAAGCGCCGGTTCACCGCTAGCGCCAGGACGGATGAAATAGCTGTATGCGCGATAGGCAAATACTTCGGCTGTAGTTCTATAACACGGCGGTGAGGCGCAAACTGCCGGTAGAGGCACGTCAACATTAGCGGCGTCCTTATGTTTGATGAGTAAAGACGTGGTGCCTGAAGAGGCTCTAAAAACGTCGGCATTACTACAATTGGATATTAAAGCCGCATCACCATCGGCTATCCCACAGGTGTTGGTACCTGAAATTTGCACATCGGCAGTTGAACTAGCCATGTTTGCTGCGAGATAGCCACCACAACTTTCGCCGTAAACTACGGTGATTACATCCGTGCCAGGGGTAATCGGCGTTGCCAAACCTGACAACGTAGCAGATAAGGCTGGGGACCAAGCGGTGGTTGCTGGGGATGCTTCGCTACCATTGTAGCCAACGATAATAGAGGTGGGTGTTGGCGCGATAATGGGGGCCGAGGCCGAGCTGGTGGGGGTTACATCGGTTATGGATGAACAGCCTTGAAAGCCGCTCATCCTTAAATCCTTGCTAAGTATTTCCAAGGCATACCGGCTGTTTTCTTGTAGTCGAGATAAGCCTTCTTGCATGCCATAAGTTTGCTTGGCATTCACGAAAATCTTAATGACGCCGCCTAGCAAAAAAGCCCCGAGTAGCAGCGCAATCATGATCTCGATCAGCGTCATACCGATCTGTTTGGGGTGATTTAACGACTTTTTCATGGCTGAAAACTCATTACAAAGCGTTGTGTGGCAGCGCCGTCGTGGTCGTCATCCCACCAGATTTTTACAGCATAGGTATCACCTTGTCCGTCGCAATTGTGGGCGGTCTTTGAATTACCGTCTGTGGGGGTTCTGTCTTTGCAAACCACCCCCTCGCCGCTAGGTAGTTGATTTCTTAATTGATTGTTCCATTGGCTTAAATCATAACCGGCCATTTGTGCGGGTGTGCAGGTGTCTGCTAAGCAGTTGCTATTGGTTTCCGCCTGATTGTCGTAGTTTCCCAACGAGTTTGCCCGGACTCGGTCGGAGATGTCATAAGCAAGTTGTGTGGCCTGGGACCGAAAATAGGCGCTTTGATTATTCCTGAGGCTTGTGGATTGCAAGCCGGCTAAGCCGAGCAATCCTAGCGCTAAAATAACGACGGCAATAAGGACTTCAATGAGTGTGAATCCGTGTTGATTGTTTGCGGTGCTAACGTTTGCGTTTCTCAAGGGCATGTGCCTGCCGCCGCTGATGTTCTCGGGCGTCCAATAGGATTGATGACAATTGTTCGTCGCGGCACTGACGTTCCGGAATCGTTGCATAGCGTGAAGGTATCGCCAACTCCGGCTTTGCTTACGCCGTTAGGCAGATATGCCGCATAGTCTTTGTATGAGCTATTTCCTGTTCTTAGAGTTAAGTTTCCTGGTAAGGCCGCGTAGGTTTTTAGGAGACAATCTTCCGTCTCTTGACACAAGGTGGAGTTTCCGTTGTCAGAGAACGTGTTGTTGCCATCCCTATCCACAAAAATATCCCAACCGCTTTCCCACTGCGCGCTCGTTGTTCCCTTCCGTCTTACTGTCACTTGTATGCCGCGTTTTACCGCTTCGCTGCGCGCCAAATTTAATGCTGTGACCAGTTCGTTAGCCGATGTGGTCAAGCGGTTATTGGTTATGATCGAGGTAAAGCTCGGAATGGCAACGCCCACCAGAATACCGACAATGGCGATGGTCACCATCAGCTCTATTAACGTGAATCCCTTGGATACTTCTGCGAAAAGTTTTTGCATAATTTTTTTTGATTGTGACTTAGGTAAGGGAGCTGACATTTACTTAGTTTGATCGCTGCTATTTGCCGCTCCGAGCTTTGAAAAGTGCTTTTCCAAAGTTGGCCGAGGAAAGCGTTGGCTCGTCAAAATCGAATTTGAAGATAGCACAGGATTTAACAAAGTTATGCGAGTTAAACCACAATCACAGTGCGATTGTTGACAGATTTTTGCCAAGATGGCGGTTCTGCAAACCAACATCAGAGATTTTTAAAATGAGTATTTTTCGGCAAGATCAACTTTCTCTAACTACAATTTCACTCGACCTTAGCTACACTCTTGGCAATGTAAAATTCTGATTGACTGAACTGATAGAGTCAGCTTTTAAGGATCCAACAGTTTTAAATTACGTTCGATAAATCTTGGAGGAGAAAATTGTGGCAACTATTCTTGCTGTAGACGATTCCGCATCAATGAGGCAGATGGTGGCGTTTACTTTAAAAGGCGCTGGTTACAACGTGGTAGAAGCTGTTGATGGAGCGGATGCCTTGAATAAAGCCAAAGCTCAAGCCTTCGATTGCGTCGTTACCGATGTGAACATGCCAAATAAAGATGGAATTGAGCTGATTCGAGATTTACGCGCCTTGCCCAACTACAAATTTACGCCCATGTTGATGCTGACTACCGAGGCCGGGACCGATAAAAAACAGCAGGGTAAGGATGCGGGTGCAACTGGCTGGATAGTAAAGCCATTCAATCCCGACCAACTGTTAAAGACGATCAAGAAAGTGATGGGTTAAAGATCGGCTTCCTCAGTGACATCAGCAATCGGGTAATTCTATGTCAATCGATATGGCGCAATTCCATCAGGTTTTTTTCGAAGAAAGTTTCGAGGGTCTTGATGCGATGGAATCGGGGTTGCTCAATCTTGATTTGGGGGATGTCAATGTAGAGGACATCAACACTATTTTTCGAGCCGCGCATTCCATAAAAGGTGGTAGTGAAACGTTCGGTTTTAGTGCCGTTTCCGACTTTACCCACGTCATGGAGACCTTGCTTGATGAAATGCGGGATGGTCGCAGAAAAGTCACGCAACCTGCTGTTGACGTGTTGTTGGGGTCTGTCGACTGCCTCAGGGATATGCTGCAGTCGATCCAAAATGGTAGCGAAGTGGATCAAGCCGACGTTGCAGAGCATAAATTAGCCTTGGACAGCGAGCTCAATAACGCTGCAGCGAATAGTCCGGCGGCTGGAAAGCCTATTTCCAAAGTCTCTGACGCTTTGCCTGTTGACGATGTAAAGCAAATAGCGGGTTGGGTTATTGCTTTCAGCCCACACTTGCATTTACTGAAGACTGGGAATGAACCCGTGCGGATGTTTAGGGAGCTAGCATCACTCGGCGCTTTGACGACAACAGTAGATTTACAAGGTGTACCCGATCTTTACGATTTCGATCCTGAAGAGTGTCATTTGTCTTGGAAGTTAGAAATATCGGGCGATATTCCAGAGGCGGAAATCGACGAAATTTTCGATTGGGTCGAAGACGATTGTGATTTGGCGAAGCAACCCGTCTACCGAATTGCTCAACCATTGCTTCAAGTGCCTAGCTCAGCCGCAGTGGCGATAACGCCCGTCGCAGATCGGATTAACGCAGACCTCGGTTCGGAGTTGGCAAGTAACGAAGAGTCCGAGTCGAATCAGTTAGATCGCAAAACCGGCAAAAAAGAGGACGCAAAGGCGGCGCCGAAAGGTTCCAGTTCCATTCGCGTAGATACCAGTAAAATCGATACCTTGATTAATATGGTGGGCGAGTTGGTTATCACCCAATCCATGCTCAGCTTATTAGGCGAGCATTTCGAACTTAATAGGCTCGACCAATTGAAAAACGGCCTTTCACAATTGGAGCGACACACCCGGGAATTGCAGGAAAGCGTGATGAACATTCGCATGCTTCCTATCAGTTTCGTCTTCAGTCGTTTCCCGCGACTCGCCCATGACATCAGCAGCAAACTGGGCAAAAAAATTGAACTGAAATTGGTGGGTGAAAACACTGAAGTCGATAAGACGGTCGTCGAGTTGCTCAGCGATCCTCTGGTTCATTTAGTTAGAAACAGTCTCGATCATGGTATTGAAATGCCTGATGTCAGATTGGCTGCGGGAAAACCCGAAACGGGCACAGTTACGCTTGAAGCATATCACCGCGGCGGCAACATCGTCATTGAAGTGGCCGATGACGGTAAAGGCCTAGATAGAGATAAGTTGCGCGCTAAAGCAATTGAAAAAGGATTGATCGATGCTGATGCAATCTTAAGCGACAAGCAAACTTATGAGCTTATTTTTATGCCCGGATTTTCTACCGCCGAGAAGCTTACGGATATTTCCGGTCGCGGTGTGGGGATGGATGTGGTTCGACGCAATATTCAGGCCTTAGGCGGCAACATTGAAATTCTTTCCGAACTGGGTAAAGGCTCCACCATTTCCATCCATTTGCCACTGACTCTGGCCATCCTTGATGGTCAGTCAATCGCGGTTGGCGACGAAACCTACATATTGCCCTTGGGTTCCATTATCGAGTCACTGCACGTCAAGGAAGACAGGCTAAATCGCGTGGCAGGAAAAGGTGAAACCTTCTTGTTACGCGGCCAATATCTGCCAATCATCCGAATGCATCAAATTTTTAGCGTACTCACCGCGAAAACCACCAAGTTAACCGAAGGTTTAATAGTCGTTGTAGAAGGACAAGGCATGCGGTGCGGATTGTTCGTGGATGATTTGCTCGGACAGCAGCAAGTGGTAATCAAATCCCTGGAAGCGAATTATCGACGTATCGAAGGCGTATCCGGCGCAACTATTCTGGGCGACGGGTCGGTGGCGCTGATTCTTGATATCCCCGGCCTGGTGCGTTTGGCCAATCAATAAACCTACTCTTAAGTATGTCATGTCGGAAATAATCGAACTTAGCAGTGCAGACCAGCAAGATGCAAAAAGGTTAGACACGAGCTTGCAATTTTTAAGTTTCACTCTGGGCCACGAAGAATACGGTGTGGATATTCTGCGAGTTCAAGAAATTCGCAGTTGGGAACCGGTATCGCGAATTCCCAATGTGCCCGCTTACGAAAAAGGCGTGGTCAATCTCCGTGGCGCAATTGTGCCCATCATCGATTTACGCGAGCGTTTTCAACTAGGACACAGCGGTTATTCGCCTTTGACGGTAGTCGTGGTCTTACAGGCGAGAATGGCTGATAAAACTAGGATCATCGGGGTTGTGGTGGATTCTGTTTCCGATGTTGTCGATGTCAATAAAAAAAATATCCAAGGCTCGCCTAATTTTGGTGCAAAAGTCAGTACTGAATTTATTAATGGCTTGGTTTCGGTTAATGGCCGAATGGTGATGCTACTGGATGTAGATAAACTACTAAAGCTAGATGGCATGAACGATGAAATTGAAAATTCTAACATTTAATGTTAAAGCCCTAGGTTCTAAGGAGTAAGTAATATGAAGATTAATCACCCGGTAACCGATCACGAAGTGCTCATGAAGGAGGGGACTATCCTGGTTACCAAAACCGATTTAAAGGGTCGGATTACCTACGCCAATGAAGCCTTCGTAGAAATTAGCGGTTTTACCAGGGAAGAGTTAGTAGGTTCCAATCATAATGTCGTTCGCCATCCTGATATGCCGCCGGAAGCATTTGATGACTTATGGAAAACTGTTGCAGAAGGAAAACCCTGGCGGAATTTGGTAAAAAATCGTTGTAAGTCTGGTGATTATTATTGGGTAGAAGCTAATGTCTCACCCATTTTTGAAAATGGCAGAGTGACTGGTTACGTTTCTGCACGTTATGCCCCAACTAGAGAACAAGTTCTCCAAGCGGAGTCACTTTATAATTTAGTGCGGAATAAAAAAGCTAAAATTAGATCAAGTGGTTTTGTCGATAAAATAAATTTTATAAAACGGCTTTCTATCTCCGGAAAACTAGCCGTAATTGCTTTTTTGCTATTATTGCCGACCCTAGTTCTGATTGGCATGTTTACGCAGGAAAAAAACACTAACATCGAATTCACAGAAAAGGAAGTTCGTGGAGTTGACTATCTAGGTTCGCTGAAAAACTTGCTAGTTAAACTAACTGAACATCGCAGCGCTACCGACAATTATCTACGCGCGACGGTTGGCCGGGATAATTCTGAAATACTTCAACAAAGCAAAAATGTGTCCGATGCCATAAAGGCTGTCGAGGAGATGGATTTGCTTTATGGCGCTGGATTTAAGACGGCTGATTCCTGGCAGAAAATTAAACAGCAATGGTCGGGTTTGGAGTCCCAAGCGTTGCAACTTTCTGCCGGTGATAGCTTTAGTCGCCATTCGGAGTTGGTTGAGCAGGTTAACGCTTTGATGATTCACGTCAGTGACCAATCTAATCTGACCTTGGACCCTGAGGTAAGTACATTTTATCTGATGAGTGTCGTCTCTATAAGACTTCCAGAGCTTTTGGATCATTTAAGCGAGCACAGGAGCGTGGGCACGGTTGTGGCCAAACGCGGTGGTGATCTTGATGAAAAGGCAAAAATTGGCATTGCAGTTTTGGATCAGCACATCAACGAGAGGATGTCGGAAACCAAACATGATTTGGCTGCCGCCTATGGAGAAACGCCAGAGATCAAATTAGCTCTCGGCGACAAAGAGAACGAGTTTGTCAGAGAGTTGTCGAAGTTTACCGAAACTATAAAACAAGATATTTACCTTTCTGCCGGCGTGAGCGTTTCTTCGGAGAAGGTGTTCGCGACAGGCTCCTCAGCTTTGCAGGCAACTAATAACTTGTACGATGCCGCAAACCCGCTTTTGAAAAGTTTGCTGCTTAAACGGATCGATGGATTGCAGAGCAAGAAATATAGCCAACTATCGATAATTACAGTGGTTATTATTGTTGTTGTATTGATAGGTTTTTACAATATCAGACATATTATTAAAAACCTTCATAGTATTAAGTCTGTTTTATCTCGAATTACCGAAAGTAATTTTAGAAACTCCGTGAGTTTGGATGAGTATGACGAGCTAGGCGATATCTTTCGGGGTTTGCAGGTAATGCAGGTCAATTTAAATGTGGATATTTCCGATACGAGGGGACGAGTAATTAATACTGCGCGTATAGAAAGAGCGCTCGATAATGTGACTTCTTGCGTGATGCTTGCAAATAATAATTTAGAAATTATTTATATGAATAAGGCGGTAGCTCAATTATTTAAAAATGCCGAAGCGGATATTCGTAAGCAGCTACCGGAATTTGATGCGGCAAAACTGATGGGTGCCAATATCGATCAGTTTCATAAGAACCCGCAGCACCAACGTAATATGTTACCCAAATTGGTATCGACTTTTAGTTCCAGCTTAGAAATAGGCGGTCGGCACATGAATATTGTTGCCAATCCAGTTACTGACCCGCAAGGTAATCGGATTGGTACGGTAGTTGAATGGTTGGATAGGACTCATGAAGTTAAAATCGAGCATGAAATTGCAAGTATTGTCGGGGCGGTTAAATCTGGAGAATTATCCAGTCGAATTAGTTTGACGGACAAAAAAGGCTTTTTCGAGACGCTCAGCGGAGGCATCAACGAACTGACTGATGTCATCGAAAACGTATTCAGAGACGTCGGTAGTACCATGCAAAGTATGGCTTCCGGGGATTTGACCAATAGAATAACCAGCGATTACCAAGGTGTTTATTTAAATTGTAAAAACGACATTAATACCACGATAGATAAGCTGAACGAAATTTTCGGTCAGGTCAGCGAATCTGCCCATTTTATTAATAATTCATCCCAAGAAATTGCCAGCGGTAATAACAATTTGTCGCAACGGGCAGAACAACAGGCAGCTAATTTGGAACAAACTGCTGCTAGCATGGAGGAACTGACTAGTACTGTAAAAAATAACGCCGACAACGCTCAGCAAGCCAATACTGTCGCAAACAATGCCAGAGAGTTGGCTGAGAAAGGCGGGAATGTGGTTAAAGCTGCGGTTTCTGCTATGCAGGAGATCAATGAGAGCAGTAATAAAATTGCAGACATTATTAGCGTGATTGATGAAATTGCTTTCCAAACCAATTTGTTAGCTTTGAATGCATCCGTGGAGGCAGCCAGAGCAGGAGAGCAAGGTAGAGGCTTTTCTGTTGTTGCCACAGAGGTCAGAAATCTGGCGCAACGCAGTGCCACTGCTGCCAGAGAGAGTAAAGAACTCATTCAAACGAGTGTGCAGAAAGTGAGAGCGGGCACCGAGTTTGTGAATGAAACCGGTAAAGCGCTAAACGAAATAGTTGCTGGCGTGCAAAGGGTGGGTGACATCGTCGCACAAATCGCCGACGCAAGTGTCGAGCAGTCCGCGGGGATAGGGCAGGTTAATCAGGCTGTTGCACAAATGGATGAGATTACCCAACAGAACGCCGCATTGGCCGAAGAGGCATCCGCTGCCAGCGTTTCAATGAGTGACTTGTCGACCAATATGGTCGAGATGTTGGCGTTTTTTAAAACAGAAAAAAATTCCGGTCAGCAAAAAGTTATTCATCATGCCAATAGTTCCAGTGTCGTTCGGGCAGACGCTACTAGGGCCGCCGCACAGCAAGTTCGGCAGCCAAGTAGTTTTAAACAGACCTCCCAGGCCGACGATGAATGGCAGGATTTTTAGTGGAGTTGCTTGATTGACCAATACATTAGATAGGGAATAACCGCCATGACAGCCGATTTAGAGTCCGATCTGCAAGTTGAGCAATTTCTGACGTTCGAGTTAGAAGGCGAGGCATATGGCATCGAAATTTTGAAAGTGCAGGAAATCAGGGGTTGGGAACCAATCAGAAAAATCCCCAATACGCCTGATTTTGTTAAAGGCGCATTGAATTTGCGCGGCTCGATTGTGCCGATTGTCGATTTGCGCGAACGATTTCAGATGGAAAAAGTTGAATATACGCCCGTGACGGTCGTGATCGTTATGAGTGTTAAGACGGCGTCTGGAGACTCAGTGATGGGGATTGTCGCCGATGCGGTGTCCGATGTGTTGGATATTAGTTTGTCGGATATCAAAGAAGCGCCAAATTTGGGTTCGAGAATCAATACTCAATATATGCGCGGAATGTTCGTCGGCAAGAAAAATATGGTGATGTTGCTGGATGTCGATAAGCTTCTGAATCCTGAGGAGTTCGTCAATATTACCGGGCTCGCTACGCTTGTCGAGGGTAAATGAGCGCTAGGATTGTAGCGGTCCTTAACCAAAAAGGCGGGGTAGGAAAAACCACGACTTCGGTAAATCTAACCCATGCCCTAGCTATATTGGGTAACAAAATTACAGTCATAGATTTTGATCCCCAGAGTCATTTGGCCGTGTCGCTAGGATTGGTGGATCAGCAGAAAAGCGGGATTGATAAGGTGTTGCTGGAGGGATGCAGCTTAGAGCAGCAATTAATACCGGTCAGAGAAAATATGAATCTGGTGCTTGCCGGTCCCCGGTTGCAGGAAATCGAGCAATTGGTGGATGGTGGTGCGAGACGCGGCGATCTTCTTCGCAAAGCTTTGTCTGATGCTAATCGGGAAGAAGATTTTATCTTTATCGATTGCCCTCCTTCATCAGGAGTATTGGTGGCCAATGCCTTATTTGCTGCCGATGAGATATTGGTGCCGATGACCAGTGACTACCTTGCATTACAAGGTCTGTCGCACTTGATGGGGACTATCAAGAAATTTGAAAGCGCTTTGAAAAGGCCCTATAAATTTTCCCTGGTCATGTCCAGATATATACCTACTAGGCGTATTTCAAAGGAGGTGTTGAGTGTTATACAAAAATACTTCCCCGGACAAATTTTGGCCACGACGATTCGGGAAACTGCTTTACTTGCCGAGTGCCCCAGTTTCGGAAAAACCATTTTTGAATATCGCCCCGGATGCCGTTCCGCAAGAGATTTTACGGCACTTGCTAAAGACTTTTTGGAAGGGAGAATGATGTGATGGCGGATAAAGACGACGATAGCTTGATCGGTTACGATCCACTGGCCTGGATGCATGAATCAGATGCTAAAGAGGCGTTTCAAAACGATACCGTTGGCGAATCGGAATTACAAGACACAGCATTTGAGAACTCGACCGCGGCAATCCTAGACCCTGAAATAAAGCATGATCAAGCACCAATTAGCGCATCGGAAGCATCCGCTGACGAGCAACAAGAGCGAGGGATTCTGGTATTGGAGCCGGTTCTGAATATTCAGAATGTAACGGTTCTGCACCAACGTTTGACCCAGATGCTTAAGAGTTTTGATGCCATCGATATCGATGCTTCGAATGTGACGATGATAGATACAGCGACTCTGCAGCTGTTATTGATCTCAAAGCAAACTGCAATTGGTTTGGAGAAGTCCATATCCATTGACTTCCCTTCCAATAAGTTTATTGAGGCATCAGAGTTATTGGGAGTTGCCGAAATGTTGTCGGTCGATAATGCCGCCTCCGGCTTCTTTTGATAGGGTAGTAACGTAAACTATAAAATGAAAGAAAAAGCACGCGAGTTTGAATATACCCAAGCAGATTTTGATGTACTCCGGAAAATATCTAACCAATATTCTGGAATCTTGGTGCCGGATGATAAATTCGATATGTTTTATTCGAGATTGTCCAAACGGGTTCGCATGTTGGGTTTTATTAGCTTTAAACAGTATTGTCACTATTTGAAAGAAAATCCGGATACTGAATTTACTGAATTTATAAATGCGGTCACAACTAACCTTACTTCTTTTTTTCGCGAAAACCATCATTTTGAATTTTTAAGCAAAACTGTGGTACCAGGCCTGCTTAAAAAAAACGCCGCCACTAAGCAGATCAAAGTTTGGTCCGCGGGCTGTTCGACAGGCGAGGAACCCTATTCTTTGGCAATGACTTTGAAGGAAAGCCTCCCGGCTGATTGGACTATAAATATTCTGGCTACCGATCTTGATACGAATGTTTTAGCGACCGCCGCGGCCGGAGTTTATATGGTTGATCGCGTGACAGGGATAGCGGAACAACGCTTGAAACGCTGGTTTCAAAAAGGTGTGGGCGGACAAGCTAACAAAGTTAGAGTCAGATCTGAGTTGAAAGAATTAATAGAATTTAAGCAGTTAAATTTGATGCAGGAATGGCCAATAAAGGGATGTTTTGATTTTATTTTTTGCCGCAACGTGTTGATCTATTTCGATCGTGAAACCAAGGCAATGCTGGCGAATCGTTACTTTGGTTTATTGGAAGAGGGGGCATACTTGTTCATTGGGCACTCCGAATCCCTGCATCAACTCGATACCGGATTCAGTTTGATAGGCAACACTATCTATAGGAAGTCGACTAAGTGAGCCAAATACCGTCTGTGGAGAAGCCGTCGATACCGGGCTTTGAAAATGTCAATCGCTATTGGGATCAAGAAAATAAAACAGTGGCAGCAAAATTGATGCCTGGTGACTACTATGTCACAAATCAGGATGAAATGATCACCACAGTGCTTGGTTCTTGCGTGGCAGCCTGTATTTGGGATGTGGTGACCGGCGTGGGTGGCATGAATCATTTTATGTTGCCAGAGACCAGTAAGAGTCGTTTGAACGACAGAGACGAAGCCGTGGTTGGCAATGCCTCGCGCTATGGCAACTACGCAATGGAACATTTAATTAACGCTATTCTGCAAAATGGAGGGAAGCGCAAAAACTTGGAAGTTAAATTGTTCGGCGGCGGCAAAATAATAGCTACCCTCGGCGACGTCGGAGCCAGAAACATTCAATTCGTCTTAGATTATGTGGATACCGAAGCGCTGAATCTGGTTTCACAGGATTTAGGCGATATTTATCCGCGCAAGGTGAATTTTTTTCCGCATACCGGACGTGTCAGAATGAAAAAAATTAAAGATATACATAATCAAACTATATTTTTGCGCGAGAAACAATATAGCTCCAGTATCAAGGATGCACCGGTTGAAGGTAGCGTAGAGCTATTTTAGGAAGCCAGGATGACAAAAATTAAGTTATTAATCGTGGACGATTCTGCATTGATCCGCCAAATGCTGACGCAAATTTTTAATGAGGCCGGCGACATTGAAGTGGTCGGTACGGCAAGCGATCCGATTATCGCAAGGGAAAAAATAAAGGCCTTGAATCCCGATGTATTGACATTAGACGTAGAAATGCCGCGAATGGATGGTCTTACTTTTTTACGAAATTTGATGCGCTTGCGGCCTATGCCGGTAGTGATGATTTCAACGTTGACCGAAAAAGGCGCCGAAGTGACGCTGGATGCGCTGGCCCTAGGTGCGGTTGATTTTGTGGCAAAGCCGAAGGTAGACGTATCTCATGGTTTACGGGCCTATGCCGATGAGATTATCGGTAAAATCAGGATGGCCGCTCAGGCCAAAGTTAAGGCCTTGGAAACAAATCGGGCAAATGTCCCCGCAGCTAACTCAGTAAATGAGAATGCTGCGGGTGGGATGAAAAGACATTTTAAAACAACTCATAAAATTGTGGCGTTGGGCTCTTCGACTGGCGGCACCGAAGCGGTCAAGGAAGTCGTAAAACGTTTGCCAAGAACAGCCCCGGCGATTGTAATTTCACAGCATTTACCACTCGCCTTCAGTGCTTCGTTTGCCAAGCATGTAAACGATGCGTCAGAGATGACTGCTTGCGTGGCGAGCGATGGGCAATTGATACTGCCCGGACACATTTATATCGCGCCTGGCGATCAACACCTAATGGTCGTTAGAGATGGCGCCCGCTACGCCTGTCGTCTCGATGATGGGCCGCCTGTAAACAGGCACAAACCCTCAGTGGATGTCCTATTCCGATCAATTGCTGAGAATGTGGGCAGCAATGCTATTGGTGTGATGCTGACGGGTATGGGAGCTGACGGTGCTAGAGCGATGCTTGAAATGCGCGAGGCCGGGGCCATCAACATTGTGCAGAATGAGGCATCTAGTGTGGTCTGGGGTATGCCGGGCGAAGCCTATAAAATAGGGGCTGCGCATCATGTGTTATCCTTGGAGAAAATAGCGGAAAAAATCCTAGCCTTGGTGGATTGAATTTATGTTGCAGTTTCTCAAAGACAATGCACTTCTAGTTTTATTGACATTGGTGGCCTTGGTGTTACCGTTGTTGTTTACCAGTGCATCGGTTTACTGGCTAGTCACCCCGCTCACCACAATCTTATGGATGGTCAAAACATTTCGTGCTCAACGTGCGCAATCTTCGGCCACGATAAATGTCAGGGAGCTGGGCGAAGCCGAATTGGTGCGAGCGATTGATGACTACCTATTACATCTGAAGGATTGCATCGATCAAGAAGCAGCCTATTTTCGTGCAGAGTTGGAGCAACTAAAATCCATGCTGGCCGATGCGGTTAACACGATGTCCGGCAGTTTTAACAGCTTAGCCAGTTTGACATCCGGGCAGTCGTCGATCGTATGCTCTCTGGTAACTGATTTGGAAGGAACCACCGAAAAAGGACGCAGTACTCTTAATTTCTCGAGTTTTGCCCAGGAAACCGACGACGTATTGCAGTTTTTTATCGACCATATTCTGCAAATCAGCAAGCAAAGCATGGAAATGGTGGCGGTAATCAATGATGTCGGTGGGCATATGGCTCATGTGGAAAAGCTGTTGGGCGATGTGCAAAAAATTGCCGATCAAACGAATTTGTTGGCGCTGAACGCCGCCATAGAAGCCGCCAGGGCCGGAGAAGCCGGTCGAGGCTTCGCCGTGGTCGCGGGAGAAGTGCGCAATCTATCGAAAAACTCAGATAAGTTCAGCGAAGAAATCAAGCGCGTGGTGAAAGCCTCCAAGGATAATATTCGCGAAGCGCAGACCATGATTGAAATAATGGCCTCCAAAGACATGAACGTGGCGATTAGCTCTAAAGCGAGTATCGACAGAATGATGCAAGATATAGCCGTCATTAACGCAAATATCAGTAATAATGTCGGCGAAATTTCACAACTAACTACCCGAATTGAGTGCAGTGTCGGTAACGCGGTCAGAGGACTGCAGTTTGAGGATATGGCCCGCCAATTGATCGAATACTTGCAATTCAATTTGCAGCATTTCGATTCGCTGTCCGACGAAGTAAGGATAGGGTTGGGGGTATTTAAAACCGGTAACGACGCCAGCTGGCGTGAGCAACTGCTGCAAGGTTCTGATCGCTTAAAAATCATGAAGCAACAGTGGAAAGTCAGAAAATCGAATATTGTTTCTCAGGCTTCCATGGAGGAAGGCGATGTTGATTTGTTTTGATACAACGGTAGGTAATGACATGATGAAACTGAGGGGTAAAGCATATGAGTATTGAGGCGCGCGTTGATGCTGGGGTGTTGACGATTAAAATAAGCGGCAGGTTCGATTTTGGTGTGCACAATGAGTTTCGTGAAGCGACCAAGTTAGCTGAAAACGGCGTAAAGTTGATAGAAGTCGACTTAAATGGTACCGATTATTTAGACAGCTCGGCCCTAGGGATGCTATTAGTTCTACGCGACAAGATGGCTGGCGATAAGTCGGCGATTCGCATTAAAAATTCCCGTACCGAAGTTAAAAAAATTTTGGAAATCGCTAATTTTGATAAATTGTTTACATTGTCCTGAGCAATCCCGCTTTTTTATAACCTAGTGGCGTCATTGAACCGATCTTGGTTTGCGTAGCCGCCAACACGCCATGAACCAACAGACCGATTTTTCCAGTTCCGATTTCATTAGAAATTTTTTCCAACGATTCCTGCCCAATTCCCAAGTTGTTTCCCTAGCGATAGTCCTGCTGGGGGGCTTTTTATTGATTTACGGCTTGTTGGATTTGCTCATGCCGGTTTTTGTGGCGATTGTATTGGCTTATCTACTGGAAGGGTTGGTGGTTAAGGTAGAACAGCGCCAGTTAGGACGCCTGTTGGCGGTGCATCTGGTGTTTTTTGCATTTATGGCCGTGCTAGGTTTTATCTTGTTTGTGCTGGTGCCCATGGTGTCCGAGCAAACCGTACAGCTGGTACACCACATCCCTGAGATTGTGTCTCGCGCTCAATTAGAGATCATGAGTTTTCCCGAGCGTCACCCCGAGTTGATATCGGATGCGCGCATTCGAGAGATCATGTATTCGATTCAGAAAGACTTGCTTAAGTACGGACAGGATTTAATCTCCGGTTCTGCGCAGTCTTTCGTGGGACTGGTCGCGGTGATTGTGTACTTGTTTTTGGTGCCGCTGATGGTCTTTTTTTTTCTGAAAGACAAACAGGTGCTACTCGGTTGGTTTGTGCAGTTTTTGCCTAAGGACACTAGTCTTAGCTTGCGTGTCTGGCATGAAGTTGATCGGCAAATAGCCAATTATGTGAGAGGCAAATTTCTCGAGGTCTTTATCCTTTGGGCAATCAGTTTCGTTGCTTTTTGGTGGCTTGGTTTAAATTACGCGATGTTGCTCGCCGTGTTAATGGGCTTGTCCGTTGTTATTCCTTACGTCGGCGCGACCTTGGTGACTTTCCCGGTGTTGGCGGTGGCGTATATCCAATGGGGAGTCGGCGGCAGCGACCACTTTATGTATGTATTTATCGCCTACTCGGTGATCCAGGCTCTGGATGGCGTGATCTTAGTACCGCTGTTGTTTTCCGAAGCGGTGAATTTGCATCCTATCGCGATTATTGTAGCCATCCTGTTTTTTGGCGGCTTGTGGGGTTTTTGGGGGGTGTTTTTTGCGATACCCTTGGCCACCCTGGTTAAAGCGGTGTTAATGGCGTGGCCAAAGGCTGAAATCAATAGAACAGTAGCGTGATTGAGTTACAAATTGTCCGAGGCAAAATCAGCTAAGCGCGAACGTTCGCCCCGGCGCAGGGTAATGTGGGCGCTGTTTGGCCAAGACTTGAAGCGATCAACCACGTAGGTTAAACCCGAACTGGTGGCGGTGAGGTAAGGCGTATCGATTTGCGCCAAATTACCGATGCAGATGATTTTGGTACCAGGTCCGGCACGAGTGATTAAGGTTTTCATCTGCTTGGGCGTGAGGTTTTGCGCCTCATCGATTATTAGGTAGCGGGCCAGGAAGGTGCGGCCACGCATAAAATTAAGCGAACGAATCTTTACGCGATTCATCATCACGTTTTGCGATGCGCCTTGTTCCCATTCGGTGGTGCCGGCACGACTACCGAGTAATTCCAAGTTATCCATCAATGCCCCCATCCAAGGTGCCATTTTTTCCTCCTCGGTGCCAGGTAAAAAGCCGATATCCTCTCCAACCGGCATGGTTTCTCGGGTCATGATGATTTCGGTGAAAAGCTTGCTTTCCAGCGTCAGTGACAATCCGGCGGCTAATGCCAGCAAGGTCTTACCGGTACCTGCCGAGCCGATCAGTGTGACAAAATCTACGTTTGTATCGAGTAATGCGTTCAAGGCGAAGTTCTGCTCGCGGTTTTTAGCGGAAATACCCCAGATGCTATGATGCTTGCTCCGATAGTCACGAGCCAATTGCAGCACCGCGGTATCGCCTTCCCGGCTTTTTACAATCGCTTCGAAATTGTCCTCGCCTTCCATATACAAATACTGATTCGGATACCACTCAGCCACTAAGGGGCCGTTGACGCGGTAATAGGTGTTATTGTTCTCTTGCCAAGACTCCATCTTACCGCCATGTTCTTCCCAAAAATCCTCGTCGAGAGCCATGGTGCCGTTATAGAGCAGGTCGATGTCTTCGATGGTCTGGTCGTTATGGTAGTCCTCGGCATTAATCTGCAAGGCCGCCGCTTTGATGCGCATGTTGATGTCTTTGGAGACCAGGATGACATTCACATCCGGGTATTCCTTACCCAGCGCCAACACAATGCTCAAGATGGAATTGTCGGCTATTTGCCCGGGAAGATCTGCCGGCAACAGATGCGAGAACTGCCGGGTTTGAAAGTACAGGCGACCGTCGAATTCGCGCTCGCCGCTTGGTGCATGTTCGATCCGAGACAGCGGTAAGCCGGCGTTGATGCTTTGTTGATCCGCATCGCGAATTAATTCATCGAGAAATCGGCTGACTTGTCTGACGTTGCGCGAGACATCGGATAAGCCTTTTTTTGCGTGATCGAGTTCTTCCAGCACTACCATCGGAATGAAGACATTGTGCTCTTGGAAGCGAAAGATGGACGTCGGGTCGTGCATCAATACATTGGTGTCCAACACGAACAATTTTTTCCCGGCGTTTTGTATATTCATATTTTCCTTATCATTAAGTTCGGCAAGGCGGTTTTTGTAGAAATGGAGTGTTGCGCGCGCAGTATTTCTACTCTATCTGTGGAGTTATCGTCAACTCAGTCATTGCTGGGCGTGTGTCGGCTGACTGCGGGTGGGTTGGGCGCATGGCGTTATGCGAGCTTTTCGTCAATTCCTGCATCTTATAAAAATACTTTGCCAAACATTCGGGTACCCTCCGCATTCTCTATACTTAAGCCGTCGTCATTCGTTTTGTATAGTCGGTTACAATAGAGCGATCATGTCGCGACAACTTATTTTGCGCCGGTATTTTTAGGATAGCCATTTATGACTTTTTCACCATCAAGCCAACCAGACTTGGATTGGAGCCAGATTAGGGAAACCATCAAACTGTTGACCGTGTCGGTTGCTCAGGTTGAAGGCAGTATGAAAGCCGGCGATGAGTCGGTGTCAGCCTTAGCAGACTCGTTTACCGGTATGGTTGACGACATGAAAAATATCCATCAGTTACTCAGTGGCTTTCAGCAGAGCGAGGATCGCGATCAAGCGTTGATGCATTGCGAGGCAACCCAGTACAAGATCCATTCGGCGATTGTGGCTTTCCAGTTTTACGATCGCCTGCAACAGTGCTTGCAGCACGTTTCCGATAATCTAAAAGGTTTGTCGGTTATCATCGATACGCCGCACAGATTATATAATCCCGCCGAATGGTATAAGTTTCAGGAAGGCATTCGTAACCAATTCACTATGGAATCTGAAAAAGTGATGTTTGATGCTATTCATCAAGGCAAAAGCGTGGATGAAGCGTTGGCCTTGTTTCAGCAGGCGAGTCGACAAAGCGACGAAGATGAAATCGAACTGTTTTAATTTTACTTGGCTACATAAATCGTAAATGAATACTAAATCTCTGTTAATTTTGTGCCCGCTGTTATTGATGTTAACGGCATGTAGCAATCCAGGCTCGGAACCGCCGGTTGCCGGCAGTGTGCCGGCCAAAAAAGCCCCGTCTAAAAAAGCGGCAACGAATAAAGCGCCTGTCGCGGCTAAAAAGCCGGTATCCAGCCCGGATACTGCAACCTATGCGATCGAAAGTGTTAGTAATAATTTTAAAGATGAACCGAGTCTGCCGGCGTTTCGCGCCGAGCCTTTGATGCCGCCGATCGATGCTCCGCCGCCAGCGCCGGCCAATTCAGCTGTGCCGACTCCAGCAGCGGCGGCGACAGCAACTGCAACTGCGCCAGTTCAGCGGTTTGTCATCGAAGACGCGCGTATCCCGAACGGCACGCCGCCGGCTGTGGTGGCGTTGATCAGCGAGTCAGACCGGAGCCGTAACAGTGGCGATCTTGATGCGGCGGTAGTGGTGATGGAAAGAGCTCTTCGCATCGATTCGCGCAATCCTACCCTGACTTATAAATTGGCGCAGCTGAGAATCAAACAGAATAAACCGCAATTGGCGGAAGAGATGGCCGGCAAGGCCGCTTTATTGGCTGGTGGCGACCTGGAACTGAAACGCAAAAGCTGGTTGCTGATCGCCGAAGCTAGGCAAATGCAGCACAATCCCCAAGGCGCCAAAGAAGCTAAAGCCAAAGCGGATAGCTTTTTCGGGCGCTAGTGGCTGAGAGTTCCTACCCGGCTCTGTCCAGCGCAGCGACAAGATTAGTCGAGATTTTTGGCGAGGACGGTGCCTTAGCCAAGGTGATCAACGGCTACTCGCCGCGCGCCGGACAAATCGAGATGGCCGAAAAAATAGCTTATGCCATCGAGTCGCAACAGAATCTGATTGCCGAAGCCGGCACCGGTACCGGTAAAACCTTTGCCTATCTAATTCCAGCGATTCTGTCCGGCAAAAAAATCATCGTCTCCACCGGCACCAAAAACCTGCAAGATCAGCTGTTCAACAAAGATTTGCCGGTGATTCGCAAAGTGCTGAGCAAGCGCCCGTTCAAGGCCAGTTTGTTGAAAGGCCGCGCCAATTATTTGTGCACGTATCGGCTGGAACAGGCCTTGAATTCTGCTTTCGGTTACAGCCAAGAAGATGCTGCGGCGCTGGCGCAGATCAAGGCCTGGTCGAAACGGACCAAGGCCGGCGATGTGTCGGAAGTAGCCGACGTGCACGACGGCGACCCGGTCTGGTTTCACGCTACCTCTACCACAGACAATTGTCTGGGGCAGAACTGTCCCGATTACGCCGATTGTTTTCTAACCAAAGCCCGCAAACAGGCGCAAGACGCCGAGATTGTGGTGGTTAATCATCATTTACTCTGTGCAGATTGGTCGATACGGGAAACCGGTTTCGGCGAATTATTGCCGGATGCCGAAGTCGTTGTCATCGACGAAGCGCACCAACTCGCCGATACCGCCTCCAATTTTTTAGGCGTAACCATCAGCGGCAAGCAGTTGGTGGACTTAGCAGACGACAGCCTGGCCGAATATTTCACCGATGCCAAGGATATGCCGGACTTGCGCACCGCTTGCGAAGACTTACAGCATGAAGTCAAAGATTTGCGTTTGGCGTTTGGTTTGGAACTGCGGCGCGGTGATTGGCTGGACATTGAAACCAATCCCAAAATCGCCGGCGCATTGGAGTCTTTGCAAAAACAATTGGCCCGGCTGACCGATCAATTGGAGCGGGCTTCGGTGCGCAGTAAAGGCCTGGAGTCGTGTTTTGATCGCGCCGAAGCACTTGACGCGCAACTGGAGATCCTGATCAACGACAAGGATGGCCAATGGATCAAATGGTACGAGACCTACAGCAAGTCGTTTACCTTGAGCCGCACGCCGCTGGACATCGCGAAGGAATTTCGCGGCTTCATGGCGCGGCACAAAGCCACCTGGATTTTTACCTCCGCGACCTTGAGTGTGGCCAATAACTTCGCACATTTTTCCAAGAATCTGGGTTTGAGCGGCGCGCTTAGCCAAAGTTGGGAGAGTCCATTCGACTATCCGAATCAAGCCTTGTTTTATCATCCCAAAGGCTTGCCGCAGCCCAGCGATCCGGATTTTACCGATAAAATTGTCGAATTCGCATTGCCGGTGTTGGAAGCCAGCCGGGGCAGGGCGTTTTTCCTGTTTACCAGTCATCGTGCCTTACAACGCGCCGCGCAATTGCTGGAAGGTAAAATCGATCATCCTATCTTGGTACAGGGCACGCGCTCCAAAGGCGTATTACTGGATCAGTTCAAAGAGTTGGGCAATGCGGTGTTGCTGGCAACCGCCAGTTTTTGGGAAGGTGTGGACGTGCGCGGAGATGCTTTATCTTGCGTGATTATCGATAAACTGCCGTTCGCCTCGCCCGGCGATCCGGTGTTGAAAGCGCGGATGAATGCGCTGGAAAAACAGGGCCGGAACCCGTTTTTCGAGCATCAATTACCCAGCGCCATCATCATGCTGCGCCAAGGTGTGGGGCGTTTGATACGCGACGTTAATGATCGCGGCGTGCTAATGGTCTGCGATCCCCGCTTGTTAAAACGTTCTTACGGCCAGATGTTTCTGGATAGCGTGCCATCCATGAAACGTAGCCGGGAAATCGAAGATGTGCGGCAGTTTTTTGCGATAGAGGAAAGTACTTGAAATTATTGGCAGTAGAAACTTCGACCGACGCCTGTTCGGCGGCTTTGTTTATTGATGGCGCGATTAGCGAAAAATTTGCGTTAGCACCGCGCGAGCATACCAAGTTGATTTTGCCGATGATCGATCAATTGATGGCCATTGCCCAGCTTAAACCGCAACAATTGGATGCGATTGGTTTGAGTCGCGGCCCTGGATCGTTTACAGGCGTCAGAATTGCGGGCGGCGTGGTGCAGGGCATTGCCTACGGCGCTGACTTGCCGGTGGTGCCGGTGTCTACGTTGGCGGCAATCGCCCAGGATTTTTTCAACCATCGGGCCGATGCCGAGCTGAGTTTCACCGCGATGGACGCACGAATGAACGAAATCTTTTGGGGTGTGTATCAACGCAACCCCTTAGGCTTGGCGGAACTGGCCGGCGTGGAAGCGGTTACTCCAGCAACTGAGGTGATGTTTCCGGATCAAGCCGGCTTCGGTGTCGGCTCAGGTTGGGGTGTTTATGCCGACCTATTGGGTCAGCGCTTAGGCGAGCGTGTGCAAGGCATCGAGGTAGAGGTTTGGCCGCGGGCCGCTTGCATTGCACAATTGGCGGCGTACGGATTTGCCAACGGTTTGGCGGTGGCTGTCGAACAGGCGATGCCGGTTTACCTGCGCGATAAAGTCGCCAAAAAACAATCGGAGCGATAAGTGGATTTGCCTCTTTAAGCCGCCGCTAAAACTGCCTCGCGACGTTTTTAGATGCCTACTAAGGTACAATACCCTTTTATCTAAGCCGATATTTTTAGCCAATGGCGCAATATTTCGAAATTCATCCGAAGAATCCGCAGCCGCGTTTGATTCAACAGGCGGTCAATATTTTGCGCAGCGGTGGGGTGGTGGTTTATCCCACCGATGCCTCCTATGCCTTGGGCTGTCAGATTGGCGATAAAGCGGCGATGGATCAGATTCGGAGCATCCGCCGGCTCGACGATAATCACAACTTTACCTTGCTCTGCAACGACCTGTCTCAAGTCTCGGTTTTTACCAAAATGGGTAACGAAGCCCATCGCTTGATTAAAAAGCTCACCCCAGGCCCGTTTACGTTTCTATTAGACGCGACCCGGGAAGTACCGCGCCGTTTGCAGCATCCGAAAAAGAAAACCATCGGCGTCAGGATTACCGAACATCCGGTTGCCCAAGCCTTGGTCGAACAATTGGGCGAACCCCTGTTGACCACCACCTTGATGATGCCGGGCGAAACTGAACCATTGGCCGATCCTTACGAAATCAGAAAGCGGCTGGAAAAAGAACTGGCCCTAGTGATCGATGCCGGGGTTATTGAATATCAACCCACCACCGTAATCGCTTGCGGCGACAAGTCGATTGAAATTGTGCGACAAGGTATCGGTATTGCGCCGATGTTGGAGTGAGAAACCTATGATGGACGAGTTAAGCCTGGTACAGAGGGTAGTGGTTTGGATTTTACCGGTGATTTTTGCGATTACCGGCCATGAGGTGGCGCACGGTTGGGTGGCCAAGAAGTTAGGTGATAACACCGCCGCCGACCAAGGCCGCCTGACGCTGAATCCGCTGAAACATATCGATATTTTGGGTACGCTAATCATTCCCGGCTTGTTATTGCTGACGTTCACCGGTTTTGTGTTCGGCTGGGCTAAGCCGGTGCCGGTCGATCCGCGCGCCTTTAAAAAGCCGCGTCAAGCCATGGCGATTGTGGCGGTAGCCGGCCCTTTATCCAATTTATTGATGGCGGCAGCCTGGGCTATGCTGGCGAGAATCGGCGTGATGCTGGAAATCGAGTATATCTCTTTTCCATTGATCTACAGCGGCGTAGCCGGCATCAGCATTAATTTGGTGCTGGCATTGATCAATCTATTACCGATTCCACCTTTGGACGGCAGTCGGATTTTGTCTGGGCTGTTGCCGGATTATTGGGCCTGGCAATACAATCGCTTGGAGCGGTTTGGTTTTATTTTTTTGTTGATATTGCTCGCCACCGACGTCTTGCAATATTTGCTGGCTTATCCGATGTACTACGCCCAACAATTATTTTTTAGTTTGGCGGGAATGTAGTTTTGAACGATGTTGCTTTAGCGGTCGAAACGGTTCCGCCACCTTTGGCGCTGGTGCTAGGCCAGCCCTATCAGGATTTACCCGACGACCTTTACATTCCGCCAGACGCCCTGGAAGTATTTCTGGATGCGTTCGAAGGGCCGCTGGATTTGCTGTTGTATTTGATTCGCCGGCAGAATCTGGATATTCTCGATATCCCCATCGCGCAGATTACTCGGCAATACATTTCCTACATCGACATGATGGAAAATATGCGTCTGGAGTTGGCCGCCGAGTATCTGGTGATGGCTGCGCTGCTGGCGGAGATCAAGTCGCGGATGCTGCTGCCCAGACAGCCGGAAAGTGAAGAAGAAGAGGAAGATCCCAGAGCGTTTTTGATTCGCAAATTGCAGGAATACGAGGCAATCAAAAAAGTCGCCGAAGAAATCGATCTGTTGCCGAGAAACGAGCGCGACACCTTTGAATTTGGCGTCGACACCTCCACCGTCGATGTGCAGCAAATTTTGCCGGATGTGGCACTCAAGGAACTCCTGCTGGCCTTCCAGGATATATTGAAGCGTGCCGAGAGGCTTAGTCACCATCAAATAACCAAAGAACCCCTATCAGTCCGTGAACGAATGGCAGCCATTTTGGAAAAACTTAACGGAGCAGATCAGCTCCCTTTCCCAGCGTGTTTTACCCGAGGTGAAGGAAAAAACGGAGTGGTTGTCGCGTTTCTTGCCATCCTTGAACTCTCCAAGGAACGAATCATCGACATCTTCCAGTCCGAGCCCTACGCCGGCATCCAGGTCAGAATTCGCGCTGATAGCGGCACCGGGGACTGACCCACAGCGCGCTGAAACCGTCGTAGATGATGTTATTCCTGCAGTCAAACCCAGAGTTACGCGCAAACCGCGTAGCAAACCCGAACCGGTTACGATATTCGTGCCGGTCAAACGTCGAGCGGTGCGATTTCCGCCTATCTGGGCAAGCGAGCAGCGCATTGTGGTTGTTCACGTCCCCGAACCCAGCGAACCACTGGTTTTGCAAGCATACCGTCGACAAGCGGTGCGCTTGTTGCCGATTTGGCGGAGTGGCTGGCAATTGCCCACGCCGGAGGCTACAGCCGTTAGCGAGGCAAGGCGGGCAACCCGCTTGCCGCAGCGCTGGTCTGAGATTATTCGCGCCAGCACTTACGAACCTATTCTGGTCGAACGCCACCGATTACAGCCCGATTTAACTAAAGAGTGCGACATGAACACCAAGCGCATCGTAGAAGCCATTTTGTTTGCCGCCAATCGACCGATGACAATTAGGCAGATTCAGGAGACTTTTCCGGAATTGGAGCAGCCCGATACCTTGACTGTGCAAATGGCCTTGGACGACATTGCCCGCGATTATGCTGACCGACCGATTGGGCTGCGACAATTGGCCAGCGGTTATAGGTTTCAGGTGCGCGAAGGCCTGTCGGCTTATGTCACCCGCTTGTTTGAGGAAAAGCCGGCCCGATATTCGCGCGCGCTGCTGGAAACCCTGGCCATCATCGCCTATCGTCAACCAGTGACGCGTGGTGAAATCGAGGATATTCGCGGTGTGAGTGTCAGCAGTTCCATCATTCAAACCCTGTTGGAGCGCGAATGGATTCGCGTCATCGCCCATAAGGAAGTACCGGGCCGGCCGGCCTTGTTCGGTACCACCAAACAATTTCTGGATTATTTCAATTTAACTACATTGAGCGAATTACCGACGCTGGACGAAATCGTCAATTTCGATTTCGGCAATTCGCCTCAACCGCAACCTGAGCAGGACCAACGTGAAAGACCGCAAACCGCCGAGATCGAACAACCCGTCAGCCCCGCAGGACAAACGGACGCAGAAACCGCAGGCGCGGAAACCGAGTTCGACGCCCAAACCGAAGCCGGCCTCAGCGCCGAAAACCTCACCCTCCACTAAAGCCGCGCCTGCCGGTGGCGAGCGCATCCAGAAATTGCTGGCGCGGGCCGGCGTGGGTTCGCGGCGGGAAATCGAGCGCTGGATAGAAGAAGGCAAACTCACCATCAATGGCAACCCAGTGCAACCGGGTTACCACTTAAAACCAGACGATTACCTGCAAATCAATGGTCGGGTAGTGAAATGGGAAAAATACGCCGAGCAGCCGACGCGGGTGCTGGTGTACCACAAGCCGGTCGGCGAACTGGTCACCCGCCGCGACCCGGAAGGACGCCCGGTAATCTTTACCCAACTGCCGCGCCTGCAAGTCGGCCGTTGGATCGCGGTCGGTCGGCTGGACATCAATACTTCCGGCCTGATTTTAGTGACTAATAATGGCGAACTAGCCAACCGTTTGATGCACCCGTCGCGGGAAGTCGAACGCGAATACGCGGTGCGGATCTTGGGCGAAGTGGACGAGTCGATGCTGGCGCGCTTGAAGCAAGGCGTCGAACTGGAAGACGGCCCGGCGCATTTCGAAGATGTCAGCTTTTACGCCGGTGAGGGCGCCAACAAATGGTTTTACGCCACGGTGAAGCAGGGGCGGAATCGTTTGGTACGGCGTTTATGGGAATCGCAAGGGGTGAAAGTCAGCCGCTTGATTCGGGTGCGGTATGGTGATGTGGGTTTGCCGGAGCGGGTTCGGGCGCATTCGTTTTATGAACTTGAGGCTAAGGAATTGGCGGCTTTGATGGAGTTTGTGGGGTTGTAATTTTTGTAATCAATTGCCCAATATTAAGGCGTTCGCGGACTTTCGTACTATGACTGAAATAAATATTACCGAACCAGCATTACTTATTCGTACATCGAGGTTGTTCAACGAAGGGATGACTGCCCGACAACTCTATGATATTACTCGAGGAGTTTGGAAAATAGGTAAAGATCGAGAGAAAGCTGAGTACGCTTTTTGTGTCGCTAAGGTCGTGGTGCAAGAAATTTATAGTATTCAAGAATGGCAACCAGCAGGAACTACGCCATATGGACCACCCCAGCAGGACGCTAACATAAAGGATGGTAGATGGGATGGCAGGTGGGAGTTTATTGGTAAGGAGGCGCCAGAAACAATACGTAAAAAATATATAGGTAAGTCTGTTGCCCATTATTTCGCTAGGGGAAACGCTAATCCGATTAACTACTTAAACATTAAGGTGTAGGGTGGGTACGGGTTTTGTGACCACGCGGAATTTCGGTTTGCATAAACAATGATTCGCTACCGCGAAACTTGATTGAATGCCGGTTCTCGCACCGGCCAGCGAGATACTTTCTTTTGCTCCGCCAAAAGAAAGTATCCAAAGAAAAGGCGGCCCGGATGCCACTTTCTCCTTGCGTTCCTCGCTTTTGCTAGGGGTTGCCAAAAGGGGCTTCCTGCCCCTTCGGCAACGTGCGGCATCCCTGCCGCACCCCTAACGGGCTATTCCTATCAAAAGCTCCGGTACTCGGCGCGGCATACGGGATAAAACTGTTCCCAATTTTATATTTTTTAGGCTGGGTAGGAGCGATAGCGGAAACCCAGCATGATGCTTTTCGTATCAAGGTCATCTGATTTCGCTCAAAAACCCTGAAACAATAAATCCAAGGCACCGGTCATTTCGAATTGACGGGTGGCTTGCAAGGCGATTGGGGTTTTCAATGTAGGTACTGGTGCGGCGGCGAGTTTGGGTGTTTCTAAAATGTATTCCGCTTCTGCAATGATTACGAATGGCATCAGGTTGTTCGGCAATTTACTCGGAGCGCCCGGAACTATCTGGCACCGATTGCTTTGCCGTTCGCCGTTTTTTTCTGACGGCATAGAAGTAGGTCATGCCGGAAATGGTGCCGCATACCGTTGCTAATTTATCCAGGATGGGTGCGACGGTTACGATCAGCGGTTCGTCAACCAATCCCAGCCAGACGCCAAAGGCCGTAAGGCCAGTCGGGGTGGCGATGGTTGCCGCGGCAGCGGATAGGCCGGCGATGATGCCTGTCGCCATGGCGATATGTTCTACCCGGGCGGCAATAACTTCGTGGTTCATGTGAATTGCGGGCGTTTTGGTGGATTAGTCTTACCCGGATTCCCCGGTGGGCTGAGTATAGAAGTACCTGTATTTTAATAAGTTTCGACGGGCTTGTCAGCGGATGGGGGTAGCGAATGTTGGTGAAAATTGTCGGCAATCGTTGGTGTAACTGGACTGCGGTTTTCTTGCTGGTCAGCGTGGGTTCCGGCTTTAAAAATAGCGTTAGACATTTTCTCAAACCGGGAGCAGCACGGTGCCTTATAGAACTCAACCCAGATGTTTATTCGGAAGCCTAGGGCAGGCCTGCGCTGTATTAATGGAGTTTAGATCGCTATGTCTTCCCTCTCTGTTTCCAGTGTTAATCAATCCGGCTTTCATCAGTTGAGCGCGCTGATGGCCAAGAGAAATGCGGATCATGCCTAGCAAATGGCGCAAGCGAAGCGCAATACACCGCGTATTGACCGTGCAAGCCGATAATGGCTCGTTGTCCGCCTCTGTCCGGTAAAACATTAAGGACGAAAGCAATGGATTGCGCAAAAGCATCGATGGTATTGCCGGCAACACCCGGTTCAACGATCAAAAACTGTTGGACGGCAGCTTCTCAGACCACTTGTAAATCGGCCTCAATGCCGGCGATACGCCCGGCTTAAGTCTGTGGAATGTATCCAGCGCTAGGAATGAGGTCAATACGTTGCAGATGAAGACAGATTCTACTCACCCTTCATTGAGCGGTACGGGCAAGTAGCCGGCTATAATCTACCCACAATTGGCCAGGCTACGAATATAACGGAGAATTATTTGACAGAAGCAATCGATAAAAACATGGTGATGCGTTGCGTGGCCTACCATAAAGGCGTGGGCATCGGCGATGTCACCATCGAAGACATCAGTGAAGTGCTGCTGAAGGACGATACCTTTATCTGGTTGGGCTTGAGGGAAGCCAACACCGAGATATTGAGAAAAATTCAGGAGGAATTCGGTTTGCACGAACTAGCAATCGAAGACGCCTGCGCCGCGCACCAGCGACCCAAAATCGAGGAATACGGCGATTCGTTGTTTATCGTGCTGCACACTGCGGAATTGATCGATAAACAAGTTGAATTCGGCGAGACGCACATATTTATGGGGCCACGTTTTGTGGTTACTGTGCGGCACGGCGCCTCGCAAAGTTTGAGTAAAGTGCGTGAGCGCTGTCAGGCCATGCCCCACCAACTGAGCAAAGGACCGGGCTTTGCTTTGTACTCGATTATGGATTTTATCGTCGATAATTACATGGTGGCGATTGCCGGTTTGCAAGACCGTTTCGATGTGCTGGAATCGGCGATATTTCAGTATCGGCCCAGCCGGCAAACCAT
The DNA here is from genome assembly GCA_002083615.1 of Proteobacteria bacterium ST_bin11. GTDB lineage: Bacteria > Pseudomonadota > Gammaproteobacteria > Methylococcales > Methylomonadaceae > Methylomonas. The sequence continues at coordinate 66,140 of MSXO01000003.1, read as the reverse complement.
GGAAGACCTATACGAATTAAAGCGCGAGTTATTGTTGCTGGAAGGCGCTATCAATCCAGTGATCGATATTTGTAACGAATTGATGCGTTTTCATGGCGGCTTGATACATAAGGATGTCAGAGTCTATTTTCGCGACATCGCCGATCACATCAAGCGTGTCGACCAGGCTATTCAAGGCATGCGCGAGATGTTGCTGGCGGCGATGCAAGTGCATCTGACCTTCGAAACTGTGCGGCAAAATGAAGTCGTTAAGCGTTTGGCCGGTTGGGGAGCGATTTTGGCTATACCCACTATGGTATTCAGTTTGTACGGTATGAACTTTCGGCACATGCCGGAGTTGGAGTGGGTGTACAGCTATCCCTTAGTTGTTGGCAGCGTAGCGCTTTGCAGTTTGGCACTTTATTTGCGTTTGAAGCGAGCAGGATGGTTGTAAGTTGTGTCGGATTAGTGCCTATTCTGATTGGCTGTTGAAGCAGGGTCTGCACTGTTATCGCCGAGTAGATTGCCGGCTAGACTAAAAGCCTGCGTCATCAGGCTTTCAATCCACAGACCCCATACTGGGCCGGCCAATATCTAAGTCGAATACTGCGTTGTTACTGCTTGGCCACATGTTGATATGCCGTCAGTTGGCAGCGGCTTGCAACTGTTTGAGCATTTCTGCGACGCGTTTGGCATCCAACGCTGGATCTACATCGTCATCAATACGCCGAATCGTTAAATTGGGGTCGACGATAAAGGTCCAACGTTTGGCCATGTTCAAGAAGGGCATTTTTACGCCGTAGGCTTCGCTGATCTTGGCATCCTCGTCCGCCAACAGGGTAAAGGTGAGCTTGTGTTGCTGATGGAACGCCAATAAGTCTTTAACGGCGTCGGTGCTGATCCCATAAACTTCTGCATTTTGTTTGCGAATCAATTCTATGGCATCACGAAAAGCGCAGGCTTGCGCGGTGCATCCCGGCGTACCGGCTTTGGGATAAAAATATAGCACCGTCCACCCTTTCCCTTGCCGAGCAGCTAGACTTATAGAGTCACCATCGTGCGCTTGCAGTTGAAACAATGGTGCCGATTGTCCGACTTGCAGGGCGTCCGCTTTGGGGGGCGTTGCCAACGTCAGCCCGGCTAAAAGCATGCATAAAATCAGTTTGAATTTAAACGCCGTTTTTTGCATAAATGGTCTACCTTACGTTTTATACGATTATTAAGTGCCGAATGAATTGCTTTATTGTTGCATCGCGAGTATTCCGCAAAAAGCCGCCTACACAATTGTGATGCAACCGCGAACAGGCATTCGGTAGGATTTGCCTGACAATCATACCGTTAAGGCAATCCTTAGGGCTTGGATTTTCGCTACCAAAAGCCCGCATGCTTTGGTTTTATGTTGCGCCTGAATTTCTCTTAAACTTAGCCGAAATCTTTGTTCGGTGGGTAGACGTTTTTTACAGGCTGATGTCTTTTGGACTCGAGTAACGGAAGAAGCAAAATGACGCGTCCGTATTATTTTTCCCGGTTTTCTCGGGTTTTGTGGCTGAACTTAGCCACGTTTGTAATTTTCGTAATCGCGTTTGTGATTTACGTGGGCGCGGAGAAGCAGATTGATCACGCTTATGAAGTTCGTTTGGCCTCACATTTACTTGCCGACGAGTTTCGGCAATCTTCCAACGACCTTTCTCATATGGCGCGCAGTTATGTCGCGACCGGTGACCCCCTCTATAAGCAATACTTTCAAAACATTATCGACCTACGGGAAGGCAAAATGCCTAGGCCGAAGGATTATCACGATATGTATTGGGACTTAGCGATTGTGGCCGGGCATCCCGCCCCGCAATCCGCCGGTCAAGCAGTCGCCTTGTTGGATTTGATGCAGCAAGCCGGGTTTGCCGAACAGGAAATGGCGAAAATGGTGGAAGCCAAGGCCAACTCCGACATGCTCATTCAAATAGAGCGCGCGGCTATGAATATGGTCGACTCGGCCCCGTTACTAAGCGACACCATCCGTAACCAGGCCAACTTGATGCTGCACAATCGGGCATACCATCAGTCCAAGGCGAAAATCATGCAGTCCATTACCGAGGCCTTCGGCATGATGGACAACCGCACGCAAGGAGGTGTGCTGGTCAGAGCGCGCATTGCCTTTTGGTTGCGGGTAGTGTTTGTACTGTTCGGGCTAGTGTTGATATTGACGTTCTGGTGGGCCTATCGCACGTTACATGCGATATTGGGCGCTTCGGTTGACGAGTTACATGATCAGATAATCCGTTTGGGCAACGGCGATTTTTCAGAAAATATCCCGGTTGGGAGGGATATGAGAAACAGCGTGTTGGGCTGGTTGGCGGAAACGCAATCAAGTTTGGCAAGAGTTGAAGCCGCGCGCCGGAGTGCCGAGGCAAAAAATCTCCGATTGACGCAATTGTATGCGGCTTTAAGCCAATGTAATCAAGCTATCGTTCGCTGTACCAGCGAAGCCGAATTGTTCCCGCAAATCTGTCGCGATGCAGTAATCTTCGGCGGGATGCAGATGGCCTGGATCGGTATGCTTGATGAAGCCAGTCAGCTAATCAAACCGGTTGCAAGCTACGGCAGCGGCACCGAGTATTTGGATGGCATTGAAATATCCATAGATGAAAATCTAGCGTCAGGGCGCGGACCAACTGGCACTGCGGTACGAGAGGATAGGTCCTATTGGTGTCCGGATTTTCAACATGATCAAGCTACAGTAGCCTGGCAGGCGCGAGGCGCGAAATTCCATTGGCACGCCTCCGCCGCTATACCTTTGCATCGCAGTGGCAAGCCAGTGGGCGCCTTTATGTTGTACGGCGATGAGGTCAATATATTCGACGATGCCGCGCGTAATCTCTTGCTGGAAATGGCCATGGATATCGATCATGCCATCGGCGGCTTTCAGCGCGAGGCCGAGCGCCTGCAAGCGCAGCAGATGGAAAGTTTTCGGGTGTTTATGCTTGAGCGCCTCAACGGCAATTTGCAGCTGATCGATATTCTGCGCGATGTAGTAATCGAACTTGAAGTCTTGCTGATCGGCAGTATTTGTTCGGTTTTGCTTTTGGATGAGAATGAGTGTTTACGAATAGGCGCGGCCCCCAGTCTTCCCGATTTTTACAATCAAGCGATTGACGGCTTAAAAATTAGTCCCGGACGCGGGTCCTGCGGTAATTCGGCCTACACTGGGCAAAGGACTATCGTCGAAAAACTTGCCGAACATCCCTACTGGCAGACTTTTCTGCCGCTGGCGGAACAGGCCGGTTTGGCGGCCTGCTGGTCGGAACCGATACTTTCAGCCAGTAAAAAAGTGCTAGGCACTTTTGCGATTTATCACCGTCATCCCGCAACTCCAGACAAACACGAACTGCGCTTGTTGGAGATGGTGGCCCATTTCGTCGCCTTGGCTATAGAACGTAAGCAGGCCGAGGAGCACATACACTATTTGGCCAATTACGATTCGCTCACTGGTTTACCCAATCGCAGCCAATTGGACGATCACTTGAAGTATGCATTAAGTCTGGTGAAACGGAGTAATGGCAACTTAGCTTTGATGTTTCTTGATCTCGACCATTTCAAAAATGTTAACGATACGTTGGGTCATAGCGTCGGCGACGCGCTGCTGGTGGCCTTAGCGAATCGGCTTTGTGCGGTGCTACGCGAAGAGGATACCGTGACACGGCTGGGCGGTGATGAATTCATTTTTCTGCTGCCGGGAACCGATGCCGATGGCGCGGCGAATGTCGCACAAAAATTGCTGGATACAATCGCTGAGCCATACCGAATTGAGGAATTGGATTTGACGATGAGTGCATCGATCGGCATAGCTTTGTATCCTGACGACGGGGAGGACTTGGAAAGCTTATCTAAAAGTGCCGATGTCGCGATGTATCGAGTAAAAACAGACGGTCGGCACGGTTACCGCTTTTTTACGCCTGAAATGCAAGCCCGCGCGCAGCGCAATCTGGAGTTGGTGAATGCGCTGTGCCACGCCTTGGATCGCGAGCAACTGCAGGTTTACTATCAGCCGCAGGCGGATATTCATAGCGGTCGTGTGGTCGGCGCGGAAGCATTGTTACGCTGGCGGCATCCGGAGTTTGGCATGGTTTCACCGGCCGAATTCATTCCGGTGGCCGAGGAGAGTGGATTGATTCTGCCGATAGGCGAATGGGTTTTACGCACAGCGGTGCGGCAAGCCAAATTCTTTCAGGAGCAAGGGCTGGGGCCGATGAATATGGCGGTCAATCTGTCGGCGGCTCAATTTAGTCATCCGGCTTTGCCCGAATTGGTTTCGCGGATTTTAGAAGAAGAAGGTTTGCCGCCCGAATATTTGGAATTGGAATTGACTGAAGGGGTGTCCATGCAAAATCCCGAAGCTGCGATAGCAGTTATGAATAAACTGCATCAACGCGGCGTGCGTATGTCTATAGATGATTTTGGTACCGGATATTCGTCGTTGAGTTATCTGAAAAAATTTAAAGTCTATAAATTAAAGATCGACCAATCTTTTGTGCGTGATATCAGTACCGATTCCGAAGATAAAGCCATCGTCAGTGCGGTGATTAGTCTGGCTGGCAGCCTGGGTTTGCGGACCATAGCCGAAGGCGTGGAAACCGTCGAACAGCGCGAGTTTCTCCGCGAGCAGGGTTGCCAGGAAATTCAAGGTTATTTGTTCGGCAAGCCGATGCCCAGAGATCAATTTGAGCAGTTTTTGCGGCAGAGCGCTATGAATTTGCCCAAGCTATCTTAGCTAAGGTGTCGCCAGCTTGCGGTCGAGCTCAGCGGAGCGGACAAATTGACGAAATGGCCGGCTGCGTTCATGCTTGTTTAATGAATGCGGCGGTTCTCTTAATTTCAAGGGGCACTCATCCCGCATTTCCGCCGTCTTAACCGGAGCCAGTTCTTGAACGACACCAATTCCATTTTTAAAAACTTGCCCGATTCCTTGCCGATTTCGCCATTGGCGATTCTGGTAGTGTCGATCGTTCTAGTCGGTGCGACCATGTCGGTTTATACCATCCCCGCCGAGTCTGAGGGGATTGTCTTGCGATTTGGCGAATACGTCGAAAAAGTACCCTCAGGCTTACACGCCAAACTGCCGTTTGGCATCGATAGCGTCGTTACCGTGCCGACTCAGCGTCAGCAAAAACTGGAGTTTGGCTTTGCCACGACCGGCTTTACCAACCCGGATCAAACTGGCGATGAGCCTGGGTTAGAAAAGTCCATGGTCACCGGCGATCTGAATTCGGCGCTGGTCGAATGGATCGTGCAATACCGGATCACCGACCCTGAAAAATATCTATTTGTGGTCCGCGACCCTGGCGTAACTTTGCGGGATATTTCCGAAGCAGTGATGCGGGAAGTGGTGGGCGATCGCACCGTCGATGAAATCATTACCATCGGTCGGCAGGAGATTGAGGATACCGTTTTGGCGCGTGCCCGCTTGCTTGCTGAGCGTTACCAACTGGGAGTGTCGATCAATCAAGTGCAACTGAAAAACGTCAATCCGCCGGAACCGGTACAGCCCTCTTTCAACGAAGTGAATCGGGCGCAGCAGGATAGGGAGAATGTCATCAATCTCGCGAATGGCGAATATAACAAAGCCGTGCCGCGCGCGCGTGGCGAGGCCGATCAGAAAATTCGCGCCGCAGAAGGTTATCGTTTCAAACGGATCAATGAAGCGGAAGGGGATGTCACCGCTTTTAATCAGGTGTTGGAACAATATTTAAAAGCGCCTGACGTGACCCGCGCAAGGATTTATTTGGAAACCATGGGCGATGTCTTGCCGCAAGCCCGACAGCAGATTATCGTCGACGATACAGTGCAGCAGATTTTACCTATGTTGCCTTTCCCTGGTCAGACAGTGGGGGCGGTGAAATGAGTTTATTCACCCGAACCTGGCTATTGGCTATAGTCTTCGCGTTTTTGCTGTTCCAGTCGGCGTTTACCGTCAATCAAACCGAGCAAGTCATCATTACGCAATTCGGCAAGCCGGTCGGCGAACCGATCACCAGTCCCGGTTTGCATTTCAAGATTCCGTTTACTCAGCAGATCAATAGCTTCGATAAGCGTTATCTGGCCTGGGATGGGCCGATGGTGGAGATGTCCACCAAGGACAAAACCTATGTGCAAGTCGATACGTTCGCACGCTGGCGCATTACCGAACCCATGCAATATTATTTGCGCTTGCGTGACGAACGTAGCGCACAATCGCGCCTGGAAGATATTTTAGGCAGCGAAACCCGCACGGCGATTGCCCGTCACGAATTGATCGAAGTAGTTCGTTCGGATAAAGACCGCAAACCCCTGCAAGATGAGACCTTGGGACCGTTGACCGGTGAGGGCACCATTGGCGTATTGCGACCGATCCGCGTGGGTCGGGCAGCAATCGAAAAAGACGTGTTCGATGCCGCCGCGCCGAAACTGGCCGAATTCGGTATTCAATTGCTGGATGTCCGCTTCAAACGTATCAATTACAACCATCAGGTCTTGGAGCGGATCCATCAGCGGATGATCAGCGAACGCTTGCAAATTGCTCAGCGTTTTCGTTCGGAAGGCGAAGGCGAGGCAGCCAGAATTAACGGCAATCGGGAGCGGGATCTGAACGAAATCGAATCCACTGCCTACAAACGTGTGCAAGAAATTCAGGGTGAAGCGGATGCCAAGGCTACCGAAATTTATGCCAAAGCCTATGGGCAAAAACCGGAGTCCGCCGAGTTTTATAAGTTTATGAAGAGCATGGAAACCTATCGCAAAGTGATAGACGGCGATGCCACAATCGTATTGTCGACAAATAGCGATTTATTCGGCTTGTTGAAGCGGGTGGAGCAAAAAAGCCGCTGAGACGCGCAAAAAACTCACCTGTTCTTATTGGCCTGCTTGAGTCGTTAGCGAAACGGCATATTCGCAGGGCGGCTGATATCCAATGCCAGGGATACTAGGCTTCTCGCTATCAATGACGCGTGGACCTAGTCAAAACAGTGGTCGGGATCAGCGAAACGTAGCCGGCAACTGCGGTGCATGCTCGCGGCATATTCGGCCTACCGAGCCCAATTCCTGGCTAGATACGACTCTGATTATCAGGCCTAAGCGGTGCAATCCTTGATAAATCGTTCAAAAGCCGTGACCATTTGCGGCAATATGCTCAATAAGCGATGGTCGGCATCCAGCATATGCAGACGAGCGCGATGCTCGCGGCAGAATCGCCAGGCGTTTTCCGGCGGCACCACATCGTCTTGCCAACCGTGAAATACCTCGATTTGGGCTGTGGCTGGCTTGAACTCGGTACGGGCGTACCCCGGCAAATAGAAGGCCGGCGCGATCAAAAATAGCCCGTTTGGTTTGAGGGTTTCCGCAGCGACGGTTGACACATAAGCGCCCATGCTGGAACCCACCAACACCGTCGCTCCGTAGCCAGACAAATCCAGTGCTAATAGGTGCTGTACCCGCCAGTCAGGGTCATTGCTAATTTGATAATCCGGGCTGATAAATTCGAACCCTTGGCGCTTGGCGACTTCTGCCAAGGCTAAGGGCTTTTCGCCCCAGGGAATGCTGTCCTTGCCGTGGCTGTATACGACGAGTTTGCTCATGATCTCGGTCTCGCTTGTGAAAAGATTATTTTCGGAAAAATAAATTAGCCAGTAAGGTAATCAGCAGGCTGACCACGATCATCGAGGTAATCGGAATAAACACCAAGCTGTGTTTATTCTGCATCCGAATGTCGCCGGGCAGTTTACCGAACCAATTCACCAACCACGGGGCATAGTGTAATACCAATCCCAGCAGCAGGATGGCCAAGCCGATAATGATTAGTGCTTTGCTGGGTTCCATCTTTATCTCTATTTTGCGACTAAGGATAGTGATCCGGAACCACTACCACTTGGGCGAAACCGCCACCTGGTGTGCGGAAATTGGTGGTTTGGCCTTGGTAGAGACGGGCGCAGACCAATTGGGTCTCGCCTTGATAAACGTAATGGCGTAAATCCAGTTTTAACTCGCCGGCCTCTAGGTGCCGTTCGCTGGGTTTGACCAAGGTCTGCGCCACATACTCGTGTTGCAGAATACTCTCAAAAACTCGGCGAGTCAGCTTGTCGCCGCGATATGCTGCTTTACTGCCGTAACCTTTGGCGGGTTTGAAAAACAGCTGCTTGCGCTCGGTCCAAAACCATTCGGCCTGCTCGGCATGGACTAACACCGTATGAGCGATCCCCACGCGCAATATGGTCCGGGTATAGTCATCGACACCGATAGCTTTTAGAAATCCGTCGTTACCCAGCCAAACCAGATTTCTCTTGTCTGCATATAAGGCATGATTTCTTGGGTGCGGCGTCAAAACTACCGCACCGGCCAGATAGGCTTCCCGCAAAGCTTGGCAATCTGGCGATTCCAAACCAAAGTCGGTCAAGCGGTTATAAACCAGATCGATTTGCACATCGCCGTGCCAAAGCCGGTTATCCCGATAGCTTAAGGCTCGCGGGTCGCAGATTAAGGTCTGGATTCTATGTTGTTCGAACAAATGTTTAAACAACAGAAACTCCGGCCACATGTACTGCTTGTGCGGCTCATCGTCGACGATTGCAATGCTGCGCAGGGGCGCCAAATCGTGTTCGGACCGCCATTCTCGGTAAAACATGTCCATAAATGCGGTTTCAGTTTGATCCTTAGCTTCTCCGCCTGATTTAAGTTTTCCGGGTTGCTGGTTGCCAACGATGTCGCAACAGTAGTTTTGAGCTCGAATCAATAGCGCGTTAATCATCGCGCCGCCGGCATTGGAATTGATTTCGATCAGTTTCGGACCATCGGCGCTCAGATGAAAGTCGAAGCCTAAGAATACGCCTTGGGCTTTAGCCAAAAACTGCGCGGCTTCAGGTGCGTATTGCAGAACGTGGTGCTGATATGCCGGCAGTGCTATCACCCGTTCCAGTGCAGCGACGATTTCCAATTGCTGGTCCAGGGAGGCTTGGTCGATGAATACCGCAGACTCCGCGAACAAATTTGGCCGCTCTTCCGCGATCATTCGATACAAATCATCGTTTCCGCCCAGCCTGTTTAGTTCGCTACGCAGCGCTTGATGATTAAGCGACGAGCAACGGCAATCGCTATTTAGCTGCTTGGCGCTGGGTACTTGCTCGGATTTTGGAAAAGGATGCATGAAAAACGCTAAACGTGGGTTATTGGTCAAACAGATTTATAGCCCTATTCTAGCGCGATAAGCCGCGTTAAAAATCGGTAAATTCTAATATAGTGTTCTGCGAGCCCGGCAAGCTAAGCTGCAAAGAGGCTCTCAGGAATGTGGGTCTTTAAAGCCTGTGATTCTTGACAGCCCTAGTCGAACTTGTGAATACCTGATCTGCGCGGTATTTTTACAAGCGTCGAACCCGGATGTGTTGAAATGTTCGCGCATGAAAAGTAAGGGACAATCTGGATAGATTGACTTGCTGCGCTAACCGCACAGACCGCTTTTCGTTGGGCACAGCTAGAACTTGGACGCGTATTTTGTCAATATGGCAACCTTTGTCAGACTTTGAACTTGCGAGAATCATGAAGCAGCAAGCCGTATCATCCCATAGCCAAATGAAATGGCGACAATCTACCCCGTATCTGCTGATGTTACTGGTGCCGCTGTATTTTTTTTCTCAAGCCGCTAGCACCCAAAGCCCGGAGCCCGCTGTCAAGCAAGCGATAGAGTCTTTGCTGGCGAGCAAACAGCAGCCTTTGCTGACGCAAGGCGATTTTTCGCAATATAGCGATGATGTGAAACGGTTATATCAACTGAACGCCAACCAGCTAATTTGGTTTGGGGAAAGTCGTCCGGCCAAAAACCGGGCGGATGCCTTGGGCATTCTCGGCAATGCCAAAGCAGACGGTTTAAACCCTGTGGTTTACGACTTTGAACGTTTGCGCGGTTACGTCGAACAGGCCGCTACCTTGCCGTCAAGCGCGACGACCCAGTTGGTTTCTTACGATGTAGCCCTGTCGATAGCCTTGCTACATTTTGCGCGCGATCTGAATGTTGGGCGGGTCGATCCGCGCGATTTCAATTACCCGTTACAGTTTGCCGCGAAATCGTCAACTGATTTCGCTGTGCTGATAAACCAGTCCATTCAACAAAAAACTCTTGACGAACTACCTGCGCAGTTGGCGCCCAAATTTAAGCAGTATCAGCAGTTAAAGACATTATTGGCCAGTTATCGTCAGCAAAATGCCGATGTGCAGGTGCCGAAACTACTGTTTGTAAAGTCGTTTCGTCCAGGAGAGCAAGATGCCCAATTGCCGGAGCTGCGTCGTCGGCTGCTTGAGTTGGGTGAGCTGAAAGCGGACGAGATCTCGGTTGCAGGCAGTCCAGAAGCACTTTACGACCCCGCCTCAGTAGAGGCTGTCAAACGCTTGCAGCAACGGCAAGGCTTAAAAGCAGACGGCGTAATCGGAAAGCAAACGCTAGCTCTGTTGAATCAGACAACAGCCGATAAAATCGCCATGCTTGAATTAGCCATGGAGCGTTGGCGTTGGATGCCGGCGTTGCCGGAGGGGCCAAGGATTTTTGTGAATATCCCGGCGTTTCAGCTCTGGGCCTTCACTTCGGCGGATGATCAACAGCCGTTAACAATGAAAGTCATCGTCGGCAAAGCGGAGACGACGCAGACTCCGGTGCTTTGGGAAGAGATGAAGTATCTGGAGTTCATGCCGTATTGGAATATTCCGAAAAGCATCATGGATAAGGAAATGTTGCCGAAGCTGCTGAGCGATGACGGGTTTCTGGCGAATCAGGATATAGAGTTGGTGGGGCGCTATGCCGAAGACGATGAAGAGGGCAATCAAGATAACATTGTCGACGAAATCAAAAGTGGTCGGGTGCGAGCCAGACAACGTCCGGGTAGCAGCAATCCATTGGGGCGGGTGAAGTTTATTTTTCCGAATAAGGCCGACGTGTATTTGCACGACACGCCTGGCAAGGCGGCGTTCAGTCGGGATCGCCGCGATCTTAGCCACGGCTGCGTCAGAGTGGCGGAAGCGGAAAAACTGGCGAAATTCGTGTTGGGCGACCAGGGCGATTGGGATCAACAAGCCATTCAACAAGCCATGGCCGGCCCCAAAACCCAGCGGGTTAGTCTGAAAAAATCGATATCGGTGCTGTTTTTTTATACTACTGCCTTCGTGGACAGTGACGATAAGCCGCGTTTTTATCCTGATATTTATGGGCAAGATGAGCTATTGCAAGCTGCCTTATCCAAGGCGTCAGAGCCTAGCGCTAAACCGCAATTAGTCAGTAAAACCGGTACGAGTGCCAGCGGCGGTTGAATAGGAATTCCCGGCGGGCGATGAAATCAGACAGAGCTGAAGAATCTTTGCAATCAGAAACGTTTTTTTACGGTAGATTGCTTTGCATCCACTTGGGACGGCATTGTCAGATGCAAGCATTATGAAAATCTATCGTATTCACCGGCGGCAGCGCCTGTTACTCAGCCAGGAGCAAGCCTGGGAGTTTTTCTCGTCTCCCCAGTATTTGAATCAAATCACGCCCGACTTTTTCCATGTGGATATTACCTCGCCGGTGCCCGCAGATATATACGCAGGCTTACTGATCAGTTATCGGATGAAGGCTGTGTTTGGCGTACCGATGTCTTGGCTATCGGAAGTCAGTCATTGCGATAAGCCCAATCGATTTGTCTACCAACAAGCAGTGGGCCCGTTCGGTTTCTGGAGCCATGAGGTTTGCCTAAGCAATAGCGAGGAGGGCATCTTACTGGAAGACATTGTGTTTTACACGATGCCCCTTGGCTGGTTGGGCTGCTTGCTGCACGGCTTTATCGGCGATAAGTTGCAGCGTATTTTCGATACACGCCGCGACTATTTGCAAGCGAAATGGGGTGTTCCTCAGGAGTGACGCATGAAGCACTCTCTGTTGAACAGTTGACTTTTTTCCTCTGCAGGCATCTAATCAAAGCCCTGCACATTCAACCTGAAGGAGACTAACATGGCTCAAGAAAAAGGTTATTTGGATCAGTCCGGCAATCAGGTGATTGCTATCGTTAAAAATTTGGATCGCGATGTCGAGCGCGGCGAAGACACCCTGATGCTGGGCTATGGATTGGTCTTGCTCGCCCCCGCGTTTGCACCCCTGTTGCCGCCCAGCGTTCTATTGCCTTTGATGGCTATCACCTTTGCGGTATCGGCCACTTTGGCCCGCCTACATTTTTATAAAATGGCTCGGAAGCTTTCGGTTTCTTTGGCAGAACTGGAAAATCGAGATCAGCAGACCTTTAAGCCCATCACAGACGTATTTGACGAGCATCCCCAACAAACTCTTGCGGTCGCTTTTAACCCCCTGAAGAACCTGAAGCGCACCTGGAAAAGTATTCTCGGCGGCTTGATGATCAACCCGTTTTGGGGGCCGATCTTTTATATGCTGGGTGTGCAGTTTGTTGAGGATAAGCAAATGGTCGTGCTGAATAAGGCAGTGATCACTGTCGAGCAAAAAGTCATGCCTGTCGTGTTGCGCGATGACTGGTACGAGTAAACCATTCGATTAAGCTGCCAGGGAGGATCAATAATCAGATTGAATTTGCAGGTTTAGCGCTATTCTTTTCTGGGGTAGCCATTGTCCAAAAGTACAGTTATACACAGAAGCTGTGGATAAACTTGTGATCAAGTCGTGAGCAAACAACTCAAACACCCGTCCTGTTTGAACCATCTTTAAATTGACTAAAAATTAGTCAGCTATTTTTGACTATGCTTAGAACATACTTAAAAAAGCCGCCGGCGTCTGCCGGACGGCCCCTCGTTTTATTTCCTGAAAAGGTTACTCCATGCAAAAGCAAACCCTCACGATCGATGGCAATCAGGCTGCGGCTACGATTGCTTATAAATTAAATGAAGTGATTGCGATTTACCCCATTACCCCGTCTTCTGCGATGGGTGAATGGGCCGACGAATGGGCATCTCGCAATCAACCTAATCTTTGGGGCACCGTGCCTCGTGTCGTCGAACTGCAAAGTGAAGCTGGTGCTGCCGGTACCATTCACGGCGCGCTGCAAGCCGGTACTTTGGCGACAACTTTCACCGCGTCGCAAGGCTTACTGTTGATGTTGCCGAATATGTACAAAATCGCCGGTGAACTCAGTCCGACCGTATTTCATATCGCCGCCCGCTCACTGGCTTGTCAGGGTTTGTCTATCTTTGGCGATCACAGTGATGTGATGTCAGCACGGATGACCGGTTACGCCATGTTGTGCTCCAACTCGCCGCAAGAAGTGCAGGATTTGGCTCTGGTGGCTCATGCCGTTGCCTTGCAAAGCCGAATCCCGTTTATGCATTTTTTCGACGGCTTTCGCACCTCTCACGAGGTTGCCAAAATTGTCGAGATCGACGACAGCATAGTCCGGGCGATGATAGACGATAACTGGGTTAGTGAGCATCGTGGCCGAGCATTGACGCCAGATAATCCGGTGCTTCGCGGCACGGCGCAAAATCCGGACGTGTATTTCCAGGGCCGGGAATCGGTTAACCCTTATTACGCTGCCTTACCTGAGATTGCCCAACAAACCATGGATCGTTTGGCCGATTTAACTGGTCGCCAATATCGCCTGTTTGAATACCTCGGCTCGCCGCAAGCCCAGCGGGTGATCGTTATTATGGGGTCCGGTGCCGAGGCAGTCGAGGAAACCCTGGATTATTTGAATCGTCAAGGCGAAGCGGTTGGTTTGTTGAAAGTGCGTTTATTCCGACCGTTCGCGCCGGAGCGTCTGATCGAAGCTTTGCCGGCCAGTTGCCGAAAAATCGCGGTGCTGGATCGCACCAAGGAACCGGGTGCCGACGGCGAGCCTTTGTACAAAGACGTATTGGGTGCAGTCGCTCAATCCTTCAGTGATGGCGTGAAGTTTACCAACTTGCCCAAAGTAGTGGGTGGCCGTTACGGCTTGTCGTCCAAGGAATTCACGCCGGGCATGATCAAGGCGGTTTACGACGAGCTGAAAAGCGATAAACCGAAGAATCACTTCACGGTTGGGATTCTCGATGACGTCAGCCACACCAGTTTAAATTGGGACGCGGCTTATCGCACCGATACCCATGCTCAAACCTTTCAGGCCATGTTTTACGGTTTAGGTAGCGACGGCACGGTCGGCGCCAATAAAAACACCATCAAAATCATTGGCGAAGAAACCGATTTATATGCCCAGGGCTATTTCGTTTACGACTCGAAAAAGTCCGGCGCTATTACCGTCTCGCATCTGCGCTTTGGACCTAAGCCGATTCGGTCGACCTATTTGATCGGCGAGAACGACGCGCAATTTATCGGCTGTCATCAAGCTGTGTTTCTGGAACGCTACGACATGCTGATCAATGCCGCCGACAAAGCGGTGTTTCTGTTGAATAGCCCCGCTTCGGTCGATGAAGTGTGGGAAACTTTGCCGCGCAAGATGCAGCAGCAAATGTTGGATAAGAAAATCCGCTTTTATTTGATCGACGGCAATGCGGTTGCGGAAAAATCCGGCATGGGTAAACGCATCAATACCATCATGCAGACTTGTTTTTTCGCGATTTCCGGGGTGTTGCCGCAAGAGCAGGCTATTGCCGCGATTAAACATGCCGTCGAAAAAACTTACGGCAAAAAAGGCCAGCGCATTGTCGATTTAAACTTCAAAGCCATTGATGAAACCTTGGCTAGTTTGCGGCATGTGCCTTTACCGAAACAGGCCGATAGCGGTTTCGATATCGCCGCATTGATTGCCGATAGTGCGCCCGAATTTATCCGTCGCGTTACCGGCGAAATCATCGCCGGCAGAGGCGACGCCTTGCCGGTCAGCGCCATGCCGGTAGATGGGACCTTCCCGACTGGTACCGCCGCCTACGAGAAACGCAATCTGGCGCTGGAAATCCCGGTTTGGGAAACCGATTTGTGTACCCAATGCGGCAAATGCCCTATGGTGTGCCCGCATGCGGCGATTCGCAGCAAAATCGTCGCAAACGATGCATTGCTCGATGCGCCGGAAACCTTTAAGCATGCTGCGATGTTGGGTAAAGACTTTCCTGCTGGATTATCGATCAGTTACCAAGTGGCGCCGGAAGACTGTACCGGCTGTGGTTTGTGCGTGGATATCTGTCCGATCCGCGATAAATCCAACGCCAGCCGGAAGGCTTTGAATATGCAGCCGCAAGCACCGCTGCGCGAGCCGGAGAGCCAAAACTGGGATTACTTCCTGTCTTTGCCGGAATACGACCGCCGCTTGTTGAAAACTAACACCATAAAGGGTTCTATGGTGTTGCAGCCCTTGTTCGAGTTTTCAGGTGCCTGTGTCGGCTGCGGCGAAACTCCCTATGTAAAACTCGCCTCGCAACTGTTCGGCGATCGAATGGTAATCGCCAATGCCACCGGTTGTTCGTCAATTTACGGCGGCAATTTGCCCACTACGCCTTGGACCAAAAATCCAGAGGGCAGGGGACCCGCTTGGAACAATTCCTTGTTCGAAGACAATGCCGAGTTTGGGTTAGGCATGCGGGTGGCGATCGATAAGCATGCCGAACATGCTGCGGAGTTATTGGTGTCGTTGCGTGAAACTCTGGGTGCTGAACTGGTAGACGCTATTCTGCAAGCCGATCAATCGGATGAAGCCGGCTTGTATGAACAACGCCAACGGGTTGCCGAGTTGAAGCTGCATTTACCCTCGCTGAAACAAGCAGCCGCGCAAGCTTTGCTGCCCTTGGCTGATTATCTCTGCAAGAAAAGTGTCTGGATCATCGGCGGCGACGGCTGGGCTTATGATATCGGTTACGGCGGTCTGGATCATGTGTTGGCCAGTGGTCGCAACGTGAATATCCTGGTGCTGGATACTGAGGTTTATTCCAACACCGGCGGGCAAACGTCTAAATCCACCCCGTTGGGTGCGGTGGCTAAGTTCGCGTCCGGCGGTAAAGCCACGGCAAAAAAAGACTTGGCTTTGTTGGCCATGGACTACGGCAATGTGTATGTCGCCCACGTGGCCTATGCCGGCAAGGACACGCAAACCCTCAATGCCTTTCTGGAAGCGGAAGCGCACAATGGCCCGTCCATCATCATCGCTTACGCGCCTTGTATTGCACACGGTGTGGATTTATCGAACAATCATCGTCAGCAAAATCTGGCAGTGAAAAGCGGGCATTGGCCGTTGTTTAGATTCAATCCTGGGCGCATCCAACAAGGCAAAAATCCGATGCAACTGGATTCTGCAGAACCGTCGGTGCCGTTGCGCGAATTTGTGATGAGCGAAACGCGCTTCAGCATGCTGTGGCAAAGTCACCCGGACCAAGCCGAAGCATTCTTGAAACAAGCGCAGCAGGATGTAAAAAACCGCTACCGCTACTACCAACAACTGGCGGCGCTGGAATGGAGCGATGCCACCAGCGTGTCTGCCGCCAAAGCCGCGCTGAAAGCCGATCTTGCCCAGGAGAGCCAACATGGTTGATCTATCGACAAATTATTTGGGCCTGAAACTGGCGCATCCCTTAGTGCCTTCGGCGTCGCCTTTGACTAAGGATTTGGATAGCGCCCGTCGCCTAGAGGACGCCGGGGCTTCAGCCTTGGTGATGTATTCATTGTTCGAAGAAAAAATTGAAGCCGAACAGCAGCAAATGGACCGGTTTTTTTACGGGCAAGGCATCGGTTATGGTGAAGCGGATTCCTTTCATCCAGTGCCGGATCGGATTTTGACTTATCAGGAACATTATCTGGAGAATCTGCAGCGCCTGAAAAGTAAGCTTAATATTCCGGTGATCGCCAGTCTTAATGGTGTCACTCAGGGTGGTTGGATCGAATACGGCCAAGCTTTGCAACAAGCCGGGGCCGACGCCCTGGAGCTGAATATTTATCACTTGGCAGCCAACGCCGACGAAAGTAGCGAAACGGTGGAAAACCGCTATCTGGATATCCTGCGGGAATTGAAAAGCCGGGTGAGCGTGCCGCTGACTTTAAAACTGTCGCCGCAATTTAGCTCGCCGATCCATTTTGCCCAGCGCCTTGATGCCGCGGGTGCCGATGGTATTGCGATTTTCAATCGCTTTTACCAACCGGATATCGACTTGGAAACTCTGGAAGTGGTGCCTAAGCTGCAACTGTCCACTGAAGCCGAAGCCTTACTCCGCATCCGTTGGACTGCCTTATTATATGGCCGGGTGAAGCTATCTTTAGCTGTGACCGGCGGCTTTCATAAAAGCGCCGATGTGATCAAAGCCTTGCTGGCCGGTGCCGATGTGGTGCATTTATGCAGTGTACTGCTGGCGCAGGGTGTGGGTAAACTCAGCGAAATTCGTGCCGAACTCGAGCAATGGCTGATCGAGCACGAATACGAGTCCATCAGCCAGTTAAAAGGCAGCGTCAGCCAGCAGCATGCTATCGATCCTAGTGCCTATGAGCGGGCTAACTACATTCATGTGCTTGACAGCTATACGCCGGCTGCTGGTGTGTTGAGATAGGAAAACTATGCGCAACTTGGACGAACTGTTTGCTGGCTTGGCTAAATCCAAGTTTCGCAGTCAGTTTCGTCTAAATCCCAAGGATCTTGATTATCTGCGCACCAAAGGGCTGGAAACGGTATTAAGCCACGCTCAAGACTTTATCGGCAAACGTTTGGCTATGACAGCGCCACACAACGACGGTAAGCAAACCCCGTTTCACGGCCATCCGGTATTTGTCGCCCAACATGCCACCGCTTGCTGCTGCCGGGGATGCCTGGAAAAGTGGCATAAGATCCCGCAGGGCCGGGCGTTGACTGATGCCGAACAAACCTACGTTTGTAAGGTGCTGGGGCGCTGGCTGAGCGTTGCCCTCACTGATACGCCCACCTGAACTTGTTGCGCAACTATTCCGATCGAAGCGCATGACGTCCTCTCCAGCAGTAAAATATCTGCTAAAAAATACCCGCAATTAGTCTCGGGTGTTGCAGGGCATTTGCTAAGAAAACCTTTGCTATACCTGCTTTTTAAAAGAGCGGAATCGACCAAGCCAAGGTCTAGCTTAACCGCTTTGCCGCAGCATCATTCAATCAGCCAATAAGTCCTGATTGCGACCGATGGACGAGTAAAGTTCGCTCGACCGGACGGTGCAGGCTAGTTTACGCTGTTTGATGGAGTGCTCGACTTAGGAAACTGCGGCTTCAGTTTCAGCACCTATGATCAAACGCGACAGAATCAGAGGTGCGAGGTTTCGGCACAAAAAACCACGCGAATTGCCTTGGCGCCGAGAATGCCTCAATTTCGGGGAACGGAAAAAATCAAAAGCCTGGACGCCGCTTTCTTGGGAGTGATAGATTCGCTCCGACGCAATGGGTTTCCGCTGGAGAATAACGATGTTGAAGTCACTGGATGTGTTGTTGGGTTTATCGGTGGTAATGTTGATCGTCAGCATGGCGGTGACCTTAATTAGCCAGGGAATCCTGAATTTACTGGCCAGTCGCGGTCGCAATCTGCGTACCGGTCTGGCCGACTTGCTGGAATTGTTGGATGCCAGATTTTCCCGAACCGAGGCAGAGGCCCTCGCTGCGCTAACCTTGACTCAGCGCACTATCGGTGGCCGCTGTCGTGGCCGTTTCCCAGAGTGGTTACAGTTTTTTCAATTTGGCGAGGTGATCCATCGCGAGGAATTCATCAAAATCCTATTGGATTTAGCGGCTTGCTACGACGTGTCTATCAAAACCGAATTCGAACAGATCAAAGGCCGTCTGGCCAATAAGTCCATAAATGTCGGCCAAGCCACCGATGCGCTGGAAGCCAAATTCTCGACATATCCGTTGTTCTTTAAACGCCTAGGTATCGACGCTTTGTTGGCTAAAATCAAGAAGGAAAAGGCCGAGACCAAAAAATTGCAGTACCACCAGTTGGAGAAAATTGTCGCTAGACAAATTGATCTGCTGGATAAATTGAAAGCAGTCTTACATGACAATGGTATCGAAGACCCCGCAGCTACTTTGAAAAACACCCGGATGTTGGCGCTGGAGTTTGAAAAATCCAATCCAGAACTGGCGCACAACGTGCGTGAGGCCAACGCATTATTGCAGGAGGCCTCCAGCGACTTTTTGGCGAAAATTTGTTTGAACTTCGATTACCTGATCGATCGCGTCAGCGTTAGATTTACCGCTACCACCCGTGTGGTTAGCGTGATTAGCGCGGCTCTGGTAGCCATTACCTTGCAATTGGACACGGTGTATTTGATCAATCGTTTGTCCGTTGACGAACACATGCGGACGGCCTTGGTGGAATTGGCGCCTAAACTGGCCGATGACCCGCAGAGTAAACAGTTGGTTCCAGCAGTCGATGCCGTCAGTAAGGAAGAGCAAGGCGCGGAGTTGACCCGTGAAGATGCTGGTAAAGCTACAGAACCGGCTGATATAGGCAAACAAAAATACTATCTTAATTTACTGGCCCAACAAGGCTTGATCAACTTGCCGATGGACCGAGAAAGCTGGTGCAAACATTGGGCGCTGGTGAGTATTCCGGGCTTGATCTTGTCGATTTTTCTACTCAGTCTGGGTGGGCCGTTTTGGTACAACGCCTTAAGCAAGCTGGTGCAATTGCGCTCTGGCCTTGCACGCAAGGACGACGAGCAGAAAGCTATTCGCCAAACCACCCAAGTTTTGGGCGGCGATCCGCAAAACCTAGAGACGTCGTCAGAGCCAAACCCGTTACAAGGTGAGCGCGGCGATCTGAAGGCGCAGGGTTGAGGAGGGTTTATGGAAAAGCAATGGATAGGCTGCGCGCAAAGTAATTTTCGGATTGGCCGCCCCGCTGGTTTTAAGCCGGGAATCATCGTCCTACATGCAGCGGACGGCGATCTGGCAAATGCCGATAGACGCTTTAACAAGTCCGGTGCTTTGCAGTCTATGCATTACGCCATCGGCAACAATGGCGAGATTCATCACTATGTCCAAGAAGCCGACACTGCTTTTCACGCCGGCTTGGTGGTCAATCCTACTGCCGGTTTTATTAAAGAAAGACCCAATACCAATCCCAATTTTTTCTCGATTGGTATCGAGTTTGAAGTACTTGCGCTCGGATCGCCTGGTGCCCGGCAATTGGCGGCATGTGCCAAATTGATCCGAGAGATTGCCGATCGTTGGGGGATTGCCGTCGATGCGGAACATGTTTTGTCGCACAGCGCGATTCGCGCTTCGGTCAACTGCCCCGGTTCCAGTATCGATATTGCTAGCCTAATTGCGGCTGATTTGCCCGATCCTACAGCCAATTCAGTAGCCGGCAAGCAGGTCGTTTTGCTGAGCAGGGCAAATCTGCGCAGCCGCCCCTCGCTCAGCGCGCCGGTTTTGCGGGTCATGGAAGCCGACAGTAAAATGGAACTCGTCGACTTTACAGTGGGTGATGTCGTTTCCGGCAACGGCTATTGGTATCAGGATAAAGACACGTGTTTTTTCTGGGCGGGTGCTACAGATAGGCCGAATCCGCAGGTGTTGGCAACGCCGAAGGATAGCGAGGCCGATACGGATAGCATGGCGCTCGGAGCGCAGGCTCGCCAAGTTGCCGCCGGTTTGCCCATCAATCGTTCCCGGTTTCGTTTGCCTGCGGGGCAGTTTTTTACCGAGAAGCCGAAAAAAGATTTAATTGTGTTGCACTTTACCGCAGGCTCATCGGCAAAGTCGGCATTCGATACTTGGAACGGCGATAAACAACATATTGCTGCGGCTTACTTGGTTGATGTCGACGGCACGGTTTACGAGGTTTTCGACCCGACGCAATGGGCTTACCATCTTGGAGTGAAAGGGTTCAATGGTCGGCTGGATAAACGCTCAATAGCCATAGAAATCGCCAATGTCGGGCCGTTGCGACCAGCTAGGGATAACCCCGAGGTGTTGAATTGGTGGCCGCCACGTCGTGGTCAAACTCAGTTGTTCGGCAGCAAATATTGCGATAAATCTCAAGCGGCCAAGTATATGGAAACCAGCTATCGAGGCGAACAGTACTTTGCCATTTTTCCGCCGCAGCAGGTGCAGGCGATTCGCTTATTGCTGAACGATTTATGCGAGCGCTTTGCCATACCGAAAACCTTGCCGCCGAAAGCCAAGCAATTCGAACGCGATCTGGAATTTTTCCAAGATTATGCCGGCATCGCCAGTCACGTAAATTTTCGCAGCGACAAATGGGACATAGGACCGGCCTTCGATTGGGCGGCGTTGGGTATCGCCAACGCGCAAGGCACCTGATCCGAGTGTCAGCTTGCTGGCGTGGCTTAAAGAGAGAATTTGTCATTTGCTATCACAAGAATATTGCCGCAACCGATGCAGTCGTCACAATTCTTCCAACCTGCCGCCGATGATGTTCTGCGCTACTGCTAAGATGAATTCATTATACGGTTAGGCAAATTTGGCTGAGACCGCTAGGCTTATATTTATCCGGTCAGCAAGTATCGTTAGCTAAGCGCCATACCCGCAGGGAGCACAAGAACCGGTTTTCCGCGTCCGGGTCGGCAAGCTATGCATCCTCTATTTGTGATATTCGGCAGGCGTTAGAGCGCGTAGCGAAACCCTGCGGGAGCGACGATCTTTTCGGTGTCAGTTGAACCTAATCGCGAATCAGGACATTTTAAGCACTCAAAACCGCTTCATATGCAAAATTTAGTAACTAGGAAATAAAACATGTCCGATAAACCTTTCTGTATTTTTGTAGTGGACGACGATGCTTTATTGCGCTTGGTAATTACGGATCAACTGCAAGGGCACGATTATCAAATCCACGAGTTTGCCAATGGCGAGGAATGCTTGGCAGCACTGGATTTATCGCCTAATCTGATTTTGTTGGATATTGAGATGCCCGGTCTCAGCGGTATCGACGTTTGCCGGCGGATTCGTGCCGATGGCAATGATGATGTGCAGGTAATGTTCGTGTCCGCGCATGATGACCTGGAAATTTTGTTGGCAGCGTTCGATGTTGGCGGTAACGATTTCATTCCTAAGAACGCCAAAAAAGACGTGTTATTGCGTAAGGTCGAGTTGGCAATCGAAGCCGAGCAGCAGAAACAGCAATTACAATCGCAACTGTCTTACGCCCAACAGACTGCGTTTACGGCTATGTCCAGCTTAGGAGAAACCGGCACGG
This sequence comes from Proteobacteria bacterium ST_bin11, assembly GCA_002083615.1. GTDB lineage: Bacteria > Pseudomonadota > Gammaproteobacteria > Methylococcales > Methylomonadaceae > Methylomonas. The sequence goes on along the minus strand of MSXO01000003.1, from coordinate 44,075 downwards.
TATTGCAGTTTTTACGCACGTCGTTTCAATGTGTTACGTTTCAACAATTGGGTGGTTTGTTAATCGAGACATTGCAGCAATACGGTCTAACTGGCTTGGTGAAATTAACCGATACCCAGCAAGAGTATGACTTTAGTCCGGAAAAGGCTTGTACTCCTCTGGAAAAATCCATTCTTACCTACGTGGCTAAGCTGGGCCGGATCTATCAGGCCGGTGATCGCCTGGTGTTCAATTTTTCGCATGTCACGCTATTGGTGACGGGCCTGGATACAGACGATCCGGATGCCATTGGCCGATTACGCGATCATCTGGCGATTCTCGCCGAAGGTGCCGGCGCCCGGGTGGAAGCGATGATTAGCGAGCAACAGCGCTTGCAGGAGACGAATATCCGTTTGGAAGGCGTGAAAGAATTGACCGACCTGTTGATCGAGATTGAAGTGAATCAACAAGCCAATCACTCGCAGATGGTGAATTTGGCCGAACAGCACAAAATTAATATGGAAAGCGCCTTTATTCATTTGGGATTGACCGACAGTCAGGAGTTTTTGCTGCACGGTTATGTCGATGAATTGACTAGTCAGATGGACAACCTATTCGAGAACGACAACCGACTGGCCTTACGTTTAAACAAAATTGTCGAGAAGCAAAAAGCCTTGCTGATACGACAGTAGTCGTTAACGCGCCTTCCCTATCCCTACCGACTTAATAATCGTACCGAGGATTGCTTATGCACGCTTTGTTTTCGCCCGCTGTGGCGCTGATGAATCGATTAAGTTTCAGCAAGAAGTTTGTTTTCATCGGTTTTCTCTCGCTACTAGCGGTTGGGGTAGTGTTTTACAGTCTGTATCAAAGTTTGAATCGGGTCATCTTGGATTCGGAGCGAGAACTGCGCGGACTGGCACAAATAAAGTACATCACGCAGACCATACAAGCCACGCAACAGCATCGCGGCAGCTCCGTAGCGGTACTCTCCGGCGTCGAGAGTTTGCGCGATGAGCGGGACGGTTCGGCAATTAAGGTCGATTTAGCTTTATCCGCTTTGGAACAAACGCTACCGGCGGATTCGTTGGCCGCCAAAGCGTACACTCAGATAAAAAACGATTGGGAGCAACTCCGGCAAAACGCCACTCCTCTGAATGTTCAGGAAAGCTATCGCTTACACAGTCGCATGATCGAAAAGTTATTCAGTTTGGAGGACCTGGTTGGTGAGGCGTCTTTGCTGTTTTACGATTCCGATGTGGGTTCCCACCATTTGATTACACTGATAACCCAGCAGTTGCCGGTGGTGTTGGAAAGTATTGCACAACTACGTGGCTATGGTGTGGGGTTATTAGCCAAAAAACAAATTTCTGATCAGGAGAGAATCGAGACTTACGTCATTAAAGACAGAATCGAAACCGGCCTTAGGATTCTTGAAGAAGATACCCATGATTTGGAGAACTACAAACCGGAACTGCACTCGAAGCTGAGCACAAACTGGGACAATATTGTCAGCGCGGCAAGTCTAATTACCCAGCATGTCATTCCCGATATGGTCCAGGATAAATTTTCGATCAATCCGGAATTCTTTTATTCCTCGGTATCTTTGGCGCTGGATACCGCGTATTCGGAAATTTACGACAGCTATATCCCGGCCGCCGAACAACTGATCGAGGCCAGAATCAGCGAGGCTGTTTCGACGCTAGCTCTCAGTGTGGGTGTTCCCGGCTGCATATTTTTGCTGATCGTTTATTTTGCATTTGGTGCCCATCTTGGGGTTAGCGGCAGCGTGGACAGCCTGGCGAGTGCCGCGAAAGCGTTTTCCGGAGGCGATTTTCAGCAAAGAATGGCGCTAACCACGCACGATGAAATAGGCCAAGTCGCCGAGAGTTTTAACAAAATGGCAGACGGCTTTGCCGCACTGTTAACCGCTAGACGCGAGGACGAGATCCGCATCCGCAGCATCGTCGATAATGCTCTGGATGCCTTGGTGCAGATGGACGGCGATGGGATTATTAACGGCTGGAACCGCCAGGCCGAACACATATTCGGCTGGCCGGCAACCGAAGCCGTGGGGAACTCGCTACACGATCTGATAATTCCGGAGCGTTATCGGCAAGCTTACCAGCAAAGTATGCGGCGCTATTTGGATACGGGGCAAGGATCGATGTTGAATCAGCGTATTGAAGTGATAGCGCTGCATCGCGATGGGCATGAGTTTCCGATTGAATTGGCTATTACGCCGAATGAATTGGTAAACACGATGGAATTTAGCGCGTTTATGCGAGATATTTCCGCGCAAAAGCGGGCGATACAAACTTTGCAAACCAGCGAGCAAAGGTATCGCGCCTTATTCGAATCGTCCCGCGATGCGCTGATGACGCTGAGCCCAACCCGTGGGTTTTTGTCGGGGAATTCGGCGGCGATTAGTTTGTTTGCTTGTCGGGACGAACAAGAGTTTTTACTGCAAACTCCGGTGTCTTTGTCGCCGGAATTGCAACCCGATGGTAATCCATCCAGTGAGTTAGTTAAGCAAAACCTGGGTTTGGCTATGACTTGCGGTGCTACCAATTTTGAGTGGGTGCACAGGCGTCTGAACGGAGAAACCTTTTGTGCCGAAGTGCGACTGAGCCGAGTTGAGATCGATAACGAAATTTTGATTCAAGCCACTGTGCGCGATATTAGCGAGCAGAAACTTGCTAGAGCAGCAATTATTACCAGCGAGTCTAGAACTAGGGGGGTCTTGCGTACCATGTCGGATGCCGTGGTGCTAATAGATGATAAAGGCGAAATTCTCCTGGTCAACGATGCAATTAGCGAGTTGTTTGGTTATGAAGACGAAGAGGAGTTGTTGGGTCAAAATGTGAAGATATTGGTGCCGGACGCCTACTATTCGGAGCATGACGGCCATTTCAGTAATGATTTTCAAGACATCAAGCAGAAAGTAATGCTCGGTCGGCGGATCGAGATTGAAGGTAAACGCAAAGATGGGCTACTCGTGCCGCTGGAGTTAAGCATCAACGAATTGATGGATGACTACGGTAGTACTTACATCGGTGTGATGCGTGACATCAGTCATCGTAAAGCGGTTGAGCAGGCCCAAGAGTCTGCGCGTTTACAAGCTGAACATCTCGCGCACATGAAAAGTGAGTTTCTCGCCAATATGAGCCACGAAATTCGGACGCCCTTAAATGCCATTCTCGGTTTAGCCAAAATTAATCTGCGGGATAATCAAGGGCGGAACGTTCGAGAAAATAGTGCGCGTATCTACGATGCCGGGCTGCATTTGCTGAGCTTGGTCAACGACATATTGGATTTTTCCAAAATCGAAGCAGGCAAGATGACCTTAGACGAGCATTCGTTTCGCCTGGATGCGTTGTTAGATGATGCTATCAGTCTGGTCGAGATGCGCGCCAAGGAAAAGCAACTCGACCTTATAGTGCATCGCACTGGGGACTTACCGGAATGGGTGAATGGCGATCCGTTGCGCTTGAGGCAGATTTTGGTCAATTTATTGTCCAACGCGGTGAAGTTTACCGAGCATGGCTATGTCAGCTTGGAAGTATCTTGTCAGAACCAGATGACTGAAATCAGTGTCACCGATAGCGGCATTGGCATGACTTCCGAGCAGATTAGCCGTTTGTTTACCGCTTTCGAGCAAGCCGATAACTCTACCACCCGTAAATTCGGTGGCAGCGGCTTGGGATTGGCTATTAGCAGGGATCTCGCCAACCTCATGGGTGGCGATATTGTCGTCAAAAGTACGCTGGGAGTCGGTAGCAAATTCACGCTGAGCGTGCCGTTGCTAGCCAGCGATGCCGGTAACGAGCATTTGATCGATTACCATCAAGATGGCGGTGGCCGCTTACGCGGATTTAGAATTTTGGCGGCGGAAGACGTGGCTTTAAATCGCTTGGTATTGGAGGATTTGCTGATCCACGAAGGCGCGCAGGTCACCTTTGCAGAAAATGGCCAGCAGGCTCTGGATCGTCTTGGCGAAGCTGGTTACGACAGCTTTGATGTCGTGTTGATGGATATTCAAATGCCAGTGATGGATGGCTACGAGGCGGCGCGGCGCATTCGGGAAATTGCGCCGGATTTGCCGGTCATTGGTTTGACTGCCCACGCCATGCCCGAAGAGCGGCAGCGCTGCTTGGAAATGGGCATGCGCGATCGGGTTACTAAACCGATCGATGCCAATGCCTTGGTCGGTTCTTTGCGCCAGCATGTGCCGATCATCAAGGTGCCTAATCCGCTCAACAGCATCAAGGTGGACACAGCGGGAGTCGAAAATCCTGAAACGGCGGAGCTCGGGCTGGCGGCAGTCGAGACGAAAGGATTGATCGACTGGGCGGCCTTGCTGCAACGTTTTGATGGCCGCGAGGCTTTTATAGACAAGTTGATCAACAATGCCCTGGATGGCGCACAGCAGGCTAATCTCGATAAACTAAGACAGGCGGTAGAACAGCGGGATTACGCTGCGATTAAATTTGTCGCGCATAATTTGAAAGGCTTTGCCGGAATTTTCGAGGTTCAACAGATGCTGAATTTGGCACAGCAAGCCGAAGTGGCGGCTCGGGATAATGCCGATCAGGCCATTTTACTGGCTGAGGACTTGGCCAGTTCGCTAGATGCTATTTTGACGGAATTACGTAGTAAACGGGCTCTCGCTTCTTAGGGCCAATCTGGATCAATCATTCAGCCAGAATTCGCGTTTCAGGTCTTCCTGATTTTCCGTCTTTGCATTTTAAGGCTATTAGTGGAAATGACCTGTAAAACGCGTCTCGCATCTCCATCCAAATTCAGCATCCCAGCGGATGTGGGCATCCAATCAGCAGCGCATTTTTAGAGAATCGTTTCGAAAAGGGGAATTGTTAGGGGGCGTGGGCGTGGCGAAAAAAATGGCGGGTTTATGCAACCCGCCATCAAAACATCCCTGTCGCTAGGAGGAGGTTTGCCAATCACTAACAAAAACCGACCAGTTCACCTGGTCAATTTGGCATGTTAATGAACGGAACCTCTAATACAAACCGATATAATATGATTTTTATATCGAGAAAATAGATTGTCATTGCAACGTAAAACTACAGTATAGGGTAGTAATAAAAATTTGCTTTGAATCCCGGAATTTTTTTTAGGAGCGTGCATATGAATCTCAATCAGTTGGAATTACTGCGAATTTTGCAGGAAACAGATTTCAATTTGAGTAAAGCGGCGGAAAAAATGCATGTCGTGCAATCCGCTGTTAGTCGGCAACTCCAACTGTTTGAAATTGAAGTAGGCTCGTCCCTGTTCGTCAGACAGGGTAAAAAGCTCACGGGTTTGACGCCCTTGGGCGAAAAAATCATGGAAGAAGTCGATTTAATCAATCAGGCGAAGAAGAACATTCAGCTGATTGCTGATGATTTTTTGGAGAACAGTAATGGTACGTTGCGGATTGCTACCACCCATACCCAGGCCAAATACTTATTACCGGAACCGATTGGCCGATTCCGGGGCAAGTATCCAGGGATTAAAATCTACATGGTGCAATCGTCGCCGGATAATCTGGTTAATTTGTTACATCGGCATCAAGCCGATATCGCTATCTGTACCGAGAAACTCGACGAAGACGAAAAATTAGTCGTTAAGCCCTGTTATCGCTGGCATCACGTCGCCGTGGTGCCAGTCGGGCATCCCTTAGTCGAGGGCGAAATCAGCCTACAGCGGCTATCGGCTCAGCCGATTCTGACTTACACTCAGGGCTTTACTGGCCGCACAACCATAGAAAAAGCGTTTTATAACGCCCGTTTACCGCTGGATATTACCCTGGCAGCAGCCGATTCCGACGTTATAAAAACCTATGTGCGCTTGGGAATGGGGGTGGGGATTATTGCGGGTACCGCTTATGAAGCCGGCAAGGACAGCGATTTGGTAGCCATAGACTTGACCGGGCTGATTCCCAGCTCTACGACTAAGATTGCTTACCTGAAGCAATTGTACGTGCCTAACTATTGTCGTTATTTTATCGACGAATTGTTGGCAGAGGCGGCGCGGAAAAGCCGGGAGAGAGGTGAGGAGACCGATCTGAAGCTTTAGCAATATCTGTCTGTCACAGTGTGGGGTAGTTAGCTTCGGATTGCCGGGGCTGATCCGTGATGGACGGGATTTTCAAACCCGTCCAACAGATTCCGCAGCGTTTCAGCTTACTTTAGAGCGATTTGTACAAACTAATTGCCTTGCTCAATTCCTCGGATGCTGCTTTGATGTCGCCCAATTTGGCTTTGATTTGACCCTGAATGACCAGTGCATTCGCTTGTTTGACGACGCTTTCGTTGCCGGTGATTTTCTCGCCAGAGACACGGGCTGCCTTCAAATGCACCTGAGCTGTGTTGAAATCGCTTTTGGCAATTTCCACCAGAGCGGATTCAAGATGCGAAATGGTGTCGCTGACATTTACCGAACTGCCGGCTATAGGTTCTGCGGCAAACGCAGAGGCCGACTGTAGGCCGAAGCCGGCTGCCATCGATAAGCTGAGCAGGGTGATTTTAATCAGTTTCATAAATATTTAGCCTTATTGCTGATGAAGGAAATGGCAGGTTACCGAGAAAAAATCATTTTTCTCGGAGATACCCGCTGGTTTTAAAAACGGCATCAAACCGTCAACCGATGTGGCGCGGTTCGCCAGTGATGCAGATCGTTCGCGCGTCGCTATAAGTCCAAACATGGTCGGTTTACACCCCACTTATCCGCCAGGATATTGAAAATCGGTCCGGCTTTTAGACAGGCCAGCATCGGACTTTTCGCTGTTCAATGGCGCTTTTTTCGTGTCAAAGTTTAAGGCTGGCCTTCAAATACAACGCCGCCAGCAGCAAATACACCACAAAACTCAAACCCAATAGCCAGGGCTTGCCTTTGGGTCTAGCCCATGCCGGTAAATGCGGCGGCAGCATTTTGTGGTTGATCAAATACAGCGCCACCGGGAACATAATCGTGCCGCCAAAGCCGATGATGGCGCTGGTGAGGATCAGCGGGCCGGGGGCGTCGAGTTGCATGGTCATTGAGGTGATGACGGTCAGCAAGCTCAGAAAAATGTAGTACCAGCGCCGAGCCGGCAGGCGGCGACTTTTCGGGAACAAGGTCAACACGATGTCAGTCTGGATGCGGCTGACCGCGTCGGCGGTGGCTAGCCAGGTGTCGGTTAAGAAGGCCGCCGCGACCACTAAAAACAGTAAACGGCCGATTTCGCCCCAACTTACCGCAAAAAACTGGCTTTGCACCACCGCCAATTCGTATTCCTGCGGCAGCAAGCCCTTGGGGAACAGCAGGGCATAAGCCAGCAAACAGGTCATCAAGGTGGTCAGCAGGTTACCGATAATGCCGACCAAAATATCCGCGCTTAAAAAGCGCCGCCAAGTTGACCAGTTCTTGGCGCTTTCTGGTTCGTCAGCCGGCAGGAAACCATCACTCAGAACCGCTTCTTCAGAACCGCCCAGGCCAGTAATGCGACCCACGAGACCCGCCATACCGGCGCCTTTGTCACGCAACCAGTAGGAATAAAACAAAATCCAAAAACCGCCTAAGCCCGCAAACGTAATCGCTGTTAATAACTTGCTGGCATCGCCGCTGTCCCAGGGGCGGGGCATCTCGCCAACCGGGCCGATCAGACCCAGGCTAAATTCCGGCAAAGCTTTGAGTACATCAATTTGCAGGCAGGCCGACAACAAACCGACCACGGTGACCACCGCGACCAGTTTCATGAAGCGTTCTATCAAGGTGTAAACCACGCCGCTGGCGAGAATGGCGCTGACGAACACCGCTATCGAGGCGTAGCCCCAAAACAGACTTTGGCCGCGCTGCGTCCAGCCGGTCGGCCAGTGAGTGAGTTCAGCCATGGCGGTGCCACCCGCCGAGGCAAAGGCACCAAACCACAAAAATGACACCGTCATCAATAGCCACAGAAATATCCCAAAGCCGCGATGCAAGCGGATAAAACCGTGGAAGATGCTTTCGCCGGTCAACATCGTGTAACGACCGATTTCCAGGTTCAAGGGGTATTGCAGTAAACAGGCTGGGACCAGCAGCCATAAGAAAGTCAGGCCGTATTTGGCAATCATATAAGGCCACCAGATCAATTCGCCGCTGCCTTGTGCCAAGGCCATCCAGACTACACCGGGGCCTAGCGCGGCCCACCAACCGGGGAAACTGGGGAGGCTGCGGCGGGGTAGGGATTGCAGTTCGGTGTTATCCATAGTCTAAAAAATGAGAGCCGATATTTAAAAGCCGCCATTTCCGCAAATTTGCCCGCATTTAGCAAATCCGCTTTTAGACAATTCGATTACTAAGGTTTGAATCCTGGCTGAGAAGGTTCGGCTAATTTTACGTTTTTTTGCTGATTTGCCTAGGCGAAACCCCGAAATATTTACTAAACGCTAGGCTGAAATTACTGGCATGTTTGTAGCCCACCATCTCAGCCACCAGGCTGACAGGTTGCCGAGTTAAGGTCAGTGCGCGATGAGCATGCTGCATCCTGATCTCGGTCACCAGGCCATGAGGGGTGTTACTAAAATAATGCTGGAACAGATTTTTTAATTTGAAGGGACTGATGCCTAGTGTTTTTGCCAAGTTTTCCAGCGAGGGCGGTTCTTTGTATTGCTGTTCGAGGATTTCGCGGGCCTTGTCCGCTAGGCTCCGGCTGCTTGCATCGAATCGGGAATAGCCAAATTTTTCCGGTAGGCATAACCCACTTAATTCATTCGCCAAAATCGTCATGACATGGCCGTTTAAGAACAGCGGCGCCATTGGGCCGTCGAGCTTGCAACTCAGCAAATGGCGGGCGGCGGTCAGGCTTTGACTGGCGGTTGGTCGGCAGCTTATAAGCGCCAAGGCATGTTTCCGAAAGAAAAACTCCGATTCATTTTCGCCCAAATACCTGTCCATCCAGGGTTTACCAATTGAGCAACGTAGTTGCTTTACTGGCTTATTCGCTTGGTATTGGCGTTCGCCCTTAGTGCTATCGAAACTGGTAATCGTGGTGTGGCCTTCGCTAAACCGCAGTTCATGCCCATCACTGCCGATAAAGCGACTGTGACCGGTTATCCCTAGCGTGACTACCAGACGGGGTTCAACAAAATCCATTTTGCTGGTGATTGCTAGATCGCTGATAGGTTGGTAGGTGGTTTCTATATAACTGAGATCAGGATCGAGCTGGAATATCAGCGATCTGCCCTCACCGAGTTGGTCGGGCAAGGATTGACGCAAGCAATGTTGTTGCGGCAGCGGCTGTAAAGAAAGTTCGTCACTGTGCAACCTTTTGCTTCCCGTTCTTCTTGTCTCGCTCATGTACTGAAATGTCCTTCACCTTGAGGTTTTGCCCACCCAGCTTGGGCATAAGACTTACTTTTACAATAATTTGTGACATAACACTAACTTTTATCATAAAACCCTTTGAGATGGTCCGTATTGACAGGCCAATTGAGCGGGGGAAATTCAGTATCTTGTTGTTTTATAAATCGTATTAAATCGATGGCATAAGGATTGATAGTTAATTTTCGGGTTACTGCCCTATTTTAAACCCTGGATCGAGCGGAAATTCGGTGCAGCGGAAAGGGATTTGGAGGTAATTCGCTAATTGCAAAAACTAACATAACTATTCAGTGCGGAGCACCGCAGCCTCTCTCCACCGCAAGAGGAGACTGACTGTTAAAGGCTTTCCGGGGTTGGCGATTTGCTGAATAGATAAAAACTAACAAGATATTCGAGAGGACACGATGAAAAATTATAAATACCTATTACTTGCCGCCACGTTGGGAGTGTCTAGTCAAGTGCAGGCAGCGCCCGGTTGTCGAGCCGCTAATTTGAACGGCAGCTATGTTTTGTATCAAAACAGTGTCGCATTAGCCAATCTGCATACCGGACGGTGTGAAATTACCATTCTGAATGGTGTAGTAGGCGGCAGCTGTGCGTTTACGACGACGCAAAATGGTGCGATCACGCCAGGATTCGCTGGCCCGGTCAATGGTAACGCCAGCATCAACAGCGATTGCTCGGCGGTCGCGCAATTAGACTTTTCCCCGGCGCCTGGCGTCACCGTGCAGTCATCCTTTGATTTGCAATTTACCCCTGACAAACAATCATTCATCGGCCAATGGACCAATAACTTCGGCTTGCTCGGTACTTCTGCGGGCACCCGCTTTTCGCCATTCCTTCCCTCTACTCCCGCGCAATAGGTCTGCTTAACATGACAAAACTCTCTCTAAAGCTGGCGTTAGTGTTAGTAGCCGCGCTGTTAGCTCCCGGCGCTGAGGCGGCCGTTTACAATTTTGTCCAAACCGGCTTCGACGAAGGCGCTACTATTTCCGGTAGTTTCACCGTCAATGATGCCAATAACTCTGGGCAGATTAACGTGGGAAGCGCCAATTTCGGTATGAACTTTAACGAAATCTCAGCGTTTTCTTTATCGTTCTCGGGCAATTCGATTGTCGCTGCGTTTTCTCACAACCTGGCCGATTTATCGGTTTTGGTTTACAACGTTGGCAGCCCTTATCTTGGTGACGAGATCAATGGGGCCCAACAGGAGCTGATCGCCACTAATTTCTTTGGTAACACGGGCTTTGATTATTACAGCGGCATGGGCTTTGGTGGTTTCGGTGGTGCGGTGTTCGATAAAGCCAGCAATTCGACATCTTACAGCGACGACTTAGTGACAGTCACTCCAGCCGCTGTGCCGGTGCCGGGTGCGGTTTGGCTGTTTGGATCAGCACTGTTGGGATTCATCAGGCTGAAGGAGCGTAAAGCTTGATTGGAATAACCGCCTAGGCATAGTAGAAAAAACGCCCATCCAGGGCGTTTTTTTTATTCAGGCTAGCGCCAACATGCTCTCGCGCACAGGCTAGGGGCCAATTACTTAAAACAGTCAGGCGGGTTTTTGCAGCTTTTTCAGTATGCTTTTGCTGATTTTTGCCACAAAGTCTTCCGGATTTTCGTAGTCATGCTCCCGGATAAACTCGACGACTGATGTCACCAGTCTTTTCGTATCGGTGATTTCCTGGTGCGACCTGCCGCAGCCTCCGCAATGGGTGCCTTCCGAGGTGCATTGGTCGATACAAGGTTGATATTTCATAGTGGGTTCTCGAAGGTTAATGGCCAAAAACCGATTATTGTATGTTGCGGCAACGAGCCACCGCAAAACTTAAGATAGACATCGGGTGTTTCGAGGCTGTTGCTTGCAAAATTAAGGTCAACGTCAAGTTGATGATGGCCAGTTGTGAGGCGTAAATGTTTGAAATTCATTGAATACATCAGTTAAATAACATAGTTAAATTATTTATATTAAAAAATTCTAATATTACAATATGGTTCGCTTTAATTTGGTGTATCTAATAGGTCTAGCCAAGATCATTGGCCAGTGTCGATCTTAAAATTATCTGGGAACTTTGCAGCGTTCCAGCTTTTTTGACGGTTTCAAGGGCATGTGGTGTTGGTGATCTTGGCGCCGAGAACAGCAAATTGAAGTTATTTTTTGACTTTCGAAAGGCGAACTATGAAAAAAATCTGCGCAGGCAACCAGCAAACGGGCCGGCATGTTCACACTTCAGTAAAGACCGGCTTGAGCTTGATTGGCTTGTTGAGTACTGGGGTGTTTCTCGGTTTTACGGCGGTGGTTAACGCCGAGGAATATCTACAGGATGGTTTGGACGGGGACGTGGTATTGGAAAAAGTCATCGTCACCGACAAGTTCCCCGGAGTAAAGGCATTGAATGCTTCGGAGATGGAAGCGGATATTCTCACCAGCAAGCGCGCGGCAATTAGCGATACCGCCAAATTGCTAGAAGATACGCCGGGTGTGAGTTTATACGGTGCCGGTGGCGTCTCCAGTTTGCCGGTGATCCATGGCCTCAACGACGACCGGGTGAAAATCGACATCAACGGCATGACGTTAACTTCGGCGTGCGCCAACCACATGAATCCGCCGTTGTCGTATATCGACCGCAGCAATATTGGCAAGATCACCATTTTGACTGGCGTGACGCCGGTAAGCTTGGGTGGTGACAGTATCGGCGGGACGATTTCGGTGCAAACCCCGGAACCGGTGTTTGCCGAGCCGGGCAAAGATATTTTGCTGGACGGCGGCGTCTCTTCGTTTTACCGCAGCAACGGCGACGCCTTTGGCGGCAGCATCGCTGCCGGCGTGGCGACTCAGAATGTGAGATTGGACTATACCGGCTCGCACACCGAGAGCATGAATTACAACGATGGCAACGGCCAGATAGTCAGTTCTACCGCATATGAAAATCAGAACCACTCGGCGGCATTGTCGTTCAAAACCGACAAACACTTGGTGGTGATCCGCGGCGGTCAGCAGCACATTCCGTTCCAGGGCTTTCCCAATCAACGGATGGACTTGACCAACAACGATAGTATCTTCGGCAACATCATGCACAAAGGTAACTTCGACTGGGGTTCGCTGGAGAGCAAATTCTATTTCGAAAGCACGCAGCACAGCATGGATATCGGTGACGACAAACACAACCGGTTTCTCGACGGCACGGCTAGCGGCGGTACATTTGCGCCACCGAATGATCGAATGCCGATGGAAACCCGTGGTCGCAACCTGGGATATAAAATCCAAGCTGAAATTCCCTTCAACAAGCGCGACACCTTCCGCATCGGCAACGAATATCACAGCAATAGAATCAACGATTTCTGGCCGCCGGTACACACCAATACGAGCATTGCCGCCAATAACACCGATGCCCGCAGTGCTTATTGGATGATGGCCCCTGAAGCCTATCTGAACATCAACAATGGCGAGCGCGACCGGGTAGGGTTTTTTGGCGAATGGGAAGCGAATTGGGATGCGAAATGGCGCAGCTTGTTAGGTCTACGCTACGACCACACCACCGCCAATACCGGCGCTGTTCAGCCCTACAACCCCGATTTAATCAACACCGGTCCGGCGCGTACGGTGGATCGAGCCGGGGCGATTACGGCGCTCAATGCGGCCAATGCTTTCAACGCCCGCGACCGCGAGCGCAGCAACGACACCTTCGACGTCACTGCCCTGGTGCAGTTCACTCCCAACGACATGAGCCAATACGAATTGGGTTACGCACGGAAAAACCGCGCGCCTAATTTATACGAGCGCTATGTCTGGGGCGCGCGCAACATGGATATGGCGATGATAGGCTGGCATGGCGACGGTAACGGCTACATCGGCAATATGGACTTGACCGAGGAAACTGCGCACACCCTTAGCTTGACCGGCGCATTTCACGAGCCGAAAAACAATCTGTGGGAAGTTAACGTCACGCCTTATTTCACTTACGTGAACAACTTTATCGATGCCGACCGCTGCGTCAGCGCCTCGAATGCGGCAGCCAGCGGTTGCAAAGCCACGCCGCAAACCGCCACTAACACCTTCGTCTATTTGCAATACGCCAATCACGATGCCAGGCTGTGGGTATGGATGTGTCAGGGCGGGCGCGGCTGTATAAAGACCAAACTGTCGGTGAATTTGCGACGCATACCACCATGAGTTACGTGCGCGGCGAGCGCATGGACGGCGGCAATCTGTATCACATCATGCCGTTCAACATGAAACTGAGCCTGGACCACCGTCTGCATGACTGGCAAAGCGCGATAGAAATGCAGTTTGTTGACGGTAAAGACGACGTGCAAGCCATTCGCAACGAAACCGAGACCGCTTCTTACATTCTGTTGAACGCCAGAACCGGCTACGAGTGGGGCAAGGTGCGTTTTGATGTGGGTCTGGATAACGTGCTGGATAAGCAGTATTACCATCCCTTGGCGGGCGCGTATTTGGGCGATCGTTATGGTATGAATCCGACTGCGCCGGCCAACGTCACGGTGCCCTGGGGCAGAAACGTTGCCGGCATGGGACGCTCGGCATTTGTGGGCTTGACCATCAAGTTCTAAATACACACAACCCATCAACTACCCCGGTTTAGGCCGGGGTTTTTGTGTCAGGGGATTAGGTTGATTGCGGCTCGGAAGATTGTGCTTGGGCTAAACGGTAGACATAAATCGTCGCGCCGATCACCGCTGCCTGACCCATCAACAAATTGACGATAGGCAAAGTCAGACCCAAGCCAGTCAAGCCGCCGAAGCTTATCACCCCCCAACGTGTCTGCTTCATGAATTGTTTCTGCTCAGGAAACGGCATTCCGCGTTCTTCCAGCGGGTACGCCAAAAACTCCATCGCGATACCCCACGCAGCAAACACTGCCCAAAGTAAAGGTGCGATCAGATTGACCACCGGAATCAAAAACAGCACCAGCAAGGGTAAGACTCGCAGCAACAGATAACCGACTCGGCGCAATTCGCCGAAAAACACCTTATCCCAGGGCAGATCGGCTTTAAGCATACTGCCGCCGCTGATCAATTGCAGGGTCTTGGCCGCTAACTGGCTGTAATACGGCGCGGCGATTAAATTGGCAAACAGGGTAAAGGTAAAAAAGCCGATGATCAAAAAGCTAACAAAAAACAGTGGCCACAAAATCCAATTCAGCCAGGACAACCAGTCCGGAATGAAGGAATGAATCAAAGCAGATACCGAATGGTAGCCCAGCACGAACGCGCCGGTGTACAACACCATATTGATGAATAACGGAATTAAGAGATATTTGCGTAACTCGGGATGGGTGAGCATTTTCACGCCCTGCCACAAGCATTCTATGGCAAATAAGGGGTTGTTGCCGCGCGGTAAATTTAACATGTTGCTAAGCTCCTTACCCCGTGTAGACCGGGATCGATAACCACGCCGCGTTCGGTAACGATGGCGCTAATCAAGGCGGCTGGCGTGACGTCGAACACCGGGTTCCAGGCGTTCACCAACGAGCCTTCGTTTAAGTAACAGTCTGCCAACAGCTCTTTGGGATTACGTTCCTCAATTTTAATACTGTCGCCGTTTTCCAGACTGAAATCAAACGTGGAGGAGGGCGCTGCTACCATGACTTTCACACCGTGCTGTTTCGCCAGCACCGCCAGCGAATACGTGCCGATCTTATTGGCGACGTCGCCGTTGGCGGCGATGCGGTCGGCGCCGACGATGATCCAGTCTACTTTGCCCGATTTCATCAGCCAGGCCGCCGCTGAATCGGCAATTAAGGTGGCGGGGATGCCGTCCTGCGCCAGTTCCCAGACGGTCAAACGCGCGCCTTGCAGCCAGGGCCGGGTTTCATCGGCATAGACGTTTTCTAACTGACCGCGCTTGTGCAAGCTGCGAATCACGCCCAGTGCGGTGCCGTAACCGCCAGTGGCTAAGGCACCGGCATTGCAATGCGTTAGCACCGCTTTAGCGTTGCCGATCACATCCGCGCCGCGCTCACCCATGGCGTGATTGGCGGCGATGTCCTCGGCGTGTATTTGCTCGGCTAGTTGTGTCAGCGCTGCGATAGGTTCCGCCGGTTTTTCCGCTAAAAGCGTGCACATTTTATCCAGCGCCCAGAACAGGTTTACTGCGGTTGGCCGGGATGCCGCCAGTTGCTGAATGTCTTGGGCTACCGCAGATTGCCAATCGGCATTTGGGTAATGCTGCATGGCCGAGAGCACGACGCCGTAGGCGGCGGCGATACCGATCGCAGGTGCCCCGCGTACCTGCATGGAAGCGATAGCTGTGCTAACGCCGGCGGCGGTGCTGAATTCATCGTAGGCTATGGTTTCAGGTAACAAGCGTTGGTCCAGCACTTTTAAGCTGTGTCCGCTCCATTGCAAAGCTTGTAGGGAAAGGGTTTGACTCGTACTCATTGTGGTTCCAATTCAATCTAAAGAATAAGTTATTCAGGTGGTTTTTGCTCACCGGCATGCTCTGAGGGCATTGGTGCTGGAGCCGTTGGCAAGGTGCAGCCACTCAAGTCTTAAAATGGGCTTCTGCAAGCGCTGCAGCGACCATTTGTCGATGCGAGGCTAAGTGAATCGGCTGCAGCCCTAACGTAAGAGGCTATTTTAAGGCGTTTTTGCAGTTGCTGCCGCGCTAGTGGATTTGCGCGCGGATAAATTGCCGTCTAGGCCTTAACAAATTCTGCGAATTGCGGCTGTTGACCAAGCAACTGGCGCAAGCTTTCCAGCGCGCCGGGTAGATCGTAACTTTCAATTTGCCGGGTAATTGTGCCGATCTTTTCCGTTTCGTCTAGCAGGTTAGACAGACTCGGTGCGACTTTACGCCAGTTTTCGACGGCGTCGATATTGTCGTTTGCCAGCATAGCCAACAGATTTGGCAAAAGCGTCCTAAGTTGGCTAATGTCGAGGGTAATGGCAGTTTTCTCATTCGGGGTCGTATGCACCAGTATCGCGCGAATATCTGTCGCTGCCGCCGCCAGAGCCAAACTCAGTTCGGCGCCGCCGGTTAAAATAGCTGACCGCTCTGCACTGGATTTTATACTTTGTTCCAAAACAGCCGCTAAGCCGCGAACCTGTTCCAGGCCCAATGTTGCAGCAACGCCCTTCAGGGTGTGAGCCAGCCGTTGCGCGGTTTGCATGTCGTCGGCTTCTAGTGATTCAAGTATTCTCCGCGCGTCATCGAGATGCGAATCGACAAAACGCTGCAACATGTTTTGGTAACTGCGTTGCTTGCCGGCAAAGCTGCGCAACCCGATGGCAGTGTCCAGAATCATAGCCTTGCCCGGCCTCGCTGCTTCGGCGGATAGCTGTTTGGGCGGGCGGCTCTGGTCGGGCAGCCAACGGCTCAACATCGCAAATAAAATATCGGGATCAACCGGTTTGGCAAGAAAGTCGTTCATGCCAGCACCCAAGCACTCCAAGCGATCTTCTTGAAATGCATTGGCGGTCATCGCGATGATAGGTAGGGTCTGGCAGGTGGGTAATTGGCGAATCAGCCGGGTAGCCTCCAGGCCGTCCATGGTCGGCATATGCATATCCATCAGGACCAAATCGTAGAGCCGGTTTTTTAGCATGCTTAAGGCCTCGGCGCCGTGATTGGCGAGTTCGACCGTCAAGCCCGTCGCTTCCAATAACTCTTTGGCTACTTCTTGATTGATTTCATTGTCTTCCACGAGCAGGATGGTTGCCCGTCGCCGAAAATCAGCGTTGGGGGCAGCAAGCACCGCACCCCTTGGATTGTGGTCGGGCTTCAGTTTTACGGTAAACCAAAACGTACTCCCCAAGCCGGGTTTGCTGCTGAGGCCGACCGTGCCCCCCATCATATTGGCCAGGCGCCGGCTAATAGTTAGGCCCAAGCCGGTGCCACCGTATTTACGGGTGGTTGAGCTTTGACCTTGCTCGAACGCATCGAACACTCGGGCTTGTTGTTCCTGATCTAGGCCTATGCCCGTATCCCGCACTTCGAAACGGACCTCGATATGTTCAGCCGATTGCGACAGCAACTCGGCTTTAAGGGAGATTTCTCCGGCTTCTGTGAACTTGATGGCGTTGCCTAGATAATTGATCAAAATTTGGCCGATCCGCAGCGGGTCACCGAGCAATGGCATACAGGCTAAAGCGTCATCCAGTTCTTTTGAAAGACTCAGGCCTTTACCGCGCGCCCGTTCGGCCATCATGCTGTAAGCGTGATCAAGCAACGCCGCTAAGTTAATGGGGGTTTCTTCTATCAGCAAACGCTCTGCTTCGATTTTTGATAGATCGAGAATGTCGTTGATCAAGCCGAGCAAATGCTTGCTCGCATAGGTTATTTTGCCGAGCTTATCCAATTGCTCGGGTTTGTTTAGCTCATGCTGCAAGAGATGCGACATGCCTAAAATGGCATTCATCGGGGTGCGTATTTCATGGCTCATATTGGCCAGAAATGTGCTTTTCGACAGACTGGCGGCTTCGGCTTGCTCTTTCGCAGCCAGCATGGCCAGTTCCAATTCCTTGCGGGCCGTAAGGTCAGTGTGGGTGCCCACTGCGCGAAGGGCCTGACCGTTTTGGTCCCGTTCGACTACTTTGGCGCGGCTCAAAATCCATTTGTAGCTGCCATCCTTGGCCTGCATTTGAAACTCCAATTCGTAAAAACCCTTTGTTTGCAGTTCATTTTGCGCTTGTCTAACAATCTCAGTTCTTTGCTCTGGATCCAACAATTGTATCCAATGGCTGTCTGCAGACTGCCCCAGCTCACCAGGTTCATAGCCCAACATTTCAAAATAAGCCTTATTGCAATAACAGGAGTTGTCGCCAATATTCCAGTCCCAAATGCCGTCATTACTGGCGGCGAGTGCAAAGCCCAACCGCTCTTCACTGATTTTCAGTTGCTCATTCGCAGATTTCAACTCGATGGTACGTTCGGCGACCAAGGCTTCCAGATGCTGGCGATAGCTGGCGAGCTCTCTTTCGTTCTTTTTCTTTTCGGTTATGTCGCGCCAGACGGTATGCAACAGAGTTTTGTTGTTGCTGCGGATAGCGGTAAGCAAGACCTCGACTGGGAAACACTCGCCATTGGCGCGGACATGCATCCATTCGAATTGGTGGCTGCCGGTTTCCAAGGCGATGCGCATCATTTCTTCGGCCTTGAGCGCAGATGGCTGTCCATCAAACTGATATTCCGGCGATAGCTGGGCTGGGCTAAGGTTTTTCAGGGTGTCTGTGCTCTCCAGTCCCAACATCTCCAGAGAGGCACGATTGGCGCTAACGATGCGGCCGTCTTCAAGAATAGTGACTGCTTCCTTGGTATCCTCGAATAGCGTCCGAAACCGTTCTTCGCTCTCGCGTATGCGCTGCTCCGCTTCCCGACGTTCAGTGATGTCTATGTGCGTGCCGCTGACGATTAAGGGCTCACCGTTGGCCAGGCGCTGGGTCACTCTGCCGCGGTCTGCCACCCATATCCAGTGACCGTCTCTGTGCCGCATGCGAAGATCGCATTGATAGTAATCGCTGTGACCGGCCAGATGCTGTTCCAGTAAGCGGTTGGCAAGTTTAAGGTCTTCTGGATGAACGAATTGCTCCCAACTATGCGTGGTAAATGGTTGAAGCCCGCTGAGATGGTAACCGAAGATTTCCGCCCAGCGTTCGTTGAAAACGGCCTTGCCGGTTTGAAGATTCCACTCCCATGTGCCAGCATGGGTGGCTTCGATAATATCAGTTAATCGGCGGCGTTCGTCGGCGAGTTGATTGGTGATTTGTTTGCGAGCGGTGATATCGCGACACACACAAAATACCAGATTGGTATTACCCCAATTCACGCCGCTAATGCTGACTTCCACATCGAAACAACTTGCATCTTTTCGACGATGCCGGGATTCAATGACTTTGTCCGTGTTTGATAAATCGGCAAAGTTTTCCCGAATTTGTTGTTCATTAAATTCGGCTTCGAAATCCCAGGTATAGAGTTGTAAGACTTCTTCCAGCGTGTAGCCCAGCATGTCGCAGAAGCGTTTATTGGCTTCTATTACCCGGTGGTTTTGATCGATGATGACGATGCCGTCGGGACTGTTGTCCACCAACACTCGGTGGAGCTCGGCTTTCTCGGTTAACTCTTGGAGCAGTTGCTTCTGCTCGGTGGTATCGGTCCAGATCGCGGCAAAATAATTGCGCTCGCGGAATTTGACCAGCTTGATGCGGACGTTTACGTCCCGCAAGCGACCATCTTTGTGGCGGTGCCAGGTATCGAAGCTGGCACTGCCCTGGTTGATCAGCGCGTGCAGCTGTTGGCGAATCTTGATACGGTTTTTATCCACCAGAATGTCTGGTACTGTCAGGCGCGCAAATTCTTCGCGGCTATAGCCCAGGCTATTGCAGGCCGTGTCGTTGAATTCGATAAAACCTAGCGTATCTGGCGCAATTAGCGCGATCGAATCGAGGGCTTCAGCAACAATGGTACGGTGAATCTCTTCACGTTCCTTGAGCTGCAAGTGCACCAGGTGCTGATCGAGAACCGTCGACAATCGCTCCGCCACAGTAGTCAGTAAAGCGCGTTCTTCCCGAAGAAACGGACCTTCCTGTTCAGATGGTCTCGATTCCAAATAAAAAATACTGATCTGCCCCGGTGATCCGGTTTGGGTGTTCAATTGCGCACTGATTTGGTAGGGGGTTTCGCGGAAGTTGCTGCTAGTGACCGATATCCCTTCCCATAGGATGCGAACGGCAGTAATTTCAGGATATTGCCAACCACTCGGCAGCTTGTCGGCCACTGACTGCAACATCTCAACCGGACTTTGCTCTTTGTCTTCCGTCGCCCGGAAAATTGCAAACAAGCATTGCCGCTCTTTGATCCTTTCCTGCAATTGCATCTGAATGCGCTGGGTTTCAGTGATGTCGCGCGCGACGCCTAATATGCCGAGTAGTTTTCCGTCGCTGGTGTTTACCGGGGTTTTAATGGTTTCATACAGCGCTGTGTGGTGACCGTCGGCATAGGTGAGCCATTCTTTATTCATACAGGGCTTGCCAGCGGCAATTGCTGCAAAATCGCGTTCGCGGAAAAAATCGGCCAACTCCGTGTTTACGAAGTCGTAATCGGTTTTGCCGACTACCTGTTCCTCTGTCGCCCCGCATAAGGGCTCGAAACTAGGATTGCAAAGCAAATATACGCCATTTGGATCTTTGAGCCAGACCATGTCTGGCATGGCTTTGATCAGTGTGCGGAACAGTTCTTCCTTTTCACGTACTGTTTCCAGGTTGCGCTGCCGTTCGGAAAAGTAGCTAGCCAAGGCCATGCCGACTATCGATAGTACCGATATAAAAATCCAGTAATTCAGCTCATGCTGATTGCCTAGGTCGTGCTCGAAAAATCCCCAACGATGTTGGCTGCTCCCAAGCATGGCTTGAACGGCGGTAATCGTTAGAGCGAGGGTAGTGGTGCGTGTGCCAAATCGGGCTGCTATCCAGGTGATGGATAAAAATAGCCAATGGCTTTTAGCATAACCGCCAAGATTGGCATGTAACCAGTCGAGAAATACCACTTGCCCGAGCAAGCCGTTCAGGACCAGGGCGAGGATCGCTCCGCCGACAGTTTCGGCTGTTTTTTTGACCCCGGCCCCAGTTGTTGGTCGGGATTCGTTAGGTCCCCGTTTGTCGGGGCCTGGTGCGGATTGCCCTGCCAAAGGCCCAGTGCGAAGGCTACATAGCAATTGAGCTGAGAGTTGTGAGGGTGTGTCGCGCCAGACTAAGATGAGCGGTGTGACTAAAATGATCCCTAAGCTATCGCCCATCCACCAATTAAGAAGAGTGCTAGCGAAGGCGTCTGACTCGATAAACCCGGATTTGAGTAAGGCCGCAGCGCCGACAAATGCCGGCAGCGCGCAGGCAATAAATCCGCCTAAGCAAATCAGCGCTAAATAGTCCCGCAAGGTTGGCAGCCTTACGTCGAAACGGCGGTATCGACGCACGAGCCACGCGCCAACCCCCGCGCCGGCAAGGCTGCCGAAGGATATCACGGTTGCCGTGAGCAAAGATTTGCCTTGTAGCAGGTTTAATGCCAGCGCGCCCAGCAATACCGCCCAGATATAGGGTCTACCACCCAGTAAAATGGCAGCTAATGCCACACCGCTGGCAGCAAAAAAAATGCTGGCGCTACCGTCAGGGTTAAAGCAAAGCAAGGAAACCAGGCCCGTCAGCGTGTAAACACTGGCAACTGCGATGAGCTTTAGGTGAGTACCCACCGACAACTTAGGCATAAATCCCGCTTGAATTTAGCAAGAGCATTTGCGCCAGATCCTTCGGCGTTGCTGAGATCAGTGTCAGGCAATGTTTGTCCCAGTTTGCTATTCGTTTGTCTGTGGCGGATTTGCTGGGAGATTGAATCAGTGGAGTTTGGTTAACACTCGGCTCCATTTCAGCTGCCAGACAGGCGTTTTTAGCGCGTCGTCGCCCTTGTGGGGTGCAGGCAAAGTGAAGTGAGGCTGCGGCAAATCGCCGAAGTTGATGATGTTTTTTCGGCGGGCGATTTGTGATTGGGATAGCGGCTGTGGCCGTTTGCTTGCTAGACATAAACATTTGGCTACCCATAATGAGCTGGTCATATAACAGGGGCTGCAGGGTGTTACTCTGCAGGCGAGCTAGCAGGCTAACGAGGTATAATCGTCGCTTTGCATTTTGGGAGAGCCCATGCTGGTCGACCTTCTCATTCAAGCCCGCTGGATTATACCGGTTGAACCGGACGGCGCAATCCATGAGCATGCCAGTCTTGTGATTGACGACGGCAGAATTGTCGATCTGTTACCGACTGAGCAGGCAAATTTACAGTATCGAGCGCGCCACGTCGAAGTGTTGGAGAGCCACGCACTGATTCCGGGGTTGATAAACTGTCACACGCACGCCGCGATGTCCTTGTTGCGCGGGATTGCCGACGATCTGCGTCTGATGGATTGGTTGCAAAATCACATCTGGCCGGCGGAGCAAAAATGGGTGAGTGAGGCGTTTGTCAGAGATGGCACCGATCTGGCGATTGCCGAAATGCTGCGCTGCGGTACGACCTGCTTTAATGATATGTATTTTTTTCCAGAAATTGTCGCTCAGCAGGCGATCCAGCATGGCATGCGCGCTAATGTCGGTTTAATCGTCTTCGATTTTCCGACGGTATGGGCCGAAAATGCCGATGCCTATCTGACCAAGGGCTTGGCTTTACATGAACAACTGCGGCATGAAACCCTGATTAGCACATCGTTCGCACCGCATGCGCCCTATACCGTGTCCGATGGACCTCTACGCAACGTCATTACCTATGCCGACGAGATGAATTTGACCGTGCACATGCACTTGCACGAAACAGCGCACGAAGTCGACGAGCAAAAAAGTAAAACGGGCCAAACGCCGCTGCAGCGTCTGCATGAGTTGGGCTTATTAACGCCCTCGTTTATCGCGGTGCATATGACGCAATTGTCTAGCGAAGACATCCGGTTTTACGCAGAGACAGGCGGCCACATCGTCCATTGCCCGGAATCTAATTTGAAATTGGCCAGCGGCTTTTGCCCGGTGGCGGAGTGTCTGGCGGCGGGCATTAATGTGGCGCTTGGCACCGACGGCGCGGCCAGCAATAATGATCTGGATATGCTTTCGGAAATGCGCACCGCCGCTTTGCTAGGTAAAGGTGTGGCAGGCGACGCCAGTGCTGTGTCGGCGATGACGGCATTACAAATGGCGACCATCAATGGTGCTAAAGCTCTCGGTCTGGATGCTGAGATCGGTTCGCTGACCATCGGGAAGGCTGCCGATGTGGTGGCAATAGATCTAAGCGAACTGGAAACTCAGCCATTGTTCAATCCGCTGGCGCAGATTGTCTATGCCGCCAGTCGGCATCAGGTATCCGATGTTTGGATCAGCGGTAAGCAATTGTTGCGCAACCGACAGTTAACGACATTTGACATGCCCGCCCTAAGGCAAAAAATTCAGCTTTGGCAGGAGCGTTTGCAAGAGCATCCCACGGCCTAAAGCGTTTATTCGCTCCGGACAGTCGCCTGGAAAATGATCATCGCAGCGGGCAAATGGCTGGTAAATTCCGGGCTGCAAGTTGGCGCATGACGAATAACCTAGTAATACAGTAAACTATAGCCCCATGAACAGGTTGGCACTATGACAGCGACAGAAAACGTACATCCCCACGAAATTCATAAGTTCGGTTCGCAAGCCGAGCGTTGGTGGGACCAAAACGGCGAGTTTAAAACCTTGCATGACGTCAACCCCTTGCGCTTGCAATTTATTCAGCAATTCGCCGATTTGCCTGGCAAACGATTAGTGGATGTAGGCTGCGGCGGCGGTATTCTCACCGAAGGCTTAGCCAAAGCTGGTGCGGATGCCTTGGGTGTGGATTTAAGCGAAGACTTGCTGGATATTGCCGATCTGCACGGCTTAGAAACCGGCGTCAACGCCAGCTACCGGAAAATCAGTGCCGAGCAACTCGCGGCGGAACAGCCCGCCGGTTTCGATCACGTGACCTGCATGGAAATGCTGGAGCACGTTCCCGATCCGGCATCCATTATTGCCGCCTGCGCCACCTTAGTTAAGCCGGGCGGTATGGTGTTTTTTTCCACCTTAAATCGAGTGCCCAAAGCCTGGTTGCTGGCTATCTTGGCGGCTGAACACGTTTTGAAAATGGTGCCAAAAGGTACTCACGAATATAAGACTTTCATCAAGCCGTCGGAACTTGGCCAAATGGCCAGAAGCGCAGGGCTTGAGTTGCAAGGTATGGTCGGCATTCAATACAGCCCGTTCAACAAGCGGTTTAGTTTGGGTAAGGACATCGACGTCAATTATATTGCGGCGTTTCAGCGCCCCGAGTAATGCGCTATGACTGGATTTAAACTGGATTGCGTGTTGTTCGATCTTGACGGTACCTTAGTGGATACCGCGCCGGATCTGATCGCTTGCTTGAACAAGACGCTGCTGGCTCACGGATTTGCAGAAGCCTCGGCAGACACAGTGCGGCCTTTTATATCTCACGGCGCCATGCCGATGATTAGACATTCCGCGTCTGTGGATGACAGTCTGGCGCAACAGATGCTGGCGTTTATGCTGGACACCTATGAACGGAATATCGCCGAACACAGCCGGTTTTTCCAAGGTATGGCCGATAACTTAGCGGCGATAGAACAATTGGGTTTGAAGTGGGGCGTCGTCACGAATAAAAAGTCTCGCTTTACCGTGCCCTTGATGGAGGCCATGCAACTTAGCGAGCGGGCCGCCTGTGTAGTCAGCGGCGATACCACGCCAAACAGTAAACCGCATCCGGAACCGATGTTGGCCGCTTGTCTGCAGGCCGGCGTCTCGCCGCAAAATTGCGTGTACATCGGCGATGCCGTGCACGACATTACCGCCGGCAAACGGGCGAACATGAAAACCCTGGCAGCACTATACGGCTATTTGAAAACCGACGACCAACCCGATACCTGGGGTGCCGATGCCTTGATCGAACAACCGCCGCAATTGATGGAATGGATACACGCACATTTATGCCACTAAACGAACAGGTCATACTTATCACGGGTGCCGGCGGCGGCTTGGGCAGCACGGCGGCCCTGGCTTTAGCCGGGCAGGGTGCGCAAATCATTCTGCTGGATAAAAGTATCCCTAAGCTGGAAAAAGTCTACGATGCGATTGTCGCAGCCGGTGGTCCCGAGCCAGTGATGTATCCCTTCGATTTGGCCGGTGCCAACGAAGCGCAATACGAAGAAATGGCCGAGGCGATAGCGCAACGTTATGGGGCTTTGCATGGGATATTGCATGCGGCGGTGGAATTTAGTGCCTATAGCCCCATCGCCAATTACAAAACCAAGGATTGGGGACATGCCTTAAACGTCAATCTCAGTGCGCCTTTCCTGCTGTGCCGGGTATTGTTGCCCTTGCTGCAAAGCAGCGAGCACGCCGCTATCGTGTTTATTTCCGATTCGTCGGCGCGCAAAGTCCAGGCCTATTCCGGTGCTTATGGCGTTGCCAAAATTGCTCTGGAAGGTTTTGCCGGCATTCTGGCAGCGGAGTTGGAAGCAGGGCAAAAAATCCGTGTTAATACTTTGGTGCCAGGACCGGTGGATTCGCCGTTGCGGAAGAGAGCTTATCCGGCTGAAGATAAAACCGCACTACCCAGCATGAGTAGCCTGGACCCGCTCTACGTTTATTTATTTAGCGATGCCAGTATCGGTAAGACTGGTCAAACTTTTGACGCCCAAACATTTAAACCCTAAGAATCTTATGGCAGACAGAGAAATTGTATTTTTAACCCGCGACGTCAACATCGTCACCATACCCGATGGTAATCACGGTACCTTGAGCAAAGGCGAGGAAGTGACTATTCATCAGGCTTTGGGCAGCAACTACACCGTGGTCACCGATTACGGGCATATGGTGCGGATTGCCGGAATCGATGCGGATGCCTTGGGCAAAGAGACCCAGCATTTGCAGACCTTGGTCTCGGAAACTGACAGCAAAGCCGTGGAAAAAAATTGCTGGGAGGTGATGAAAACCGTCTACGACCCCGAAATTCCGGTCAACATCGTCGATTTGGGTCTGGTCTACGAATGCAGTGCCAAGCCCAATGCCCATGGCGGCAACGATGTGCATGTGCAGATGACCTTGACCGCGCCGGGTTGCGGCATGGGCCCGGTTATTCAAAGTGACGTCGAGAAATGTATTCGCGCCTTACCGGGTGTGAATTCGGTAGACGTTGAAGTGGTGTTGGATCCGCCTTGGTCGCGGGAAATGATGTCGGAAGTAGCGCAGGTGCAGTTGGGTTTGTTTTGAAGATCGGCCTCATCGTCACCTGATGCCGAGGCTGCTAAATACGGAAGAGATTGATTCGTCGCCAATTGATCATCAGGATGGGTTTAGCTATCGTCTAAGTCTATCCTGACAATCTCTCTGCTTAAAAACTGTGCCGTGATTGAGTCTCTAAAATACCAACATTTTTGGGTTTCACGGATAAAACAAACGATGCCGGTTGCCACAAAAGCCAGCAGGCCTGACGTAACAAACGCCAGGTTGTAGTCGCCAATCACACTGTGGACGTAACCGGCACTTTAGGCGGCTATAGCCGCCCCGACTTGATGTGCGAAGCAAATCCAGCCGAACACCATGCCGGCGTTTTGTTTCCCGAACAAATCCGCGGTCAACGCTGAGGTTGCCGGAATCGTGGACAGCCAATTCATGCCGTAAATAACCGAGAAGATCATTAATTGCCCGGTAGTGTCGATGCTGGGCAGTACTATCAGCGTTGCGCCTCTGACGACGTAATAAAACGCCAGCGACCAGCGCTTGCCGTATCGGTCGCACAACCAACCGGATAAAATGGTGCCGAACACATCGGCCGCGCCCATTAACCCGAGCGACATGGCCATGGTCATGTCGGTGAAGCCATGTTCGATGCCGTGCGGAATCAAATGAGTTTGAAATATGCCGGAGGTGGTTAATCCGCAAATACCAAAGCTCAAGGCCAACAACCAGAACTGCGGACTGCGCATGGCTATTCGCATGGGATGTCGATCGGGCTTAAGTACGGTTCTATGAACACCATTAGCACCATAAGGCGACAGGCCTTTGGATTCGGGATCGTCTCTTAAAAATTTCAGGACCAAAGGTAAAGCCACCAGGCCCAGGCCTACGGCGATAAACAGCGTCGCCACGCGCCAACCCTCATGCATATTGATCTGCATGAGCAGCGGGGTGAACACTAACTGACCGGAGGAAAAAGCCGCGCCCAATATGCCTAATGCCAGTCCTCGGTGTTTATGGAACCAGCGATTGATTAACGCCGACCCCATAATCATGGAAGTACCGCCCGAGCCCGCCCCAATCAGCAAGCCCCAAAATAAATACAATTGCCAAGATTCCTGCATAAAAACGCTGCCACCGGCGCCTGCCAGCGACAAAATCAACGTGATGACGCTCACTTTTTTGGCGCCGTATACATCCATCAATCGACCTAGAAATGGTCCGGCAAGGCCGAACAACAGCAGGTTGAGCGAAATGGCGCCGCTAATGGTTTCTCTGTTCCAGGCAAACTCCTGCTCCAGGGACAGCATGATAACCCCTGGAACGGAGCGCAGTGCCGATGCCACAAACAAGCACAGAAACGTGACTGCAAGTACTACCCAAGCATAGTGAACTGAATCGGTAAGACTCTTGGGCATGATTACATCGGACTTTGGCTGAAACATGGTCGTGTGGATGCAGAGAAAAAAGTGTTATTCGGCATCCGGAATCCGATCGAGTAACTCGATCAATCGGGTGACGCCCTGCAACAAAATGCCACCGACGCCCAACGCAAACCACACCCCGATCACAAAGCCCCAATGGATCGGCGCGGCGAAGAATTCTTCTCTAAACCAGAAGGTATGTCCCCACTCGTTGAAACCGACACTGACCAAAATCATGAAGGGGCCAAACACCGCCAATGTCAATGGCAAGGAAATGCCTTTGGCGTACAAGGGCAAGCGAGTTCTGGCGTACAGCCAGGCACAGCCGCCCAGGATCACGTAGAGCGGAAAGTTAAAGTAAAACTCGATGATATGGTTAGCGGTAAACGGCGTGTCGCGGATCGCTACCTGATGCCAGGAGTTATCCTGCTCGGCAAAATAGCTGCCCGCCCAATACACGGCAAAGGTGTAAATGCTGATCCACATGGTCAAGGTGAAATAGCGGCGTATCTCTTCCTTGGGTGCCAGTTGATCCAGATTGCGGTCGCGCGTGGTCCATAAGTAACCCCAAAAGCCGCTGGCGACGGCAGCGATCACCACCAGTTCGATATAAAACAGTCGCATCCAGTACTGTTCGAACGCAGGTTCCGAGGAATCAAGACCGTGCGCTATGGCAAAAGCGCCCTGATACAGTCGTAAACTGATGTACATAACGGTTAAAAAGCCAAATCCCTTTAAATATTTGGGTAAGTCAAGCAAATACCAAGGCAATGACTTGGGGTTTTCGGTGCTTAAGCTAACGTGTTCTGTCGTGGTAGCCATGTTCTACTCCTGAATTAAATGAATTTGGGAATGACGGCAGCGGAAATGCTGGAGATATAGCGTTTGCCCAGCATGTCGTCGTAAAGAAACAGCAAGCCGCCTAATCGGGAATCCGCATCCCGAATCAGGCCATCCAATTTCTCGGACTCCCAGGCGGCATCGCGCACTTCGATGGTGACAGTGCGTTGTTCGCCGGGCTCTATGGGTGAAGCATTATCCAGGCTCAGGCCATTGTTGCTGACATCATCCTTGCCGGGGTTGTAACCGACATCGGCCGCATCGGCATTTAGAAAATGCACGTTCGAACTGGCGAATTCGCCGATCCGCACCGCACCTTGACTACGGTTATCGACCTTGACCTGCAACACCATGGCGCGCTGAGCGATGTTGTATTCCGCTTTTAGCGTGTCCACATTGACTGTGCCGGCATTGACTTGCGCCGGTAGCGGCAGAATTTGATCCAAGCCGGCTTGCAACGGAATGACATCCGGATAACGGCTTGCGGTTACGCTATTTAGCACCAACACCAAAACCGGCACGCTGACCAACACCACCTTGGCAATCAACTTATCCTGTGGCGTAATCAGTTCATGTTCCAAGCCGGCATCCAGCATGCGGTAACGGCTGATAAATAATGGCCGGCGCACCCACCATAACAGCCAAGCAGCCGCCAATACCCCCCAAAACAGGTGCCAAAACACACCATTGGCAAAACCGAAACTTTCCATATCGATCATTTCACCGTTGATGGTTTTGATAGTGTTGCTAAAGTCGCTGGGATTCCCACCGATTTCCAGCCAAACGCCTGGCCCCATCACTTGCCCGGCATCCTTTAAATTGAAAAACGGATGGATGTGGTAGCGCCCTGGCAAGCGGCCTTTCATGACCACTTTAAAATCGTAGTCACCGCCCGGTTGCAAGGCGACCGAGTTGGTCCAGGGCTTGCCGTTCAGGTAGCGCTCGGTGCGAATCAGTACCGGCCCTGGGGTGGAAATATTCAAAAAGCTGGCTTCCGGCTTGGGCACACTGACTGGCCAGTCCTCGGCGACATGAAACTTGCCGCTGACGCTGACTTCATCGTTGACGTTGAATTTTTGCGTGGACCACTGCACGTCGTACCACTGAATGGTGCGCATGCGGATGAAGGGCTCCAAGGCCTTTTCGCCATGAGCCTGAGCGGACGACATAGGCAAACCGGACAATACCGTGAGAGCGATTAAGGCTAACAGCCAAGATTTAAAATGGGTTTTCATGTTGGCTGTTCCTTAAATTTTGCTCAAGTAACGGGTAGTGGCAAACCACTTGCCGATATGCCACCACAACGGATACATCAACGAACACAGCAAAGCCGAACAGAAGGCCGACAGCGGTGTCGCGTACTGGCCGTATGTCCGTAATGTGCCGCGCTCGATGATGCGCAGGTATTCCGGCATGCCGGTACGGATATATTGAAAACCGAACAAATCGGCGATCGTCAGCTGACTGTTGGCCACTTCGACCGGTTGATGGAACATCCCAAATATCGGCCAGTTGGTCGGGTAAAACAGCAGCGCAAACGCGCCGCCGCCGAAAATCGAAGTGATGGTCAAGCTATTGGTTAACATCAGCAAGGTGTCCAATACCAAGGCGCCCGGAATCATCGTCGCGGGCAGCACCATATTGATGGGGAAATAGTTCCAATAGTGGTAGGCAAACACGCGGGTCACCCAGGTACCGATCAACAAGGCGGCGACGCACAGGGTGGCACCCAGCGGCAAACGAAACTTATCCCACAGCACCGCCTGCACGGCGGCGGGAAAGGTAATGCCGATTAAAGGTGTGACCAATGGCCACCACTGCCGGTCTTTCCAATCAACCCAGAAGTCCCAATCGCCGACGGTCAGGGCAAAATGCAGATGAAACGAGCCGATGAACAGAAATAAAGCCAAGACCAGAATCAGATAGTCGTAGGCCCTTGCCAGCCTGGCTTTCTCGCCCCGGTAGGGCTTGAACGTAGAAATTGGAATTTGTGCAGACATGGATAGAATCCCCCCGAAATATGTTTTGGTAAACGGCAGTTGCCATTGAACGTTTGGCGTGTCGCCAACCGAAAGCTACCCTTGGGGGAGTAAAAACCTAGTGGCTGGTCGACACGCTCGCGGTATAAGTTAGGGGGAATGGGTTGAACTGTGAAATGGTGAAATTTCATCCGCTATCATCAAGACTATTCATACCGACCAGCATCGATTTTGTTTAGTATGCAGCCGAATTCACTGATGGTTCCCATGCTCTGCGTCACTGCCATTAAGTTAAGAAAAAACACGTCGTTCCGGCAGGGATTCACTTCGTGCTCTAGCGGGTGCCGGAACCCAGAAGCCAAGGACGGCGAAGGCCTTTCACATCCTTGTGAACTGGATACCGGCAATCCCTGCCGGTATGACGGCTTAACTTAAACTCAGTGATGCTCTGCGTGGGAACCAGCATTCGGATTGCGGGAAGTTATTTTCAACCATATCTTTAGAATTTGTTGAGGAACATCCATTTGGCTAATCTACGTACTTTCGACTTAAATCTGTTACTGGCTTTCGATACATTGATGCGCGAGCGCAATGTCACCCGCGCGGCGGAATGTATGTTCGTCACCCAGTCGGCGATGAGCCATACCTTGCATCGCTTGCGTCAGCAATTGAACGATCCGGTCTTGGTTAAATCTCCCTCAGGCATGCAGCCCACTGCATTGGCGCTGGCATTAGTGGAGCCGGTACGCAGTCTTTTACAGGAAATGGAACGCTTGCTAGAGGCACCCCAGGCCTTCGATCCAGCATCCAGTCAGCGCCGTTTCACCATCGCCGCCACCGACTACATGGAGTTTCTAATCTTGCCGGAGTTGTCGAAATTAATTGAGCAGTCGGCGCCGGGTGTGGCTATTCATGTCAAGCGGACGGAATCTGTTTTTCCTTTGCCGCAGTTAGAAAACGGTAGTCTGGATGTGGTGTTGGGTTTTGCTTCGGTACTGAATCCGCCTGCGCATTTGCACAGCGAACATTTATTTATGGATCGCATGGCTTGTGTCGTCAGGCAGGATTATCCAAAGATCAAAGCAGCGCCCTCTTTGGAGGCGTATTTGGCGGAGACGCACATGCTAATCTCCAGAACCGGCGATAAGTTGGGCGTGATCGATGAGAAATTGCTGGAGTTGGGCTTGGAGCGGCGGATTAATTTCATCGTGCCGCATTTTTTGTCGGCACCCTTAATCGTTGCCCAGTCCAATATGATTTTGTCTTTACCCTACCGCTTGGCCATAGCGTTTCAGAAACTGGTACCCCTGGAAGTATTGCCGGTGCCGGTCAGTTTGCCGGACTACGATTTGGCGATGATTTGGCATCCGTTATGGGAAAAAGACCCGGCCCACGGTTGGTTGCGTGAACAAATTACCGCAATAGGCCGGACAATAAGCGCATCGCAAATCAAACTTTAACGTCCAGGTAGGCCGGCGGCCACCGCCTTAACCTTCAACAGAAAATACGGCGGTTTGGATTGATCATCGCCGCCGTTCAGCGTGGCCGAGCGATGCAAGCGATTAACCACCGCATAGAGTTGTCCATTCGCGCCAAAACTAAAAGAGTCTACCCATGACAGGCGTAGACATTGCGCCAATTGCCGGTATTGTCGTTTGGAATCGATCACGCCAATCGCATTATTGGCTAAGTCCCCTAGATAGATATTGTTATTCTCATCAATGCTGATACCGTCCGAAATCGGTTTGTCGCTATAGCGTTCAACATGCTGAGCGAGTTCTTGAGGCGTTAAGGACTCATTGATCAAGTCGGCGGCTTTAATCCGGTAAAGACTAAGGCCGTGCATCGGTCCGAAATACACCCATTCGTTCGCCAAATCCTGGGTAATCGGATTAACCCCAATATGCGGCTTAACCCGTTCGCCCGACGCGGTTTTCACCTGAATCGGCACATTGTCGATGACTAAATCGACGTTTTCCGGCACCACACTGTGATGTCCTTCCAACACTCGCCGCGCCGCGCCGGTCGACAAGTTAACCACAATCAAGGCGGCATTCGCACCGCCAGCAGGGTCACTGATAAATGCATGGTTGTGATTAGTATCCAACGCAAAGTCGTTGACGAACGCATCCTTGGGTGCAATCGGGGCCGGCAGGTAAATCAAGCGCTGGAGTTTGTTGGTTTTGGTATTCCAGCCGACCAGTTTGGGCGTCACGCCACTACGCATGCCGTTGTCCAGCATCCAGACGATCCCATTGCTGTCGGAACGGATGCCCAAGACTGAGTCGAGTTTGATCGGCGCAGTCGAATCGGCCGCAGACATTTCTTTATTCGGAAAAGGCAGCAAGGTTTGATCCTTGTACTCCACCACCGTGTACTGCGGTTGATAAAACTGATGTTGGCTCATTATGATCCGGTCGTTGGCGGTTGCCGTGACATTACCAGGCCCGGTAGTCAGGTTGGCGAACACTTCGAAATTGGAATTGCCATCAGCTAAGGCCTCAAAGGCAGCGAATAGCATGATTATGATAGATCGAGTGACACGGTTCATTGTTCTGTCCGTTATGTTGTTGGATTAGGCAACACCATACGGGATCATTAAACCCGTGTTAAATGACATTATTTAATCATGGGCCATTCCGTTTATTGATGAGGATTTAGTCATTAGAATGGCAGACAGGCGGCGGAAAATTGCCGCTTGTTGCCAATTTCTTATGCTGTTTTTATTTAAATATTTGTTATATATAGTAAATATAACTCTGGCACGTTCCTGGCTTAAATGTTCTTGAACTTTGATTCAAGACTCGGGGAACCGTCATGAAAGATAAAGCAGCCGATTTAGCGATAGTCAGCAATAAAACCTTTGAAGCTTCAACCGCTGTCAATTTGCATCACTACGACATTAGTAGCGCCTTGCAAACCACTTTGGAATTCAACGAGCTGATCAGTATTTTCTGCAATAAAATTCAGAATACCATTGCGCATAACGGCTTCGAATATGTCAACGAAGAATTCAATTTAGAGTTCAAACGTGGGGTGATGGCTCGCCATTCTTGCAACTATGCCTTGAAAGTCGAAGAACAACAGCTAGGCGAATTAAAACTAACCCGCAGCAATCGTTTCAGCAAGGACGAATTGAAAATGCTGGAAAGTCTGTTGTGCTGCCTGATTTACCCTTTAAGAAATGCCACCTTGTTTCAACAAGCCTTGAAAATGGCGTTTACCGACCCTTTAACCAAAACCAACAATCGCACCGCCTTTAACGACTGCCTGATGCGCGAGATTAAACGTGCGGAGCGCAACTCACAGCATTTGTCCTTGATTTTTGTCGACGTCGATCATTTTAAAAATATCAACGACCAGTATGGACACGCGTGCGGTGACTTGGCCTTGTCTTCTCTGGCGAGTTGGTTGAAAGACACGGTGCGTGGCAGTGATGCGGTGTTTCGGTTCGGCGGTGAAGAATTTGTGATCTTGCTCAGCGACACCGATATCGATGGCGCGATGGTAATCGGCGAACGCCTGCGTACCGACATCGAGTCGCACACTTTGGCTTATGGCATGGACGTACTGAATTTGACCGCAAGTTTAG
This sequence comes from Proteobacteria bacterium ST_bin11, assembly GCA_002083615.1. GTDB lineage: Bacteria > Pseudomonadota > Gammaproteobacteria > Methylococcales > Methylomonadaceae > Methylomonas. Next base: position 10,176 of record MSXO01000003.1, on the reverse strand, counting down.
GGGTTGCGTCGCTAAAAGGTAGCGATAGCCCGGAATCCTTGATCAAACGTGCCGATGCAGCCATGTATCAAGCTAAGCAACGCGGCAGAAACCGCGTAGAAGCGGGCTATTAAGTAGGCTTCTCGCCAGCCAGTCAGCCAGTGAAGCGGCGCGCTCATCTCGCTTTAAATCGATAACCCACGCCCGACTCGGTCAGCAAGTATTTGGGCTGAGTCGGGTCGCTTTCCAGTTTTTGCCGCAATTGGCTCATGTAAATCCGCAAATAATGCGGATTCTCCTGATACGACGGCCCCCAAACGTCCTTCAAAATTTGCTGATGCGTCAAAATTTTGTCAGCGTGTTTGATCAGCACACACAGCAAGCGATATTGAATCGGGGTTAGATGAATTTCGCTGTCGTTGACGCTGACTAGCCGATTGCGTAAATCTACTTTCAGCGCATCCACCCTAAATACATCGTCTTGCGTATATTCCGGCGGTCGACTTGCATGCCGCAAAGCCACTCTAATCCGTGCCAGGAGTTCGCCAAAGCCGAAGGGCTTGGTTAAATAATCGTCGGCACCGGCGTCCAAAGCGTCGATTTTTTGTTGCTCGTTGCTGCGGGCCGACAAGACGATAATGGGTATGGCCGACCAACTGCGCACACGCTTGATCACGTCTATCCCGTCCATATCCGGTAAACCCAGGTCCAGGATCAGTAAATCCGGTTTGCGCACCCCGGCTTCGATCAGGCCTTGTTTGCCGGATTCTGCCTCAAAGACGGCGTAGTCGTGGGTGGCCAGACTGGTACGCAAAAAGCGCCTGATCGGTGGATCGTCTTCTATCACCACGATGACGGCTTGAGATTTAGCCATGGCCTAAACCTAATAGGCGTGGGTTCATTCCTCGGCCTCTACGCAGGGCGGCGGCTCGCTGATCGGTAAGCTGAAGCGGAACAGCGCGCCGCCCCCCGGTCGGTTTATAGCGCCGATTTGACCGCCGTGCGCCTCGACAATTGCTCGGCATATCGCCAACCCCAAGCCGACACCGCTCTGCGCCGATTCATGACGCGCTTGGTAAAATTTTTCGAACAATCTGTTCTCCAGGCCTTTGGGGATGCCGGGGCCGCGATCGGCGACCGAGATTTCCATCGTCATATTCCGTTGTTCCGCAAGCACCTCAAGTTCAGACGCCGCAGGGGTATAGCGCAAGGCATTTTCCAATAGATTGATCAGCACCTGCTCTATCATGACCGCATCGACAAACACCATGGCAATACCTGGCGGCAGACTGACTCTGACTTTTCGACCGCTTAGTTGTTTTTGCAGGCGGGTCAGTACCGTGCCGATGATTTCTTCGACCGGATGCCACTGCTTGTTTAATTCCACTACGCCGGCGTCAAGTCTGGCCATGTCCAGAATATTATTCACCAGATTCGCCATTCGTTCCGCTTCGTCATAAATGGCGCGACTGAGCTCTTGTCTGTGCTGGGTTTGCAAATGGCCTTCATCTTCAACCAAGGCGCTGGCCGAGCCGATAATGGTTGCCAGTGGCGTGCGCAAATCGTGAGAAATGGCGCTAAGTAGCGAGTTGCGTAGCTGCTCGGCTTCTATCTGCATTTGCGACAGCTTGGCCTGTTCTGAAAAGCGTAAACGCGCCACGGCCTGGCCGATTTGGCGCAAAAAGGTTTCCAGTAATTTTTGCTGTTCCGGCAAAAACACCCGGCGCAAATTAACCGGTAACAGTGCCAATACCCCAATGGCCTTGTGTTCGTCTTGAATCGGGAAATAAATCGCGGCACTGCCCGGTAAGGTATCGGTACCGTGGCCTGCCATTTCGTTGTGATCGTAAACCCACTGCGCCACGCTCAGATCCGCGCCGCATAAGGATTGGGGCAGACTCTGCTGTTTGGGGTACATCAGCCGACCAGCCGGGTTAGCAAATAAAATGACGTTGCGACTGCTGAACTCGGCGTACAGATGTTTAACCGCTGTCGCGACCACTTGCTGTTCGTTTTGCGCCACTGCCAGCTCTTTACTCATTGCGTACAAGGCAGCGGCGCGGCGTTCCCGATGCGCGGCAACCTTGGCTTGGGCACGCACATTAACCATCAGATTGCTGATCACGATAGCCACCACCAGCATTGCCAGCAAGGTGATCAGATACTGGCTATCGGCTACCGACAGACTGTATAGAGGTTGCACGAACATTACGTCGAATATCGCCACGCTGAATAACGACGCCAAAATCGACGGCCCGCGCCCACAATGGGTGGCGACAAACACCACGCCGAGTAAATACACCATCACCACATTGGCCAGTTCCACGGTGCCGAACAACAGTTGACCTACCGCAGTGCAGACTAGGGTAACGGCCATCGCCCACAGATAGCCGCTATACCGTCTACGAGTTTTACTAGGAATGCGCTGCCGCAAGCCCGGCAACGGTGTTTTCCTAAATAAAGACAGTTCGGCTTCCAGTTCCTGCGTGTCCCCCAATTGCGGACTGCCAAGTAGATAGATATTGATATTGTGGGCATGACTGATCAGCGCATCCACCACAGATCCCAACAGCCAACGCCGCCAACCGCGCCGACTGGGTTTGCCGATCACGATTTTGTTGATATTTCGCTCGCGGGCAAAGCGGATAATCGCCTCACTCATGGCAGGGGCGCTAAGTGTGGCGGTTTCCGCGCCCAACTGCTCCGCTAAACGCAATACCCGTAAAATTCCGTCGCGCTTTTCTGCGGGTAAGCGCGCCAATTCCGGGGTTTCCACATACACCACAATCCAGTCGCTGCGCAGGCTGGTCGCCAAGCGTTTGCCGGCTCTGACCAAGCGCTCGGCCAACACATTGGGCCCGATGCACACCATTAGCCGTTCGTTAACCTGCCAGACTTCGCGGATGGCGTTGTCTTCACGGTAATCCAGCATCTGCGCATCGACGCGGTTGGTCGTTTGCCGCAATGCCAGCTCCCGCAGGGCAATCAGATTGCCTTTACGAAAGAAATGCTGCATCGCCTGTTCGGCTTGTAGCGGCAAATAGACTTTGCCTTCCCTGAGCCGCAGTAACAATTCGTCTGGCGGCAAATCAACCAGTTCGACTTCGTCGGCGGACTCAAACACTGTGTCCGGCACGGTTTCCCAGATACGGATGCCGGCGATTTGCCCAATATCATCGTTCAGACTTTCCAGATGTTGCACGTTCAGCGCCGTGTAGACATCGATCCCGGCGTCCAACAGTTCGTGAATATCTTGCCATCGTTTCGGGTGCCGCGAGCCGGGAGCGTTGGTATGCGCCAATTCGTCCACCAGAATGATGGCTGGTCGCCTTTTCAAGGCCGCATCAAGATCAAACTCCTGCAGTACAGTACCTTTATAATCGATCTTGCGAGTGGGTAGAGTTTCCAGCCCTTGCAGTAAGGCTTGGGTTTCCACGCGACCGTGAGTTTCCACCAGACCAACGACTACATCGAGATTGTCCGCGCGCCTTTCCCGCGCCGCCAACAACATCGCGTAGCTTTTACCGACCCCAGCCGCTGCGCCGAAAAAGATTTTCAGCCGGCCGCGTTTGGCCTTGGCTTGATCGCGCTCGACGCGGGCCAGCAATTGGTCAGGATCAAGACGTTGCTCGTTCATGGCTGGGTAGTTTGCGCATAAGCGTCCAAAGCCAAATTCAGGGCCAGTACATTCACGCGCGATTCCCCAAGTACCAGCCACTGCCTATTTTCAGTATGCGCATTGACCAATTCCTGCACGATGCTTTCCGGCAAATGTCTGGCCTTGGCTACCCGTTTAATCTGGTAATGGGCCGCCGCATTACTGATATGTGGGTCTAAACCGCTCGCGGAAGCGGTAACCAGGTCGACCGGTACGGGGGCATGGTTGCCGGGGTCTAGCTGCTGCAAAGCTTGAATGCGCAGTGCTACGGCCTCTGTCAAAGCCGGATTGGTCGGGCCGAGATTTGAGCCGCCGGAAGCTGCAGCATTATAAGGATGGGGTGCGGTCGCCGATGGTCTCCCCCAAAAGTACCGGGTTTGGTTAAAGGGTTGGCCGATCAGTGTCGAGCCGATAGCCTGGCCTTCCTTATCAATTATCAGGCTGCCGTTGGCTTGGGCCGGAAAAACCACTTGAGCGACCAAGGTCACCAGCACTGGATAGAGACCGCCGGTGATCAGTGTCATCGTTAGCAACAGCATTAACGCGGGTTTTAAATACGTTTGCATGTTCTTCCCCTTAAACCAAGTGCATTGTTACCAGGAGCAAATCGATTGCCTTGATGCCTATAAACGGTACGACTAAGCCACCGAGACCATAGACCAGCAAATTGTTTTGCAGCAGCTTTTCGGCACCGAGGGGCTGATATTTGATGCCTTTCAGGGCCAGCGGAATCAGGGCGATGATAATGAGTGCATTAAAAACCACCGCTGATAAAATTGCGCTGGCCGGAGTTGCTAAGCCCATGACATTTAACGCATTCAATGCCGGATAGGTGGTCGCAAACGCCGCCGGGATGATGGCGAAATATTTCGCCACATCGTTGGCTACGCTAAAGGTGGTCAGCGCCCCACGGGTCATCAACATTTGCTTGCCGGTCTCGACGATCTCAATCAGTTTAGTTGGGTTGGAATCCAGATCGACCATGTTGCCAGCTTCCTTGGCGGCCTGAGTCCCGCTGTTCATCGCCACCGCTACGTCGGCTTGTGCCAGCGCCGGCGCGTCATTGGTGCCGTCGCCCGTCATGGCCACTAATCGCCCATCCGCTTGATGCTTTCTGATCAAGGCCAATTTCGCTTCCGGGGTGGCTTCGGCTAAGAAGTCGTCGACGCCGGCTTCGGCAGCGATTGCCGCCGCGGTCAAACGGTTGTCACCGGTGATCATGATGGTTTTGATGCCCATTTGCCGCAGTTCGATAAAGCGTTCCTTAATGCCGCCTTTGACGATGTCTTTCAGTTCGATCACACCTAACACTTGTTTACCTTCAGCGACTACCAGGGGGGTACTGCCGCGCCGGGCGACATTCGTCACCATCTGCTGAATTTCCTCGGGAAAGCAACCGCCTTGTTCGGTCACGTATTGGCGGATGGCAGCGTCAGCGCCTTTGCGTATTTGCCTGCCGTGCAGATTGACGCCGCTCATCCGCGTTTGCGCGCTGAAGTGGATGAAGGTGGCGCCCAAGGATTGCACATCGCGTTCGCGCAAACCAAACTTTTGTTTGGCTAGTATCACGATACTGCGACCTTCCGGGGTTTCGTCGGCTAATGAGGCCAGCTGTGCAGCATCGGCGAGATTGGTTTCGTTGATGCCGCTAGCCGGCAAAAACGCGGTTGCCTGACGATTGCCCAGGGTAATGGTGCCGGTTTTATCCAGTAATAACACATCAACATCGCCAGCCGCTTCCACCGCTCGGCCGGAGGTGGCGATCACGTTTTTTTGCATCATCCTGCCGATACCCGCTACGCCAATCGCCGACAGCAAGCCGCCTATGGTGGTCGGGATCAAACAGACCAGCAAGGCGACCAAAACGGTAATGGAAATGGGTCGGCCCGCGCCAGCCGTTTCCACGCTATATAGCGAGAAGGGCAGCAAGGTCACTGTCGCCATTAAAAATACCAGCGTAAGTGCCACCAGCAAGATGGTCAAGGCAATCTCATTCGGGGTTTTCTGCCGCTTTGCCCCTTCCACCATGGCAATCATCCGGTCCAGAAAAGTCTCGCCGGGGTTAGCGGAAATCCGCACCACCAGCCAATCCGACAATACCCGGGTGCCGCCGGTGACTGAGCTGAAGTCGCCGCCCGATTCGCGGATCACTGGCGCGCTTTCGCCGGTGATGGCGCTTTCGTCCACCGAGGCTACGCCTTCAATGACATCGCCATCACCAGGTACAAAATCCCCGGCTTCGATCAGCACCACGTCGCCTTTCGCCAGGCTGGAACCGGCGATTTTCGAATAATCGCTGCCGTAGCGCGGTTCATCGAGTTTCTTGGCGGCAATATCGCGCTTGGCTGTGCGCAAAAAGGCGGCCTGTGCTTTGCTGCGGCCTTCTGCCGCCGCTTCGGCGAAATTGGCGAACAGCACGGTAAACCACAACCAGATACTGATGGTTAAAATAAAACCGGCAGGCTCCTCGCTCGCGCCGTTCAAGGCTTGTAGCCACAAGCCCGTCGTCAACAAACTGCCCAGATAGACCACAAACATCACCGGATTTTTCCACTGTTGTTGCGGTGTCAGTTTTTTAAAGGCTTCCCAAACCGCTTGCTGGAGCAGGTCCGAGTCGAATAAGGAAGTCGAGAGCGCTTTATGCGTCATATGGTTACCTGCTTGGAAATCAAGGATGAGCGAGCATGTGTAACTGCTCAACGATAGGGCCCAAGGCCAGCGCCGGCACGAAGGTCAGCGCGCCGACCATTAACACCGTGATAATCAGCAACACAGCGAATAAAGGCGTATGGGTCGGTAAGGTGCCGGGGCCGACCGGCACATGTTTTTTGGCGGCCAGCGAACCGGCGATGGCGAGTACCGGGATCATCAACCCGTAACGCGATACCAGCATGGCCAGGCCAAGCAGATAGTTGTAAAACGGTACATTGGCCGATAAGCCGGCAAAGGCGCTGCCATTGTTATTGCCAGCGGAAGACAAGGCATACAAGACTTCGCTGAAACCGTGGGCACCGGGGTTGAGGATTGATGCTTTGCCGGCCTCGGTCATCACCGCCAATGCCGTGCCGCCCAATACCAAGAACGGAGGAATCAGAATAATCACTGCCGCCATCTGCATTTCAAAGGCTTCGATCTTTTTACCTAAATATTCAGGGGTACGGCCTATCATCAAGCCGGCGATAAAAACGGCCACCAGCGCGAACACAATCATTCCGTAAAGACCGGAACCAACGCCGCCGAATATTACTTCGCCCAACTGGATTAACCACATCGGGATCATGCCACCGATGGGGGTAAATGAGTCGTGCATGGCGTTCACGGAGCCGTTGGAAGCGGCGGTGGTCGCTACTGCCCACAACGCAGAGTTGACGATGCCGAACCGAGCTTCCTTGCCTTCCATATTGCCGCCTGATTGTAGATTGGAGGCGGCTTGATCCACCCCCAAACCAGCCAGTGCCGGATTGCCCTGTTGTTCGGCGGGTACGGTGACGAAAATCAACGCCAAAAACACCAGGGTCATCGCCGCCAAAAGCGTCCAACCTTGCCGACTATCGCCGACCAGAAAACCAAAGGTATGACAGAGCGCGGCGGGAATTAGCAGGATGGCGAGCATTTCCAAAAAATTGCTCAGAGGGGTGGGGTTTTCGTAAGGATGCGCCGAGTTGGCATTAAAAAAACCGCCACCGTTGGTACCAAGCTGCTTAATAGCGATTTGCGAGGCTGCCGGTCCCAAGGCCAAGGTTTGTTCCTGGATTTGTTGGGTTTGGGTGACGGGTTGACCTTGCGCATCCTGCAAGGCTTGATCAGCCGCGTCGACGGCGGGTGTGGAGTAAGTCAGCGGTTCTTGGAGCTTGACGGTGGTGTAGGGATCAAAGGTTTGGACTACGCCTTGCCCCACCAGAACGATGGCCAGCAGCAATGAAATCGGCAGCAGAATATACAAAGTCGTGCGAGTCATATCCACCCAGAAATTGCCGATAGCGTTGGTGTTCCGTCGGCTAAAACCGCGTATCAATGCCACCAGCACCGCCATGCCGCTGGCTGCCGATAAAAAGTTCTGCACGGTTAGACCCAGCATTTGCGTGAGATAACTCATGGCGGCCTCACCGGAATAGCCTTGCCAGTTGGTATTGGTGGCAAAACTGATGGCAGTATTTAACGCCGAGTCGGTCGTTATCGCTGGCAAGGCCTGTGGATTGAGCGGCAACAGGTCTTGGCAAGTTTGTAAGGCATAAACGGCCAGCAGACCCAGCAGGTTAAAGATCAGCAAAGCGCCCGCATATTGCTGCCAACGCATGTCTTGCTCGGGTTTGACTCCGCAGAGTCTATACAGTCCCCGCTCAAGTCCAGCGAACCAGGTATTGGCCACGATGGATTCGTCTTGATAAACCCGTGCCATGTAAACGCCCAGCGGCCTGCTGAGCATTAGCAGTGCACTGAGGTAAATCAGAATTTGTAGAAAGCCCGCTTCGTTCATCAGAATTTCTCCGGATAAAACAAGGCGACCACCAGATAGATAAACACCAGCAGCGCTAATCCGCCGCTCAATAGATACAGTCCACTCATAACTAACACCTGCCAGGAAGCGCAAACAATTTTTGGATAGGGCGAGTGCTTACATCAAGCCAATTTGCTGGTATATGCGTCGCGGATCGCCAGGGACACAATCTACCGATTGGCGGATAAAAATGTCGTAAAAATTCGGGGGGGGGGTCGTTAAGAATCAGTAAAACTCAGCGGGATTTGGCGGGCTTTGTTGTTTGCGCAGTATATGGGAAACATGCGGTTGGACAGGTTTATCGTCAGGGCATGTTTGTGTTCAAAGGCCTTGAGGTGCGAGTGCTGAGCGGATTTTCTCTAAGTGTCAATCCTGTCCTTTCGATTGCTGGATGTGTCTATTTGGATGAGTTTGACGGAGATCGGACCGCCCCCACCGGTTTAGCGACCGCAGTGGAAAGGATCACTGAGCGATAGTGTTGTCTGATATGCGGCCTGCGAAGGTCTTGGCCTTCGAAGCCTCGATTCCATCGAGACTGCTTGCTGAGCTAACTATACGAACCGCATCAATCTTGAACAAAGCGCTTAAAGCGGCTCATCACATACTAGAGCCAGAAGAAATTCGGCATTCCCTTTTAAAGTCAGGGAATGCCAAACAATAAACTTGAATTTAAGCGAGTTTATTTTGCTTCCGAAACATTAAGCCAAGCATCCCAAAAAGGGAGCTACCAAACAATACCATTGCGCCTGGCAGAGGAACCGAGGTTACTGTCAAGCCATATTGGAGATGGTCTACTTCGATACCCCCAGAGGTATTCCAAATATGAATACGAGAAATTCCACCCGCATTGATAGCGCCGTAGAATCGATCTTCAGCAGTAGTACCGCCATTTGAAAAATCCGCATGTGTTCCGTTGACTACGCCCAACGATTGATTTGCAGCATCGAAGGCCTCAAAACCTATTGTTCCGCCACCGTCAGTCCAAACAATACCGACATTGTCAGGAAGCGCTCCCAAGATAACTTCGTTGAAGGTAAAAGTTATACCCTGACTACCTGCACCGCTGAAATAGCTATCGCCTGGTGAACCAGATCCATCAATTGAGCCATCGTCTGCATCGACTGAGTCACGACCGAACGCAAATCCAATGCTCGTGACAAATCCAGGGGTGGCAGTAACACCGGGTGTGTTAAGCAAATGATCTTCAAACGTTTCGTTATAAAAATACTGATAAGCCAACAAAGAGAACGGACTATCTGCGAAGCTAAGATAAGAGGTGGGGCCAAGAAGCGAAGCGTTCGCTGTGGTAACCGAACCAGCAAGAAACAGTAACGAGCATATAAGCAATCTTTTCATTTTGATTTCCTAAATCCAAAGTTTGTAAATCAACACCGTCTGCTGAACGGATATACATAATTGAATATTACACGGACAGGTGAGTTATTCGGGTTATGGAAAGCAAAAAAAACGCCAGAATTTAATAATATAATGAAGTCATAGTTTTATATTGTTTTAGCAGTTCAATTCAACGGGTTCTGTAAATTTTTCCGACACCTCAATTAGTCTCTTAATGGCTTTGTTCAATTCCTACGAGAAGTATGATTGTGCCAACTCCAGCAGAGCGTCCTTGGTTTTTCTGGCTTGAGTGAAATGTTTCGATGATGGTCACCGACAAGACAGTTGGAAATAAATGCGATATTGCTAGATAGTGCGACATGAGGCTGATGCCCAAAGTGAGCGCGAACGGGTTTTTACGGTGGCCATAAATGAAAGGCCGTATAGGGCAGAATAGAGTCAGGTCTTGCAATCAAGTATCCCTGAAAGATTTTACTATGTATCAAGATTTGACCCCTTGGGACAGCAACCGTTTCAGCAAAGACGAATTGAAAATGCTGGAAAGCCTGTTGTGCTGCCTGATTTATCCGTTAAGAAATGCCACCTTCTTTCAACAAGCCTTGAAAATGGCGTTTACCGACCCTTTAACCAAAACCAACAATCGCACCGCCTTTAACGACTGCCTGATGCGCGAGATTAAACGTGC
>MSXO01000030.1 GCA_002083615.1 Proteobacteria bacterium ST_bin11 | reverse complement strand
TCGCAGCTGCGTTTCTTAACCATGAAAACTGCTTTAAAACTTTAAAAATGCTTGGCGCTGATCTATCTACCATAGACAGAGAAATGACTGGATGTAATATACTGAAATGCTTGGACGATCCAATCGACGAAGAAAAGGCTTGCGGCCTACGTTATCGAGTCTACTTTAGTCGATCGTTGGTGGATCGTCTACTACTTGAAATCGACATCCATCGTAACCAAAGAACGAAAATCTCCAAACGACATTAAAATGTTTGAATCAACTGATTCGTTTATTTACCGAACGCGTTCCTTTCCACCAAGTTGTTTAAGCAGTATAATCGCATAGCTACTTTTGCGCTCGCAGGCAACGTCCAAAGGTGTAAAACCAAAGGCGTCCGAGGCGTTCAAGTCTAGACCGCACGCGAAAAGAAATTCGATTGCGCGCGGTTTGTTGTATCGTGCCGCAAAATGCATCAACGTGGCACCGTGAAAAAGAACGTTTAGAGACTTGCTGCCAGCGTCTAGAAGGTCTTGCGCAACATCAAATCTATTCGAAAGTACAGCAACGAAAAACGGAGAGAGATTGGCAATGTCGAGAGCGTCTACCTTCGCTCCCAACTTGAGTAGCATGCAAGCGATTCTAGAGGAATTCGCGAGATGCAAAGGTGTTTCACCTTTTTTGTTGAGAATGTGTACATTGCCATTCTTTGTCGAAAGCCATTCAAGGAAGCCCAGTTGACCGTGCGATGAAGCGTAGTGCATATGAGTGTCCCCATTGTGTGCCTGAGATGGGCACTTGACGTGCATTTTGGTGATCATGTCGCGAGAAACTTTAAAGACGTCAAGGTCTTTCTCGCCCGTCAATTGCTCAATGATCATTACACGAGAAGCAAGAAAAGCTTTGCAAAGATCGGGAAATCGCGCAAGCTCTTCCTTGACTTTTGCAAAATCCCCACTGCGCTCTGCGTCCACAAACTCGCTGAACTCGGGATAGACCCTAAGAACTTCCTCGATCTTGTCGGGTTGTCGACAAAAAACACCTTTGTAAAGATCCTCGGCGGCTTGTCCACGATCACTGTAGACTTTGTGCACTCTTTTCACTTCCATTGAAGATGCTGATGTTGCGGCCATCGCCAGCGTTCGTGAGAAAAAAAAAGAATGTAATTTTATTTTTTTTTTCTTCTTCAAACAATTTTCTTTTTATTTCGAAGATTAACGTTGCTCCGACCTTTGCTCCTTTGAATCTGGTCGGCTTCGAGATTCTCACTGAACGTGGCAATAGCATCGAGGATAATATCGAAGATCTTCATTGGATTTCCTTCGAAGGTCTTGGTTTCTTCGTCGATCTCATCTTCTGTGGCGCCATTCTCTCTCAGTACTCTGGCAATCGACTGTTTTCTACCGACGGCAAGTCGCTTTCGCATGTAGACAACACAGTTGCGCAGCTTCGTCGAGATAACACAAGAAACAAACTCCAAGCACATAATCGTCGACACGAGAGCGCAGCCAAAGATAGACAGCCACGTGTTTTGAAAGAAGGCGACATACACCCACACTGCAAAAGAGAAAAACTGCGCGATTGCCGACACCCAGTTGACGTTTGTCGTGTAGATCATCAAGCGAAAGGACTTGCGAGGCATCCAAAACAATGTCCAACGAAAAACCAACGAAACGTAGATCATACAGTTTAACGTCAGAGAATAGACAAGTAAGTCGTATTGCCAGTGCGCCTTCAGCACTCTTGACACAGCGTCAGGGTGGGAGTAATGATGCTCTCCTCCCAGTGAGAACTCAGTCTCAGGGTCACAATCGGCAAGGCTTCTATAAGCATCTACGATTGCAAGCGCTTCCGGATCGCCCTCGGAGAGCTCGAGGCTCAAGTTTACTGCCCATTGAACATGAGCCTGCCAGTCGTGCGACGAAGGTAGCGCCCACATTCTCTCTTCTTCCCAAGCAGAGTGCAGTTGGTTCGCCGTTACGAAAAGAAGAAGCAAAGCCATGTAGCCAAGAGCTCGAGTGTAACGATCATACTCCGCAAAGTATGAGTTGTGAAAGTTCGACACCAGCGCAGTCCGAATGTCGCGTTCTACTTGAGCATTCAGTTGTGCGCGTCTTGCCGCCCTTTCTACAGAGCGTGCATTTCGCTGAGACGCCGTTGCCGTCGATCCTGACGGATAGCCGCTGGACATTTCTCACCGAGGCAGAGCGCAATGTAGAGCCGGTGTTCACTTTGATCATGCAACTTTCCAAGCTCTATCCAAAGTTGAAAAAGAAGGCGTTCTTAAATACCTCGAAAGGCTACAGCGTTATTGCACGCATGGACAACGAGGAACTCCACTATCTCAGCGAGTCGCGTCTACTACTTTTCCTGTTCGTGGCACAGCATTTTTGCGCAAGACTTTCCTACAGCAGAGAGCATTCGGCCCGAACAAAGAACCCCTTGGTGTCGAATATTCGTCGAGGAATCTCTGTGCTCTACCACTACTACTATCACCACCTGTGCCGACAAGACGAAGCCTGCATCCTTCGAGCGCTTGGCGACGACGCAAAAGATCGCATTCCAGCCGACGAAGATTTTCTCACAACGTTCTCCATCTGCTTTCCACACGTTAGTCAACTACCAACGGTGGCAATTCGCGTACCCTGGACCGAATGTCTAAAGCACGTAAAGCACAAGAATGTCCTGCTCGTCAATGGCTACGCCCTACTAAGCTATCTACACGTCGCAGGCTGGGCGGCGCAAAAATGGAAAATGCACTTTCGCCAGTGGATGCAACACGATGAATCGATCATCGACGACTGGTGGAAGTGCCGCCAAGAAGGCAGCAACGAGCAGCTCAGATATAAGCTGAGTACCGGAGACTTCTTTAACGACGACGACTTTGAACGATCACCGTTGATTGAACGACGACTCGGCACCACGTACAAAAGCTTCGTTGCACGTGCAAAAAAGGAAATCACTTTGCTTGTGCAATCGTCGTCTTCGTCTTCGTCGTCTTCTCAATATGTCATGAAACCTCACAATAGCTTCAAAGTGTACAAAGATTGTATGCCGCCCTGTGTGTTGAAGCTCTACTCACAGCATTTCCTCGATGGAACGCACATGAAGAACGCAGAACGGCTGACCTTCGTTTCATGGTGTGTAAAGGTTGGCATGCCAGAACACGTTCTCCAAGAAGAGTGGGAGGCTATGTGTCGTCAAGATTCGCGTGTCGACGAACGAATGTTGAAGAGCCTCAAAACTGAAGTTGGAAATATCTTTAAACGGTTTTCTTCGAACACCGAACATCGATTCAACGGCTGCCCGAAGATGACAAACTACTGCAGCTTCACCGACATCGAAGATATAGTTAGTCGCAAATCCAAGTGCATTGCCCAGACGTGTGAGAACGTTACGCAATTTTGGCAAGAGAATCCCGAAAAGTGGTCGCCCATAAGTGCTTCGAATAACAGACTGCGCAGATATCAGTAAATGAGCGCCACTCCAAGCCGACAAAGATTTTTGAGCGTCGTAGTGCCGCTGAGCCAAGAACAGAGCGTCCAGGTGATCTTTCGCCAGGAAGCCGTTCTTCTCGACGAAGAGCGAACCCAATTCGCCGTCTTTCCGCCGTTGAACCCCAAGGCCGAGAGAAGTCCTGTTGTTCAGGTCGACGGCGCTGGTCAATTCACAATTACCAGGGTTTCCAATGGAAGTATCGCAGCAACGGACAAGACAATGCGCTATGCAGTGAGCACGCTTCTCGATCCACACGATTTTATCGTTAGAGAAGGAGCGATCATCGACAACGAAACACAGAGCGGTGCAGTGCTTCTCATTGAAACGTCGCAAGTCGATCCAAAGACCTACGGCAAGGCCTATTGGCTTCCCTGGTCGTCGGAGAAACTGCTTATTCGCTCCGTGGATAAGCTTTCTACAATTTCGCTTTCTTCTGATCCCTATCTTCTTCTAACATCCAAGGAGAGAATCAACGAGGGCGTTTTTACTCTACGCTACTATCTCAGTAACACGCTGGAAGCACAGTCACTCTACACGATCTTCTTCAACGCACAGGCAAGCACACAAAGCTGCAAGATCTCCAGAGTCTACACTATTTTGAACAAAAGCGACGTCGACTTTGAAAAGATCGACAGTCTTTCCGTGGTCGAGTCCACACTCGAAGCAAGCGCAGTCCCACAGTACACGAGAGCTCGAGGAGCACTTCGCTACGATGAAGTTGTCTCGTCGTCTTCGTCAATGATGCAACCGATGAGCGATTCATCGTCATCCTCGTACACGGAGAGGGAAAATCGATCGCTTCTTTTATCGCCAACTTCCACGCTTCGTCAAACGACCTACAAGCCAACCTACTTTATGCACACTCAACAAACAAGTATTCCCCCTGGAGGCTGCTTGCAATTGAACGATCCAACAGAGGTTGAGGTTGGCGCTCATCTCGTCTATCACATCGAGAACCTCGTTCGTTCAGGCCGCAGTTCCGTTGTACCTTTTCTCTGGCTTCAACGAGACGGCGTCAACAAAAGTATCGTCGGCAACTTCCCCACGACCGTGATCATCGACAATCTCGCCGACGAACGTCTTGCTCAAGAGCTCGTCTGGGACAAGAGTATCAACGAAGACAACGCGGACGATATCCCCTGGGAAAAGATTACTTTACGATCGCCAGGACAATCGTACATCAATGTTTTCGCCACAGAGTCAACACGACGAAGCAAGCAAACACTCACCACAATCAACATCGTGAACAACTACAACGCCCCGATAACCTTTGCAGTGGCCGTCTATTCAAGTCAGGTGGGCAAGTGCACTGGCGTTCAAGTTGTCACCAAAGATGCGCAAAGTTCGTCGGAACAACCTTGGGAAGCAAGCGCCTATCCAAGTTCGTATGTCGTTTTTACGGTGCCCCCAAGGAAGCTGGATTTTCTCCTGACTGCAACTTTTTCCTAGTAAAAAAAAAACCCTTCCTCAAAGAATGTTCAGTTCAGAGTACGAGCAAATCGCCAAGTCGATCGTGGTCTTCAAGAGAACACGAACAAACGATCAATTCAATGCTTTTCTCCATGGAATGAGAGTTGGTTATACTTCATTGAACGACCGTCAACGAGGAGAAGGAGAAGCGTCGTCTTCGTCATCATCATCGAATGACCAACGACGAAGACGGCAAAGATTTCAAGATCACCAAGAAGAAGAAGAAGCTTCGCAGTTTCAACTCCCTCCACTAGCTCCATTGACACCTCCTTCATTCGTCGACGACGACTATGGTAACGACGATGACGATCTATTTGGATTCATGTCGAAAATTGGCGACAGCATTGCAGACAAAGCCGCCAAGGCCACCGCTCTTCCTCAACACGCCAGTTCCTTTGAAGAAGGACGACAGGTTGGCAACAGCTGTGTGCGCATCGCCGAAGCCGAGAACCTTTTCGCTCTAAACAATGAAGATAGCGACGACAAAGAGTCGTTCACGTCGACGGGAAGTCGTGTAGCCTTTTCAGTCTTTAACATCTACGACCAACTGCTCACCGATCATCCGCAATGGCACGAAAACTTTCCTCAGTTGAACATCCCGCTGAATTCTTCGCTCGCGCCTCTGTTTGTTTCGGACGTTGATCTTCTCGAAGCCGTGACTCAACTCGAACAGGACACTTATTTTCTCGCCAACAGCGAAAGTATGTTCTCCACACTACAGTTGCAACTACCTCGACGAGGAGAAGGTCGCCAAGCTTTCGATTTGCTCAACATGGAATTTTCCACAGCAATGAATTCTTCGCCGTTTCTCAGGTTTCTCACGAACGAAGCAACTCGCATCGGCATCTACGATTTGGATGCTGAACACGTCGACACTCTAAGACTGCTCTTGGAGCTCGTTCGCGCCGACGCCATAGACATCCGTAAGCTCAACATCCTTGGCATAAACTCTACTCTACCTATGATTTCCTACTACGGCAGTCAAACCGAAGGCAGAGAAGCATGGTTGGCACGCAAGCTTCTTTTCGTTTCGCAGCTTCGCACACTCTCCAACTTTCAACGAGGAGGCGAAGATGCCTATCTCTATTTTCTCTTGCTTCCATTTATCTTGCACGTTTGTCAACGCATCACCAACATTCATCGGGAGGTTGTATCTAACGCAGTCGATCTACCTTCGATTGAAGGCTCTTCGTACAGAAACACCGCGCTTCGCTATCTTCGTTACTACAACGAAGAATGCAATCGAGTGTTTCTTGATCGAAGGTTTCACACGCACGTGTTTGGCTTTCATTCTCCAACGATCGACGAAAACACCTCGGTGGGCTTCAACGCGTGCGTCCTTCACGTGGACAAGAACCCCATGAAACTCGTCGAACTTTCGAACGCGCATATCAAAAAAGAATTGGAGAGGATGCACAAGCCTCCAGCGGGGTCAACAATCGACTACGACAACTTCTTCGACATCATCGAAACTATGGGCAGAGAAAACTACCTCGACTTTAGTTTTCGACAAGCGTTCACCTGGATTTTCGAACGTCGGCTCACCAACGCCATCAGGGTAAAAGTTACCGACACGTGCATGATCATTAGTCTTATGGCTGAAGCCGAGCGACGTTCTACTCTCATTGGCATTGCCAATAGTTCTCCACATGGACGCATTCCACGTTACATGTTCGTGGGATTTATCGCTAGAGAGAGCAACCAGTTCGCTACGCTTGACTACACTACCCATGTACTTGAAAATCACGTGCTTCGCCATAATTTAAGTGGCATGCTCGACTTTATACCTTCGCGAGCTTCTCCCTACTACCCTGCTTCAGTGTACAATATTAGTTCGGTGTTTAAACGCGATCACATCTTCGAAAACCTCAAGGAAGTTGTGGCGGTGATGCCCACACTTGTGTTTGCGGACGATGACTCAATTGCTTCGAGAATTGGAGAATGTCGAGCATCTTCGTCATTCTCTCCAGTGACGACAGCAACTTCGCAACGAATCGTTCTTCGCAAAGCCTCCTACTTGGACATGCGACCAAAAGCCGATGAAAGTCTCGCCGCACTCGAACACGTTGTCGCGTCGGAAGACACGGCCATAGGCGAACATATTGGACACGCCGTCTACGAAAAGGAGACTGGTAAGACCAAACTACTAAGATACAATACGCAGGCTACTCGCTCTCGTCTCGAGAACTTTCTTCTTGCGAACAACGCTCATTCAGATGTTCGTGGCTTCTCCGGAGAACTTGTTACTTTAGACGAAGCCAGCATGGCGCCAAAGACACTTGTCATCGAGCTTGTCATCGAATACAAAAGCAATCTCAACGGAGATGGCATGACCGAGGAAAGACCCTACAAAATGTTCATCTATTTATCGCAGAGTTTTCAGGTGTCCACGCCTTTCATCTTCGACACAACAGTCAAAGGAAAGCAGAATGTTCGTCTTTTACTGAAAGTTCGACAATCAACAATACCCGAGCACACAAACATCAACTTTGATAGCTACGCACTCTACACGAACGACGATGGAGTCGTGGGCATCAATCAGGCTGGCTTTGCTAGCATTCGTCTTGCAAAACTGGCGAATGCAAAGACCTCTCAAAAGTTCATGCTTCCCGTGCCCACGTCAATGCAAAAAGTAGTAAAGGCTACCATTGACGTGCAGTGTCGTTCCGTTAGCCTGCCTTTTGACGTGCCCGTCGTTGAAGACAAAGCCATTCTAGCGGAGAAGAAGAAGACCGACGCACTCGTTAACGCCTACATTCACGCAAATCGAGAATTTTACAAAAAGTATCCTCCCCTCTTCTCGTCGCTCAAGTACGTCACCGTCTTTCAGTACCACTGTCGAACGGGCGTCGTACCCGGGTCACTCTTTGACATGTTTCGCTTGCCTGCGTCGCGAGAAGAATTCTACGTCAATGCAATGCGCGTCTCCATCCAACGTCTGTTGCCTTCGACTGAAATCAACGACGACGTCTACGCTATCTGGTCGGCAATGGACGAACAACTTAAACTTCGAGCAGCAATGTCCGCATTGACGATTTACGCGAACACTTGCACCTATTCGCAGGATGCCATCGACAACAACGTCTCGGGAAAGAGGTGGTCGCGACTCAACATCGAACTCATCGACTCGTTCGACACCCTCCGTCACACACAAACTGCCGACTGTGAAGACAAAGACCAGGAGATCATCCAAGAGGCCTCGGAAATCAAGTACAACCGTAAGTACTTTCAATCGGCGTTGATGCGTGAAGTGCGCGCTCTCTTCAAACGATTCATCTTCTTTTCGACACTTTGCTGTGTATCGAAAGGCGCGATAAGCTACTCGGATCTAGCCAAGAACAATCATTCTCTAGTTGCCCACGAGTGCGCGGTGGCCGTTCCAAACCACACGTTCTTCGAAGCTCTCCGAAGAAGCGACCCAAATCACATTCTACTCTCCAGCTACAGCGAAAAGACGCGCAATCTCGGACGCAGTGATCGTATCTACATTCTCGAGGGAACGGGAAATCTTGCTCCGGAACCCCGAGAGGAGAGCGAACGAAGGAAAGAGGTTGGTAAGCATCTCGAACACTTCTCTGAGAAGGCCACTTCGCTGCTCTTCGAACAGTACTTTTACACGGTTTCGGCGGCAAGCAAAGACGGCTTCTACAAGATCTTCGTGAATCTCATGACTCCCGAGTTCTTCGTGCACCGCGGTCTACCCTGCGTGGAATTCCTGCTCGTAGGCAAGAACAACAGGCGAGGCGTTTTCTTCTCGGAGATCCTCGAAATCGATAAGTACACCGACGTTCGCATTCTTGAAACGCCTCGCATTCCCTTGCTTACCTTCAATAAGTCGATGAGACGCATCGACGATAACTTTCCTCAGATACCCTTGGAAGCTTGCGTCCAAGAAGTCGACGTCACCGAAGAAATGCGAGCCATCGCTCGTCGTCTAACCTGCGTGAACAACAGTAGTCGGGAAATCCCACGCCACGAAGACTGCGACATCCGTCAATGTCGTTTCGAGTACATGACCGAAGAGAGAATAACCGCGCTCCTCAGAGACTCTAAAAACAACGACATCAATATTCTCTGTCGTATTGAAGCGCTCAGTAGAAATTTCATCGACGGGAGACTTTTTGGTTGCTATACTTTATTTTTCTACTAAATGTCAGGAACAAGTCCTTTCAGTTCTTCTTCGTCATCGTCCTCTTCGTCGTCGTTGACTAGCGGCTTCGTTTCAGCACAACCACCGCAAGGCTGGAAGGACATTTCCGTACTTCCCGGCTGGACAAAGGTTCTCGACGATATCTCCAAGATCCCGCTCGACTACAACAAGGCTCAAGACGACAGTGAAGATGACGTCATCTAGGCTATTGACGATAGCCGTCGTCTTTTCCCTTGCTTTCTTCTACACAAACAATCCAGCGTTGGCATCGCATTCAGCGATCATCGACATCCATCATCAACACACGGCCTCTGCACAAGACTACGGAGGAACAACAGAAAACATCATTGTCCACACTCTGGGAATCATCGCTACCGTTGCTATTCTTGTACTCAACGGCGTCTTCACATACAAACACCTACTTGCATCGTCTTCAGACAAAAAACAAAGTAAATCCAGTCTTGTTGTTGTTTAGTAATCGTGAACTTTGATGTGGGTTTCTGCAGATACTCCGCCGAGCATGGACGGGTCACTTGGAATGCCAGTGTCTCTTTTGTAGTAGGTAGCAGGTGCATGTTCATGTTCCATATGCTCTCCAACTTTACGAGGCTGTTCATCGTGATCATGATGCGTCGTCTTTTTTCTTCCTTTGTTGTGTATACGCGAGTTGATCTGTTCGTACGGCACCGATTGAATCGCAGCGGAAAGAGAGTTGTTTGCGTTGTAGCACATCAAGGCGGCAAAACAACCAGAGATCGAAAGACCTCCAGACGAAATAACGATGATCATGAAAGTCCAATCGGGAAGCTTGGAGTTGAGGTAGTCGCGATTGATGCACTCTGGATGACGAGGGGCATCAACAGTTCCATCGTTACACTTGAGCCACACAGAAAGATTGATGATCAACACAACGAGATTCCATCCAACTTGCATCAGAGCAATGATGCCCGTTACTACAATGAGGAAGTTGCTCGGAGAACTCCTCGTCATCAAGTGGACAACCATGTTGATGATGGCGCCAACGCAAAGGATGGGCAGAGCAATGCCCAGGTAGAACATCCATGCTTCGAAGTGTTCAATTGGCTGTTGAATTCCCTCTGCGTAGCGAAGTTCACAAGCTCCGATAGTGTAGCCAAGTCCAAAAACGACAAACGTCACCATGTACATGGTCAAAAGACCCCGGACCGTTCGGAGGTCAAAGATAGGTGTAAAGTTTGCACTCCTAGTCATCTTCGTTCAGCGGTGCAAGATGTCTCTCGAGTAGTTAAAGGATACGATCACTCTACTTTTTCTCCTTGAAAGAAAAAGCCGAGAAGTCACGCTGTCGTTGATCCATCCCCTCTTTTTTTTTTCTCCAGAGGAGGGGAGGATCTTTTTTTGCTTCGTCTTCTTAAGATTTTCAAAAGTACAAATACAACGAACGAAAAAAAACATCCCCTCTCAATGGAAGCAAGACTTCTCTTCTTTCTCTGTTTTGCTACGGTGGTGATATTCTCTCACACGATTGAATCAACGTCGACAGTGAATGTTTGTGGAGGAGTTCGTCCAATCGTCAATGCCAATCGACTTGGAGAACTCTGTGAGACTGGATTGAAAACCGACTGTCCGTTTGGACACTTTGCTTGTGCCTCCACCGAGGTTCTTCGATGTCTTCCCGATTGCTCGCTTGGACTTGAAGATCTACGATTGGAGCTCTGTGAAGAAACGCCTCAAGAAGAGACGTCTTCATTGACGTGCTTGAACAATGGAACGTTGACGTGTACATGCCCCTACAACTATCGCGGCGAAGGCTGTGAAATCTACGATCCCTGTTTGAACGTAGACTGTGGAAACAATGGGCGTTGCCTGGACGGACAGTGTTCGTGCAACAACTTGTTCTTTGGAGAACGCTGCGAAATACATTCTGGTTGCACAGCCAAGGGATTTCAATGGACAGGCAAGACTTGCAAGTGTGCGGAAGGTTATACTGGACCTCACTGCAATCAATGTGATCCAACGCTCATCTGTCTACCAAACAACCGTACTGGAGACTACGTCAATGTATACATAGACGATCAAATGATCATCGAGGAAATCCTTGCATCGGAGAAGCTTCCGGGCTACAACATGGTACCCTATCGACCCAACATTCGCTCTGCGCTAGGCTGTACATGTACAAGCAACTTCGATGCAAGTAGACAAGAGTCTTCGGAGCTAGTAAGTAACTATGCTGACAACGACAACCTATTCGTTCATCATTATTACAAAGCAACCTACAGACATTCGACTTCATCGTCGTCGTACACTTGGATTTGGCTTAGCGTTGTGCTAATCGTTGCAATTGGCATAGCTATTGCAGTTTGCATAACTCTAGGCAGCAAGCTATCTTGGTCGAATACAGGCATAGTCTATGATCCAAGTGCATCGTCTTTTCGAAGTTCATCGTCGTCGTCGATAAACGGCAAACGCGCTGGTTTCACAAAACCCTTGTTAAGCATAGGCGGCAGCGGTCAACGCTAATTCACGCAAAAAAAAAATAATAAATATTTTCTTTTTTTTTCTTCTTCAAAGTTTTTCTATTTTTTCCTCTCTCTCTCTCCTCTTTGCAACAACGAGAGAGAGAGAGGAAAGATGTCGTTGGGCAATCTTATTCTTGAGCCAACTAGCTACGATCACATTGGTCTTGGACCACCCATTCAATCGAAGAACGTCAAAGGATCTGTGCTCGTCGAACTGACCTTTCGAGCTTGTGATCTCGTCAATGAAGGGGCGTCGCTCTTTCAACTTGAAACAAAGTTGGAAAGCGTTGTTCGGAATTTCGACGAAGTGATCCCAAAAGGCGTCAACCCTCAAGCCAAGGCTTACGTCAGTAGGGTGGAGTGCACAGGAACGTCAAACGATAGCCCTTTTACCTTTTTCGGTGGCTTAAGCGAACTCACTAAGAGAACCCTACGCTACATCAACGACCATCAACCAAATGCAATCGCACCAGAGCACGTGGAACGCTTGAAAACTCGAGAGCCCGTCTACAACTTCGAGGTTCCCACCACAACGCATCTTTTTGAAGAAGGGCATCCCGCTCGCATCGCTCTTGAAAAAATCAGCGACGACGGAGAAGTCTACGAGCACTCCACCAAAGAAATTCAATCGGTCACCCCTCATGCCAGGGCTTTCTCTCTTGCCATTGCCACCTACAAAGGTGTTACCGCGGGTTCTCTGGATCGAACGGAGTTCGTCGACAAAGCCGACGTAAACTACGTTCGCGTTCCAACAAAGTCGCTGATCGCAAGCCACATCACGCCCAGCTTCCACAAGTTCTTCTATGCAGGCGACGGAGCGTTCTCCCGCAATCAAGACATGTTCATCGTCATGCAAAGATCACAAGCCAAGCAAATCAAAGGCGAAATCCTCGAGCAAGCACGTCGTGTTCAAGAAGCATGCGTTTGCAACGTTCGCGAGATTTTGTTCAACATCAAGCTTGCGTCGCGTGGCGATTGGTACTTCGATCAAGAGCAGTCGTTGATCATCAATCGGTGTACTGGACAAACCTACACGCAAGACCATGAATTCAATGTGCGCATGACCCTCAAGTTCAACACTTGCTTTGTTGCCTACACAGACAAAAGTGTGGCTCTCAGCTACAATGGTGGCCCCATCGACTACCCCAAGGTCTATTCCTTGAAGAGCCTCGCACCGAGTGGTCGCATTCACGACGCCTCCAAGCCTCTCACCTGCAAACAACTGAAAAACGGACATCTCAAGAAAGACGCAAAGCCCATCTACGAATTCGTTACGGCGAAAATCATTTCCGCGTCCAATCCTGACCCATCTGCGTCGAGCACGCAAGCTAAACGTCGTCGCCGTCAAGATCAAGAACATCCGGTCAGCGAAGAAAGTACGTCCTCGTCATCGTCGTCACACGCTGCATCCTCTGCACCAATTGTCGAAGACGACGACAACGTTTGAATAAACATTCACTCTCTTTTATCCTGCGGTTGTTGTTTGTGCACTGTAATGAGAAAACTTCGAAAGTAAAAGAACACGAAGATAATGCCAACGATTAGAATACAATTCACCGCCAAAACAATGCGCATGTCGGAGGAGTGGCCATCTTTAACGTGGTGGTCATGCAAAGAAGGTTGTTCGCCGCGTTTCTTGTGTTCAATCTCTCGCTCTAATATCGCCAGGAACATTCGAATGTCCGCATCGCTATAGCCTCCGTCTAGTATCGTCGACAATGTTACATCGTCCATAGGACTTAACATCTTTGCCTCCTCCGATTCTTTGTGAATGCATTCACCAAGCAGCCAATTGCACAGGCACGATGGACGTTCTGTATAGACGCAAACCTGCATGGCGTCACAGACTGTCTTTACACCACAGTACATCGGACATTCTCCGTTGGGGTCCGTATAATTGCTTGCAGCAACGCATTGCAACTTTGCAGGATCGCACGTGTAGCAAGACGGACAGTCCATGAACGACGAACAAGCGGTATTTTCTTGACAACAGACGAACACAAGCAAGAAGCTTGTCCAGACAATGAGAGGAATGCACCCGGAATTTCTCAGAATCATCGTCGTTGAGATGGAAGGGAGAGAGAGGGGAAGGAACGGGGTTTCTTTTTTTTTTAGAAAAATGTCGTTGAAAAAGAACTTTTCTTTTATTTTTCTGGTGGTTGTACTTCTCGCCGAGTTGGCGTTCGCTAGCTTCAAGGACAACAATCTTTTGATCGAGTCTGTCTGTGTCGGAGGAGCAAAACGTCATCAGGCGGACATCGATGCAGATCGAGCTTCATGGAACACCGTTCCGTTTAAACGAAGCGACATCATCAACTACATGAAGCTGGGCTTTGACACGAACAACAACTCCGCTCTGGACTTTGAAGAATGTGAAAACGCTCGAAATGAATACTTGAACGAAGCTGAACGTCAAATAGTCGAAAGTTGTGAAACTATTTTCATTAAGTGCGATTGCGATGGCGATGGAAAGATCACGCAGGAGGATTTTGAAAATGCCTACATGACATGTCTGAAGGACGCTACCGCAGGAACTCTCATTAAAAAGTTGATTGGCGATCGTATGGATGGTCTGGCGTTTCAAGGAAGAAAGGACACGCCCACTGTCGACATTCCAGAAGGTCAACGTCAGCAGAAGAAGCCTCCCACGAAAAAACACTAGGCCGACGAAGGCGCAGTTGAATCGTAGATCGTGAAGATTTCGCCGAGATAGCGATGGTGCTTGCCCAGAGAAAAGACGGCTAGACAAAGCATGATGAACGCAAGAAGTAAAAGCACGCACACCACAATGATCATCGATGCATTTAAATTCAAGAGTACGTGCACAACATCGATGCGAGCAGTTTCCCCAATGCACATGAGAATAAAAACAACAATCAGAACAAGCTTGAAGACAGCGTATCGCCAGATGAAAGAATTGTTCTCCCAGAACCAAAGGGATGGAGTCTTCTTTGGCTCTCTACTATGTTTGTGCAGTTCGTCGGCATAGTTGAAGACGTACATAGTCGACACAAGAGCGATGATCATCGTCAAGACGAAGAACAGATTGAACTCGAAGAAAAGCAGTCCCGCTATTGAAAAAACCAAATCGAAAACGATGTTCAAGATGGAAAAGAGCCTCACCGCAAGCACCGTCTTTTCAATGGCCTTCGTCTTTTCCATGTCGCACCAGTCAATGCCGGCGATCTCCTCGCTGCCTTCGTCGCTATTTGGCATCGTCGTTCGCCTGCGAACACCAACGAAAAAGAAAGGAGAAAACTTTTTTTTTTTAACTTGCGTTTAATTGCCCTGTTGCATAAGCAAACTATCGATGGCGCTCCCTGTAGAGCTTGTATCTAGCGGTCCAGTATACATGTCATCGCTTTCATCACCGCTGTTCTCACCATCACGTTGAACAGGTTTGTAGGACGCATTTGTTTTAACAACAACGGAGGCGTGTAGACGTGTGATCTTCACCTTTTTCATCCAGGTTGAATAGGCGAACACGAAGAAAATGAGTGCAAACGTCAAGTCGATAAAGCCAATGCCAGCAGCGCGAACATCGTACTTCCACGAAGTGCCAATGAATGCGCCAGACAATCCAACAGCAGCCATCGACCAGAGTAACGTGGCAGAAGGCTCCTTCGTCAACATGAAGACCAGAGGAAAGCCATTGATGAATACCACCATGAGAACATTGAGAAGCAAGGGCACGAACTTTTCATCCCAGTTGTTGCAGTGCCAAAGCATGAAGGCGGCAAGACCATTGCACATCGCAAGAATGGTCATCAGACCAAAGAAGACCGTCTGTGTAATGGGGATGATGTTAAACCTCGTCACTGATCGAAACCACTGACGATTCCAAACTGAATACAAGCAGGTAGAACAAATGAACATGTTCAAGAACAGCCATTCGATAAAGCCGAAGCCGTCGGTGAGACTCTGCACGGCGACGTTGCAGACCATCTTTTTTTTCCCTTAGGACACAAGCACACCAACAATCCTAGAGTGGAAAATCATCGAAGGGAAAAAATAGAAGAAATGAAAAAAGAATCTGGAAACCTTGATCATCACGACGACGACGATGACGACGCAACGACGAAAGGAGGCGTAGAGGTGGGACTGCCACCGACAAGATCATAGGATAACTTCACATCTCTTTCCGTGTTGGGAAATTCAAGACGGTCTTCAGCGACGTTGAAGGCTCGAATGCTATTCATAATCGCGAAGGTTAGATGTCGGTGCACGCCATACTTGAAGAGCGTGTTACCATCGACAAGGTAGTTCACAGCGATTCCATTGACTCGACCATTCGTGAACAGCTTGTTTCTCCAAAAGTCGTCGAGTCTTCTAACGATTCTTCCCACGATTTCCCGTTCGTAGAGTTCATTTACGTCGGCTTGCCGTCCTTCTTCACTTCGCAAAACGTCGTCGACACTGGAAACAACTTCGCTATCCACGACGATGTTCGCAATGTAAGATGTGTCGCTGAGCAGAGAGAGGAATTCTCGAAAGAATGCAGTTAACGCGATGCTCCGTCGAAGTTGGCTGTCGTCCCTCGTTCCATTTGCATACATGGCGGCAATTTCATTTTCGAGAAAGTCAAGCATCAACGCGATTGACGTTGCAGCGAAGAATTTCGCAACACTTTCTTCGTACCACAGATCTCGTTCTTCTTGACTGCAACGCGAACATGAATACACCACTTCCGATTGATCGTAAGGGTAGAGCTTCAGGGAGCAGATAATCGATCGCACACATTGATCAATTTGCGGTTTGTCAAAGGTAGCTCGAGCATCGATGAGCAGGTCTTGCGTCGATCCTGCAAATTCTTGAGAGACCAGCTTTCGAAGAAGCTGTTTATCATTGTCGCCGAGCCACGCAGGCAAACTTGCAACGTCGACACGAGTATGAACGTAAGCGTAGATGTACCTGAAAGAACGAAGTCGTCGAACGCCTTGAATCCACGGCAGGATCGAATCGAAAATCTCGGACCTATCGAAAAACGTTCTAAGCCAGGTCGTTGCAACGTAGGCAACGTAGGCCCTTTGGTTTCTCAGCGAAGTGATGAATCCTCTAAGCTTGACGAGCTCTGAGAACATCGAGTCGACGCTGTTCTCCGCGATGAATGGAAGATTTTCCACGTATTCTTGAAAGACGCCCAACTCTTTGGGAAGCATTTCCTTGTAGGCAGTCGCGGTGAAGCCCGTTTCACTTGTTTGATCAATGAACACGCTTCGAAATATCTCCACGAATCTCTCGTAGTCGTTCGTCCTCTTGAAGTTCATGCAAAACGCCAAGGCACCGGCAAAGATGTTTTGGATTCGCGTCAACTGTTCTCGCGTACTCAGCGACGACAATCGCCCATAGAAGCTTCTGAGACTTTCAACGAAGCTCGCCGATCGTTGAGCGTACTCGACCACAATGTCCTTGACGACAATGGGCAGATAGACGTCGAAGAGATCGCGAACTTTGACCCCATCGACAACCAAACTCTCTTCGAAACGACCGATCGATTCATCGCGAAAGCGAGCATACGTTATCTTGGCTATGTCCTGCGCTTGTCTTTCGACGGCAATAGCTTGAAGCGATCGCGCGTAGGCAGTATTAAATGCAGGCTGCAAGGCGGTCATTGATTCAGGAAGGTTGTAGACTCGATAGAACGAGAGTACACTAACGACAGACTTTGACAACGAAGGATTATCTACGAGAGAGTAGCTTCGATCGAACGCCTCTCGAGGTATCTTGGCGATGTTGGCAACTCCGGAAAATCCCACGAGCATAGAGAGCACGGAGAGCATGATAGCGTAGGAGGTGCGCGATGTTCGAAATAGAGAAAAAAGTTCGCGAAGACCCGACACAGACGTTTCGGGGTAGTTATCGGGCGCCGACGAATACACAGCCTCCATAATGTCGAAGAGTCTCGTGTAGGTCTCTTGAAGTTTGTCGATGGGCAGTGTTTTCAGTTCAAGATCGAAAAACCGACTGTCCATAGCAAGACGCAGAGCGTTGGAAAGTTCCCGTTCCTTTGTGGCGAACGTTCTATTGCGTGTACTTGTGTTTGTTGTACTAAGACCAAATCCAATGAACAGAGCGTTGCGCACACTCATCATGTAGGAGAGGCCATCTTGGCGAACCGCTGAATCAATGACCGTTCTATAATCTTCGAGCTTACTTTCAAATCGCGTGTTCTTCAAAACAAAGAATGGCGGCGAAGATGGACTAGGCTCTCCGTTGAAAAATCGATAGGCAATCAAAGTTTCAAAGGTCGCTGGATGAAATTCATAGAGACAGGTCTTGACGTCCCTCCAACTTGCATCGTTGCTCACCGAGTCAAAGACATTCGTTGGAAGTAGAATTGAGTTGAATGCTTCGACGATAGCATCGTTTTTGATTTCCGCATAGCTGTTGTTCTGAAGATTGATGACGTGCGAACCATCGTATTGAAGTAGCCGCTGCCGATAGTCGTCAACGTCGGTCTGACCTTCACAGGCCTTCACCACTCGATAGACATCGGAGTTCGACCAAACTATGTTGTTATCAACGTGGAACGCCTGATTTACGTTAAACCAGGTTTCGAGGACGTCGTCGTTCTCTTCAATGTCGAAGCCCTGATGTCTTTCAAGAAAACGCATGTACAAGTAGGTCATTGTAGCGTAGACAGAACGGGTTTCATCGCTTCTTCTCCTCACGACGTCGAAGAGTAGATCGAAAAGTCGATGGCATCGAAAAGCAAGATTCTCTCTCACGACAAAGGAAAGCTGTGCGTAAGTTGATGCTGCGTCGACAAGAGGTTCACTTGAATCACCCATGAACGAAAGATTGCGCGTCGACTCGGTATAGTCGACGAGAGACGGCGTTTCACCAGCGAACAACTTTTCATCGACACCATTGGCACTAAGCGTGAGTAGAAAGGAAACCTCGTTGAGTCGCTTCAACGTGTCCAAGGTAAGATAGTTGTTTGGTTCTTGAGGTTCGGTTGCAACTGCAGGTTGATCTTCCTCCGAAGAGGAGTCTGTGTGTAAGCGCGCGTCCAACATCTCAAAGATGACATCGGAGCGAGTCAGCTCGACAATGCGAACAATGAGTTTTCTCACGTAGTCAAGATTGAGCAAAACGGTGACGCCTTCACGTTCGAGAAACCTTCCGAGCGGCGGAATGTCCACAAGTCCACTAACCTGATGTCGCAGACTTTGCGTGTACACCTCCACAAGAAGAAAGTAGATGAGCACCGCATAGCAGGCTTCTTGCACGGGATCGGGTGCTTCGACGTTGACCTTGTCGATGAACATTAGTGGGTTAAATGCACTCGTCGCTTCTCTACGATCAAGATCGATCATTGAAGAAAGAGGAAAAACGCTATCGACGACCAGTTTCGTTAGTGGGGCGTTCGTGTTTCCGGTTTTGCGAACTTGCAGGAATTCAATGAACTTGGAAGGTGTTCTAAGAAGAGAAAATACGCCCAGGACACGGTCTTTGCAGTCGGCTACAAGCGTGTTTTCAGAGGGAATGTCGTTGTCGTTGAGCTTACCTTCAACATCGATGTTGAACGCTTGACCTCTAAGGCGTTCAAGTTCGTCGACGTCAAGGGAAAGTACGTCGAGTACATTGAGAACTTCGCTGTAGGATCGATTGGCGTCGGAGGGAAGTCGCTCGTAGTCAAATCTACTTGAATAAGCAACGAACGTATTGGCAACCGCGTCTTGGAACTTGCGTAGAACCTTCTCGGAAGTTCGGAGACGTTGCCTGTAGATTTCGGCAAGCTTAATCCTTTGGGTTTCCCGTTGAATTGCGGTGATTTCCGAAAGCCGACTAAGGAATTTTCGCAAAATCACGCGTTCTAGATCGCGCGGATAGAAATGAACGAGTCCCGTTGTGAGAAGAGCGCCCACGAGAATGTTATAGACGCGCAGGTAGCCGTCAGAGTCGAAGGCAAAGTAGGATCGAACAGCCTCGGCCAACTCCTCGTAGAGAGTTTGAGCACGCACATTCTCTTTTGCGTAGAGCCAACTAAAGTTGAGATTGGCGGCAATGAAATTTCGCGTAAATCGAGCAATCACGAAGGCGTTCTTCGAGTAAAAGTCGTTGGTGCGCACATCGTCGATCAACGTTGCATTGAGCGAAAGATCTTCCTGTTCAGCGAACGTTCTATCGCTGTAGACAAGAAACCTTCGTCCAACGACATCGTGAAATGTTTCCTGTTGTCGACTGTACGCATCGGGAAAATCCACGAGACGCCGAGGCAACAATCGCTGATCTTCGGGAAGATCGGCGTTGACAACTTCAAGAGAGTTGATGTAGCTTTTACCCACGCTGGGAGATTCCTTTGTCAAGTAGGTCTTGTAAAGCCAATCGCAGGCGGCAACCAAAGCAGGATCGTAGTCTCCCCAGGATTCAATGAAATTAAGCGACGCCATAATGAACATGTCCATCGACGCTCGTCGACTCACCAGAGATTCAAGGTTACCGGTGAGCTCCGACACCCTGGTGGTCAATTGAACGTTTGTTTGTCTTGCAGCTTCCTCGAGCTCTTCAATCTTCTTCTGCGCTTTCGCCAACTCGTGTCGATACTTTTCTTCGAGAGCTTCAACATCTCTAAGCACCCCGTCGGAAGACGTTGGATCAATGTCCTGGAGAAAGACACTGTCTGCTGTCTGAATGATAGCACCGATGGGAAGTTCCTTTGAAGCACTCTCCTGAAAGCATTGTCGAAGTTCGGCAAGATCGGCTTCAGTGAAGACGCCCTGTTCAAGTTTAAGAAGAAAGGAAAAGAAAGAACAGGTCAATATCGTTTGAACACGACGCGAAAGTAGATTGAATGTCGACGAGAGTTTCAACGCGTCGAATCGCTCCTCGGAGAAAAGACTTTCATTATCGTTGTCGGTCATTGAAGGCGTTGTTGTTACTGCTTTGAGTTTTTTTTTTCGACGCAAGGGAAAAATTTAAGAGTTCGGTTCTACTGGGATTTTGCGAAGACACGCATCGTAGAGAATCGTTAAAGCGGCGGCAGGCGTATATACATAGTCGTCAAGGCTGTCGTACACTAGGAAAACCTGTTCTTTGAGTAAAAGAAAGTCTTCGCGTCTATTTCCGCGACTAAGGAAAAACACTTTCGACATGTAGTCTTGGACACGTCTATCGTTTCTTTCCTTGGCAAAGGCTTCGACGATCGCTTCCATTAGTACTTGTGCTCGACCCGAAGAAAGACCGCCGATGCGTTGATAGTCTCGAAGCTGACCAAGAAGATAGCTAAGATAGTTGATCAGCGAAAGTGCACGCACTTCAAAATCGTCCGCCAATCTCCAATCGAGTTCAAGAAAGAGAAGCATTTCAAAGTGAGCGTAGACTTCGCTCAACTGTACGAGCAAAGACCGCTGAGCATTGTTGATGAACGTGCTCTTTACGGAGGCTCCTTCGACTAGACTTTGGTATCGAAGTCGATCATGTTTGTAACGTTGAGCAAGCACCGCGGACTCACCTCCAGTCAACTTTTCCACACGCTTCCTCTCGTCGGAGAACCTTCCCTCGACGTAGGCAGGACTGCATCTAAGATAACTTTCCTTGAGTGTGCGACGAGTGGACTTGAGTAGTGGAACTGTCCACTTCTTTGGCAGAGGTCGAGGATTGTCGGCGTCGAAGGAAAATACGTTGAACCACCTTTCTTGCACTGGATCGTAGACGATGAACACCGCTTTAGACCCGTCGTACATCACGGAATCACCGTCGTTTACATCCAATTTCACCATGAGTAAAGGAGGGTTTAAATGCGCGGGAAGCAGTTGGGCAACGTCGTCTAGCATGCTATCGTCAGCAATGCCAAGACGACCTCTACTTCTTTCTACGATTCCTTGCGCGAGAACGCAGTAGCGCACTAGCCAAGGAAAGACGAGTGCGTAATTTTGCACGTCGACGTTGTACCATAGTGCAAAAGATCGAATCGCCGCCTTGAAAAAGGGAAATTCTTCTTCGCCACTGGCTTCAAGACGAAGACTCTGGAAGTTAACAAGTTGCACCCTATCACATTGACCGGGTAGAGCAGAGTTGTTTAGATAGGCGTCTTCGCGAACACCATAGACACGAACCCACTGCGAGCTCTCGCGGTCAAAGTTCGTTCTCCACGATCGTTCCATGTTTTCACGTGGAACATAGAAAGGCCACGCCAACTCGACATTGTAGACCACCTGCACCTTGCCTTTTCTGCCTCTGTCAATCAACGTGAGCTCAGCGATGTAGCGACCAAGTTGTCTAGGCAGAACGACATCTAGGAGAAGAGAGTATTTGCCCCCGTCTTCACGATGACTTCTTCCCCTGGGATTGATCCACTTGATGGCCTTGAGTTCAGTTGACGAAGTTTGGTTGTCGTTATCGTCGTCGTCTTCTTCAACTCCATTGACTTCATCGCGAACGCTCTGCCAGTAGAACGAATCGACGTGAAGAAGCGCGGTATCTCCGAATCTTTCAATTCGAACGATCTCGGTCTGAGTCGTAAAAACAAAAAGGTAGAACGAATGCACTTCGAGTTCGTTGATCGCCCAGAAGAATTGACGATGACCTTGAAAGTAGAGAATGCGTTGAACTCTCGTCAACGTGAGAGCGTGAACAAAGAAAGATCTATCTCGTCTTTTCACCTTGTCCCAATCGTTGGTAATTGCACGTTCTAACTCGAGTGGAGTAAACGACGATAGACGTACCAAGTCCGTGTTGCTAAACCGAAGACCAGACCACACGCCAAGTGGCATCCGATAGTAGCTCGAAGCCTTGGACTTGGCCTTCGCAGAGAATTCAATCGTTTCGATTGTGAGTCGCGCAGCTTCCAGACGAAACTCGTAGCGAAGATTTCGAGACGGCGTCTCGGCAAAGATCGTCCATTCGCCAAAGTCCACGAACTCCACGGTGGCTTGATGAGTTATCTCGGGGACGTTGGCAATCACCACGTTTTCACCACGCGTATACCAGGTGGTAATTTGATCTGGAGCGTTGCCTAGTTCGCCAACAACTCGATCGTTCAACAACGGCGGAACAGAGAGCGTCCAAGGCTTGAGCGTGTTGAAGACGACGCCGCTTTGAATTCGAGTCTCCGGTGGAAACGACGAAGGTCGAACAACCTGGATCGTGACCACGTAATAAGGTTGATCGTAGAAGACTGGACGTTTGTCTCTTTCGTCGTAGACAAGCTCTACGATTTCTCCGCCACCTTCGTTCTGACGAAGCAACTCGAGAACAAGATTGATCGTGGCGAGAGCCTTGACTTTCTCGGGAGAAGGCTTTACATACTTTTTCGTTAGCACGTTCATCTCTAGAGGCATTACAAACGTCGCAAAGCGAGACATAGACTTGGGATCTGGAGACTCCAGGGTGTTAGTCCACACGATGTTTCGTTCGTAGGCTAGAGCATAGAACACTGCCTCGGGAATCGTTCTTAGAGCACCTTCAGAAGTGCGCGTCTCCAGGGCATTCTTCGCGGCAATGAACTTCTCCCAAACTTCGTTGGACGCCGCAAACCGAACGTTCTTTGTCATCTGAATAACCTGTCGATAGAAGGATAGCCAACCGTTCGTCGAGTACTCATCGATGCCGCGGAGCACTATGGGATTGTAGGGAAGCGGTGATTGCCTGAGATTTGGAGACTTGAACGCTCGAAAAAGATAGGGAAGTTTCCGGGTTGCATCGTGCGGTTCGAAGTTGAAGGCGTCCAGAGAATCTTGCGGCGTTCGTTCTCCGTGTGCCCGTAGATAGGTAAATCGCTGAGCACGTCGCCTACTCACCCTATCGATGGTGCGATTCGTTTCGCTTCGTGGATAGACCGCAGTTTCCCACGCTGCATGAGGATAGCGATTCGAATACTTATCGGGCATCGTCGTGTCGGCAAGCATGTCGGGAACTATCGGGTCACTCGAAGGCACGTCCACAGGGAAAGGCTTGGAACGTTGACGCGTCAGACTTGGATCGAGATAGTGCTCTTGGTTGTAGAGAAAATCCCAGAGACGCAGGTACTTTGGCGGGTAGACTCCATCTTCGTTGGTGTAGCCTCCGGTAATTGGATCGCTGCGACTCGGCAGGCGAATGTATCTAAAGTCCAACTCAGTGAAGATGACAATGTCATCGACGACTGTCATGTCACGATTGACGTTCATGTCCCAGACGTCCTTAGGGAAGTCCGGATACACCCAAAAGCCTTCGTCATCTCCGACGCCATTTGGCTTGCGCAGGTAGTTGCTTTCATCGATGCCAAATCTAGCGAGAATATCCGGATATCTTCGCTGATAGTCCAGAAACCTTTCCCTACTTGGCGCCACCACAAGAGAATCGTAGACCACAGGATCTTCTTGACGAACGTTGATCACCTGTCGTTTTTGAATGCTATCTCGGGCGGTCATCGAAAAAAAAAGAAAACGATTTGCGAAGAAGATTTTTTTTCTTGGAGTTTTTTTTTGCGTGGAAAAAAAAGAATAAAGAAGACCAAAGGACGCAGAGTAGCGAAGATTAGGTGAAGAACTTCGTCGAGACCGCCCTTTCAATGTCGAATCCCTTGCGACGTATGTGCCATTTCTTGTGGCGTGGCGAAGTTGAAAGTCGCGGCATGAATCCGCAAGAATCTGTCTTGTGTGGTGTACCAAGTTGAGAAAGACCTCGAAGACCAAGCATTCCATTGGTTTCTACCGCACCCGCATTCGTAGCGTAGAGAATGCTCGTCAACAGTTGAGGACTGTGCCTACCAATATTGTCGCTAAAGAGATCGCGAGGAACACAACCAACATCACGACTCCCATCTTGAATGGCCAGAAGAAGATCGCGCGTCACCTTGAGAGGATGAATGTCTTTCATCTCGGCAACTGATTCAGAGACTGTGGCAACTCGTGTGTCGCTTGAATGAGACACCACCTGAAATGGGTCTTCTTCGTTGGGATCGGGATAAAGACTCATGCCGTTCCAGGTGAATCGATCGTGAAGATCCATCTCTTCCTCGGTACCCGTGGAAGACGATGAACTGTGTGAAAAGAGCTCTTTCGATGAAGACGAAGCGGCCGACGACGAAGGCATCCTTCCCTTGCTGGGAGCTTCTCGCGAAGTTCTCTTTGCAGTCTCTCGACCCTTTTGTTGTCTTAACGAAGAAGAAGAAGACGACGATGACGACGAAGAAGGCTTTTGCAGATCGGCGTTACGGAAAAAATCCATAAAGTTGGGGATCTGAGAGGTTTGCTCGGTTCCATACGCAGGACGTTTTGCCCTTGGCGCCGAAGAAGATGAATGAGAAACCGTTGAAGACATTGGCGCTCCACCAAGAATACGCAGACGCTCAACCAAAGTTTTGTTTTCACGCATGAGTTTTTTGTTCGCAGAGCTTAAGGTCTTGCTGTGCGCTCTTTCCTGGAGAACTGTCTGCTCAGCAACCTCGGCAACGGCTCGAGCAGAGGGGGTGTTCGAAATCGCGCTGCCAAGTCCTTCGATTAACTTTGTAGACAAGTTGCTGATGTCCGAGGGAAGAATGCGTCGAGTTGTTTCCGCAGCCGCACGAAGTCGCTGAGTCTCGGCTTCGCGTTCGCGCTCTGCATTCTCAGCTTGCGCACTGCTGTGGCTGATGCGACTGGTATGAATCATGCTCGCAATCATTGCACGACGTTGGTCTTCGCCCAGATTGTCAAGAGCAGAAACATCTTCAACGTGAATCTCGGGATCAACGACTCCAGTACTTTGTAGGTACGCTCG
The DNA here is from genome assembly GCA_002083615.1 of Proteobacteria bacterium ST_bin11. Taxonomy (GTDB): domain Bacteria; phylum Pseudomonadota; class Gammaproteobacteria; order Methylococcales; family Methylomonadaceae; genus Methylomonas. The sequence continues at coordinate 10,780 of MSXO01000030.1, read as the reverse complement.
AGCTTTTTCAACGAGCGCGTCGCTGGCAACAACATAGGCCCCCGAGTTCAAGCGGACAATTTGATCGGAGATTCTCGACGACGACGACTGCTGTTCTTCATCGTTGTCGCTGTCGTCTTCGAGAGTTGCGTCGTCGTCATCGCTCAAACGACGATCTTCATTGCGATTGTTACTTTCGTCGGCCATTCTACGCAAAACTGAAATTGGAAAGGGCGCACAGTTTTTCAACGGGATGATGACCTCTCCGCCTTTCCTCTTGTCGGCTGAATGACAGACCACGATACTCGCTCCTTTGAAATCTCCACTTCCGACGCAGGAAATCTCCTTTAGTTTTATGAGTTTCTTGGAGACCTCGTACGACAGGGAAACTTCGGCGCCCCGTCCGCTGTTGATGAACGCCTTCACCTCTTCTTTTTTGTGCGGAAAGATTTCTGCGTCGGCCCAGAGCCAACCATCGCGTTCGTTAAAATAGACTTTCGTGATGTGCCCAAGACGATCCCTCACGTTTTCAGTGTCGCTGTGCTCTCGCATCAAAAAGGGAAGCTTGTCTCGAGGGATGTCCAGGTAGGCGAGTTCAAGCTGCTTGAGTTCATGCGAGGTCATCTGCGAACCGTGCTTGTACTTCTTAGAATAGGCAACCTTGTCTCGTCGACTTGGATAGACACGCATCTTCACCGTGTTGAACGAGACATCGTTGTAGAATTGCTTGGAATAGACAAGACCTCGCTTGATCATTGCGTGCCATACAGCAAGTAGAGCGACGAGCGGAAGAGAGACAAGAAACACTGAAAATTTGATGTTCATGATTTATTAGGGTCGTGCGAGGCAGGGTTCCGCTGTTGCAGTCGGCTAATGCACCTTGCGACGAACAAAAGCCACTCGAGACGAAGCAATGTTTCGTCGTAAGTTCGTGCGTGTAGACGTCAACTTTCGATACAGCCAAACGAAGAACCCCGAAGACGATCGGCAAATCTTCAAGACGACCAGATAGGCAGTCACACAGAACAGAAAAATGGAAATGTGCCGACGACCGAAAAATTGAATTTGCTCGGATTTTTCGTGACTGGGCTCGGAAAAATAATAGGGGAAAAGTATTTCGTCGCTGTCCACTTGCCGACATCCTTGCCAATCGTTGAGCTTCACGCACTCTGAATACATCATCCAACCACCAAATCCAACGCTCATCAAGAGAAAGAGGTTAAAGTACATAACAATCTTGAGAGTACTGAAGGAAAAGATGGCGGATACAACGGCGACAATTTCATCAAAGACGCCAACGTTTTCGAGTTCCTCGTCGATTTCATCTTCCACCGACGATGAAGAGGCTTTCACGTTTTTCAACTCGGACGACGAAGAAGAAGAAGATTCAGCTGGAGGCATTTGCACGAGCAGGTACAAGATCAACAACTTTTGTTCTATTGACGTTAAAACAGAATTGTTCGACGACGACAACGACGAAGACGACAATTCAAGTGAAGAAAACTCTGACAACGACGAAGAAGTTTCACCGTCTAAAAATTTAACGGCGGTGGAAAAAAAATTCTATCGCAAAACTAAGGCCCCCGGAACGCCGGCTATTTCGCCTTTTCCCCTGGCCACCGGAAAAAACCAGTTGGTTGGCGACAGCGGCTTCGATCGGCCTGTGCGCATCTCGGACATCATCGATCCAACAAAGTACTTTTGCCCCGACGAAGAAATAGGTCCTTCGCTTGCCTACATCCTCTTGAAGTCGAAGTTCCCACTGAAGACACAGCAGGAGATAGCCAACGATCCTTTTGCAACACACCACGACAACGCTCAAAAACAACTGACTGGCGCAACGCAGATATATAACCTGGCTAGTAAATTCGCGGGCGATCTTCTTCGAGCATTCGGCGAAGGACTAGACGAACGCGATTGCCTGTCGCAGCCAACCTTTGAAGAACGACTAACCGCGGACTACTGTGGCTCGATACGCACAAGACAACGAAGGTAAAAAAAATGAAGAACTTCCTCGTTGTTGTCGTCACCGTTCTTTTTTATTTATCGATAGGCGGTACACTTGGAGACAACTGCACCGCTCTTCAAGAAAGCTTTGAGCTATGTCAAGCGGACGTTCTCTGTACAACGTCCATGTACATCGTGGAAAACGATGCGTCCTTGGAGGTCTTTGAATTTCTATTCACGCGTCTGCTCAGCGGCATGTCCAACGCAAGTGGTCTGCGCGAAGAACTCGACGTGGAGCTTTGCTCAACGGGCAATTCAAGCGAAGCCTATCGACGATTGTGGACACATCATATGTCCATGTATCGCTACTGCGGCCACATCAACAAGTATTTCGACGGCATTGCTCATCGCTGCTACTGCCAGCCCGACAAACAGTGCGTCTACACTCGGCCCGACATCCAGCAGTTCCACTTCACGTCGCTACACATTTTCACCATTCTAATGATGGTCATCTTTGCATTTACGTTTCTTTACTTCAGAGTGCGCTATCAACCACTGTTTAAACTGCTTTTTCGCGTCTTGGACAAACTACAAGAGAAGACAAGATGAAGCCGCCTGCACTGCACGAGCATCTGCAGTCTCCAGGGTCTTGCTTGTGGTTCGAGGCGTTGACGTGATAACGGCAATGTATCCATTATAACTTGGCTGCTGCTTGAGGTTGTTGAGTTCTGCGGGACTTATGTATCCGCCAACACGCACAACCTTATGATCGTTGGTAATGCGTTTTTCATAGTCGCCGTCCTTGGCCAACAGGACGTTCGCGAGACAACGTGCATGTTCAATCAGCATTCCATTCAACCAAGCGTAGAGATCCGAAGATCTGAAGCGACTTTGATGGCCCAACTCCAGTAGATGCGTTACCATGTGAATGGAAAAGACTGTGAATCGCATCAGGAATCCCGCCAAGTACACTTCATTGTTGGAAAGGGCGATGTCGATGTAAGCAAGCATCACCGATGCATAAGCAGAATAAAGATTCTCCGGTCCTTTCAAGTGAAAGGCAAACGCATCAAAAAGCGTCATGCTTGCATGCGTCGCAGAGTCTGGAACAGTTTTGTACGAACGTTTCGAATGTGGCGTTTCGAACGTCACGTTCTCATGAAACAGTTTTTTGCCGAGAGGAAGGTTCAGGTTTCTCACGATTGGACCAAGTTTGAACGCCACGCCAGGAACAACTGTGATCTTCTCCTTTCCAATGAGTTCTTGGCACGACGCCTCCAAGTTTGCATAGATGCCAATGACGACATCGACGTTATCTTTGGTAACACTGTCGATCATCTTACTGTAGACCGAGAAAACTCCCCAGAAGATGAGCGTTTGAAGTTCGGCAAGCGCATAGCAATTGAATCTTGCCGTTGCTGAGGCATTCACTTGCAGAGTGTTGAAGAGCAGGCGGATTCTTTCGTATTCATCGCCTTTCCCTTGTTTGAATTGATCGGGGAGAACACTAAAGAAATTCTTGAATGTCTGTGGTGTTGCTCCCATAGAATCGATTTTTTCAGGCGGTGTTGTTGTTTCTACGAGTTCCGACGTTGAAGATGACGACGATGACGCTGCTCCAGAAACAGACGACGTCTCAACTGGAGTTTCTTCGGGAACGACAACAACTTCTTCTTCTTCTCTTGTAGTCTCGACAATTTCGTTGGCAACATTCGAAATTTGAGGAGTCAAAGGCGCTGCAATACCAACAAGAATCGATGTTGATGTCTGCTGAGCTAGATAGACTTCTTCGAGAACGGTAACATCTTCATCAGATCGAAGAGGCTCCAGCTGCGCTGGTCCACAACTCATTTTTTTTTCTTTTTCTTACTCTTTTTTTTTCTCCCGCCAGAATAAATAAATTTTCTTCACCAAGGAAATATTCCAACCCAATTTAATTAGCTCTTCTTCGTGCGGCATTGCAAGCGAGTTGGAATTACGCGACGTCAGAAGTTTTCATATTCAGGAGACTGGGGTTTGAACGTCTTAGCAACCTTTTCTTCATTCATCGACGATGATGTCTCAGAACTTTCACTTTCTTCGTTCATCGTCGACGATGGTGCGACACTTTCACTTTCTTCGTTCGTTGACTGGTTTAAGTTAGCACGTTCTGTGCATTGACAACTTTTTGAAAACATGTTGATGATAAATGTGATCAGAATAACCATCCAGAAGACATAATAAAACTCCGACTCCCTGACATCAGGCGCGATTTCGTTGTATGCAATGGCTGTGTCGACGACCTCCCATATAGAGGCTTTCTGTACCACGGAGGAATAACCAGGAACTTTGTTGATACATAGAGTATACGTTCCGCCGTTGTCGTTCTTTGTGATCTTGAATATCGACGGACGTTCGAAAACAGCCAGGGGAAGTGCGACGCGTTGACGAACATCATTGTAACAAACTTTAAAGACGTTTTCACTTACTTCAGAAAACGTAGCTTGAGTGTAGTCAGGAGAGCGAGGAGTCTCGTGTTGATTAATGTCGCAAGGCTCACTGGGATTCGTGCAGATATGAATCTTTTTGCGGTCCTCGGAGAAGAGCGAAGAACATATAAACTTTGCGTCTGCACACAGTTTCCTCGATTGAGCGCTCTGGGGTTCTTCGAGTTCGCAGCGACTCGCAATATCACAAGAGATGGAACGCAAGCTTTCTTCATCTGAAAGATGATCAAAAGTTGAGTCCAAGCGCTCTGATTTTTTGTCTTCTCGAAGACCACACGACTTTGGGATTCTGCATTGAGTAGGAATAGCTTCCACTGGGGGACATTCAATAGGTTTCTCGGGTTCAGGCTCCGGAGTTCTACACACTGCCGATTCCTTTACTTGTCCGTTTGAAAGATGTTTGAACATAAAGCCTTCGAACACTTGTCCCTCTTTGCATGGGTGTGCAGTCACGTGCACAGACAATGTCATCACGACAACTAAGACGCCAATCAACAATTTCATTGTTTGATCAAGCGAGAAAGTTCTTCGGTTTTTTTCTTGAAAAAAAAAACTTTTTTTTTAAGAAAATTTAATTAACTCCTTTTCACGCAACGTCGCGAGCGAGAACTTTGAGCACGACGAGCCCACATGCAGAAAATAGCAGTGCTCGACATAGAAAAGAAGACTTTGCGACGAAGTAGTAGGATCAGTTCTCTGTCTTCGCACATCTTCTTTACATAAAGTATTGATTTACACTCATAAAAAAGGAAATACTTTCTATAGAGCGCATACAACGTTAACATCGCATCGTAATTCATTCTAGAATCATGATTGGATATTATCGAAACAATATTGATTTTCCGGTAGTTGAATTCCTCTGTGGACAAGAGAAACTCAAACGCTTCTTGAGCATGCGCTCTGACGCTTCTGAGTAAAGGATTTAGACATTGGATGTTTTCGTTCTCCTCTAGGGGGTACCCATGAGCATGGAACACGCGAAGACATCGCACATAGTTGTTAGAAGCGAGCCTGCAAGATGCTCGATATAAAGAATGGGTATTCCCATGCCCCTGTTCATTATCTTCTTCGTCGTTTGAAGTTGCGTCGCTCGTTTTCTTAAAATTTTCGCACGTCAAAAGACATTCAAGCAGTTCAGGAGCGTCCTCATCGAGGTCGACAACAACAGCGTAGACGATATCTTGATTGCAAATCCCTTCTGGATAATGCCTGTTCAAAATAATAGCCAACGTGGAAAGTCGCCTGTGCTTGACCGCACGACGAACAGCCATCATCCTTTCACGACAAGAATACTGAAGATTGTATCTTTCGATTAGCGGAAAGAACCCGTCCACGCCATTGCGCGCCGCAATTTTGAGTAGTTCAAAAATGATTTTTCTGCAAGCATCGGTATTCACGTAGCACGTTTGAAAATACCAGTCAACAACATGCAGTTGTCCATAGATGAGCGCTTCGGACAAGGGAAATTTGCCAGCTGAAGTCGTCCGAAAGTTAAATCCATGCTGCAGACCAAGTTTCAACACTTCAATCATGCCGTGCCTGCATGCGATATGCATGAATCTATACTGTTCCCGCCTAGAAGAGACGTCAAACGCACGTTGAATAGCATCAATCCGTCCTTTCGCAATCCATTCGTCTGGAACGTAAAATTCGATCTTTGAAGAAAGTTCTTCGTCTTCGGAATCGTCCGCGATCATTTAGAAAGCCGTCAATTCGAAGGATTTTTACTGATAATTTAAACGGAAAAAATTGTGAAAAAAAAAAAAAGAAATGGCTGCATCCTCATCACTGGAAGACGTGGTCGTCCCAGAGTTGTCAACGCAAGAATGCAAGATTTCCGTGCACGTCAGAGAAGAATACGAACGCTATCTCAACGACAGGGAAGGAATTGAATATAAGGGTCAGACGCACTGCCTATACTTTTCAACGTTAAAAGCGTCGGCGCTTGGCATGCAATTTGCCTTCTTCTACTGCGCCATGCAATGCTCACTGCGTGTACTTGTCGTCTACGAAACACGCGAAGAAGGCGATATGTGGACAACGGCACATAAGTCAATGTTTGGCAACTTCAACACGTCTGCTCGTCTTCTCTTAATCGAAGACGAGAGCACCGGAGGAGAAATCCTGCGCTACACGAACAGTGCAATCACAGAGAACAAAGACCAGCGCGTCGACGAAGGTCTCACCGACTTGCACGTTGACGAAGTCTTCACAGTCTGTCTCATTCGTCGCAGCACGCTCTTCAACATGTATCCATATCGCAGACAGACGTCGTCGCTACAACCTTTTATCTCGAAGACCGACGATATAATCACCACTCTACTTTCTCTGCACGTTGCAACGCGCGACGTTCGATCCGTTGCTCACGGTGCATTTCCAATTTATCAAGGCGCCGACTCAAACGACTATCTCAACGTCTATGCGCACACCTGGGATCATCTAATCGTGGGTTCTCCAACTCTGCTCAACAGCGACCACGTCTACGATTTGAATTTACTGTCGGTGCGTCATCAACGAATCTTTCTCAACTCCATAGTCGACGTCTATGGCGACATCACAGTTGATCAGGCAAGACGTGTTCTCTCCTGCACGAACAATCAGCTTTCCGAAGCCGTGGAAGATCTGTTCTCCGACGCGGAAACCTACAGGGAAACAACCGAGGAGTACAATGTTGGTGAGTTCATTCGCTACTTTCGCTTGAACGACGCACCTCGCGTCCATCTCGACAACACAGTGACAGTGAAACGCGAAGTGAAGATCGCCAAAGCGTTGACGACAAGAACTCGCTTCGAAAAAGATACGTCGAGTGCACACGCCTCCACTATCGACGATCAAGGTTGCATCGACTTGTACACAGGTCTCGAAGAACTTCGATCCACCATAGACTTTAACACGCAAGATGGCTCTTGCAACGTTGTGAACATCAACGGTAAGTCGAACGTGAGCGCACTGCTCGTCTACGACGAAAAAGTCATCGCTAAAATGCCCAAGTACAGAATGAGCATAGCAAACACTCAATCGATCATCACCAACGAAGATAACGTGCAGTTGAAATGCGCAACAATCATCGCCTACACGATGGCACGTCTCAACGAAACCTTCTACATTGTTAGTCCGTACATTTCGCGCAGTCACTCCTTTCACAATCTACCCAACGTTCGATGTATCCATCCTTCAGAGAGAGAAAAGGTGCTCGCCATAGAGAGAGGGCACACCATCATTGTCTTCGATACACTCTTCATCAACAAACATCAGTGTATTCCCTACAAGCAGTGCAAAGCTCATGTAATCTTCACTATGTTTCAGCGCACTAGCGAAGAAGACGAACTTCAAAAGTACATTGCAATGAGACCTACAGGTCCTTGGCAACGTTGGATGACGGAAGCACCCGTGTTCACAGGCAATCGCTTCGACACGAACACCAACAGCCTCTTCAATATTGTTCCCGCCCACTTTGCCTTCGTTGACACCGGCGTTCTCTACCCTAATCCACACGCACTTCTATCGCGCATCTTTGGCGTATTCTTCAAGCGCCTTCACGAATTGAACATCGAAAACACCGAGCCGCTAGTTCAAATGAAGAATGTCGATCTACAGGAACTCAACGAAGATAGCTGGATCAACAGCTGTTGCTCGGAGATCGTGCTCACCAATGAAGAACAACGAGAATTCGCTCAGATGCAACTCGTTAACTCTCGAATGAAACGCATTAACGAGGGAAGTCCTCGCATTCCAACTAGAACCTACGAGATAGAAAAATGCGCCCTCATGCAAGAACGATCGTCTCCAAAGTTCATAGAAACTCAGCTGCGTCTTATCTCTCAGTTCAAACAGCGAGTGGTGCTGCCCGTCTTCAACAAGAGTATAGAAAGTCGCGCAACGGCACTTACAACGCGAATTTTCGACGAAGAGCAAAAGCAGCGAGATCGAGTGCTCTCCTTTCTCAACTGGGAGCTGTTTCCCGACGATTTTCGAGTTAGAATCACATGCAACACAAACTCCACGGCGTTCATTTCGTCCGTTGTTCAACCGCCTGTACCGCGAGTCTCCAAGAAGGCCGTAACAACGGCGGCCACGCGAATAACAAGACGACCAAAGAAAGTGAATGCATTTACGTGCACGGCTTGCGATTTCCACGCATCGTTTTTCTGCAAGTTCGAACGTCATATTCAAACTTCAAAGCATCAACGCAACGTGGACTACAGTTTGTCCACCAATGAACAACAGCAAGCACAGCCGGAAGCTCATGTATATGCGTGTGTTGCGTGTTCCTTTAAAACGCTGAAAATCTCCAACATGAAAAAACACGTTCAGACTGCGAAACATCAAAAGAACTACAAGGAATTTCACGATTCGAGTAGCAACAACAACAGTGAAGACGATACCTCTACTCTAGACAGAGAAGATGATACACCTCAAGACCAAGTGACCTGTCGCCACTGCAACACGTTTGTGGATAATATTTTTGCCTATCAACGACACGTCCTAACGAAAAAACACCTGGACAACGTAAACCAAGTTCAGATTACCGCACTTACCTGTGAATTTTGCACTCGCACGTTCCTCAAAAACGAAGACTACTACGACCATCTTTACCACGATCACCAGCAGGAGATCACTAGATGCTGTCCTGCCTGCGACGCTCTCTACAATCAAAGCGACTATAGAGAACACATCAAGACAAGTGAACACGTCAATAAGGTTCGCTATGGACCAAAGCAACGCTACTGCGAATACTGCAACCTATCGTTCACATCAAGAGAGAGCATGATCAAACACAACGAAAGCGATGGTCACCTTGCAGAACTTCCTCTCTACGTCGATACTAGCAACCCTTTCACTACAATAGAGGTGGCTTTGAATAGGTCGTTTCTCGCTTTTGTCGCAGGTAACGCCTTCATCAATAAGTCGTTGTTCGTCGACACGCACGTCTTCAACTTGATCGTCAATGCCCCCGAATCTCTTCGCAATTCCTCAGACTATATGTCACTAATGCTTGTCACCGCTTGCATTCAACCAACCTACAGAAACATCTACCGAAGTTTGGACGGACTTTCGGGCTTCGTTTCGTGCAATCTCATCGACAAGGTGGGCATTCTCTCTGCCTATAACGTGGAACACGAAGACTTCAAAGACCTTCTCAAACAGTTCATCAACGAGGAGATCATCTATCACACGAACTTCATTGAATACGCGCCCGCTTCACTCAAGGACAAACTTGTGTCGGCGTTCGACGATTACGACATCGAAGACATCACCTTTTCCAAGTATCACATTCGCGGCGTTCCTCAAGGCGACACATCTTATCTTGTCGTGAATTTTTACTGAGCAAAGGTCATCGGCTTGCCAAAGTACTGAGCGAAAGTGCCAGTAGTATCGACGACGTAGTAAAGATCCTCGACTGAGTCGGAAGTCTTCTGAGCGGAGGCTCCAGTGTAGACGTAGACATAGCGGGTAGGATCAAAGGGATCCTGCTCAACGGGAACGTTGCCGCTCTTGTAGGCATCGAAGGCATCCTTGATCAAAGAAGGCTGGGCAGCGCGAGGAACAACGGTGCTGTTCGCCCAGACAGTCAGAGGCGCAGAGGCTCCTGTGGGATCGACGGTGATGATCTGTGTGTAGTGACGGCTCTGATGAGCAACTTGAACTTGCATCTGCTGAGTGTAGAACGAAGAAGTCTTCGTTGGGTCGAAGAACTCGATTTGAACAATGGAGTTTCCAGTGACATAGGACTTGGAAGGCATGCCCTCGACAAGAGCGGAGTCCGAGGTGTAGTTGGTCTTCCACTCGACGGTGTAGGTCTGATCAACGAAGCTGGGGGAGTTACCGCCACCACCGCCATGACGACGTCCAGAACTTTCGCCGTCCATGTCGTCGACAATCGAATGAATCTCCTGGAAGACCACCTGGTTTTCCGAGCGAGGCCACGCTTGGACCTCAACGATGGCACAGTTGCGAGTGGAGTAGACGCGAGACTGCCAGTAGGACTGACGAGCAACCTCGGTGAGCGATCCAGTAGGAGGAGCAACCATGGTAATGGCGATCGACTGGTACCAGAGATCTGTGGTGGGGTTTGCAGAGATGGCGTTCAGTTGAGCGGCATTCTGCTTCTGGAAGTCGTTCTTTGCAGGGTTACAATGATCGGGAATGCGAGGTTGTGATCCTCGACCAGCCTCAACAAAGCTGGAAGCAAAGGCGACAACAATGAACGCCAGACACGCAAGTGCAAGAAACTTCATCTTCTTGTTCGTTCGTTTAACGGTGAACTGACGAACGGCTTTTTTTTTTCTTCGTTGTTTTGTTAGATCGATCGGAGAGCAGCGTAATTTACGAACTAGTTATAACTGGTTAGGATTATAAGATTTCTG
>MSXO01000084.1 GCA_002083615.1 Proteobacteria bacterium ST_bin11 | reverse complement strand
ACAACGGCTTTCAGGCCGCACCGTGGAACACGTCGCTAGCTATGTTGGCAGCGGCACACCGCGGTTTTTTATGTTGATCGTGCAGCAACTGGCAAATACCAATCTGGCCGAATTGGTGGTGATGACTAAGGATAACCAGGCGCGTGAACGGGTGATGCAGCGCGTCCGGCAGATTCTTGAGACGGATTTTCCGAATGTCAGGGGCCGGGTTAAGCGCCTCAATGTCGGGCCGCCTATGGATTATCCCTTGGCGTTCCGGGTGCTCGGCGAAAACCCCAACATCGTGCGCAGGATTGCTGATCGGGTAGCCGAAGTCGTGCGCGACCATCCCGGTACAGTGGATGTCAACGACGATTGGCATGAGCGCATGCCGTCTTTCCGCTTGGTATTGGATCAGGACAAAGCCCGGGCCCTCGGCGTATCGACGGCCAGCCTGTCGCAAGCCTTGCAGGCGCATTACGCCGGCATCCCGGTCGGACAATTGCGCGAGCAGGATAAATTGATCGACATCGTCTGGCGGGCCAGTCCCGAATTGCGCACTGCCGCCGACGAATTGCCGGACGTCGCGGTTCGAACCGCTAATGGCAAGCCGGTCTCGCTGTCGCAGTTCGTCAAGTTCGAGACCGTGTTCGAGGACGGCGTGCGTTGGCGGCGCAACCGTTTCCCAACCATTTCAGTGCGCGCCGACGTGGCCGACGGCAAGATGGCCCCGGATGTGGCGGCGGAAATCATCCCGAAACTTAAACCGATACAGGATAGCTTGCCGGCCGGTTATTTCATCGAAACCGGCGGCTCCAAGGAAGATGCAGTAACCGCGCAGAAGTCGATCCTGATCTGGATTCCGTTGGTGCTGATCGTCACGCTGATCCTGTTGATGATGCAGCTGCAGAATCTATCCAGAACGTTCATGGTGTTCAGTACCGCGCCGCTAGGCGTGATCGGCGCGGCCTTCGCGTTGCTGTTGTTCCGGGCGCCGTTCGGTTTCGTGGCCTTGCTCGGCATCCTGGCGCTGGCCGGCATGATCATGCGCAACTCGGTGATTCTGGTGGATCAGATCGATCAAGACGAAAAATCGGGGCTCGACACCTGGTCGGCCATCGTCGAATCGACGGTGCGGCGGTTCCGGCCGATCATGCTGACCGCCGCGGCGGCGATCTTGGCGATGATACCTCTGTCGCGCAACGACTTCTTCGGCCCGCAGGCCATTGCCATCATGGGCGGGCTGACGGTGGCGACGGTGTTGACGGTGTTTTTTCTGCCGGCGCTTTATGCGGCGTGGTTCAGGGTTGAGCGTGCGCGGGAGGAGATCGCGTCATAAAGACCCTTCCTGATGGCAACGCCATCGAGGCAACGATTCTTCCCCCTTTGAAAAAGGGGGATTGAGGGGGATTTATTTGAAAAATCTCCCCCAGCCCCTCTTTTTCAAAGAGGGGAGAAGAGTAGCGGTAGGGTACGCATTGCGCACCTTATAAAACCTCTGCAATTATTAAAGCCCAAGAGGGTACGCAGTGCGTACCCTGCGTGGTGCCAACGGAGTTTTACAATGAATAATCGATATTTAATACCACTAACCATACTGTCTCTGGCTAGTCTAATCGCCTGTACGCCGACCCGCGTCGGCGACCAAGTAGCGCTCAATAGCCCGGCAACCTGGCAACACGCGCCCAATACTCAAACCGGCGAAACGGCAGGCATGAAGACTTGGTGGCAAGGTTTCAACGATCCCTTGCTCAACGAGTTGATAGACAAAGCCTTGGCCGCCAACCACGATCTGAAAATCGCCACCGCTCGCGTCCGCGAAGCTAACGCGATGGTCACCGTCGCCGAAGCGGCCTTGTATCCCAGTCTGGATTTCTCACTCTCCGGCGGCCGGGAAAAACGCATCGACCGCATCGTCGGCGTGCCCAGCGGGCAAGGCATCAAATTGATTACGCCTACCGCCGATGCGGTCAGTGGTGGATTGGCGGCTCGCTGGGAAATCGATGTGTTCGGTGGCGGGCATTTGGAAGCTGAAGCCGCCGCCGCGCAAGCCGAAGGCAGTAAGGAAGGCTTGTATGCGGCGCAAGTCGGTCTGCTGGCCCAGGTGGCGACCAACTATCTGCAACTGCGCGGCGTGCAGCAGCGCACCGGCATTCTGCAAAACAACATCACCTTGCAGCGTGAACGCTTGCGAACTTTAGAAGTATTTGTTAAAGCCGGACTGGCTAACGAGGCTGACCTTGCTCGCCAGCAAACCCTGCTGCAGAGCACCGAAGCGATCCTGCCCGGATTGACCAACGCCGAGCAAAACATGATCCATCGTTTGGGCGTGTTATTGGGCGAGCAGCCGGAGAGTCTAGGAAACCGTTTGGCCACTGTTGGCCCCATACCGAAGCAAGCGCCGGCCATGCCGAACCTGCTACCGGCGGATTTGTTGACACAGCGGCCCGATTTGCGTTTGGTGCAAACCGAAGTCAGTGCGGCGGTCGCCAGCCTGGGTTCGGCGCGGGCTGATCTGTATCCGAAGCTGGTGCTATCGGCCAGCGGCGGTCTCGGCGCGCTGGCAGTCGGCGGTTTTCCGAGTCTGGCCGAGAGTGTCTATGCCTTGGGTTCGGGGCTTTCCGCGCCTATCTTCAACGCCGGACGTATCCGTGCCCATATCGCCGCCGCCGATGCCCGGCTGGATCAGGTCGCGGCCAATTATGAGAAGACTTTTTTGCTGGCCCTGGAAGATGTGGAAAACGCCTTCGTCGCCCATCGTTCCACCACGGATAGCCTAGGTCGATTGACTGAAGCGGAAGCCTCGGCGGATAAAGCTTACCGGTTGGTCGATGCGCTGTATCAGCGCGGTGCCGGCAATTATTTGGCCGTTCTGGATGCGCAGCGCAGTAAGCTGGCGGTCAGCGACGAACGCGCCAAAGCCGAAACAGCGGTCGGCGTGGCGATGGTGTCGCTTTACCGGGCTTTTGGTGGCGGATGGAAGGTTGATTCATCGTTGAGCGCCTTCGAAAATGACTCCGCACTGTGATTGGTGGCGGTTTACGTTTTGGTGCCGCGCCTGGAAAAGCGATGAAGAAAATAAAGGATAGAACGACCCTATCAATAGCTAAGTTTGATAAGGTCAGCGGGCTAGCCAGTTAGATGATGCTTAATATATCTTCAATCAGTTGCGGTCCCCTATAAATCAAACCGCTGTATATTTGCACCAGGCTGGCGCCCGCTGCCAGTTTTTCTTGGGCGTCGTTACCGCTCAAAATCCCGCCGGCCGCGATAATCGGCAATTTTTCGCCCAACTCCGCCGCTAAGCCTTTAACGACTCGCGTCGAACTTTCCCTAACGGGGGCACCACTTAAGCCGCCGGTTTCGTTGGCGTGCCTATGGCCTTGAATGCGGTCGCGGGCGATGGTGGTGTTCGTCGCAATCACGCCGTCAATCGCAAACTCCATTAGTAAGCCCGCAATATGGCTTATCTCCTCGTCAGTTAAATCGGGCGCGATCTTCACGGCAATAGGCGTGTATTTGCCTTGCGCGGTTTGCAGCTGCAATTGTTCTTCTTTCAGGGCGCTTAACAACTGTTTAATCTCGTCGCCTTGCTGTAATTGGCGTAAATTCTTGGTGTTGGGCGAGGAAATGTTAATGGTAATGTAGCTTGCTGCCGCGTAGCTTTTGCGTAAACCGATTAAGTAATCTTCGGTGGCATTTTCCAGTGGGGTATCGGCGTTCTTGCCGATATTGATACCCAATACCCCACGATATTGGCATTTACCGCTTTGCTCCAGCAAATGATCGACGCCCAAATTGTTAAAGCCCATTCGATTAATAATGGCTTGATGTTCAGGAAGGCGGAATAGGCGCGGCTTGGGGTTGCCGGGTTGCGGGCGCGGGGTGACGGTACCGATTTCGATAAAGCCAAACCCCAGTTCGGCAAGCGCATCAATGTAATCGCCATTTTTGTCCAGGCCTGCAGCCAGTCCTAGGGGGTTTTTAAAGGTCAAACCCATAACATTTACAGGCTTTTCGCTAACTGTCGGTTTGCTCAAAGCCGACAAGCCCGTTTGCTTGGCTAACTTTAATAAATCCAGCGTCACATGATGGGCAGTTTCCGGGTTTAAGGAAAAAAGTAACGGGCGTAACAAAGGGTATAGATTCATAGCGCGTTTGCTCGAGTTAGCGAATACGGTGTCGGGTCTATTTCGGTGGGGCGCTGCAGAATCAAGTCTGCCAACAATTTTGCGGAAGCGGGGCCCATCACTAAACCATTTCTGAAGTGGCCGGCGTTGATGCTGAGATTCTCAATATCAGGATGTTGCCCAATAGAGGGGATGCCTTGCGGACTGCCGGGGCGCAGGCCAGCCCAATGATGGCAAATCGGATAGCTTTTTAAGGTTGGCAGTAAGTCGGTGGCGAATTGATATAGTTGTTGTTTGGCGGCTTCGGTAGTGATCTTGTTAAAACCGGCTTGCTCCACGGTGCTCCCCGCCAGGATTTTCCCATCGCGGCGCGGGATCAAATATTGATCACCGTCCAGCACCATACAGTCTAAGGTAGTTGGGGTAGCATCGAACAGCAGCATCTGGCCTCTAACCGGCTTGATGTTTAAGTCTACAGGCCAGTCGGGCAATAAATCCTGCATTAAATCGGTCGTCCAGGCGCCGGCGCTGACAATCAAGTGTTGCGCGGAATAGTTACTGTCGGTGGTTTCAATGCGCTCAATTTGACGATTGGCGACGCTGATTTTGTGGATTTCGGTAGTGTCCAGAAATTGCACCCCTGTTTGGACCAAATAGGCGTGAAGCGATTTCAACAGTCTTGGATTGCGGGCTTGGGCAATCTCCGGTAGCCATAGTGGCTGGTGGCAAGTGCTGCCAAGCGCCTCGGTCAATGCCGGTGGCGCCGGCTGGTAGTCGATGCTGTAGTGTTCGCACCATTTTACAGCTTGTTCGTAGTCCGGATTTTTGCAGATCAGCATGCCGCAGTCATACCATTCCGGGTCGATACCGGTAGCGTCGAGTAGTTCTTGGCTTAGGCTAGAGTATCTCTTTAAGCTGTTGACAGCTAATTCCGAGATCGCTGTGGCTTGTCGCCAGGGATAAATCGGTAGCAAAATGCCGCCGCCGGCCCATGAAGATTCCATGCCCGGTTTGGATTTGTCGAGGATGGTGACGTCGCGACCGGCAAGACGCAGTTCTCGAGCGGCTAGCAGGCCGCTGATGCCGCCGCCGATGATCAAAATATCCAGGTGTGTGGTCATGCAAATGCCGAGGAAAACGGGTGTAAGAAGGCTTTTTTAAGGTAACACGAAGCCGGCTTATTTAGATAGGGTTTGCCTGTTGTTGATGGGTGTGTCAAAAAGCAAATCGCTGTTGTTTGATTTTGACAAATATGGATTATAGTTTATAAAGTGTTTGTATATCATTGATATAAAACAAGTTTTTTAATCAAAAAAAATAGACTTAAAACTTGTATGGCTAGTGTTTTACTGCTATTATTGCGACCGTGAAGAAATCCTGTGTTGCTTTAAAGCGAATTCAGTCTTAACAATAATTACCCTTGGGGGGGAACAACAATGAGTTTTACTAAATCCAAATTAGCGCTGGGTGTTGCCGCAGCGACTTTAACAATGGCTGGAGCATTCATTGCCCCACAAGCCCAAGCAGCGGGTTCAAGTGCTGAGCGAGTAGCAGACGCTGCCGCAAGAAAAACCGAAGCCCTTGAAGCGCAAATGCAACAAATGGCTGATCAAATGCAAGCCATGCAAGCTGAATTGAACCGAGTTAAATCTGCGTCTGCCGGCACCTCAACTGCTAACGCGAAAGTGCAAGAGTTGGATCAATGGATGGCGTCGGTTAAAGCTGCGCCTGCAGCAGTCTCTTCTAAAGACCACTTGGTTGCAGTTCGTGGTGGTTGGACTTCTTTGGATCAAGATCGTGGCGGTTCATTGGTTCAAAAAGGTTCGTTGCTTTCTAATAACAGCAACAATGATGGTTTCTATTTTGGCGGTGCATTCGACTTCAATGTCAATAATGACTTGTTCGGTTTGATGGATGACACTTCATTTGCTATCGAGTTGGGCATTGAGTACGCTCAGTATGGTACCGGTCAGAATACATTGACAAACGGCGCTCTAACCGCTTTGTTAACTTCGGATTCATCGACCATTCCGCTAAATGCAGGTAATGGTACTGCAACGGACGCCCGCTTAAGAATCAACGCCTCACCAAAAATCAAATTCATGCATGACAGCAAATTGCGTCCATGGATTATCCCAGTGGGTTTGGATATTAACATCCTGGGTGTGCCATCCAATGCGGTTTCCGTGTTGAACGCTGGCATGAACTTCGGCGCCGGTGCAGAATATGACCTCTACAGAGGCATCGTGCTGGGTACTGACGTGCGTTACCACTATGCAACCAGCAGCCTTGACGGTACACCAACCGACGGTTTGAACGCTGGCGGCTATGTAGGTTTCAAATTCTAAGTTGAAGCTTAGTTAGCGCTCAAGAAGGGAAGGTGTTATAGCCTTCCCTTTTTTTATGGATGAAAAATAATGAAAACCCTCTATCCGGAAATTTCGCCTTTCCATACTTTCTTTCTGGAAACGGGCAGCGACCACCGCGTTTATGTCGAGCAATCTGGCAATCCAGCCGGCATTCCGGCGATTTTTCTGCATGGCGGCCCTTGCTCCGGGACCAAACCAGATCATCGGCGGTTTTTTGATCCGGTTCGCTACCATATTATTTTAATGGATCAGCGCGGCTGCGGATTATCTGAGCCGTTTGGCGAATTGCAAGGCAATACCACGCAGGATTTACTGGCGGATATGGAGAGTATTCGTAGTCAGTTGCGGATAGAAAAATGGCTGTTATTTGGCGGTTCTTGGGGGGGTACCCTAGCTTTGCTTTATGCGCAGCAACACCCTCAGCAGGTTTTGGCTATGATTTTGCGCGGTGTGTTTTTAGCGAGACAGGCCGACATGGAGTGGTTTCTGGGTAATGGTGTCAATAGAATCTATCCGGAGCGCTGGCAGGTTTTATTGGATAATTTGCCAAATCTGCCCGACGCCAATATTTTGGAGCGTCTGGTCGAAGCGATTTTCGGTGCCGATCAGGAAGCAGCCAGGCGCGCCGCTCAACAATGGCAGGCTTGGAGCGGGCAGGTGGCATTAGGGAATGACTACCTAGAGAGCATGGAGTCGGTCAGCGAGCCAATGCTGCGACAAGTAAAAATGGAATTGTCTTATGCCATTCACGATTATTTCATCGCCGAAAATCAAATCCTGGAAAACTGTGCGCGCTTGCAGTCGATACCGACTATCATCATTCACGGTCGAAACGATTTGACTTGTCCGGCCGAAGCTGGGTGGCGTCTGCATCAGGCTTTGCCGCAGTCTCGTTACGTCGTGTTGCCGAATGCCGGGCATATTGCGCGAGGCGAGGAAATGATCGATGCCTTGGTGGCGGCGACCGATGAAATAGCCAGGGTTTTGGCGTAGACAGAGAATTATGAGCCAAAAAAAACGACTGATCATTGCAATAACCGGGGCTACCGGGGCAATTTATGGCGTGAGGATGCTGCAAGTGTTGCGGGAGCGAGACGAATGGGAAACCCATCTCGTCGTATCGACAGCAGGTTTTGTTAATCTAAAGTACGAGTTGGATATGGATCGGGCTGCCTTGTATGAGTTGGCCGATGTCAAGCATGGCATCAACGATATTGCCTCTTGTATTGCTAGCGGATCTTTCAAGACCGAAGGTATAGTGATTGCGCCGTGCTCGATGAAAACCCTAGCGGCGGTGGCGCATGGTTTTGGCGATAACTTGATTTCCCGTGCGGCGGACGTCGCTTTAAAAGAACGCCGCAAAACAGTATTAGTGCCCCGCGAAACACCCTTAAATCTGGCGCATATTCGCAATATGGCCAGCGTAACGGAAATGGGCGGGATTATCTTTCCCCCGATGCCGGCTTTTTACAACAAGACGGATTCGGTTCGGGCCATGGTTGATGAGGGTGTGGGACGAATCTTGGATATGTTCGGCGTTGATGCGACGGGTCTTTATCGGCCTTGGATCGGCTTGGGGGATTAAGATTTCGACGATCCTGACTAAATACAGGGTTTTTGCCACGTAAATAGTCGGTCTTCAATTGACAGGGTGCCTTATTCTGATTTAGAGTTGCCGCACTCGCGAAAACTGCCCATCGACAAAGGCTTGCGGCGCTCTCGACTTAAAGACCTGAAAATGGCGTTTTGGTCGGGGGGTGGGTCTTAAAACAATAACTGTAACTATAACAATCGGAGCACATAAACATGGCAAGACCATTAATTCAAATGGCGTTGGATTCACTGGATTTCAACCAAACTGTCGAATTGGCTGA